>JBMONO010000043.1:0-74607 GCA_049323655.1 Thermodesulfobacteriota bacterium | reverse complement strand
AGTGCCTTAAGTGCCTTAAGTGCCTTAAGTGCCTTAAGTGCCTTAAGTGCCTTAAGTGCCTTAAGTGCCTTAAGTGCCTTAAGTGCCTTAAGTGCCTTAAGTGCCTTAAGTGCCTTAAGTGCCTTAAGTGCCTTAAAATAAAGGTTTTGTCGAATAAGGCAAACAATATCTTCAGGCACTTTAAGTATTTGAGTGGCTTTTTACGTACTTAAGGCACTTTAAGTACTTTAGGCACTTAAGGCACTTTAGGCACTTTAAATACTATAAAACTATTGTGTTATTTTCGCCTCCTCGACAAGAACATCGTAGAAGTACCCGGCGCCGAAATCCTTGTCCTTGGCGACCACGCCTTCGATCATGACGACGGTGTTGAGTTCTGCCGTCTCGTTGGTGGTCACCACCAGATCATGGCTGTTCTTCATGGCATCACCGGTACCGTCCTGCAGATGGATCCAGTTGCGCCCCATGATATTCGGCGACACCTTGACCACCTTGCCACGGATTTTCACCTTTTTGCCGGCCAGCTCGGCGGCCTTGGCATGGACCTCCTCGACCCGGTAGCCGTTTTCTCCCTCGGCCTTGTCAACCTTGACCTCCTGCACCGGGGTAACCGCCCTGACACTGCCACCGCTGGCATCCTCCCCCATGCCGGCGGGTGGGGTCATGGGAGCTGCTCCCTCACCCTGCAACGCCTCGGCAAATCCGGCCGGTGCGGCCGCCGGGGCTGCCGCATTCTGAGCCCCGGCCACCTGACAACCGCCGGAAAAGATAATCTCCGGGAAGGTGCGGTCCAGGGTTTTACTGTAGAAATCGGTCATCACCGGTCCGTTCTGCAGGCTGACCTTGTCGCCGACGGCCACCGTGGTCTGCCCTACCGCCGCCCACAGTTTTTCACTGCCGGTATCGAGATGGATATAGGTATAGCCGCCGCTGTCAAAGGTTTCGAGAACCGTCCCTTCCAGGGTCGCGGCCTCGGCAACCTGCACCGGCGGAACCTGTTTCACCTCCTGGGCCGGGGCTTGCACCGCCGCCTCCTGCTGCGCGGCCGGAGCCGGGGCCTCGGCCTTTTTGTCACCCTGATCAGAGCAGCCGGAAACGGCCAGCCCCACAGCCAGCACAGCGGTCAGATACACCTTTTTCGCATCTTTCATGAGAGATCCTTTTTGCAGAAATTTGATAAATTGAGAAAAATCCCGGCCACGCTGACCAGAACAAAGGGGACAGCGGCCGCCTGCCGAAAGTGGACCGGGATTTACGCTCGAAACATGGGCCAAATACCTAGGTGATTGATTTCAAGCCGGAAAGTTCCATTTTTTATCGGACGCCGCCGGTTATCCGCTTGCTGCCTGGCAGGAAAAAACAAACTCAGACTCGCGCCAATCCACCAGCACCGCGCCGCCCCGACTCAGGGAGCCGAAGAGGATTTCATCGGTGATTTTGTCGCCGATTTCCGTCATCACCAGACGGCGCAGGGGGCGGGCCCCATAATCAGGGTCATAGCCTTTCTCGGCCAGTCGGGTGCGCGCCCGGTCAGACAGGGAAATGGTGACGTTGCGGTCCGCCAGCCGCTCACCGAGCTCACCTATCATCTTGTCAACGATCCTCTTCATCACCGCCGCCTCAAGCGGATTGAAGGAGATCACCGCATCGAGCCGGTTGCGGAACTCAGGAGAAAACATATCATGAATGGCTTTCATGTCACGTCCTTTTTTACTCGACATGAAACCGATGGACTGACTCGCCATCTCCCGGGCCCCGGCATTCGTGGTCATGATGAGAACGACATTGCGGAAATCCGCCTTGCGGCCGGCGTTATCGGTGAGGGTGGCATGATCCATCACCTGCAGGAGGATGCCGAAGATATCCGGGTGTGCCTTTTCAATTTCATCAAGGAGCAGCACGCAGTAAGGATGCTTCCGGATGGCGTCGGTCAACAGCCCGCCCTGATCAAAGCCGATATAGCCGGGCGGCGCCCCGATCAGACGGGCCACCGCATGCTTTTCCATGTACTCGCTCATGTCGAAACGCTCGAAATGAACGGAAAGCGCCTGGGCCAGCTGACGCGCCGCCTCGGTCTTGCCGACCCCGGTCGGGCCGGCAAAGAGAAAGGACCCGGTGGGACGATCGGGCTCTTTCAGTCCGGCCCGGCCTCGTTTCACTGCCGTAACCAAGGCGTCGACGGCATGATCCTGTCCGAAAATAACCCGTTTGAGCGATGCGGCCAGCCCTTTGAGTTGCTCCATGTCGGAGCCGGAGATATTCTTGGCCGGGATCCGGGCCATGCGGGCGATCACCGTTTCAATGTCGCGCACGGTGACGCTGCGGCGCCGGCGAGCCTTTCCTTCCAGCCGCAGGGAGGCGCCGACCTCGTCCAGCACGTCGATGGCCTTGTCCGGCAAAAACCGGTCATTGATATAGCGCGCCGCCAGTTCCGCCGCCGCCCGCAATGCCGGGCCGGAGAAGCGGACACCGTGATGTTCCTCGTAACGGGATTTGAGTCCGGTCAGGATCGCCCGGGTTTCCTCAACCGACGGCTCAGTGATATCGATCTTCTGAAAGCGGCGGGACAGGGCCCGATCCTTTTCGATGTAGTTCTTATACTCCTCGTAGGTGGTGGAGCCGATGCAGCGCAGGGAGCCGGACTGGAGCGCCGGCTTGAGCAGGTTGGAGGCGTCCATGCTGCCGCCGCTGGTCGCGCCGGCGCCGACGATGGTATGAATCTCGTCAATGACCAGAATAATGTTCGGTTGCTTCTCGACCTCGGCGATAATACCCTTCAGACGCTCCTCAAAATCCCCGCGGTATTTGGTGCCGGAGAGCAGGGCGCCGACGTCGAGGAGATGGATGGCCGCGCCGGCAAGCAGATCGGGTACCCGGCCCTCGTGAATACGAAGGGCCAGTCCCTCGGCAATGGCGGTTTTGCCCACCCCCGGCTCACCGACCAGCAGCGGGTTGTTTTTCCGCCGCCGACAGAGGATCTGCATCACCCGGGTCAATTCCTGCTCGCGGCCGATCAATGGGTCGATGAGTCCCTCCGCCGCCCGCCGGGAAAAACTGACGGTAAACTTTTCCAGGGCGTTCCCCCCCGGTTTTGCCTTCTCCTTTTTCGTTTCCTCCCGGGGCAGGGCGACCGGAGTGGCCGGCAGCCGGTGGGAGATATACTGCACCACGTCGAAACGGCTCAGCCCCTCCTTTTCGAGAAAATAGACGGCAAAGGACTCGGGTTCGGAAAAAATGGCGGTGAGGACGTCCCCCGAATCGACTTCGCCCTTGCCGCAGCTCTGAACATGGGCAATGGCCCGCTGCAGGACGCGGTTGAAACCAATGGTCTGCACCGGATCCTGTGCCGTGCCTTCCGAATGGACCGGGAGATTCAGCATGAAAAAGGAATCCAGATCCTTCTTCAGATTGGCGACATCCCCATCGCAACCCTGGATGATGCGGATCGCCAGCTCATCATGCAGCAACCCGAAGAGAATATGCTCGACCGTGACATGCTCGTGCCGGCGTTTTTTCGCTTCCCGGATGGCCATGACAAGGGCCATTTCCACCTGCTGATTAATCATAATATTATCCTTTGTGGGTCAGGCGTCAGGGGTCAGAAGAATACATTTCTTGCAGTTATGACGGGGGACAGGGCCGTGATTTCAGCTGAGCCCTGTATTCACTCTCATGCCTCTGGAAATCACACCTGTTCCATGGAGCACTTCAGAGGGAATTCATTTCTCCTGGCCAGATCATGGACGATATGCACCTTGGTATCGGCGATTTCACGGGTGTAAATCCCCGCCACCCCGATCCCCTGCTGATGGACATTGAGCATGATCCGGGTCGCCTCGCCGGCGCTTTTGTGAAAGACCGTTTCCAGGATCATAATGACAAAGTCCATGGTTGTATAGTCGTCATTGTGCAGCAGCACCTTGTAGAGCGGCGGCTCCGCCACCTTCTGTCGCTCCTTGACGAGCACTCCGCTGTCTCGTTTCTTGTCCGGCACCGCCATTCTCGTCCCTCGTCTCTCCCTTTCCCCGCATCGCTTGCCGATGCGCTGCATGTTCACGCGCCGCAGAACATGCTCCTATTGTAACCACTTGCGCGAAAGCTGGCAAGAGAGCCGCTCACTTTGCCCTGGCGGCGGCACCGACGGGCTGATTGCCAAGAAAGATGGTCTCGCAAAAACTGAAAATTTACCACAGAGACCGCAGATCACACAAAAATAACTAATTGTAATTAAAGATGTTTTTTCTCTGTCCTCAGTGCGCTCTGTGGCGGAAAAAGACTTTTTACTGTTTTGTCGAGAAAACGGAAAAGAAAATCCTCGAGGATGATATGGGGAGGCAGGGAGCTGCCCTTGAGAAGAAATTCCGCGTCAAGCAAAAGGGCCAAGCCGGTCCGCAGGGATGTCAGATCAAAATTGCCCGCCTGCTGAAAGGCTTTAAACAGCACATAGGGATGACCATCGAGCAGGACGGAAGTTCCGAGCGTGCTCTGTTTCAACTCCGCCAGATAGCCTTTCTGAAAGAGGGGAAACGAAAGGCCCGGCTCATAGCGGGGCGACTCCTTTTCGCGTAAGGCGCGGATAAAGAGAAGGCGGCGCAGCAGGTTACGCAGTCCGGCCACCAGGGCGAGGGGATGGATGCCGCTGTCCCGCAGCCGGACAACGAGCGCCACAGCCCGGGCAAGATCCGCCGCCGCCACCGCGTCGTTGAGCTGAAAGATTGCCTCCTCCCGGGTCTGACCGATAATGGCCAGCACATCCTCCTGCCGGACGATTTGTTGCTCGCCGACGAACAGGGCCAGCTTTTCCGTCTCCCGGACCGCCGCCACCGGATGAAAACCGACGCGGTCAAGGAGGACGTCAACGACCCCGGCCCCGGCCTTTTTTCCCATATCCCGCAAGGTGGTGATGACCAGATCACGAATCACCGCGTCCCGGTCCTTCTGGGCCGCAGTCGAGGTTCCGCTGTCAACCGAGAGGTCAACAACCGCGCCCCGTTCCTCGATTTTCTTGAACACTTTTTTCCGTTTGTCCACTGCCTCCGCGGTCAGCAGCAGGATATTGTCGCTGGGCCAGCCTTTTTCCAGAGCATCAAGCAGTAAGGCGTCATCCGCCCCGCCGCCACCATTGCCGGCCGCAACCGGTACAGCCACCTCGGCGCACCAGGCGACATCGTCCGGCCGTTCAAAACCGAACAGCTTTTTCCATTGAGCCGAAGAGAGCTCCGTCAACGGTTCATCGACGCCAAGGCCGGCGGCCTGGAGCATCTTGAGAAGATACCGACCGGCCTTCGCCGGATTGGCCTCATCCGCCGCCTTTTTCGCCTTTTCCCAGAAATTTTTGGCCACCAGCCTGGAATAAAAAATTTTCGAGTCCAGCACCCGGAAGACCTGACGACCGGCGAACAGGCTGTAGGTCAGCAGCCGACTGATCGTCCGGCCGACATTTTCCCCGTCGCCGTCGATCTTCATCAGCTTGAGATCGCGCTCTTTTTCATCAGGCAGAAGCTGGCCGGCAATCGCCTCGGCCGCCTCCCGGCACAGGTAGCGTTCGCCGAAAAGCAGATAAACCGGGTGGACCTCGCCCTTCTTGATTTCCGCGAGCAATCTGTTTATATCATGACGGTGATAGGTGGGCATGCGCAATACTGTACCATCGTCCCCACAGTGTTCAAAGAAATTATCCGCCAGCTTATACTCATTCCGCGGCACGAAGCTGGATAGTTACCGCCGGAGAAACCGGCCCCGGCAAGGTCAACCACGCTTGAACAAAACTTCGAGCAAAACACCCCGGCCCTTTGTTGCTTCTTGAATCTCGGATCGCAAAAAACCATGCCTCTTCTTGGTGCACATATGTCGGTGGCCGGCGGCCTTCAGCTGGCCATCACTCGCATTGCTCGGGTCGGCGGCCGCGCCCTGCAGATCTTCACCCGCAACCAGCGGCAGTGGCAGACCCTTCCGATCAGCGCCGAAGAACGAGCCGACTTTGCCGCCGCATGGCAGAGCTGGGGAAACTGGCCGATCGCCTCCCATACCTCCTATCTCATTAACCTGGCCTCTCCCGATGCGGAGGTGCGTCGCAAGTCCGTCCTGGCGCTGACCGCCGAACTCGAACGCAGTGCGGCGCTTGCCATCCCGTTTGTGGTCATGCACCCCGGCTCCCATGGCGGCGATGGCGCCGAACAGGGTCTCATCCGGCTGGTTTGCCATCTTGACCAGGCCTTTGCCGCGGCGCGCGGGGCGGAGGCGGTCATGGTGCTGCTGGAAAACACAGCGGGGCAGGGCAACGCCCTGGGCGCAACGTTCAACGAGCTTGCCTTTCTCCTCACCAGCTCCGCCTTCGCCGACCGGCTCGGCCTCTGCCTCGACACCTGTCATCTTTTTGCTGCCGGCCATGATCTGCGCAACGCGGCGGCATATCATGCCACCATGGCGGCCATTGACCGCACCTGCGGGATAACGCGGGTCAAATTTTTCCATCTCAATGACAGTCAACGGGAACTGGGCAGTCGGGTCGACCGCCACGAGCATATCGGCCAGGGTCATATCGGCCTCGCCGGTTTCCGCCTGCTGCTCAACGATCCCCGTTTCCGGCATCACCCCATGACCCTGGAAACCCCAAAAGGTTCTGACCTGGCCGAGGATATCGTAAATTTACGGACGCTGCGCGCCCTGCTGACAGATACTCTGAATGAGGAGCACGACCGGTAAAAAAATTCATCCTCCCTGATGTCGAGCGGTCTGGCCTCCTTCGCGCAGCTGCGGCACTGGCCCCTCTCTTTTTCTGCCCCTGTTTCTCAGCCCAGCACAATTCCCACCGGGCAATGGTCCGAACCCATCACCTCTTTCAGGATAAAGGCATCCTGCACCCGTGCCCTGCTCCTTTCATCGACGCAAAAATAGTCGATGCGCCAGCCGATATCCTTGGCCCGGGCATTAAACCGGTAACTCCACCAGGTATATTGGCCGCCCTCCTGATGGAATATCCTGAAGGTATCGACAAAGCCGGCAGCGAGAAAATCATCCATCCAGCGCCGCTCCTCCGGGGTGAAGCCTGGGTTTCCTTCATTGCTTTTCGGATTTTTCAGGTCGATTTCCCGGTGCGCCACATTAAAATCACCACATACCACCAGGGTTTTTTCCCGGTCCAGTCCGCCGAGGAAATCGAGGAGGGCGTGGTTGAAGGCAAGCTTGTAATCAAGCCGCTTCAGGCCTTCACCGGCATTGGGGAAATAGATGTTGACCAGGAAAAAATCGGAAAATTCCAGGGTGAGCACCCGACCTTCCCGGTCATACTCAGGCTTGCCGATTCCGTGCCGTACCTGCAGCGGCGTGATCCGGCTGTAGATCGCCACTCCGGAATAGCCCTTGCGCTCAGCGGAAAACCAGTAGGAGTGGTAGCCGTCGATGGTCGTCAGTTCGCTGCTCAGCTGTTCCTGCTGGGCCTTGGTCTCCTGCAGGGCGATGATATCGGCGTCAAATTCACGGAGTTGCCCGATTAAACCCTTTTTTTCAACCGCCCTGACGCCGTTGACGTTCCAGCTGATCAGCTTAAGTGCCCTACTCCCTGCCGCCGCCGGGTCCGTGGCCCTGATTCTGCGCGGCGTTACCCCGATCTGCGGGCACTCCGTCCGAATCACACAGCGATCACAGTGCGGCGCCACCGGCCGGCAGGTGCCCTGGCCGAAGGCGACCAGGATGGAGTTGACGGTCAGCCAGTGCTTTTCCGGCAATTTTTGCCGGAGCGCCATCTCTGTTTCCAGCGGCGTTCGGGTCGCGACATAGCCCCAGATATTCATGATGCGATGGACATGGGTGTCAACGCAGATGGCCGGTTTTCGGAAGGCCACCGCCAGGACCAGGTTGGCGGTTTTCCGGCCGACGCCGGGCAAAGTCAGCAACTCCTCGATGGTGTCGGGAACCCGGCCGCCGAAAGGGGCGAGCGCCGCCGGCAACCGGGCCAGATAGGCCGCTTTGTTGCGAAAAAAACCAACCGGATGGATGAGCCGGGCGATTTCCTCTTCCGAGAGAGCGGCCAGGGCGGCGACATCCCACGCCCTGGCAAAGAGGCGGTGCGCAGCGGCCGCGGTGGTTTCATCCTTGGTGCGGGCCGAGAGAATGGTGGCGACCAGCACCTGAAAGGGGTCTTGGCTCTGCACGGCGATGAGATCAACCACCGGCACCTGGTAGGTGGCGACCTCGGCGGCGAGCACGGTGAGGATATGATCGATGGGGAAGGCCATGAAAGAGAGAGTCCGGTGGAATGCGGGCTGTCAACAAAAAAAAGCCCTGCGCGAGGCAGGGCTTTTTCGCAACCGCTCTAATCAGACAGCAATTAGAAGGTCATGGTCAGGTGGTGGCTGACGAGGTAGAGGTCATCGGCATCCATGTCGCCGTTGACATCGTCAAAGAAGTCGCCGGTGTTGAAGTAAGCGCCGCGCAGCTCGTAGGTCAGGTTGTCGAGCAGTTTGTACTTGGCGCCGAGATCGATCTCCCAGCCGTACTCGTCATCGATATCGTCGGCAATGGTCTCTTCCTCATCCGCCCAGGCATAGGCCAGCGCGCCATGCAGGGTCAGCTTGTCGGAAACGGCAAAATCGGCATAAACGCCGATGCTGTGAACACCGCCGATCGCCATCAGCGGATCGTCGTTGTACTCGTCGCTGTTCAGCATGCCGGTGTGGTCGCCGGTGAGAATATAGTAGGGGTTGAAGTCGTCGCCGATACCGTCATCGAGGGTGCCGAGCATGGCGCCGGTGATCTCGTCGTCGCTGTCGTCCTGACCCTCGGCCCAGAAGTAGAGCATGCCGACGTTGAGTTTGTCGATCTGGGTGGAGACGTCGAGCATGAAGGCCATGGCGTCGACATCGATATCCTCCATGGCGGAGGCGTCATAGTCACGCCAGTCGCCGAACTGCCAGCCCCACTCGCCGACCACGGCGATGTTGCCGAATTTCATGTCGGCATTGGCCTTCAGGCGGTTGTCCTGACGGTCATAGGTGGAGTTGCTCTTGTAGTTGAAATAGTCATAGGCAACGCGCAGGTTCATGTTATCGACCTTGTAGGTCAGGTCGATTTCATAGAGATCGTTGTCAGCGTCGGAGTCGGAGCTGTCCCAGTCGTTCTCGTCAACCTTCTCGGTGAAAACACAGAGGCTGAAGGGCTCGGCGACAAAGCTCGGCCACCACATGAAACGGTTGGAGTTGCGGGTGGTGCTGACGAAGTCGCTGCCCCAGGCGCCGGCCGGGGTACGGCCCATGCGCAGTTTACCGACCGGAGACATGTACTCCATGTAAAGGAGCTCGACGTCGATGCCGTTCTCGTCAAAATCGCCGGCCTTCTCTTGGGCCTGGGTCCAGTCGTCACCCCAGTCAGAGTCCTTGGCGAAACGAATCTCGGAGAACATGGAGATCTTGTCGTTAACCTTGAGGGTCGGCTTGATCAGCATGGTCTGTACCCAGGCGGAGTCGGTGCCGGCGTCGTCATCATAGGGGTTGAAGCCCACGCCGTCGGCGTTGTTCAGCATGTAGCCTTCGAGGACATACTTGCCGGTCATGGAAAAATCCATGGCGGAAGCGGTGGCCGCCATCCCGGCAACAAGGCCGAGGGCGGCAACGGTGGAAATAATTTTCTTCATCTCGAATCTCCTTTTCCTTAAAGATGAATACAACGGATTCCCCCATGGAATCCTTGTCCCCTATTGCCAGCCGGTCAGGATCCGCCAGGGTTTTCGAGAGCATTTTCCCCCGCTCCCGCCTGACGCCCCATCTCATCTGACAATAGCACTTTTCCTTGTACCCCGAAAAAACAGCTCTTGGCAAGAAAAAATTGCACAGCAGATGACGAATGATCGATTTTGCCGCACTTTCCATGCAAACGGAGGACGGAAAGCTTCCCGCCTTGCCCCGCATTTGCCATCTTGACGCCCGGCTTTGGGCTCTGTATGTTCAAAAAATGAAAGGGCTCACCCACCTCATACCCGACCATGCGGACGTTTTGACCACCATCGGCGCGCCGGCGGTGCCGGCGATCACACCCCGCTTTTCCGTGCTGGTCTGGAATATCTACAAGGCGAAACGGAGCGGCTGGGCCACGGATTTCCGCCGGATGATCATCAACAAGGATCTGGTCCTGCTCCAGGAGGTCTTCCTGCGGCCCGCCATGCTGCGCATGCTGCACCAGTCGCCGGGGCTGCGCTGGGATCTGGCCGCAGGCTTTACCCGCCGCTTGCACGACATCGATGTCGGGGTGATGACCGGCAGTCGGGCCGCGCCCACCGATCTCTTCTTTCTCCGCTCTCCCGCTTACGAACCGCTGGTGCGGCTGCCGAAGATGGCCGTCGGCACCCGCTACCGGCTGGTCGGCTGTGAGCAGCAGCTTCTGGTGCTCAATGTCCATGCCATCAATTTTGTCCGGATCAATAAGTTTAAACGGCAGATGCATCAGCTCGAAGAGGAAATCGATCGTCATGACGGCCCCACCCTGCTGGCCGGTGATTTCAACACCTGGCTGGCCAGCCGGATCGACTTTCTCCAGGACATGACATCCAATCTGCGGATGGAGCTTGCCGTCTTTGAACCGGACGGCCGTTCCCGCTGCCTCGGCCAGGCGCTGGACCATGTTTTTGTCCGCGGCCTCCATATCCGTTCCGCTTCCTGCCACTTCGACCTGCTCAGTTCCGACCACCAACCCCTCGAACTGGTGCTTGAGGGCGATGGCGTGCGTGAGCCATGAGGAGATCCCGTCATGACTGAAGAGCCGGCCAATCGCCTTCTCAATGAAGCAAGTCCCTATCTGCAGCAGCATGCCTTCAATCCGGTCCAGTGGCTACCCTGGGGAGATGAGGCCTTTTCCCTGGCCGCTCGCCGGAACCGGCCCGTTTTTCTGTCCATCGGTTACTCCACCTGCCACTGGTGCCATGTCATGGCCCGCGAATCCTTCGAGGATCCGGTCATTGCCGACTACCTCAACCGCCACTTCATCGCCGTCAAGGTGGACCGGGAGGAGCGGCCGGACATCGACCGCATTTACATGGCCGCCACCCAGGCCCTGACCGGCGGGGGCGGCTGGCCGATGTCGGTCTTTCTCCGGCCGGATCGCACTCCCTTCTATGCCGGCACCTATTTCCCGCCCCGGTCGAAATTCGGCCGCCCGGGTTTTCTCGATCTTCTCACCGCGCTGATCACGGCCTGGAACGACAACCCCGACGGCATCGCCGACACCGCCACCGCCCTCACCGACCACATCCGCGCTCTGGCCCGGCCGACGCCCGGCGCCTGCCTGAGCGCCGATCTTCCGGCAAAAACCTTTGCCGAGCTGGCGGACGATTACGACCGGCAATACGGCGGCTTCGGCCCGGCCCCCAAGTTTCCGCGGCCGGCAACACTTTCCTTTCTCCTGACCTGGCACGAGCGAACCGGCAGCGAGCCGGCCCTGGACATGGCCCTGACTACGCTGAGGAAAATGGCGGAGGGCGGCATTTACGACCAGCTCGGCGGCGGCTTTCATCGCTATGCGGTGGACAATCGCTGGCATATTCCCCATTTTGAGAAGATGCTCTCCGATCAGGCCCAGCTCGCCGCTCTCTACTTCCGCGTCGCTGCCGACAGCGCTGATCCCTTTTTCCGCCGCATCGGCGAACAGACCCTCGACTATGTTCTCCGCGACCTCCGTGATCCGGCCGGCGGCTTTTACGCCGCCGAGGATGCGGACAGCGCCGACCCGGACGACCCGGCCCGCCACGGCGAGGGCGCCTTTTATCTGTGGCGGCACGCCGCTGTCCAGCAACTGCTCGGCCCGGCGGAGGCCGCTCTTTTCTGCTTTGCCTATGGCATCGAACCCGGCGGCAATGCCATGGAGGACCCGCACGGCGAATTCGTTGGGGCCAACATTCTCTATCGCGCCCGCAGCCGCAAGGAAACAGCGGTCCATTTCGGCCTTCCGCCGGAGGAGATCGACAGGCGGCTGGCCCAATCCCGCGCCAGCCTCTTGCTGGCCCGGAGCAGACGCCCCCGCCCCCATCGCGACGACAAGATCCTCTGCTCCTGGAACGGCCTGATGCTCTCCGCCCTGGCCGCCGGCTTTTCCGCAACCGGCACCGCGCTCTACCGCGACGCCGGACAGAAGGCCGCCGACTTTCTCCTGCAAACATTTTTTGATCCGGACGCCACCACCCTGCAACGTCGCTTTCGGGCCGGGCAAACCGGTATCACCGGCCAGCTCGACGACTATGCCTTTCTTGTCCAAGGGTTGCTTGATCTGGCCGAGGCGACGGGGCATGAGCCATACCGGCAGGCCGCCCTCAGCCTGACCGAAAAGCAGATTGCACTTTTTGCCGATCAGGAACACGGCGGCTTTTTCGAGACCGCCGTCACCGAGACCGGCCTCATCGCCCGCATGAAAAACGATTACGATGCCGCGGAACCGGCGGCCAACTCGGTGACGGCTCTCAATCTGCTCCGCTTGGCGCCATATGGGCGGCCGTCGTGGCGGGAACTCGCCCACCGCACCATCGCCGCCTTTGCCGGCCGCCTCACCGCGGCCCCCCATGCCATGCCGCTCATGGTCTGCGCCTTTTATCAGGACAGCTGAGGCCATTCTCATTTCCCGTTGATCGGCGCAGCGGTTAATGGTAAGCTGCGCCGATACGACAACGCATTGCCGGTCCACCATCCATCGTCATCACGAGCCCACCATGAAACGACAACTTCTCCTCTGTCTGGCCCTGGCCCTGCCGCTCTCCCTGTCCGCCTGCGGCAAACGCCTCACCATGGACGACGCCCTGGGTCAGGGGGCGCGGCAGCTGACCAGCTCCGACGTCGCTGCCCTGGTGACGGATCGCACCATCCACGTCTCCTCCTGGGACAACGCCATCGAGGCGGATGTGACCCTGCACGACAACGGCACCCTGTCGGGCCGCAACAGTGTCGGCGAAAAAACCGGCGGCCGCTGGAAACTGACCGCGGACAACACCCTCTGCCTCTCCTACGACGACTGGGGGCAACGGGAGATGCGCTGTTTTACCGTGGTGGAACAGGAAAAGGGCTTTACCCTGTTTCGCGCCGACGGTTCCCTTGACGCCACCTTCACGGTGACCGACGGCAGCGCCGCGCCCCTCTCCTTCACCGGGGTCGGCACCGGCCAAGCCATGCCGGGCAGCGACGGCATTGTCCGCAGCGACGGCATTGTCCGCACCGACATCATCCCAGATGAGGGGAAAAACGGTGACCAGACAAACAGCAGCGGCCAAGGGAAAAAGGGCGGTTGGTGGACGCTTGGTCTGTTCGACGGCAACGGCGACGAGGAGACGGCCGACCTCGGCGCCCTGCCGCCGGCGTCCCGGGAGAAACGGCATCTGCTCGACGACAACGAGTGCGCCCACTGCACCCTGGTGGGCGAGAATCTGCGGGAGGCCAAACTGAAAAAGGCGGAACTCGAAGGGGCAGACCTTACCGATGCTGACCTTTCCCGGGCGACACTGCGCGGCGCCAATCTGAAAAAGGCGACCCTGAAAGGGACAAAACTCGCCGGAACCGATCTCACCGCCGCGGATCTCGCCGGCGCCGATCTCAGCGGCGCCGATCTGGAGGGGGCGATCCTGGAAAACGCCGATCTCACCGGCGCCCGGCTCGCCGGGGCCAGGCTGGCCGACGCGGTGCTGCGTGAAGCGATCCTGACCAATGCCGATCTTTCAGAGGCCAATCTCCACT
This sequence comes from Thermodesulfobacteriota bacterium, assembly GCA_049323655.1. Lineage (GTDB taxonomy): Bacteria > Desulfobacterota > Desulfobulbia > Desulfobulbales > SURF-16 > DB1. The sequence goes on along the minus strand of JBMONO010000043.1, from coordinate 60,904 downwards.
GGGCCGATCTTGCCAAGGCCGATCTCAAGGGCGCCAGCCTGAAAAAGAGCTACCTGATCAAGGCCAACTTCACCAAGGCCGATCTCACCGGCGCCGACCTCAGCGAGGCGGTGACCCAGCGCGCCATTTTCGACAAGTCCACCGGTTACGGTGAGTCGGCCGCAGACACTGCGGAACAGACAGACAGGCCCGAAGAAGAGAAGGCCGAAAAGAAATCCTGGTTCTCCATTTTTCGCTGAAGACCCGCTTATGAAAAATATGGGTGAGGCAAGGGAGGATGAACCCGGAACAACGTCTTTTTTCACCACAGAGCACACAGAGAACGCAGAGAAAAAATCTTTAATTATAATTAGTTATCTCTGTGCGCACTGCGGTCTCCGTGGTTGATTTTCAATTTTTACGATTCCATCAACAATAAGGGATCACCGTTTTTTCTCAACCGCGATCCCTTTCTTGTCCCTCTTGCCTCCTAACCCTTCCGCAACACCGTGTTTTTCCGCCAGTTGACGTCATCCCGCTGCGGGTAATCGAGCAGATAGTGGAGCCCCCGCGACTCCTTGCGGGTCATGGCGCAGCGGACGATGAGCTCGGCCACCAGGGCAAGATTGCGCAGCTCGATGAGATCCGGGGTCAGCAGGTAATCGCGGAAATGCTGGGTCACCTCGTCAAGGATGGGTCGCATCCGCTTCTGCACGAGACTGAGCCGCTTTTCCGAGCGGACAATGCCGACATAGTTCCACATCAGCCGGCGAAGCTGATCCCAGTTGTGGCTGATCAGCACGCACTCCTCGATCCGTTCCGCCTTGCCGGCAGACCAGCCCGACACCTGCGGGAAATCCCGCTTGCGCAGCTCCGGCCAGTTCCGCTCGCACTGGAGAAAGGCCTGGTGGGCAAAGACCACCGCCTCGAGCAGGGAATTGCTGGCCAGCCGGTTGCCGCCATGCAGCCCGGTGCAGGCGGTCTCACCAAAGGCATAGAGATTCTCGGTGCTGGTACGGCCCATGATGTCGGTCAGCACTCCGCCGCACATGTAATGGGCAGCCGGCACCACCGGAATCGGCTCCTCGGTGATGTCGATGCCGTAGGAGAGGCAGGTGGCGTAGATGTTGGGAAAACGTTTCCTGATGAAATCGGCCGGTTTGTGGGTGATGTCAAGAAAAACGTTGTCATCACCGCTCGCCTTCATCTCCGCGTCGATGGCCCGGGCCACAGCATCGCGGGTGGCGAGATCGCCGCGGGCGTCGTACTTTGTCATGAAGGCATTGCCCCGGCTGTCCACCAGGCGGCCGCCTTCGCCGCGCACCGCCTCGGAGATGAGAAAATTTTTGGCAAGCGGATGATAGAGACAGGTGGGATGAAACTGGACGAATTCCAGGTTGGCCACCGTGGCGCCGGCCCGGTAGGCCATGGCAATGCCGTCGCCGGTGGCGATGTCCGGATTGGTGGTGTAGAGATAGACCTTGCCCGCCCCGCCGGTACAGAGCACGGTAACCCGAGCCAGGCAGGGTTTGATGGAATTGTCCTTGCGGTCGAGGACATAGGCGCCGAGACAGCGATCGTCATAGGGCGGAGTCGCCGCCACCCCGGCCCGGGAGCCGATGAGCAGATCCACTGCCAGATGATCCTCCAACACCGTGATGTTGTCGTTGGCCGCCACCTGCTTGAGCAGGCCCCGCTCGATCTCCCGGCCGGTGAGATCCCGGGCGTGGGCAATACGGCGGGCCGAGTGCCCCCCCTCCCGGCCGAGATCAAGGCGGGCGGCGTCCGCCTCGTCCCGGGTAAATGCCACCCCGAGGTTAATGAGTTCCCGGATGCGCTCCGGGCCGCTTTCCACCACCAGCCGCACCACTTCTTCATCGCAGAGGCCGTCACCGGCCCGCAGGGTGTCCTCGATGTGCATGGCAAAGGAGTCATGCTCGGAGAGGACGGCGGCAATGCCGCCCTGGGCGAGATTGGTCGCCGTGTCCACCCGGTTCTTCTTGGTCACCAGGATGACGTGGCCCAGCCGGGCCGCCTTGAGGGCAAAGGAAAGACCGGAGATGCCGGAACCGATAACGAGAAAATCTGTTGCCAGGGCCATGGGAAACGACTACCTTTTGTCGAAAGAAGTCAGAATTGCAAGATCAGTAATAAATCTTTTTTTTTTACCACGGAGCGCACGGAGGACACCGAGAAAATATTTTCAATACAGCCATTTATCGCTGCGTGCTCCGTGATCTCTGTGGCTGCTTTCCGGTTTTTACAAAATTATCACACTTCTCTTCACTCAACAAACCAATGTCCGATACCAAACTTGTTATCTTTGACTGCGATGGCGTCATGTTCGACTCAAAAAACGCCAACCGGATGTACTATGACCACATCCTCGCCGCCCTCGGCCATCCGCCGATGGACGAGGAGGAGCTCGAGTATGTCCATGTCCACAACGTCCTCGACTCGGTACGCCACATCCTCCGCCGCTATCCGGAGGACATCGAACGGGCCGAACGCTACCGGGCCGATCTCGATTACCACCCCTTTCTCCAATATATGCGGATGGAACCCGACCTCATCGATTTTCTTGAATTTCTCGTGCCGCGCTGCGACCGGGCGATCAGCACCAACCGCACGACCACCATGCGCAACATCCTCGACATCTTCGGCCTTGCCCCCTATTTCGGCAAGGTGGTGACCGCCTTTGACGTGGCGCGGCCCAAGCCGCATGCCGACGCCCTCGTCACCATTCTCGATCATTTCGGCCGCCAGGTGGAGGAAGCAATTTACATCGGCGACTCGATTGTCGACCAGCAGCACGCCGGCAGCGTCGGTATGCGGCTGATCGCCTTCAAAAACCCGAATCTCGACGCCGATTATCATGTGAACAGCTTCATGGAGATCACCCGACTGCCGCTGTTTGGTGAAGCGGTTGATGAGGGGATTGGTTGATTGGATGCACGCCCTTGCTGGCCTGCAAGCAGTCGGCGAATCAAGGCATCAGCCCGTTGCCCTTCAACCAATCAACCATGATGATGGTGGTGGTGATGTCCCTCCACTTCGCCGCCCAGGCTCGCCAGCGCCTTGCGCAGATACTTGTCCGCCTTGGCCATCTTCTCCATGGCCTTGGCAATGGCCTCCGCCGCCTCCGGTGGCCCCTCCTGCCGGGCAACCTCCAGCCATTTACCGAACTCCTGCTGATGGCTGTGGCTGTGCTCGATCCAGTGGGGAATGAGGATCCGCAGTTTTTCCAGTTCGCTCGGCTGTTTCTCTTCAGTCATTTTTCTTTTCTCCCACAGGGGCCAGGGTGACCACCCCGGCCATGAAATCAATTTTTTTGACAAAGGCGGCGGCAACCAGGCGCGGCTCGGCAAACAGGGTGGCGACCCGCACCCCGTCACCCTCAACCTCCAGCCAGGTCACATTGTCCAGCACCTGCCTGCGCTCGCCCTGCTCTTCATAGACCACACGCATCTGACACACCACACCACCTCCCGGCGCAAAAAAAATCCGCACCCCATGAAAAAAAGGTCTCGCAAAAAACCGCAAACCATGGCAGGCGGGAAATTGACAACAACGAGTTACAATACTCCGCCCGTCGGAATCGTGGTTTTTTACGATTCCGACAAAAAATTGCTGGTACTATTGCAAAAATCCTGGAAAACCGCCAGAAAATAAAATGAAGAAGCTGTTGTTCCCTGCTGTCACGAATGGAGATCACTGCCATGCTGACCAATCTCACTGAAATAAAATCAATCCTGAAAAACAGCCGAACCATCGCCGTGGTCGGCCTGTCCCCCAAGGAGAACCGACCGAGCAACCAGGTGGCCCGCTACCTGCAGGAAGTAGGCTACCGGATTATCCCGGTCAATCCGGGCCAGATCGAGATTCTCGGCGAAACCTGCTATCCGAGCCTCCTCGATATCCCTGAACCGGTCGATGTGGTGGACATCTTCCGCCGCGTCGAGGAGGTGCCGGCGGTGGTGGAACAGGCGGTGCGCATCAGGGCCCGGGCGGTGTGGATGCAGGAGGGCATCGTCAACGAGGAGGCGGCCGCCCTGGCTCGCCGCAACGGTTTGTTGGTGGTCATGGACCGCTGCATGAAGATCGATCATGCCACCCTGCGCGCACAACTCACCTGAGTCCTGGGCAATCATGATGCGATCCGCCTCACCGGCAACGCCAAACAGCGTCCTCCAGCAGGTCAATCAAAGCCTGAAGGCGGTGCTGAACCACCTTGACGCGGTGGTCTACGTTGCCGACATGAATTCCCATGAAATTCTCTTCATCAATGACAAGCTCTTCTGCCAACATGGCGACGTGGTCGGGAAAAAATGTCATGCGGTGTTCCAGCAACGCAGCGCCCCCTGTCCCTTCTGTACCAATGCCCGGCTGTTGGGGGCGGATGGCGTGCCGACCGGCGTCTATCAGTGGGAACACCGGAACCCGGTGACCGATCGCTGGTACGAGCTGCGCGATCAGGCCATCCCCTGGATCGACGGCCGCTTTGTCCGGCTGGAGATCGGCTTTGACATCACGGAAAAAAAACTGCGGGAGGAGGAACTGGGTCTGCACGGCCGTCTTCTCCACTCGCTGCTCTATGCCGCCGAACAGTTTCTCCACTGCCGCGACTGGACCGCCGTCATCCAGACGGTGCTGGAGGATCTGGGCCGCCGGACCGGCACCGGCACGGTCTGCCTCTTTCAACTCCAGACAGATGGCGCCGGGCACTTCGCCCTGCACAAGCGCGCCGGCTGGACAGCCGGTCCGGCGCAACCAGGGGGACCGGCAACCACCATCGAACTCCATCGCTGTGCCGCGCTGGCAAAGATCTTTGCCGACCACCAGGTGCAGCGCGTCGAAGTTGACGACCTGCCGCCGACAGAGCGGAACTTTTTCCGCCAGCAGTCCATCCAGACGTTCTGCGTTGCCCCGGTCATCATCGAAGAAACGGTGTGGGGCTGGCTCTGTTTTGCCGCCCCGGCCAAGCGGGACTGGTCCGGTGCGGAGGTCGACGCCCTCAGGGTGGCTGCCGGCATGCTCGGTGGAGCGGTGCGGCGCCAGGGGATCGAGGCGGAACTGAACCTGGCCCGGCTGGAGCTGGAGGAGAAGGTCGAGCAGCGCACCCGGGAGCTGCGCCGGTCCCGGGACCGGCTCAACCTGGAGATGCTGGAACGGGAAAAAACGACCGAGGCCCTGGCCAGTCGCACCCGGGAACTCGAAGAGGTTAACATCGCCCTCAAGGTCCTGCTGGAGCAGAGCAGCACCGCCAGAACGGAGCTGGAAAAAAGGATGGAGGCCAACCTGCGCAAGCTCGTGCTTCCCCACCTCGATACCCTGAACCTCATGCTGGCCGAGGGCCGGACCAAAGAATATGCCGCTATTGTCCGGGAAAATCTGCAGCAGATCAGCTCCGCCTTTTCCATCAACATCGGCAAGGCCGAATCCGGCATGAGCAGCCGCGAGATCCAGATCGCCGATTTCATCAAACAGGGAAAAACGAGCAAGGAAATCGCCGAGCTCACCGGCCTTTCCCCCCGCACCGTGGAAACTTACCGCAACCGCATCCGCCGTAAACTCGGCATCCGCAACAAAAAGGTCAATTTGCAATCCCACCTGGCTGACCTCGGCTGACCCCGTTTTTTTACATAAACTTTATACCTCTTTTGTACACGATTATTGCGCATTGACCGAGCAAAGCCATGTGTCGTATTATAGTAGTGGGTATTTTTACGGATATAATCCACATCCCTCTCCCATTGCTCTCGACAATGCCAATCATCCGCCACCCAGACATCCGCAGCCGGGATGCCATGAAGACCATTTTCCCGCCCCTGCTGACCACCATCCTCTTTGTCGTGGTCGTCTATCAGGTCTTTCTGCCCTCGCTGGAGACGGCGCTGCTGGAACGAAAAAGGGAGATGGTCCACGAGCTGACCGAGACGGCCTGGCACATCCTGCACACTTACGACGCGCTGGCGGAACGGGGCGAAATCGCCCCGGCCGACGCGAAACAAAAAGCCATCCGCCAGATCCGGGAAATCCGCTACGGCGACGACCACAAGAGTTATTTCTGGATCAACGACATGCAACCGGCCATGGTGATGCACCCTTACCGGACCGACCTCGAGGGCAAGGAGCTGACAAATTTTGTCGACCCGGCCGGCAATGCCCTCTTCAAGCGGATCGTCGCCATTGTTGCCGAACAACAGGAGGGGTATGTCGATTACATGTGGCAGCGGCAGGACGATCCGGACCGCATCGTACCAAAGATCTCCTTTGTCAAGGTTTTCCAGCCGTGGGGGTGGATCATCGGCACCGGCATCTATCTTGACGACGTTCAGCAGGAGATCAGGACCATCTCCCGCAGGATCGCCGCCTTCTCCGGACTCATTTTCGCCACTGTTCTGCTGCTCGGCGGCTTCATGGTCAACCACGGTCTGCGCACCGCCCGAAAAAAACAGGCCGCCGAGGAGGCCCTGAACCGCTCCCATGCCGATCTCGAACGGCTGGTGCAGGAACGGACCAAAGGCCTGGAAGAAGCCAATCGTCTCCTCCAGCACGAGATCAGGGTGCGGACCGAGGCAGAGGCCGCCTACAGTGAAAGTGAAAAAAAATACCGCACCCTCTACCAGGCCGCCAATGACGCCATTGTCCTGCTGGATGGTTTTCGCTTTGCCGCCTGCAACCCGAAAACCCTTGAAGTTTTCCGCTGTCCGGAAAAGGACCTGCTCTCCCGGGATTTTTTCGATTTTTCCCCGGACCGGCAACCGGACGGCCGCCCCTCCCGCCAGCTCATGGCGGAAAAATGCGACCAGGCCCTGGCCGGCACCCCGCAGTTTTTTGAATGGCGCTGCCGGACCGACGCGACGCCCCAGATCGAGACCGAGATCTCCCTGAACCGCGTGGAGCTGGGGGGCGGCATCCGGCTGCTTGCCATTATCCGCGACATCACCCGCCGCAAATTCATGGAACAGGAGGTGCAGAATGCCAGGAACATCGAGTCCCTCGGCGTGCTCGCCGGCGGCATTGCCCATGATTTCAACAATCTGCTCACCGCGATCGTCGGCAACATCTCGCTTGCCCGTCTGGAAAGCGACGACTGCCCCGCCATTGACGCGTTGCTGGCGAAAACGGAAAACGCCTGCAAACGGGCGAGCGATCTCGCCCGCCAGCTGCTCACCTTTGCCAAGGGCGGCACACCGGTCAAAGAGGTAACCGAGGTCGCCGGGCTGATTCGCGATGTCTGCGCCTTTGCCCTCTGCGGGGCAAAAACGGCCTGCCGCTTCGAGCTGGCCGCTGATCTGCTCCCGGTCAGCATCGATCGCGGCCAGATCAGTCGCCTCCTGCAGAACCTGATCATCAATGCCCTGCAGGCCATGCCGGAGGGCGGTGAGATCGTCGTCTCCGCCGTCAATATCGCAGCAGCAACCGAGGGAACGCCGGAGCTGAAAAACGATGCCGCTGTTCGTATCTCGGTGCGGGACAGCGGTCCCGGTATTGCCCCGGAACTGCAAACCAGGATCTTTACCCCTTATTTCACGACCAGGGATGGGGGCACCGGCCTCGGCCTGGCCATCGCCTATTCCATTGCCAAAAAACACGGCGGCGCCCTGACCGTCGATTCCGCGCCCGGCAAGGGGACGGTTTTCCATCTCCGTCTGCCGGCAGCGGCCCAGCCAGTCTCCGCGCTGACGGAAGAAAACACAGCTCTTTATCGCGGCTCCGGTAAAATCCTCATCATGGACGATGAAACCATTGTCCGGGAAGTGGCCGCTGAGATGCTGAAAGCACTCGGCTACACCCCGGAGTTAGCCTGTGACGGCAGGGTGGCGGTTGAACTCTATCACCAGGCCTTGGCCGCCGGCGCCCCCTTTGCGGCAGTCATTCTCGACCTCACCGTTCCCGGCGGCATGGGCGGCCGGGAGGCGCTGGCGGAACTGCTCGCCATCGACCCGCAGGTCCGGGCGGTGGTCTCAAGCGGCTACGCCGATGATGACGCCATGGCCAATTACCGTCGCTACGGCTTCTGCGCCGTTATCCCCAAACCATACACCCTGGAACATTTCGCCGCCGTGTTCCGCTCCTTCATGGAATAGCAGGATGCCTTGCACGACTTCACCGCAAGCCGATTTTTCGCGCGGATTTTCTTGAATTTATTTTTCCCATCTGCCTATTATGACAATTGCGATTTTTCTCGAAAGCCAACATCACGGTTTATCCGACTGAACATCCTGGACGCCGGCAAATCGACCACTCAGCATTTTAAAGGAGCAGGAATATGCGTTTTTCCCTGAAGGCCATGAACATCCGCTGGCAGTTGATTTGTGCCACCAACCTGGTGCTGGTGCTGACCATGCTGGCGGTAACCGGCACCATCTATCTCACCATGTCGGCGGACCGGGACCGGCAGATCGAGGCGTTCCGGCAGACGGAAATGACCGCGGCTCAGAACAATCTGCAGAGCTATGTCACCATCGCCTATGAAATTCTCCAGGCCAATTACCAAAACGCCACCGACCGGGGTTATCTGGAAAAACGCTACGGCAATGAGCTGAAAAACATCATCGACATCGCCGAAGGCATTGTCGCCGCGGCCCGGCAGGAGGTGGCGGCCGGCACCCTCAGCGAAGAACAGGCCAGGGAACAGGCCCTGCGCCAGATCGAAAAGATCCGTTACGACGACGGCAAGGGCTACGTCTGGGTCAACGATACCGGCGCGCCCTATCCGAAGATGATCATGCACCCCACCGCCCCGGCCCTGAACGGCAAGGTGCTGGATGATCCGAAATACAACTGTGCGCTCGGAAAAAAAGAAAATCTCTTCAAGGCCTTTGTCGATGTCACCCGCGCCAGGGGCGAGGGCTTTGTCGATTACCTGTGGCCCAAGCCCACCAAGGACGGCTTAACCAGCGAACAGCCGAAACTCTCCTATGTCCGGCTGGTGCCGGAATGGGGCTGGATCATGGGCACCGGTATTTACGTGGACGACGCCCTGGCCGATGCCCGGGAAAAGAGCAAGAGCGATATCGCCAAGATCCGCTTCAACAACGGCACCGGCTACTTCTGGATCAACGACACCGGCGCGCCCTATCCGAAAATGGTCATGCACCCCATCTCTCCGGCCCTGGACGGCACGGTGCTCGATGATCCGAAATACAACTGCGCCCTCGGCAAAAAAGAGAATCTCTTCAAGGCCTTTGTCGATGTCACCCGCGAGACGGGCGAGGGGTTTGTCGATTACCTGTGGCCTAAACCGACCAGGGACGGGGTGACAAAGGAGCAGCCGAAACTCTCCTATGTCCGGCTTTTTGCGCCATTCGGCTGGATCATCGGTACCGGTGAGTATATCGACGACATCGAGGTTGAGGTGGCGGCCCAGCAAAAACAGATCGCCGCCACCATGACCAATCTGTTTCTGAAAATATTGCTGACCATGACCCTCATCGCCGTGCTGGTCGCCCTTTTCTTCATGTGGCTCGCAAAAAAATTCGCCGATCCGATCGGCCACTGCGCCGCTTTTGCCCAGCAGCTCGGCGCCGGCGACTTCACCACCGCCATTGCCGTGCGCTCCGGCAACGAGATCGGCCGACTGGGCGCGGCGCTCAACAGCATGCGCAGCGACATGAAAAAAACCCTGCTCGATGTGGCAAGCGACAGCTCCCTGCTCACCTTCACGGCGGAGCGGCTGCGGACTTCCTCCACCACCATGTCGTCCACCGCCGAGGCCATGGCCCACCAGGCCGGCATCGTCGCCGGCGCGGCGGAGGAGATCTCGACAAGCATCAAGCTCGTCTCCGACGCCACCGGCAAAATCGCCGGGGAGGCGGAGACGATCAACGGCAACAGCGTCGAGATGGCCCACAACATCCGCTCGGTGGCGGTGGCGGCGGAAGAGCTGACCAGCTCCTTCAAAGAGGTGGCGCAGAACTGCCAGGCAGCCCAGGGACTGGCCGGCAGGGCCATTGACAACAACCGCTCCTCCCGGGAAAAAATGGATGCGCTGAATGGATCGGCGGCCAGTATCTCCAATGTCATCAGCATGATCACCGAGATCACCGAGCAGACCAAGCTGCTCGCCTTGAACGCCACCATCGAGGCGGCCCGGGCCGGCGAGGCCGGCAAGGGCTTCGCCGTGGTGGCAAGCGAGGTCAAGGAGCTGGCCAAACAGACCGCCACGGCAACCAGCGAGATCGTCCACCAGATCAGACAGATCCAGACCCACACCCGGGCGGTGTCCGACGCCATCTCCGAGACCTACGAGATCAACCGCCAGGTCGATGAAATCAACACCACCATCGCCGCGGCGGTGGAGGAGCAGACCGCCACGGTCGGCGAGATCGCCCGCACTGTGGCCACCACCTCCGACCATGCCGCAGAGGTGGTGCGGACCATCTCCTCCTTTACCGGGGCCATCCGTGACGAAGTGGCGGCCTCGGTCCAGGAAGCGTCCATCGGTGTCACCGAGATCGCCGACAACGTCCGCAAACTCAACGATGGCGTCCATACCACCTGGTCCGATGCGGCGGAGACCAAGATTTACGCCGACCGGCTGGCGGCGGTGGCGGACGAGCTCAAGGACAGCGTCAACACCTTTACCCTGGGCGAGAGGAAATTCGACCTCGGCGCGGTCAAGGGCGCCCATATCGGCTGGCGGGCGCGGCTGGAGGGGGTCATGTACGGTCGCCAGCTCACCCTGGAGCAGGTTTCTTCCCACGAGCAGTGCGATTTCGGCAAATGGCTCTACGGCCCTGAAGCCGCCTTTGTCCGCGCCTTGCCGGAGTGCGATGAGGTGGAAAAGGTGCACAAGCAGGTCCATCTCCTCGCCAAGCAGGTAGTCAAGGCCCAGTGCATCGACAACAACCGCGAGCAGGCGAAAGCCCTGCTCGCCGAGTTCGAGGAGACGAGCAACCGGCTCTTTGCGGCGCTCGACATCCTCTTTCATGCCAGGGTCGGCGGCAAACAGGCGGGGCCATCATGATCGGAGGGGGCCGGGCGCGGGCTCTACAGGCGCAACAGAAATCCCCGCGGATCATGGAAATCAGGCCGGGCGGCCGGATGGGCCAGCGACCAATAGGAATACTCGCCGGTCAGAAAGAGCAGCACTGTACTGACCCCGGCCCGCAGCGGCCCCGGCGCCTCCAGCCCGGCAATATCAAGGTCCGCCTCCAGCACCAGCTCGCCCTCCTGTCGGCTGATCCGGCAGGAGGCGGCTCCAACCCTTTCCGCCGGCCGCATCCCCTGCCGGTAACCCGTAAACCGGTAGACATTCCAGTCGCCGGAGGGGGCGAGATTAACCTCCCAGTAACCCGGGCCGCCGGCCGCACCGACAAACACCTCAAAACAACTCTCCTGCCAAAGATTATCCCGCCGCTGCGGCGGCCGGCCCGGTTCGGCAAGAACCAGCTGTTCGAGCGGACCGGTCACTCGGTAGAAAAGATGCAGGGCATCGCGGCGCCGACTGATTGTCCCGTCCACCAGCCAGGAAATGGTCTGCGCCGGCTCAAACGGCCGCAGGGTGAAAACCCGCGGCCCTGCTTTAAAAAGGGTGACATCACCCTTTGTCTGGTTTTCCACTGAAAATTCTCCGAATAGCTCTTTCTTTTTCAGGCAGGATTCCTCCATAATAGGGGTGAGTCTGTGGCCTCCCGGCCCGAGGCGTTATCACCCCAGCCACACCATCTCAGGAGACCGGCCATGCCCACCTGCCTGCGCCACCTTGTCCTTTTCACCCTGTTCACCCTCATTGCCACCCCCTCTCCCGCCAGCGCCACCGACCTGGTGGCCGTCAAGGTGACGGAAGAGGCGGTCATCGACGGCCGCGCCGACGAGGCCTTCTGGGCCAGGGCCACGGCGGTGACCAGCCGTGATCCGGTGGCCGCCATCGACATCACCCTCAAGGCCGCCCACAACGGTGAAAAAATTTTTCTGCTCGCCGCCTTTGCGGACGAGACGGAAAACCGCGAGCATCGCACCCTCAAATGGGATGCCGCCATCGGGGCCTACGTCAACGGGCCGGAACGCGAGGATGTGCTGGTGCTTAAATGGAGCATGGTCTCCTACCCGTTCGGCCTCACCCTGCGCGAGACCGTCCCCTACCAGGCGGATATCTGGTTCTGGAAGGCCATGCGCACCGATCCCAGCGGCTACGCCGATGACAAAATGCATCTCTACCGCGGTGACAAGATGAAGGATTCGACCATGCTCGTCTCCCGGGACGGCACCGTTTTTTATCTCAGCCGGCCGGGCGATCAAGGTGATGCCGCCTATCATACCACGCTCTACACCGGTTTCAAGGGCGAGCGGGTGCCGAAATACGAACAGCGGCACCCTTCCGGCAGCCGGGCCGACATCCAGGCCAAGGGCGTCTGGCGCGACAAGGGCTGGACCATCGAATTCGCCCGCGCCCTCGATACCGGCCACGCCGATGATGTCCGTTTCACCATCGGCGGCCGCCACCCCTTTGCCGTCTCCCGCTATGAGATCGCGGGCAGAAAAGCGGAACCGGAGGCGCAGCAGCCCCTTTACGGCACCGGCGAGGTGGGGGAACTCTTTTTTCTTGTTTTTGAACAGTGACAAACCCGTAAAAAGTCTTTTTTCACCACAGAGCGCACTGCAGACGCAGAGAAAACATCTTTAATTACAATTAGTTACCCATTTGCGCTCTGCTGTCTCTGTGATTGATTTTCACTTTTTACGCGACCATCAACAGTAACCGAGCCAAGTGCCTGTAAAATGCCGTATCACTATCTGCGCAATGCCGGTTTTTTGCTGCTGGTGCTGCTGGTTGTTCTGCTGGCAACCCTTGCCGTCCGGTTCGGCGAGGCGACCACCCGGCAGATGAACAGCATGACCAGCAGCCTGCAAAACCGTCTGCTGGCGCTCAATCAGATCGACAACGCCCTGCTGCATGCCTCGCTGCTTTACCAGAAAGACAGTCGCCTTGAGGTCGTCATTGCCGATGAAATTCTCGCAGCCCTCAGCAATCTCTCGAGCCGGATCGATCAGGGCCTGAGCCGGATCGCCCCGCAACGTCCGGAGAAAAAAACGGTGGAGGAGAGCCGGGCCGCCATCCGCCAGGGTATTGTCAGTCTGTTGGAGGCCGGGCAGCAACAGATCGATTTCACCGTCGGCCTGCTGCCGCAGATCCACGCTCACTTTTCCCGGCTTCATGCGGCCTTTGCCGAACTGTCGTACAGCACCCCGGCTCCCCTTGCTCCGGATTTCGTCAAGGCGCTCTTGAGCGAACTGACCGGCCTGGAGCGCATGATCGAAAAATACCTGTCCGGCGACAGCCGCCAGCTCGAAACCGTTCTCACCCTCCTCGATCTCGCCGACGAGCAGATCCACGAACTGCAGGAAAGCGGTCCGGATGGACCGGGAACGCGACGCGCATTGGCCGATCTCAACAACCTCCTTCACACCCTGCGGGTCAACCTGCCCCATGTCTATGAAACCTGGCAAACCTACCCGACCATGTCGCTGGCCGGCGAGGAGGAGGCCGCCATTGCGACGATCTGGGACGAATTACGCATCCACCAAAAGGAGCTGGTCGACCGCGAACGCGACGAGCTGGAAGGGCAGCGCCGCGCCCTGGAAGAGGCCTCCGACCGGAAACAGCGCCAGTTTCTGACCCTCGCCACGATCAGCGTGCTCTTTGCCGTTTTTTTCGCCTTTTTCATCAACACCGTGCTTGCCCGCCGGATCAGCCGCCTGATCCAGGGAACCAAGAGACTGGCGGACGGCGAGCTGACCGTGCGGATCGACATGCCGGCCCGCGACCCGGTCGGTCAGCTCGCCGCCTCCTTCAATCGAATGGCCGACTCGCTCTGCGACAAGCAGCGGGAGCTGCGGGACAGTTTCGAACTGCTCCAGAGCAGCGAAAAACTCCTGAAAATCGCCAACGAACAGCTGGAAAACCGGGTCAGGGAGCGGACCGCGGCTCTGACCCGCGCCAACGCCGAACTGCTCCTCATGGGCAATGCCTTTTCCCATGCCCTGGAAGGCATCCTGGTGGCCGATGACTGCGGCCGCATCCTCAAGGCCAATCCGGCCGCCGGCCGTATCGTCGGTCATGCGCCGGACACCCTCCCGGCAACCCCCATCGCCGTTTTCGACAGCGGCAACCACGAGGCAACCTTTTACCATTCCATCATCACCGCTCTCCGAAACAGCCGGGCGTGGGCCGGGGAGGTTTTCTGCCGCCGCCGGGACGGCGCCATCATCCCGTTGTGGCTCGCCATTGCCAGGATGGAGGAAAAGGAGCAGCAACGAGAGTATTATATCGCCTCCTTTCGCGACATCAGCGACCAGAAGAAACAGGAGATGATCATTCGCCACCAGGCCATGCACGATGCCCTTACCGGCCTGCCGAACCGGCTGCTGCTGAAAGATCAGATGCACATTGCCATCGCCCATGCCGGACGCCGCCGCAAGAAAGTGGTGGTCCTGTTCATGGATCTGGATAATTTCAAAACCATCAACGATACCCTGGGTCATGCCGCCGGCGACGCGGTGTTAAAGGGGGTGGCCCAGCGACTCAAAACCCTCTTCCGGCCCGAGGACACGGTCTGCCGGATCGGCGGCGACGAATTCGTCGCCATTATCGGTGATCTCGACAGCGAGGATTTCGCCTTGACCATCGCCGAACGGATTCTGAAATCCCTGGCCACTCCGTTTCCTTATCAGAACCAGCACCTCGCCGTTGGCGGCAGCATCGGCATGGCGGTCTATCCCGATGACGGCACCGACAGCGACACCCTCATCGCCAACGCCGATCAGGCCATGTACCAGGCCAAACAACAGGGGAAAAACCGGATTCACTTCTTCTCGACCCTCATGCACGAATACGCCCAGGAACGGCTCGTCCGCGAGGAAGAGATCCGCCGGGGGCTTGCCGCCGAGCAGTTCACCCTCTTCTTTCAGCCCATCATCAATCTTGCCACCATGGAGGTGGACGGCTTCGAGGCCCTGGCCCGCTGGCGCCATGCCGAACGCGGCATCCTCGAACCAGCCGGTTTTCTGCAGGTCTGCGAGGATGCCGGCCTGATGGCCCTCATGGGACGGCGACTGCTCGCCGAATTCTGCCGGCTGGGCCGGGAAATTCTCGCCGGCTGCCAGGACGAGCGCCTCACCCTCTCCCTGAACCTTGCCGCCGCCCAGATCCAGGAGGACAATCTGGTGGAGACCATCAGCGGCGAGCTGCGTCGCGCCGACCTTGACCCAGCCCGCTTAACCATCGAAATCAGCGAAACGGTGATCATGGCTGATCCGCAAAAAACGGCGATGATTCTCCTGCTGCTGGCGGACACCGGCATCAGGATCGCCATCGACGATTTCGGTTCCGGCTATCACTCCCTCTCCTTTCTCAAGCATTTGCCCATTCATGCCCTGAAAATCGACCGTCCCTTTGTCCGCAAGGCGCTTTATGACGAGTATGACGGCCGGCTGGTGGCAGGTGTTGCCGCCCTGGCCCGCCATCTGGTCATGCAGGTGGTCGCTGAAGGGGTTGAGACAGCGGAGCAGCTCGCCTTTGTCAGACAATGCGGCTGCCACCAGGCCCAAGGCTATCTTTTCGCCAGACCGATGGCGGCTGCGGAAATCCCCGCCTTTCTCCATTCATGGCGGCAATCCGGAGAAAAAGAAGGGGGCGGCGCCTAATCGCCCACTCTTTTCTCGGTTGGCATCTTGACTTCCCGTCCCTCTTCAGATAAATTTAACAATTTTTTATTGCTGTGTCCGCTGGCCCGAAAAATACGCCGCGCGGCCGGTCATCCACACCCTGCATTTTACATGAGTTTTTTTCCAGACAGCATCTGCCGCGCCAAGACGGCAGTTGACGAGGTTGCAACGTGAGCATCACCGCCCTGAAAGGCTTTAAGGATATCATTCCCGGCGAGGTGGAAACCTGGCAGTTCATCGAAAAAACGGCGCGGGACATCTTCCACCGTTTTGACCTAGCCGAGATCAAGGTGCCGATTCTCGAAAAAACGGAACTCTTTGTCCGCACCATCGGCGCGGCCACCGATATCGTCGAAAAGGAGATGTACACCTTCATCGACCGCAACGGCGCCTCCCTGACCATGCGCCCGGAAGGAACGGCTTCGGTGCTGCGCGCCTACATCGAAAACGGGCTGCACGCCGCAGCCCCGGTGCAGAAGCTCTACACCATCGGCCCCATGTTCCGCCACGAACGCCCCCAGAAGGGCCGCCTCCGCCAGTTCCATCAGATGAGCGTTGAGGTGCTCGGCTCCGATCATCCGCGCATCGACACGGAACTGATGGCCATGGCCCGGCTCCTCGTCAGCGAGCTGGGACTGACGGCCAGTCTCGAAATCAATTCCCTCGGCTGCCCGGCCTGCCGGCCTGCCTTCAACACGGCCCTGCGCGATTTTCTCCACAATCGGGAAGGGCTCTGCGAGGATTGTCAGCGCCGCCGGGAAACCAATCCCCTGCGGGTGCTCGACTGCAAAAGCGTCCACTGCCGGGAACAGTACGTCGATGCGCCGTCGATCCTCGATCATCTCTGCCCCGCCTGTGCCGACCATTTCCGGGAAGTGAAGGAGGGGCTCGACCTGCTCGCCGTTCCCTATCAGGTAAACTCCTTCATGGTGCGGGGGCTCGACTACTACACGCGCACCACCTTCGAGCTGGTGACCGACGCCCTCGGTGCCCAGAGCGCGGTGGGCGCCGGCGGCCGTTACGACGGCCTGGTGCGTCAGCTCGGCGGCCCCAATGTGCCGGGCATCGGTTTCGCCATGGGCATGGAACGGCTCGCCCTGCTGCTGGCCCAGCAGGAGCGGAGCGCAGCGGCGCCGTCCCCGGATATTTTTATCGTTGCCCTGGGGCCTGCCGCCCAGAACCGGGGCTTTGCCCTGACCCACACCTTGCGCCGGGCAGGACTGGGTGCCCTCATCGATTACCAGGATCGCAGTCTGAAAAACCAGATGAAACAGGCCGGCAAAGCGCGGGCACGTTTCGCCCTGATCATGGGCGAAGAAGAACTGGCCCGGGGCGAGGCGATGCTGCGCAACATGGAGACCAGCGAACAGACTGCGCTGGCCATTGACAATAATCCTGACCGATGGGCCGCCGCCGTTGTCACCATTCTGACGAACCGAAGACAGGGCGGCTGACGGTTGCCGAATTTCAGCGATCCGGGCCAGTGGCCGTCAACCGGAAACGCATACACGATTGTCTCTTCAACCAACAGAGAAAGGAGTTTCTATGGAGTCCATGGGTGAGCTGCACCGCAGTCATACCTGTAATGATCTTGGCGCTGGCGATAGTGACACGGAAGTAACCTTGATGGGCTGGGTGCTGCGCCGGCGTGACCACGGCGGGGTCATCTTCATTGACCTGCGCGACCGCTGGGGTATTACCCAGGTTGTTTTCAACCCGGAATACAACCCCGATGCCCATGCCAAGGCCCATGTGCTGCGCAGCGAATGGGTCATTGCCGTGCGCGGTCGGGTCAGCCGGCGGCCGGAGGGGATGACCAACGACAATCTCGCCACCGGCGCCATCGAGGTCATGGTCCACGAGCTGCGCATCCTCAATGCCAGCAAGACTCCGCCCTTTCCCCTGGACGACACCAGTGAGGTATCGGATTCCCTGCGCCTTCAGTACCGCTATCTCGACCTGCGACGCCCCGGCATGGCGGACAACCTCATCATGCGCCACCAGGCCTGCCAGGCCCTGCGCTCCTATCTCAACAACGAAAATTTCCTGGAGATCGAAACACCGGTACTGACCCGTTCCACCCCGGAAGGGGCGCGGGACTACCTGGTGCCGAGCCGGGTCAATCCGGGCAAATTCTATGCCCTGCCCCAGTCGCCCCAGCTCTTCAAACAACTGCTGATGGTGGCCGGCATGGATCGCTATTACCAGATCGTCAAATGCTTCCGCGACGAGGATCTGCGCGCCGACCGCCAGCCGGAATTCACCCAGGTCGATCTCGAACTCTCCTTTATCCGCGAGGAGGACATCTTCCGCATCGCCGAAGGCATGATGACAAGCCTGTTTGCCGCCACCCGGGGGATTTCCCTGACCACCCCATTTCCCCGCATGACCTACCACGAGGCCATGGAACGCTTCGGCTGCGACAAACCCGACACCCGCTTCGGCCTGGAACTGGTCAACCTCACCGAAGTCGTCAAGGACTGCGGTTTTCAGGTCTTCCGCGCCGTGGTCGGTAAGGGCGGGCTGGTGAAGAGCATCAACGCCAGGGGCTGCGCCACCTTTTCCCGTAAGGATCTTGATGACTTGACCGCCTATGTCGGCAATTTCGGCGCCAAGGGGCTGGCCTGGGTCAAGGTCAAGGAGGACGGCGACTGGCAGTCGCCCATCGCCAAATTCTTCACCGACGAAGAACGGGCCAACATGGCGGCCGCACTCGACGCCAGACCGGGCGATCTCCTCTTCTTCGTCGCCGACGCCCCTTCCGTCGTTCACCAGGCCCTTGCTGAACTGCGCCTGGAACTGGGCCGGCGACTTGGCCTGATAAACAAAGACACCTTCAACTTCCTCTGGGTCACCGACTTTCCCCTGCTTGAATATGATTATCAGGAAAAACGCCATGTCGCCGTGCACCACCCCTTCACCGCCCCGCGCGAGGAAGACATGGAGCTGCTTGCCAGCGATCCCGGCGCGGTACGCAGCCGGGCCTACGATCTGGTCCTGAACGGTACGGAAATCGGCGGCGGCAGCATCCGCATCCACCAGCAGGAGATGCAGAGCCGCATCTTTGCCGCGCTCGGCATCTCGCCGGAGGAGGCCAAGGACAAATTCGACTTTCTCCTCAAGGCCCTGGAGCTTGGCGCACCGCCCCACGGCGGCATGGCCTTCGGCCTCGACCGCCTGATGATGCTCCTCGCCGGCCGCGACACCATCCGCGACGTCATCGCCTTCCCCAAGACCCAGAAGGCGACCTGCCCGCTCACCGACGCTCCGGCCGGAGTGGCGCGTAAACAACTGACCGAGCTGCATCTGCGGCCGGACTGGGAAAAAGTCGGGTGATTTCGGTTGATAAGTAGAATGGTTGAATGGTTTATTGGTTAATTGGTCGAGTGGTTGCCAACCACTTCCCTCTTTCGCCAATCAACCACTCAACCATTTATCCATTTAACCAGCCCGGAAAAATCTGCTACAATATCTCAAATATTTTTTGCGGCAAAACACGCTGATGGAGATCACGGACCATGCTCACCGACACAATCGAATACGCCTTTACCTTTGACGATCTGCTCCTGGTGCCGCAGGCTTCCGAGGTGTTGCCAAACGAGGTCAGTCTGGCCACCAGTCTGACCAGGACCATCAGTCTCAACATCCCCCTGGTCAGCGCCGCCATGGACACGGTGACCGAACACCGCACCGCCATCGCCATGGCCCGGGAGGGCGGCATCGGCATCATCCACAAGAACATGGGCATCGACGAACAGGTGTCGCAGGTCAAAAAGGTCAAGAAATCGGAATCCGGCATGATCGTCGATCCCATCACCGTGGAGGAGGAGCAGACGGTGGGCGAGGTCAAGGAGATCATGAACACCTACCGAATCTCCGGGGTGCCGGTGCTCAAGGGCAGGACGCTGGTGGGTATCGTCACCAACCGCGATCTGCGCTTCGTCTCCCATCTCGACCTGCGGGTCAAGGAGGTGATGACGAGCAAGAATCTGGTCACCGCCAGGGCCGGTATCACCCTGGAACAGTCCAAGGCCCTGCTCCACGAGCACCGCATCGAAAAGCTGCTGGTGGTCAACGACAAGGGCGAACTGCAAGGGCTTATCACCATCAAGGATCTGGAAAAGATCAAGAAATACCCGCTCGCCGCCAAAGACAGTCTGGGCCGCTTGCGGGTCGGCGCCGCCATCGGCGTCAACACCAGCCTCGACGACGTGGAAAAGCTGCGTAAGGCAGAGGTTGACATCCTCGTGCTCGATTCCGCCCACGGCCACTCGAAGAACATCCTGAACGCCCTGCGCGCCATCAAAACGAGCTTCCCCGACACCCAGATCATTGCCGGCAACATCGCCACCGCCGAGGCGGCGGAGGATCTGATCAAGGCCGGCGCCGACTGCATCAAGGTCGGTGTCGGTCCGGGTTCAATCTGCACCACCCGCATCGTTGCCGGCGTCGGTGTGCCGCAGCTCACCGCCATCCTCAACTGCAAAAAGGTGGCGGCTCAGCACGGCATCCCGGTCATCGGCGACGGCGGTATCAAACACTCCGGCGACATCACCAAGGCCCTCGGCATCGGCGCCGACGTCATCATGATCGGCGGCCTGTTTGCCGGCTGCGACGAAACACCGGGCGAGACCTTCCTCTACCAGGGCCGCACCTACAAGGGTTATCGGGGCATGGGCTCGCTCGGCGCCATGAAAAAGGGCAGCAGTGACCGCTACTTCCAGGACGAGATCGAGTCCCCGGCCAAGCTGGTGCCGGAGGGGATCGAGGGCAAGGTGCCCTATCGCGGCCCGATCTGCGACACCATCTACCAGCTCATCGGCGGACTGCGGTCCGGCATGGGCTACCTCGGCGCCCGGGACATCAGGGAACTCCAGATGAAGGCCAAATTCGTCCGCATCAGCCCTGCCGGCCTGCGCGAGAGCCACGTCCACGACGTCATCATCACCAAGGAGGCGCCGAATTACCGGCTCGGCTGATTACACCACGGAGAACACGGCGATAACGTATTGTCTTCAAAATATTTTCTCTGTGCTCTGTGATCTCCGCGGCAAAAAAAGACTTTTTACGATACTGAGACGATAATGAACATTCACAGCGAAAAAATTCTGATTCTCGATTTCGGTTCCCAGACCACCCAGCTCATCGCCCGCCGTATCCGCGAGCAGAAGGTCTACTGCGAGATCCACCCCTATACCCTTCCCCTCGATACGATCAAGGCGATGCAGCCCAAGGGCATTGTCCTCTCCGGCGGCCCGGCCAGCGTCTATGATGCGGACGCGCCACTGAGCGATCCAGGCCTTTTGGATCTGGGCCTGCCGGTGCTCGGCATCTGCTACGGCGCCCAGCTCATGACCCAGCAGCTCGGCGGCACGGTGGAGCGGGCGGAAAAGCGGGAGTTCGGCAAAGCCGAGCTGGCGATCAAATACACCGGCGGGCTGTTCGCCGGCCTGCAAACCGATTCCAGCCAATATCAGGTGTGGATGAGCCACGGCGACCGCATCGAGGTGCTGCCCCCGGGTTTTGTCGCCTCGGCGGTGAGCGAGCACTCGCCCCATGCCGCCATTCGCCATGATGAGAAAAAACTGGTGGGCGTTCAGTTCCATCCGGAGGTGGCCCACACCCTGATCGGCGCCGACGTGCTGCGCAACTTCATTTTCGGCCTCTGCGGCTGCGAGCCGAACTGGACCATGCACAACTTTGTCGAAACCACGGTCCGCGACATCCGCGACAAGGTCGGGGCCGGCAAGGTGATCTGCGCCCTGTCCGGCGGGGTCGATTCCTCGGTGACCGCCGCCCTCGTCCATCGCGCCGTCGGCGACCAGCTCACCTGCATCTACGTTAACAACGGCCTGATGCGCACCGGCGAGACGGCGAGCCTGATGCGCTATTTCCGGGAAAAGACCCATCTCAACGTCATCGACATCGACGCCGAAGACTACTTTCTCGGTCGCCTGGCCGGGGTGGTCGATCCTGAGGAGAAACGCAAAAGGATCGGTTACGGCTTTATCGAGATCTTCGAGCAGGAGGCGGCCAAGCTCGGTGATGTCAGGTATCTTGCCCAGGGCACCCTCTACCCTGATGTCATTGAAAGCGTCTCCTTCCGCGGCGGCGCGGTGATCAAGTCGCACCACAACGTCGGCGGTCTGCCGGAGAAGATGAAGCTCGCCCTCATCGAACCGCTGCGCGAACTCTTCAAGGACGAGGTGCGCGAACTCGGCCTCGAACTCGGCCTGCCGGAGGAGGCCATTTACCGCCAACCTTTCCCTGGCCCGGGACTCGGCATCCGCATCATGGGCGAGGTGACCCGCGAACGACTTTATGTCCTCCGCCAGGCCGATGTCATTGTTCTGGAGGAGATGAAGAAATCCGGCTACTACCGCAAGGTCTGGCAGTCCTTTGCCGTGCTGCTGCCGATCCAGACGGTGGGGGTGATGGGGGACGAGCGCACCTACGAGCACGTCATCGCCCTGCGGGCGGTGGACAGCGTCGATGCCATGACCGCCGACTGGTCGCGCCTGCCTTACGAACTGCTCGGTCGCATCTCCAACCGTATCATCAATGAGGTGCGCGGCGTCAACCGGGTGGTCTTCGACATCTCCTCCAAGCCGCCCAGCACCATCGAGTGGGAATAATTGCGATTGCGGATTTGGGATTGCGGATTGCGGCGATCACTGAAAAAATATTTTCATTCCACTGTATTGCCTCCGTGTGCTCAGTGATCTCCGTGGTTAATGTTCAGTTTTACGAGACAGCCAAACATGCTGAAAACAGGCATTTACGTTGACGCGGAAAACATCCGCCTCTGCGGCGGTTACGGCATGCGCTACGACGTGCTGGTGGACTTTGCCAACTGCGGCGATTCGGTCATGCTGCGGGCCAATTCCTATCTGGCCGAGGATCAGGAACGGACCGCCACCGACCAGGAATACCGTCAGAAGCTCTACAACTATCACGACATCCTCCGTAAGTGCGGCTTCAAGATCATCAAGAAATACGTCCAGCGCTATTTCGAGGAAGATGGCACGGTGACGACCAAGGCCAACGCCGACATGGATCTGGCCATCGACGTCATCCTCCAGTCCCGCAACCTCGACCGCATCATCCTGGTGACAGGTGACGGCGACTTTCTCCGCCTGGTCAGCGCCCTGCAGAACAAGGGCTGCCGGGTGGAGATCATCGGCTTTCACAACGTCAGTACCGCCCTGAAAGAGGAAGCGGATTTTTATCTCTCCGGTTTTCTCCTGCCCGGCCTGCTTCCTATCCAGGGCGAGCGGGAAAACGAGGAGTGGCAGCGCGGAACGGTGGCCACCTACAAGGCGGACCGCGGTTTCGGTTTCATGCGCTATTATCGCCTCTCCTCAGCCACCGGCCTGGAGTCCCACACCGTTTTCTTTCACTGCTCCAAGTCACTGTACGAAAACGAACCGCAGGTCTTTGCCAATCCGCACACCATCTTCGAGTTTCAGATCTGCCCAACGCCGAAGGATCCCGCCAAGATGGAGGCCGTGCATATCCGCCGTCTCGATGACGAATCGAGATAGGCAAGAAGACAGCAGGTGGTCAGGGTCGAATATCAATGCCGACACCGGTCGCGTCGCCTCGCTGAGCATCACCTATCGGAAACAGCCATGGAACCGAAACCAACTGCCCTTCTCCTGCCCGACCCGATCCAAGCCGGCAGACTGCTGCGCAGCCTGTTCGCCATTGCCGATGTCATGAACGCCGGCAAGATGACCTTTGCCGCCCGCATGGAGCGTCTGCTCACCATTGTCCTTGACTTTCTCGGGGTCGAACAGGGCTCCCTCATGGTTCTGGAGGGGAAAAAACTGGTGGTGCGCGCCGCCACCCGCAAGGAGATCATCGGCCACAAGCAGGAACTGACCGACGAATCCGTTGCCGCCTGGGTGGCGAAAACCGGCAAACCGCTGTTTATACCCGACATCGCCAAGGACCGCCGCTTTCCCCGACGGCCCGGCATTTACAAAAAGGATTCCCTGCTCTCCGCCCCGATCATCCATCAGGACAAGGTCATTGGCGTCATCAACGCCACTGACCGCACCGGCAGCCGCGATCTGCTCACCGATGACGTCTCCCATCTGCTCCATCTCGGCAGCTTTCTTCTCTGGACGCTCATCCAGCAGGATCTCCACAAAAAAATAACCCGGCAGCGCAACACCCTGAAAAAACGAAACCAGGAATTGCGCCGCCAGGAAGAGCTACGCGCCCACCTCTCCCGCATGCTGATCCACGACCTGAAAACGCCGCTGTCGGAAGTGGTGGCCAATCTCGATATCCTCTCCTACTCCATCACCGGTCCGGAAAAGGAATTTCTCGAAGCAGCCCAGATAGGGTGCGATCGGGCGGTGCGGATGGTCGCCAATCTCGTCACCACCGACAAAATCGCCGAGGGCAAGCTGCAACTGCTCTACGAGGAAACCGACTGTCGCGAACTGCTCAAGGAAGCTCTGTCCGGAATCAAAGGGCTCGCCCGCAGCAAGAACATCACCCTGCTCCTGGAGGCGGCGGACGACCTCCCCCTGCTGACCATCGATCGCACCCTGATCCTGCGGGTACTGCAGAATTTGCTTACCAACAGCCTGGGCTACAGTGAGCCGGACACCACGATCACCGCCGGCTGCACCCTGGCGGACGCGGACGGCAACAGGGTGCTTTTTTTTGTTCAGGACCAGGGACCGGGCATCCCAGCCGAGCAGCAAGAGACGATCTTCGACAAATACGCCCGCCTCTCCGGCAAGCAGGACGCCCTGGTGGGAACCGGACTGGGCCTCTATTTCTGCAAACTGGCGGTGGAGCTCCACAACGGCGCCATTGCAGTGGAAAGCGAGACAGGCCAGGGCAGCCGCTTTTTTTTCACCCTGCCACTCTCCTGAGGTCTTCCCCCTATGCCTGCGGAAAACGAACCCCTCTCCCCCCGTACCATGAATGTTTTGATCGTCGACGATCAGGACAACATGCGCCGCTCCATCCGCGCCATGCTGAAACTGATCAATTACGGCAAAGAGATTTTCGAAGCGCCGAACGGCAAGGAGGCCTGGAAAGTGCTGACCTCCTCCCCGACGCGCATCGATTTCGTTATCTCCGATTACGCCATGCCCTTTGTCAAGGGCACCGAACTGCTGAGCCGGATCCGCACCCATCCGCAACTGCGCGATATCCCCTTTCTGATGATCACCGCCGAGGCCAACAAAGAGGTGGTGGCCGAGGCAGCCGAACATGAGGTGGACGCCTACCTGACCAAGCCCTTTGTCACTGCCTCGCTGGAACACAAAATCAACGAACTGCTCTCCCGTTCCCTGAACCCGGACCCGCTGACCCTGCACCTCCGCAACTCACGGGATCTGGAGGAAAAGGGCGATATCGAGGGCGCCATGGAAGAGGCAAAGCTGGCCTCCGCCGCCAATCCCCGCTCCTCCCGACCATTCAGGGAGCTGGGCCGGCTGCTGCTGAAGGCTGGCGACATGGCCAAGGCATTGAAATGCTTCCAGAAGGCCATCGAGATCAATCGGCTTGACGTGACCAGTTACCACTATCTGGGCCAGATCTACTACCGCCAGGACGATATCGACAAGGCCATTGGCTACTTTGCCCAGGCCATGGAGATCAGTCCCCGCCATTCAGAGCGCGCCATCAAATTCGCCCGCCTGCTGGTCAAGGCCGGCAAAGGGGCGGAAGCGGACCGGATCCTCCGCCTTGTCCTGAAAAACAACCCCCAGGACCTCGACATCCAGGAGGATGTGGCCCAGCTCGCCATGGAGCAGGAACTGCTGCCGCTCGCCATCAAATGCTATCGCAATATCCTCAAGGCGAATTCGGATCGGCTGCTGATCAACAAAAAGCTCGGCATCGCTCTCCAAAAAAGCGGTATGAACAACGAGGCCGTTCTCCAGCTGGAAAAGGCGGCAAGCAAACATGGCGAGGATCTCGATCTGCTGCTCGCCCTGGCCGAGTCCTATCTCGCCATGGGCATGCTGGTCCGGGCCGATAAATGGGCCTCCATCGCTCATCGCCTCTATCCCGACAGCCGGGATGCCAAAAAAATTCTTGACCAGTGCCTGTAAGTGTTGCCATGAAAAAAACGGATTCCATACTGCTGGCAGTGCGCATGCTTGGCTATCAGGGCAGCAAGATTCTCGGCAACAAATGGCTGCCCCTGGTGGATGAGGTCCGCCGCTCCCTTGCCAGATCCGGCGTTGAGCAGGGGGAGAGTTGCGATGAGCTGCTGCTCTTTCGCTTCACTCACCCCTTTCCAGCGCTCACCGCTCTGCTGGAAAGCCTGCGCAAGGGCAAGGAGGCACACGGCTGGAAAACCAATCACGGCCCCCTGCCGACCCAGATCATCCTCCATCTGACAGAGGAGGAAGACGCCTTCCCGCAGATCCGGCAAGCAGCCGCAACTGAATGGGAAATGCTCCAACAGGAATCCATCTATCTCACCCGGCCCCTGATGCGCCAATGGCCGCAACTGATGGCCGGCCGCGAGCTGCCGGAGCACACCTTTACCGACGAAGGCGGCGGTCTCTTTCACCTGCTCTTTGCCGGCAATGCGACGGTGCGGCGGGTGGACCTCTTTCCCTATCGCAGCCTGCCGGTGCGGGGCAAGGAAAAGGAATGCTTCTACTGCGGGATGACCAGTCACACCCCGGCCGCCTGTCCCAGCAAACTGATCGGCATGAAAATACATGGGCTCGACATGGTCGGTTCGCTGCCCTTTGCCGAACTGGGGGCCATCTACAAGGCCATTTTCCCGGATTATTCCGTCTGCCTGCAAAAAATCGGCAGCGGTCTGCAACCCGGGCAGCTCAGACAGGACAAGGAACTGCTCGTCTTCGTCGCCTACATGGACATCAACCGGATCTATCAGCTCCGCTTTCTTCACCAGCTGGCCTTTTCCTCCTCTTCCCGCTGGAGCGATCTTGATAAAACCGACAAGCTCACGGTGGACAGCCGCAATCTCCACATGGGGATCGACTGCCTGCGGGTCGGCCAGTACGACAAAGCAGAGGAGATCCTTCTCAATGAAAGCAAACGTCGGGACGGCAAACAGTTTCATGCCATGGTTGCCCTCGCCTTTCGCGCCCTCGAACTGGGCCGCGACAAGGACATGGTCCACTATCTCGAGCGGGCGAAAAACACCGCATCCCAGGAAAAGGACCGACTTGCCGTCCAGCTGCTGCTTTCCCGCTTCTATGAGCTGCAGAATGATTCCTGGAAAGCGAAAGAGGCGATCTCCGGCGCCGAGAAGGTGCTGTTTGACGCGCTTGAGTGCCAGTACCGCAAACTCCAGTATGCGGTTCAGCATGGCTTCGACGAGATCGACATCAAACGGCTCCGTTCCCTGATGACCGGCCAGAAGGAAATGTTCATGACCGCCCTGCTCGACCCGCACTTGCTGCCGATACACGGTCTGATCAACGATCTGGCGGTCGAGCAACTGCAACTTCAGCAACAGGAGGCGGGGAAAAAACTGCGGCTGGCCGAGGCGGAATGCGACGAACTCCGCCACTGGCTTGATGAAGGGGACCCTCTCAGCAGTGAGCATGAACAGTCCCTGGTCCAGCTGCGCAACAAATTCGCCGGCCAGGGTTACTACGACATCCTCGATGTCCTTGAGCGCAGCGCCGGCATCATTGCCGCCTGCCAGCGCATCCGCAAAACAAAATCAGCAGAGCTGGAAAAAAGAAAAGCCGATTGTGACGCCAGACACCAGCAGCATCTCAACTTCTGGCAGGGCTATCCCTACAAAAACGCTTTTACCGCCTTTCTCAGCATCCTCAGCGAAACAGGCACCGCATTGGTCGAGGCGCAGCAGCGTATCGAAGCAAAAGAGGGTCGAGCCTTCCGCATCGCCGTCGGCCTGCTCGACAAGGCCTGCCAATCCTACGCCGCCCTGGCGCAGATGCAGGAAAAAATGATTCGCTACCGCCTGCTGGTCAACGGCTTGAAAATTTTCGCGAAACATGTCATCATTTCCGAAGTTGCCCTGTTGTTTGCCTGTTTTACCCTCTTCCTCGTGGTGCCGGCAATGCTGTCCGGCACGGAAAGCGGATTGGCAAGAATGATGGCAGATCCCTTGCTGCGCAAAAAAAGCCTGCTCCTGGCCGCCTTTTTTCTCGCTCCATTTCTCGCCATTGTCTGGACCCTCTGGGCCATGCGCAACGAGCAGTAGCAAGCGGAAACCCTAAGCGCTTATTTGTGGCATAAGCACTTATGCAGACCCGTACCCGATTCTGAAAAAACAACACAATAATCAGAGAGGAAACAAATGAGCCGTATTACCTGGAACGATTCCTACAGC
This sequence comes from Thermodesulfobacteriota bacterium, assembly GCA_049323655.1. GTDB lineage: Bacteria > Desulfobacterota > Desulfobulbia > Desulfobulbales > SURF-16 > DB1. The sequence goes on along the minus strand of JBMONO010000043.1, from coordinate 32,931 downwards.
GTCGGCATCGAGGAGATCGATGTCCAGCACAAAAAGTGGATTGCTATTATCAATGAGCTGCACGACAGCCTGATCGAGGGCCGCCAACTGACGGACATCGGCATGAAAAGCCTGAAGGCCATGGAGGAGTACGGCGCCTTCCACTTCGATTTTGAAGAGCAGTACATGGAAAAGATCGGTTATGCCGATCTGCCTCATCACAAACGGGAGCACGAACAGTTTCTGGAAAAGATCCGCGGCATCATCCGGGAAACAGAGGAAGGACATCTGGTGCTCAACACCCAGATTATGAAAATCCTGATGAACTGGCTGACCGGGCATATCCAGGGCAGTGACAAAAAATACAGCATGTAGCGACCGTTTTCAGCACGACCACCCCATTGCCGGAAAATCCTATCTCCGCAACAACAAAGCCCCGCTCACTCCCCCACCACCCGATTTCTTCCCTGTTGCTTGGCGCGATAAAGCCGCAGGTCTGCCAAGGCAATCAGGCCGTCAGCGCTTAGCTGCGCCAATTCGGTTGCCGCCGCCACACCGATGGAGACGGTGACGGGAATCTGCTCCCCCTGGAAGAAAAACGGATGGGCGGCGATGGTTCGGCGCAGTCGGTCGGCAAACTCGACCCCACGCCCCACGTCGCCCTGGCAGATGCCGTAAAACTCCTCGCCACCGTAGCGGCCGACCTCGTCTTCCTTGCGTTTGGTCGCCAGCATGACCTCAGCGAGCTCCATGAGGACAAAATCCCCGGCCTGATGACCATGGCTGTCATTGACCGCCTTGAAAAAATCGATATCAAGCAGCAGAAAGGAAAAATCCTGGATATAGCCGCGCTGCCACTCGCCGGTCTTCACCTCCAGCATCCGCTCCAGGATCCGGCGCTTGGGCAGTCCGGTCAGCTCGTCAAAATAGCCGATCTTCTCCAGCAGATCCTTCTGCTCCATTTCCTTGGTAACATCGGTAAGACAGCCGAGGGAAAGGGAGATACCGTCCTGCTGGTAGCGCTCGATCCGCCCCTGATCTTTCAGCCAGACGAGCTCTCCCCCGGGCAACGCGAGTTTGTAGACCGCATCGACCTGCCCGCGCTGCTGCACCTCCTGGCGCAGATCGATACGCCGACCGGTGAGCTGCTGTCTGGTAACGATCTCCTCCTGGACCGAGGCATCGGCCGAGTAGCGATAGACCCGCTGATCGAGAATGGCTTCTCGGAATACCCGCGAGACATTGATGGTGGTGCAGCCCAGCAGCTGGACAAGACGGTCGCCGACAAACTCGTACCAGATGATCTTCTCCCGGTCATGCCAGGCGGCGAGGTAGGGCATCAGCGGGTAGCCGCAGCCGTCAAAGGCTTCCGAGACGGCAATGATCTCCCGCACCCTTTCCTTCAATCCGGCGCCATACTCCCCGAAGAGGATCCGGCCGACATAGGAGGCGGGAATGGTCTGCTGATCGTCTGCTCTGTTCATGATTACCCCTTTTTCAGCTCCTTTTTCAAACGCGCCTCCATTTCAGCAAACTTTTCGGTGCGCTTGCGGGCCAGCTCCTCCTGGATGGCCTCCACCTTTTTGCTCTGCTCCTGCTGTTTTCGCTGAAATTCCGCCAGATGATCGGCCAGATCATTCTTCTTCTCACCCCGGGGAATCTCTTCGATGCGCCGATGGTCATCGAGCATGAGCCGCCAGCCGAAGGCGCCCTCGACGGTGCGCACGATCCCTCTTTCCTTCAGTTTCCGGCAGAGGGCATAGCCGGCCTCGGCGGAGATGGAGAGCATGAGGCTGATGTCTTCCACCGTGGGCGGCTGTTTTTTCCGGTATTCACACACGCGCATGGCGGCGACAAAGAGATGCGCTTCCTCGTACTGATCCATGACTCACTCCTTCTTCCGTCTCTTCATTTCAGAACCGAGAACGATCAGCACCAACCCGCCGCCGATCACGGCCAGATTGCCGGCGGCAGAGACGGCGTGCAGCCTGCGGAAGCGGGCGCGAAGCGGATCATCCTGCGGGGTGGTCACAAATGAGGGAATCTCCCTCTTGATGGCCGCGGCTCGCGGTTCGATGATAAATGCCTGACTAGCGGTAATGGCGAGCATAAGGGCAAGAACCAGTGCCGCGATCCGGCGGTGCGGCAGGGCGGCGAAAACCAGGCAGGCAAGGGCGATGAGGCCGCAGACCAGCCCCCATCTGAAGTAGCCCGGGAACAGGGTGCCGACAACAGCGCCGGCCAGGTCCCGGTCATAGGCGCGGAAGATGACCGGGGTCAGGACAAAGGTGAAGAGAGAGGCGCCGCCGAACCAGCAGGCGACGGCAAGACGGTACAGCAATGTCGGTATCCGCATGACAGGTCTTTCCCCCTGAGGGCAGGTGTCGATGTCCCCGTGACAGCGACGATACATAATTCGTAATACCTTAGCTTGGCACACGACACAAGCGCGGATCAGAACCCGCCCTCATTTTTCCCGACAAAAGAGGTTGTCGCCCGGCAGCCAGAGGCCGCATCCTCAAGACGGTGAGCGCTTGCGCCGGTCTTTGATCGGTGCAGCCAAGGGCGGGGCGAACTGTCTGGCAAGCACCCGACGGCCTACGACGCCATACCGGCGTAGTAGGGTGACGGCACCGTTGGGTACGCCCGAAACACATGCACGAAAACCGCCTCTGTCTTGTCCCGCACGTCTTCCTCTGAAGCGGTTTTGCTGTTTGAGCTTCTGAATGTTGCGTTTTACCGTTGCCTCACTGACTTCAAGCCGCTCTGCCAAAGTTGCATAGTCCGCCGAAGGATCGGTCCGTAGCACAGTTAAAAGGTTATTTATCGGGTCAGGGTGACCGGATAAACCGGCGACTTGACCTGATATTGCACCTTTATCCGCCAATTCAAGCTCTTCCACCGGCATCCGGTGAACCGTGGCGGTGAACAGGCAGCCGTCGTGGTCGTCGGCAAAGTCGATGGCCGGCCACTTCTCCACCGCCCGTTTGATGCCCGATCCCAGCCCGTGGTAGGGCAGCAGCCCCTTGGCCACGCAGGAAACCAGGATCGGGTTGCGAATGTTGGAGTTTCCAGCCCGAATCTTCTCCGCCGTCAGGTTGTTGGCAGGTGGCCGGGACTGATGATCTGGATGCGGTTGTCGAAGACAAACAGGCGGATCGGGGCGCTGACCGGATAGTCGCGGTGCACCAGGGCATTGACCAGCAGCTCCTCGAAAACCGCTTCGGGAATCTCCGAGGTGCCGGGCGCGTTCACCCCGCGCCCGGCCTGTACCTTGTGCAAGTTGCGCATGACAAAGGCCAGCGCCCCCTCGAAGAGCTTCGGCAGCGGTCCGGAAAAGTCCTCCGTGTCGAGGTAATCGGAGACGTGGATCTTGTTGCCGGGATAGCGGATCGCCTTGACCACGAACTGCGGCACGATCCACTCGGGCTGCTCGGCAAAGAGCAGCACCCCGGCCAGGTTCAACCTGCCGTCGTCGGTGGCAAGATTCATGTTTTGCAGCAGCCGGGTCAGCTCGTCGGGGGAATCGGGGTGCTCCTGTTTGTGGACATCGCGCAGGAAGTCGCGGAAGCGCAGTTTGTCGAGCTTGTCGATCCCTGCCTTGGTGGGCAGCTCGTCGGCATGGAACTGATTGGTGAACTGAAACAGGCGGCGCAGTTCTTCCTTGGAGTTCACCCGCCGCTTGTCGGCTCCTGCCTTGAGCCAGATCACCTCATTCTTGTCGAAATAGGGCTTATCGATCCCCTTGGGCACGGTCAGCACGATGACAATGCGGCCGTTTTCCAGCGCCAGGTTCTCGGTCTGCACCGCCAGCGGGCTGCGCACCAGTTGACTGGCACCATTGCTGATGAGCTGATTGATGCGGGCAACATCCTGCCCTGAGAGCCCCGGCGTCGAACCGTCATCCGCCACGCCGATAAAGATGGTGTCGCCATTGGTGTTGGCAAAGGCCGCCATCTCCGAGGCCAACGAGTCGGCATTCTTCACGTCCGCCTTGAACTGGCGGGTGGAGTCTTCGCCGAGGGCGATTTGGGAGAGGAGGGATTGGAGGGTCATGGCACGTTCCTCCGTTTGGCAGTGCGCACGCGGTAAAGGCGCTCGGTGAAACCGCCTTCGTTTTCAAAATCTTGCGCCAGCCGTTCAACCTGGCGGTCGAGGAGCGCACAGGCCACCGTCAGCAGGGTCAGTGCAGCATTGGCGGAAAGCTCGGGGTAGGTTTTGGTGGACAGGGTGGACGCCGTGGACTCGGTGGACAACGGCTGGGTTGCAGCGTTTTGTCCACACTGTCCAATCTGTCCACAAAGTCCATTTTTCTTTGCCACCTCTACCACCCAGGCCGCTACGTCATCGGCGGTCTGGCAGCGCCGGTCGATCAGCTCCTGCCTGAGCAGGTTTTCCCGCTCCCACTGCGCCAGACCCCGCTGCCGCAGAAAATCTTCGTAGTCGAGCTTCAGTTCCTCCAGACTCGCCCGCGCCACCTGGGTCAGCTTGAGCTCAGTCTTCTTCGAAGTCGCCGAAGCTTGCGAGCCCTCAGCGATATTCTGCACGTCCGACCGCGCCGCCTGCACCATCTGATCTTTTGTCCGGCTGAATTTATCGATATAGCGGTCGCAAAACCGCACCGTCACGTCGTAGACCAACTGCGCCACCTGAAAGCTTTTCAGCTTCCGGTAACCTCCGTGTTTGGGGATCAGCTCAGACATGATCCCTCCCTCTTTTACCATGTCCACACAGTCCACTCCGTCCACAAAGTCCGAAATGCGATATCTGCCTATCGTGCCAGCTCATTTCCTCCCCCTGAGAGATCGGCGATGGCTGCCTTGAGTACCTGCAGGCAGATCTCGGCCGTATGCTTGTCGGGTGTGAATTTGGATGCGAGCTGCTGGTAGGGATGGATGTAATTGCGGGAATCCCGTAGGTCATGGCTGAACTTTTTGACATCCAGTTTCAATCTTGGTTGTAATAGATAGACTTGGGGCTTTGCCCCATCGTGATATCGGCAATCTCGCTTAACGGTTTCTTCTCCCACCCCTCCGGCACGCCGTCGATGATTTGGGTGTGTTCGTGGCCGGGGAAGCGGAGGGGGACGAACCATTCCTTGTAGAGCAGCCGCACCGCCTGCTCCAGCAACTGAATCCGCCGCCGGTTGTTCTCGATCAGGTCGTCATAGGCGGAGACAACATCTGCAATCTGCTTCTGTTCGGTAATTCCGGGTACCGGGAACTTCAACGATAGGAGCTTGGCTTGGCTCAGATTGTCCTGCGCAGCCCCCTGTGTGAATTGTTTGTACTTACATTGCAGTAATGCGTCGAACAGATACTTGACGAAACGGGCATCTGCCTTTTTCTCATCCGGGATGAAACCGATCACGCTATCCGGAAAACATGCATCAAAACCAAGAATCGCGGTATCGGCAATATTGGCCGCAATGGTGATACACAGTGTGCCAGCAGGCCACATACGGCTTTGCGCCAACCCGTCTTCACTGTAAGTCTGAGTGTACTCGGTTAGATACAGCCCTGCGTGCTTCACATCCCCAGTTTGCACAAATGGGTGCGGTCCGCCATAGAGGTGAGCGGCATCGCGGGGTCTGTGTCGGGATCGCCCCCGACTGACAAATCCCAATTCATCAAGGCCCTTGGGTTCCCAGTTCATACCCCCAGTTCCTCGAAATTCTTCTTGATCGTCGCAGCCAATCGCACCGCCTCCGCGTTCAGGTCCTTCAACTCCACATAAATGTCGCGCAGGGCCTCCTCGAAGTCGAGATCCTCGTCCTCTTCTTCCGGCGCAACACCGACATAGCGGCCGGTGGTGAGGCTCCAGTCGTTGGCCTTGATCTCGGCCCGGTCCACCAGCTTGACCAGCCCTTCCACATCGCGCAGGGCCACCAGGGTATCGAACTGGGCCTTGGGCTGCAGAAAAATGGCGCTCTTCTGCGAGAAGTCCTCCTTGGTCAGCGGCCGGGTCTTGCCGCCCCGTGTCGGCAGGCCCGCCTCGATGGCGTCCTTGACGCCGAGAAAACGGCTGTAGGCATGGCGCAGGAAGACCAGGCCCATGACCGGCAGGAAATATTCGTTGCTGGCGTAGTTGGAGTTGGCCCGCAGGGTATCCGCCGCGCTCCAGAGCCGCTTTTCAATGGCTTCGATATGTTCAAGCTGGGCCATGCTTACGCTTCCTTCCCAAAATACGCTCTATGCAGAGCCTTACCCTTGTCCCCCAGGCTGCGCAGCAGGGCTCGGTCTTCTCCAGGGCCAGCGACATCGACATAATTCGCTGATGAATAAAAAAAACCCTTCCAGCAACCGGACATGGTCAGTGGACGGGCTTGTCTGTGCACATGGTGGAGCTGAGGGGGATCGAACCCCTGGCCTACGCATTGCGAACGCGTCGCTCTCCCAGCTGAGCTACAGCCCCATGCTTTTTTTTAACCACAGCCGCCCTGTTTCGTCAACGCCGATGTTGACCGCCCCCCCCCTTTTCCCGGTCAGTGGCCGGCCCGGTTCCGCCTGGTCGCATGGGGCAGCGCCGCGACAAGATCGGCTTCAGTGCGCAGCTCCGCGGCCCTGCCCTGGCGCACCGACGGCAGGTCAGCAGCCGGTACGGCGAGCCAGGCCAGGATGTCGGACCAGACCACCTCGGCCTGCAAATCGCGCAGCAGCATGTGATAGCCGTTATCGTAAACCAGCAGCCGCTGCGGCGCGACAAACGATGTCCGCAGCCGCCGGCGGAAGACATCGGACATCGGCCCGGCCGGAATGATCTCGTCGCGCGCCCCATAGAGCAAGAGAAGGCGATGGTCGAAACGGGCCGCGGCTTCGTAGGCCGCATCCATCAGATTGGTCAGGCCGTGCAGGGCGTCGATGCGCGACTCTTTCATCACCAGCGGATCGCGGCCCAGGGCTTGAAGCATCTGCCTGTTGTCCGACGGGGTGATGTCAAGCCCCTTGGGACTGACCCGCAGCCAGGGCAGCAGCCTGGCCCCCAGCCACAGGGCGGCCCGCTGATACCACGGCATGGTGGCGCGCGCCCAGACCGCCGGGGCGACAAGGATTACTCCGTCCACCGCCAGGCGAGGCGTCCGGCTGCCGGTCGCCAGGATGACCGCGCCGCCCATGCTGTCGCCCAGCAAATAAAGCGGGATACCGGGATGCTGCTTGCCCAGCAGATCGATGATGGTGTGCAGATCGCGGCCCATGGTCTCCTGGCCGCCCCAGCGGCCGGGCCGGGGGGCGGCGCCGAAGCCGCGCTGGTCATAGGAAAAGACGGCAATGTCCCATTCTTGGAAAAAACGGGCGGCCGCGGTGATGAAGGCGCTGTAATCGTTATAGCCGTGCAGGGCAAGGAGGATGGCCCGCGGCGGCCCGCTGGGCAGCCAGTTCCTGCGCGGCAGGGCGGCGCCGTCAAAACTGATGAAGGCGGTGTCGGTCATTTCCGGTGGTCGGTTCATCGTTTCCGGTTCAGAAAAGCGGGGCGCGCAGGCAGCCAGCAGCAGGAGGACGACAAACAGGGGCAATCGGCGCATCGGCGGTATTTTCCCGGACCAAGCATGGTGAGCGGTAAACAGTCGGCCTCCTTTTCTTATATTCTTCTTTTGCCGTCAGACGCCAGCAAAACAGATTCTTTTCTCTTCACCATTGTATTTCGATGAAATTTGTTTTAATCATGGGACAATCAGCATGAACCGTCATCATCCTGCCCGAAAACGGAGAGGTGTCAGAGTGGTCGAATGAGCCGGACTCGAAATCCGGTGTATCCGTGAGGGTACCGTGGGTTCGAATCCCACCCTCTCCGCCAAATCAGCATTTGACAAAATCCAGCATGATCCAGAAACCCGCTTCCGGCAACGGAAAGCGGGTTTTTTGTTTCCGATAAAGTCCAAAGAAATCCATTGTCACCTACCCGTTAACCCGGAAAAATAACAGCAACAGAAAAGGGAATCGAACCGGCGGCGATCTTTATCCGTCAGAAGAATGAGACCATAGCTGTCGTGGGCCGCCAATCGATCCCCGTTGGAGGGCAACCGCGGTAAATGATCTTGCAATCGCCGCTGATCATGGCCGTCACTCGCGGTCTGGTTCCAGTGCGGTTTGCAATAGTTTGCGGTCATGCAAAATCCCGCGCACCCACCATCGGCACGTTTGCAAATTTATTCCACCAGACAACACCTGCTGACAACATGAGGTTGCAACGAAAATGACCACCCTTCGCCCATCCGACAATAAACTACACCCAGTTACCCACGCGCAACCCTTTCGCTCGCGCAGTCGCTTTCTCGTGGTGATGACACTCGTTCTGGCATTTTTGCCCTTATCCTCTGCGTATCCGCAGATAACGGCTCAAGAGATGGACTCACAAGGGGCCGCCGCGTCCACCAGGGGAAACGACCGTGACCTGGCGGCGGCATATGCGTTTCTTTTTCGTCAGATGGACAGGTTTGCCCATGCTCTTCCTGTCTCTGGTTCCCCGGAATACCAGCCGTATTCCCCCTCGGGGAAAATGGGGATGGTGGCAGATCTCTCACTGCAAACGGTGCAATGCGCGCCGCCGCGTTTCGGCCGGGGATGCCTCAAAATCGATTACCACCCTCCTGAAAGCCCTTCACCTGACCATTGGGCTGGCTTTTATTTTCAATATCCGGAAAACAATTGGGGGCAATTTCCGGGCCGCGCTCTGACCGGGTCCACCACCGTGTCCTTTTGGGCGAAGTCGGAGCCGCCCATGGCCGTTACGTTCCTCTCTGGCGGAATCAATCACCTGCGCCGGGACGGCCCATACGGCGACACCTTCCAAAAGACATTGCCTGTCATGCTTGATCAAGAATGGCGCTCCTACAGCATCTCCCTGCTGAACGAGGATTTAAGCTCGGTCATAGGGCCGTTCGGAATGGTGGTCGCAATAGGACAAGGTGGCAGACCAGGTTCGATATTTCTCGATGAGGTAAAAATCGATGTGCTGCATCATGATGAGCCCCGCTTCCTGCAAAGCTTTGTGCCTGGTGGCTGCATCACAGGGGCACCGGAAAATGTCTGCCATGTCTATGACCAGGCACTGGTGATGTTGGCCTTTCTGGCCCGTGGCACCCCGGAAGATATCCGCCGCGCCGAGTTGATTGCCCAGGCTTTCGTGCAGGCCCAGAACAACGACCGTACCTTTAAAGATGGGCGTTTACGCAACGCCTATGCAAGCGGCCCCCTCCTGGACAGTTTCACCGGGAAAGCCCGGCTTCCTGGCCAATGGGACAGCAAATGGGGGGACGGAAAAGGAAAGTATATCGAGGATGAATACTCCGCGGGCTCCGATACGGGAAACGCGGCCTGGGCCGGGTTGGCATTAGTGCAAGCACATTGCATCCTCCCTCAGCGACAAGGGGCCCCCTATCTCAATGCGGCGCGCAAACTTGCCGGGTGGATCGTCAAGGAGAACCGGGTTGAAACCTCCCCTGGCGGCTTCCGGGGGGGATATGTAAGCTTTGAACCGAGCGCCTCCTCTCAGAACAAGCAGCTGCGTTCGGAATGGCGAAGCACGGAACATAACATTGATCTTGTGGCCCTCTTCGGCCATCTTGCCGATGCCGTGGGGCGCAACACCGTGGAAGGGCGCAAGTGGTTAAGCGAGCAGGCCCATGCGAGAAATTTCGTTGAGAATATGATCAACGCCCAGGGCGAGGGGCACCTCTCGACCGGTACCGAGCCAGGAAGCGATAAACGGAGCCAAGGAGTCATCCCGCTTGACCCCCAGACATGGTCGGTGCTTGGCATGGGGCAACCCGAGTTGTATCGTCCGGCAGTGGAATGGGCATTGCGCCATTGCCGGGCGGGCACAGATTATCCTCAGGCATTCGACTTTAACTGCCATGACGGTGATGGGGCGTGGTGGGAAGGGACGGCGCAGATGGCTGTTGCCCTGACAATGTTGGGCAGGGAAGATGAGGCGAAACCGCTCCTCTCTTTGTTACGCCAGGCACAGATCACGGACGGGCCCGCGGCCGGGGCGCTGCCAGCTGCATCCAAGTGCGGCCTGTCAACGGGCTTTTATCATTTCTGGCCTTCGGAAAATAAGGAAAAGCCTTGGTGTTATCCAAACACGCCGCATATTGGCGCCACTGCCTGGTATCTCTTTGCCTTGCTGGGCAAGAACCCCTTCTTCCTTGATACAAAAGAGCGGAGATAGGTTGCGATGTTTTTCACAACTTCATTCTCACCGAAAAGCGCGGAATTGCAGATGCCGGGCATAAAAAACTCGCCTTCTCCCCGGCAGGAAACAAGGCGAGTTCTGTCTCTTAATTTTGTCGGAATCGTAAAAAGCCACGATTCCGACGGGCCGGGTTTTGTAACTCGTTGTTTTCACTTTCCCGCCTGCCATGGTTTGCGGGTTTTACGAGACTATCTATTTTGTGGTGGTGAAAAAGCCGGCGCTTACTTTTTCACCGCCCGCTCGAGAATCTTGTAGGTGCGCTCCACCATGCCGCGCGGCTCGATCATCAGCCCGGCCTGGATCAGGGCATTGTCAAAGATCTGCTCGACAACGCTGCCGGCAAACTCCTCGTCCGCTATCCGCAAATCGGCCAGTCCCTTGATGAGCGGATGGGCGGTATTGATCTCCAGATTCTTGGAGCCGATCTTGTGCTCCTGATTGGTGGCCCGCATCACCCGCTCCATGCTGGAGGTGAAGAAGCCATCGGGATTGACGATCATCGCCGGGCTGTCCACCAGCCTGCTGGAGATCACCACCTCCTTGACCTTGTCGCCGAGCCGATCCTTCATCCATTTGGTCAGGGTCTGGGCAATGGGCTCGTCGAGTTTGGCGGTCGCCTCCTTTTCCTCTTTCTCGCCGGTGGTGGTCTCCGGCAGTTTCAGGTCAGCCCGGTCAGCGGAGACCAGCTTCTTGCCGTCAAACTGGCCGAGATGGCTGAAGACGAAATCGTCGATGGGCTCCATGGTGTAGATGATCTCGATATCGCGGCGCTTGAAGACCTCGAAGTAGGGCCCGGTCTCGATGGCCATCCGGCTCGGGCCGTTGATGTAGTAAATCTCGCTCTGCCCCTCCTTCATGCGGCCGACGTAATCGGCAAGCGAAATCAGCTCGGCGTCGGGGGACTTGGACGACTCAAAGCGCAGCAGCCCGGCCAGGTCGTCGCGATGGGTGTAATCGGTGGTCGCCCCTTCCTTGAGAAAGATGCCGAAGGTATTCCAAAACTTTTCATACTGCTCCGGCTCGTTCTTGGCCATATCCTTGAGATATTTGAGAAAGCGCGTGGTTATCACCTTTTTCAGCTTGGCGACCAAGGCGTTGTCCTGGAGGGCCTGGCGGGAGATATTCAAGGGCAGGTCCTCGCTGTCCACCACTCCCTTGAGAAAGCGCAGCCATTCGGGCAGGATGTTCTTGCTGTGCTGTTCGATCAGCACCTTCTGGCAGTAGAGGCTCACTCCCGGCTCCATGCGGCCGAAGCCCATCATCTCGATGTTGTCCTCGGGCACGAAGAGCAGCGACTTGATGGCCAGCGGCGCATCGGCGCTGAAGTGAAAGGAGCAGAGCGGCTCGTCAAAGGCATTGGCGATAAACTTGTAGAACTCGGTGTATTCCTCGGGCTTGATGTCCTCCCTGCTTTTGGTCCAGAGGGCCTGCACCGTATTGACCGTCTCGCCGGCCACCTTGATGGGAAAGGAGACGAAGTTCGAATACTGTTTGATGATGTGCTTGATCTTCATCTCATCGGCGTAATCAAAGGCCTCGTCCTTGAGTTCCAGGATGATCTTGGTGCCGCGATGCAGACCCGGCGCCGCGGTCAAGGTATAGCTGCCGGTGCCTTCCGAGGCCCACTCATAGCCTTCGGCATCGACCTGGTAAGAACGCGACTTCACCCGCACCTTTTTCGCCACCATGAAGGCGGCATAAAAACCGACGCCGAACTGGCCGATGAGGTTGATCTCCTTCTGCCTCGCCTGATCAAGGCCGGTGAGAAAGGTCTTGGATCCGGAATGGGCGATGGTGCCGAGGTTGTGCTCAAGCTCCTCTTTTGTCATGCCGATGCCGGAATCGGTGATGGTCAGGGTGTGGTCGTCCTTGTTGATACTGATATTGATCTCCAGGCTGGCGTCCGGATCAAACACCTGCTCCTCCAGCAGCTTCTGGTGGCGGAATTTCTCCAGGGCATCGGCGGAGTTGGAAATGAGCTCCCGCAGGAAGATATCCTTCTCGGTGTAGAGGGAGTGAATGACGATATCGAGCAGCTTTTTTACTTCAGCTTGAAATTCCTTGGTTTCTGTCTTCGCGGTCATAACGATGCTCCATTCAACTTTTTCGCATTGATAAACTCATGAAAACCCGTCCCGGGCGGAGGTGTCCGGCGAACCATGCCGGGCCGGACCAGCCAAAAATGTGGTACAAAAATAAGCATCAATCACCGGCTGTCAAGCCTTGGTGATCAGCCCGACGCAGCCATTTTTTCCATTGCATCACGGGGTGGGCACTGGTATTATTTCTAATTTTTGATTCACCATCCGGCCATAATGCCGCCGCATGGCACGGCCCGGGAAAACCTGGCGGAACGACAGAAAATTCCGCCCTTTTTGCCATCCCCGCGCTGTCCCGCTTCCGGGTTTACCAAGGAGAACACCGATGAGCATACGAGAAGACGCCCTGCAGGGAAAAGTGACCCCGCTGTTCACCCAGTGCGCCAAGAATGAAGGAATCTCGCCGGAGACCCTGATGGAGGGGGTGGCCAGCGGAGTCATCGCCATTCCGAAGAACAAGAACCACCATTTCGAACGCGTCATGGCCGTGGGCAAGGGGCTTGCCACCAAGGTCAACGCCAACATCGGCGCCTCCCGCGACATGCCTGGTCTCGACCAGGAACTGGAAAAACTCTGCGTTGCCCTGCGGGCCGGCGCCGACACGGTGATGGACCTCAGCATGGGGGAAAATCTCAACGAAGTACGGCGCGGCATCCTGACCCGCTGCCCGATTCCGCTTGGCACCGTGCCGGTCTACCAGACGGTGGCCGACGTGGTGGAACGCCGAAAAAAAGAAATCGGTGAGGTAACAGTGGATGAGCTGCTTGCCACCATCCGCCAGCAGGCGGAGGACGGAGTCGATTTCATGACCATCCACTGCGGCCTGACCCGCGACGCCCTGACCAGGGTGCGGAAACATGAAAGGCTGATGGGGGTGGTGAGCCGGGGGGGCTCCTTTACCATTGAGTGGATGACCTGTAACAACAAGGAGAATCCCTTTTACGAGCACTTCGACGACATTCTCGCCATCTTGAAGGAACACGAGGTGACCATCAGTCTGGGCGACGGGCTCAGGCCCGGCTGCCTGGCCGACGCCACCGACCGGGGCCAGGTGCAGGAACTGATCCATCTCGGCGAGCTGACCCTGCGTGCCTGGGAGGCCGGGGTCCAGGTCATTATCGAGGGACCGGGCCATATGCCGATGGACCAGATCCAGGCCAACATGCTCCTCCAGAAACGGCTCTGCCACGGCGCGCCCTTTTATGTGCTGGGACCGCTGGTTACCGACATCGCGCCGGGCTATGATCACATCACCGGTGCCATCGGCGGGGCGATCGCCGCCGCGGCAGGGGCCGATTATCTCTGCTATGTCACCCCGGCCGAGCATCTCAAACTGCCGTCTGCCGACGACGTGCGGGAGGGGGTCATCGCCTCGCGCATCGCCGCCCATGCCGCCGATATCGTCAAGGGCGTCCCCGGCGCCCTTGACAAGGACATTGCCATGGCCAGATGCCGCAATCGGCTCGACTGGAAGGGGCAGATCGAATTGTCGCTTGATCCGGACAAGGCGTTACGCTATCGTGAAGAAGGAAGTTCATACAAGGGGGACGCGTGCAGCATGTGCGGTTCCTACTGCGCGATCAAGGTCTACAAAAAGGCCACATCCACCGCCCGCGGCCTCGACGGATCACGCTAACTCTGCGCGGAGGGTCATACCATGGCTGACTTTCTCACAGCAGTGATGGATTTTCTCAACTCCACCGAACTGCCGCAACAGCTTCGCCAGGTTGATGTCAAAGGGCTTTTCACCAACCCCTGGTTTCTTGTTCCCTTTGTTGCCCAGGTCGGCTGGTGGCTCTATAAACAGGCATTCAACAGCCTGGTCTGCACCGGACTGGCCATCTCGGTTTGGTGGTTCACCGGCAGCGAATATGCCCGCGGCCTGGTGGTGGATGGCCACCTGCAGCTCGGCAAAGTGCTGCCGGTGGCCGGAGTCGGTCTCGGCGTCATCATCGTCCTCGCCTACCTCTTTTTTATCCGTTCCGATTGAAAGCGCCGCAGCTTTCCGAGATCTACACCGCCCTGTATGACCATTTCGGACCGCAGGGCTGGTGGCCCGGCGATACCCCCTTCGAGGTCATGGTCGGCGCGGTGCTGACCCAGAATACCAACTGGAGCAACGTCAGCCGCGCCATCACCGCCCTGAAGGACGATGACCTTCTCAGCCCGCACCGTCTCGCCGTCCTGCCCCTCCATCTGCTGGCGGAGAAAATCCGGCCCTCCGGCTATTACAATCTCAAGGCCAGGCGATTGAAAAACCTGCTCGACCTCATCATGCGGGAGGAACCAACCGGCAACCTTGCCGCCTTTTTTTCCGCCCACGACACCCCGACCCTGCGCAACAAACTGCTGTCGGTGAAAGGAATCGGCCCGGAAACAGCGGACTCCATTCTTCTATACGCCGCCGGGCGTCCGGTCTTTGTCATCGATGCCTATACCCACCGCATCCTGCTCCGCCACGGTCTCATCGACGAAGAGACGGATTACGCCGCCATGCAGGAGATGTTCATGGACGCCCTGCCTGCTGATGCCCGGCTGTTTAACGAATACCACGCGCTCATCGTCCGGCTTGGCAAGGAGTACTGCAAAAAAACACGACCGCTCTGCCGGCCCTGCCCGCTGCGTCACCTTGGGTCGCTGTCCCTTGCCACATCCGGCCGCCCCTGAGTCGCGGGCACAGGGACTTAGGGTCAAAACAGCTCATTTTCCAGCACCAGAGAGGAAAGAGCGATCATACCCACCAGTTCTCCCCGATCCTCCACCGGCGCCCGGCGGATGCCGGCATTGAAAATCAGTCGGGCCACGTAGCGGATATCCATGTCTGCCGGCACGGTGATCACCGGTTTTGTCATGATCTCGTAGACATTGACCTCATGAGAGGCGCGGCCGGCAATAAGCACCCCGCGGATGAGATCCTGCACCACGACAATACCCCAGGCGTCGTCCGAATGGCGTTTTTTAACGATCAGCGCACTGTGTTTTTCGGCCCGCATCATGGCGGCCGCTTCCCTGGCGGTGGCCATGCCGTCGATGTACCCAACCTGCCGTCGCATGACATCCCGCGCCCGTACAATTACCCCTGCAGCCATCCCTGTTCTTCCTCCCTTTCCGATCATAATTGACGGTCTCGGGCGCAGGCCGCTGCCGGCCCCGCCTCATTCCTTTAAAAGTAGTGTTCCCGCACTTCCTGCTTAAATCTCTCCATTTGGCTTTCAAGACCGATGACATGCTCCACCGGCAGAACAAAGGCAATGCCGGTTCCCGGTTTGTGAAATTCGCCGGCCTGGCCGATGGCTGTCAGGATATCGTGAACCACATGTTCCTCCACAAGAAACATGATGATATCGGTCTGCGCCTCCAGGGTCAGTCCGAAAAATGTTTTCGCCTCGTGGATACCGGTACCCCGGGCCGGTATGACGGTGGCGCCGGTGGCTCCAGCTTTTTTGCCGGCATCAACGATGCTGTCTGAAATTTCCTGCTTGACGCTGGCTAAAATAACCTTGAAACGCATGCGCTACCTCCTTGCAGATGCCGAATGGACTCGCCCGGCCTTCCACCGGGCATACTGGCCGTAACCCAGCACGGTGATAATGGGAAAAAGACTGGCAAAGGCGATGAGCCCAAAGCCGTCAAGGGCCGGATTGCGGTCCGGTACGGTGGAGGAAAGGCCGAGGCCAAGGGCCGCCACCAGCGGCACCGTCACCGTCGATGTCGTGACCCCCCCGCTATCATAGGCCAAGGGAATGATGGATTTCGGGGCAAAAAAGGTCTGGATAATGACAATCACATAACCGACAAGAATATACAGATAGAGGGGAGTACCGCTGACGATGCGGAAGGTGCCGAGACTGATGCCGATCGCCACCCCGACAGCAACGGTGATCCGCAACCCCCACGGATGAATGGTGCCTGCCGATACCTCGCTGGCCTTGAGGGCCACGGCAATGAGCGACGGCTCGGCAATGGTGGTGGCAAAACCGATCAGGGCGCCGAACAGATAGACCCAGCCATAATCCGCCCAGTCCGCCTGACCGGGGCTGTCGGAGTTAAAAAGAAAGGCCGGATCGGACAACTGCCTGGCCATGATCCGGCCGAGGGGGAAAAGGGCCTTTTCCAGGCCGGCCAGGAACAGAGCCAGGCCGACAACGACATAGATCCCGCCGACGATCAGCCGCCGCAGATGGGGAATGGGCTGGCGCAGCACCAGCAGCTGAAAAAGAACAATCAGCAGAACAATGGGCAGCACATCGCGCGCCGTGTCAAACAGAATGCGAAGAATATCCATACAGCTTTTCTCAGCGAAAGACCAATACCCCATAGCCCATGACAAAAATCATGGGCAACAGGGAGGCAAAGGCGATAAGGCCGAAGCCGTCGAGCAGCGGGCTGCGGCCGCGGATGGTGGAGGAAAGACCTACCCCGAGGGCAGCCACCAGCGGCACCGTGACGGTGGAGGTGGTGACACCGCCCGCATCATAGGCAATGCCGATTATTTCCTTTGGGGCCAGGATGGTCATCAGCATGACCACCACGTAACCGCCGATGATGAGAAAGTGCACCGGCCATCCTTTGAGAATGCGCAGCACGCCGACCAGAATGGCCAGCCCGACGGAGAAGGCAACGGAGAGCCGCAGCCCCAAGGCATAATGGCGCATGGCCCCGTCGCCCGGGGCAATCAGTTCGGCATCACTGGCAATCATCGCCGCTTCCCGGGCCACGGCGATGAGCGCCGGTTCGGCCACCGTGGTGGCAAAGCCGAGGGCAAAGGCAAAGAGCAGCAGCCAGAACAGGCTGCCCTTGCGGGCCAGGGCATGGGCCATGGCCTCGCCGACAGGGAACAGCCCCATCTCCAGCCCCTGAATAAACAGCGCAAGCCCTGCCGCGACCAGCAAAGAGCCTGACACCACCTCGGCCATCTGCGGCAACGGCTGGCGGATCACCACCAACTGAAAGAAGGTGATGACCGCAACAATGGGCAACAGATCGGCGCAGGCGTCCCGCAGCTTTTGCAGGACAATAGTTGCCATCGTTTTTATCGCCACCATCTGCATTGTTTTTTTTGTCCCCGCCTCCTGCCTCGCCTTGCCGCTATTGCTGCCGGCACATTTCCCCGACATGATCCGATTATACGAATTTTTGCCACGAGATCACAATTATTATCACCGGTTACGGGAATAAATCGAAAGAGCGGCGAGGCAGAGACCATCCGCCATTGACAGATGAGAGTCAAATCAGCTATCGGAGATGCTGGTGTGATCAGAATGACGAGCCGGGACCGGAAAAAGAAGCTTTGCGATAAAATCAACAACCAGGAGATGGGTCATGCTGCGCCTCGGATTATGCTGTCTCTTCACTCGCGAACCGATCCGCTTCCGAACCTTCACCATCGCCGCCCTGCGGGGCAAAAATGCGGCGGCGCGGCTGACGCACATCTCCGCCGTTTGCCTCGATAATTGCCGAAGCCTGCTGCGTGCTCTCCATTTCTGCCGTGATAACGGTATCGGCGCCTTTCGGGTGACGAGCGCCTTGCTGCCCCGCTATACCCACCCGGAGGCAGGTTACACCCTCGCAAATCTGCCGGATGGAGAGGAGATCCGCCGCACCCTGGCCCTGGTCAAGGAGTTTCACGCGGCCCACGACATCCGCCTCAGTTTCCATCCCGACCAGTTCATTGTCCTCTCCTCGCCCCACGCAGATGTCGTCGCCAACGCCATCCGGGAACTCGATTACCAGGCAATGCTGGCCGAACTGGTCGGCGCCGATGTCATCACCGTCCATGGGGGCGGCCACTACGGCAATCCGGAGCTTGCCCTGAGCCGCTTTGCCGAAAATTTCCAGCGCCTGCCAAAACGGGTGCAGGCCAGACTGACCCTGGAAAACGACGACACGGTCTACAGCGTCGTTGATCTCCTGCCGCTCTGTGAGAGACTCGCCATTCCCCTGGCCTACGATGTCCACCACCACCGTTGCCACGGTGACCGTCTGAACGTGGCAGAGGCTACCGAACGGACGCTTGCCACCTGGGAGCGGGTCGGCCGCGAGCCCTATTTCCACCTCTCATCCCCGAAAAACGGCTGGACAGACGCCAATCCCCAGCCCCACGCCGATTACATCGATCCGGCCGATTTCCCTGCCTGCTGGCGCGATCTGACCGCGACCATCGACATCGAGGCCAAGGCCAAGGAGCTGGCCGTCCTCGCCCTGAAAAAGTGTTTGGCCCAACCGGTTTAAGCAACTGTCATGTTCGCTCCGCCTGGTCGTCCAGCACCTCGCGCACCTTTTCGGCCAGGGCCTGGATGGAAAAGGGTTTCTCGATGAAACGGTCCCGCTCACTGACCACCCCTTGGCGCAGGAGAATATCGCCGGTGTAGCCGGACATAAAGAGACAGGGGATGCCCGGCTGGATGGCGAGCAGACGCTCGGCCAGCTCCCGGCCGTTCATCTCGGGCATGACCACGTCGGTCATGAGCAGGTCGATTTTCCCCTCGTGAGTTTCGGCAAAACGAAGGGCCTCTTGTGGGGTTGCCGCGGCCAGCACCCGGTACCCGAACCCTTCCAGTGCCTGCCGCACCATCGCGAGAATCTCCTTTTCATCTTCGGCAAGGAGAATGGTTTCAGTGCCGCCGGGCAGGGTAAAGGGAATGATCTTTTCGGGCGGCCCGACCGGTCCAGCGCTATGCCGGGGCAGGTAGATCGTGAAGGTTGATCCCAGGCCGGGCTCGCTGCGAACGGTGATGAACCCCTTGTTCTGTCTGACAATGCCATAAACGGTGGCCAGGCCGAGACCGGTGCCCTTACCCAGCTCCTTGGTGGTAAAAAAAGGCTCGAAAATCTGGTTGATGGTGGCCCGCTCCATGCCGGAGCCGGTGTCGCTCACGGTCAGCCGAACATAGTCTCCCGGGGTGGCCTCCGGATGATCGGCGCAGGCGGACTCATCGATGACCGCGTTGCCGGTTTCGATGGTGATTCTGCCCACTCCGGCGATGGCGTCACGGGCATTGACGCAGAGATTGGCGAGAATCTGGTCGATCTGGGAGGGATCAACCCGGATCAGCCAGAGCCCCTTGCCGGGTTGCCAGACCAGATTGATATCCTCACCGATAAGCCGCCGCAGGATTTTCAGCATGCCCTCCATGGTGGTGTTTAAATCCAGCACCCGCGGCGTCACCGTCTGCTTGCGGGCAAAGGCCAGCAGCTGCCGGGTCAGATCGGCGGAGCGGCCGGCGGCCTTGAGAATGACCTGCAGGGTGGCGTGCAGAGGATGGTCGGACTCGAGCCGGAGCAGCGCCAGTTCGGTGTTGCCCATGATAACCCCGATCATGTTGTTGAAATCATGGGCCACCCCGCCGGCCAGCCTACCCACCGCCTCCATCTTCTGAGCCTGACGGAATTGTTCCTCCAATTTTCTTTTTTCTGTCACGTCGTTGATCGTTTCAATGACCGACGTCACCTTCCCCTCTTCATCCAGCACCGGAAAGGCCTTCAATTCGACAAAACGCTGCTTGCCCGCGGCATCAGGATGAACATGGGTGGTGGACTGCGGTCTGGCTTCGGCAAAGGCGGCCTGGACCGGACACTGCTCACCTGTCTCGAAACAGGGTTGGCCGATGCAATGGGTGATCTCATGACAGTGGCGGCCGACGATCTCATCCTCGCTGCCGTCAACCATGGCACAGAAGGCCTTGTTGGCGGAAACAATGCGATAGTCGCGGCCGACGACGATAAAGCCCTCGTCAACCGTGTCAAGCACGGTGCGGATGAATTCCTCGCTCTGCCGGAGAGCAACCTGCGCCAGTTTGCTCTCGGTAATGTCCTGCACCGTGCCGAGGGAACGCAAGGGGTTGCCCTCGGCATCGTAGCAGGTTTCACAGCGCTCATGGACGTACTTGATGCGGCCGTCGGCAAAGAGCAGGCGGTGCTCGATGAAATAGGGGGTGCGGTTTGCCACCGATTGCTGATAGGCATGGTGGACCAGATCACGATCATCGGGATGAATGACTTGCAGAAATGCCTCATAGGTGCCGGGAAAGTTATCCCGGTCAATCTCGAAGATCCGGAAGATTTCGTCGGACCAGGAAAGATGATTTGCCTGCAGATCAAGCTCCCAGCTGCCGATATGGGCGATACGCTGGGCCTCGGCAAGTTTGTTCTCGCTCTCCTGCAGATCCCGATAGGCGAGCAAACTCGTTATACCGTCGGTCAGACGAATGCCGATCTCATGAAAAAGCCGTTTCTCCCCCTCACTCCAGAGCCGTGGTCGCGCGCACTGATGGAGGCCGAACAGCCAGGGTTTACCCCGTTTCGGCCGTATCGCCAAGTGAATGGCGGACTGGATGCCGAAGCGTTCCTCTCCCCTGCCCGGCATCGGATAATCGCCACCCTCGCCAAAGCTCAGGGGTCCGGGCTGTTCGAGCGCCAACCGCATGGCGGCGGCCAGGTCGGGCTCCATGGCAATACATTCCCCCCGACTCAAGGCGCCCGGATAGGGAGGCGTTGTTTTCTCCATGACGACCCGGGCGTGAGCTTCCTCCGGGTCACACGGATGCAGCAGCCAGGCCCGGTCACAGGCGAAAATATTCAGCGCCGCATCGAGCAGGTTGCCCAGCATCGCCTCGAGATCACCGGTACCCCCAATGATCCGGTTGATCCGATCCATGCTGGCAAAAAAATGAAGATTGGCCAGCCGTTCCGTCTCCGCCTGCTTGCGCTCACTGATGTTACGGACCAGGGCGAGGTTGTAGGCCCGCCCGTCGTATTCAAAATAATTGGCGTTGATTTCGACCGGAAAGACAGAGCCATTCCTGGCCCTGTGCCGGCCCTCGAAGGTCAGTGAACCGCGCCGCCGCAACTCCTGCCAGTGCTGTTCCCAGCGCTCGACCGGAAAGTCCGGGTCAACATCGGCGACGCCAAGGCTGAGCAGTTCGTCGCGGCGATAGCCGAGCATCCTGCAGGACTCCTCGTTGACATAGTGAAAACAAGCCCGGCCATCGATGAGGAAGGCGGCCTCCTGCACACTGTCCAGGGCAAAGCCCAAAAGCGCGATCTGCTGCTGGGCCTCCTTGCGGGCGATACGAGCGCGCAGCACGGTGATACCGAAAGCGAGATCGCCGGCCAGCTCTTCGAGCAGCCGGACCTCCTCCGGGCTGAAGGCATCCGGGCGCGCCGCATAGATATTGAGCACCCCGAAAACCTCCTGCCGCTCGTTTCGAAGCGGGATGGCGATGCTCGAACGATAACCGCGCTGCAGGGCGCTCTCCCGCCAGAGGGCCATGCGGGGATCGGTCGCCATGTCCTGCACATAAACGGTTTGTCCGGCCCGCACCGCCGTGCCGCTGGGGCCGCCGCCCTGCTCGGTGTCGGCCCAGGAGATCCGCGCCCCGTCGAGGTAACCGTCGTCACGACCGGCCAAAGCGACGGGACGGATGGTTTTTTCCTCATCGTCCTCGGCAAAGCCGACCCAGACCATGATGTAGCCGGCCTCCTCGCAGATAATGCGGCAGATCTCGTCGAGAAGGTACTGTTCGTCTTCGGCCCGCATGAGAATCTGGTTGCAGCTGCTGATCGCCCGCAGTTCGCGATTGAGATCGCGCAGGGCGTCCTCGGCCAGCTTGCGCTCGGTGATGTCGCGGGCCACCGCATAGATACGCCGGCCGCTCTGAAAGGCTCGCCATTCGATCCAGCGGTATTGACCGTCCCGGTGACGGTAGCGGTTGACGAAATTGCGCACCTCCCGGCCGGCGACGAGATCGGCCAGGGCTGCCTCGGTGGCCGGCAGATCATCGCCATGAATGAAGTCGAGAAACCTTCTCCCCTCGATTTGCGCAAGAGGAATGCCC
The DNA here is from genome assembly GCA_049323655.1 of Thermodesulfobacteriota bacterium. Classification (GTDB taxonomy): domain Bacteria; phylum Desulfobacterota; class Desulfobulbia; order Desulfobulbales; family SURF-16; genus DB1. The sequence continues at coordinate 10,823 of JBMONO010000043.1, read as the reverse complement.
AGCGTCACTTCCCATTCGCGGTTGACCCGGAGAAAATGACCGTCACAGTCGGCAATGCAGAGCAGATCAAGGGCGTCGCTGAAATAGCGGTCGAGTTCCTCGGTTTTCTCCCGCAGCTCGGCCTCCTTGGCGGCGATGACATCGAGCATGTTGTTGCATTCGCGTGCCATGACCGCCGCCTCGTCCTCGCCGGCGAGATGAGCGCGGGCCAGGGGATCGCCCGCGCGCACCGCGGCGATGGTCTTCTGCACGACATAGAGCCGGCGGGTAAGGCGCCGGCCCATGAGCCAGGCGATGACCGCGCCGATGGCGATTGCCGCTCCGGCATAGAGAATACCGTCCCGGGTGATGACCGCGAGTTGTTCCCGCGCCGCCTGTTGACCGATGCCGACCCGGGCCCAGCCGACATGACGACCCGCCACCATCGCCGGGGTAGCGACATCAACCAGGGCCGCCACCCGGGCGAAGACCGTCTGGCGAATCTCCACCGGCAGATCCTGCAGGTATTGTCCCCGGCGGGAGGTGTCGCTGCAGGCCAGCACCCGACCCGATTCATCGGCCAGAATGACAAAAAGAATCTCCGGATAATCGAGCTGGGCCTCGACAATCTCCTGCAGACCGGCGAGATCATCGGCGGCGAGCCAACCGGCGGTCGAAGTGGCCAGGGAATGGGACAAGGCGGTCGCCTCCCGGATCTGATGCGCCAAGAGCATGGCGCGCTGGCGCATGGTCACATCCGCAATGAAAAGGGTCATCATGACGGCATGGACCACCGCCACCCCGACAATGAGGCGGCCGCGCAGGGTCGTGAAAAAAAAGGAAAAGAATTTTTTCATCAGCGCTGCTCCACCGGTCGCACCTCCTCTTCAAAACGGGCGACAAAACGGGCTACTACCTCATAATCCCGGTCGGTGGCGGGCAGAAAGCGCGCCGTTTCCATGCCGGCCAGAATCGCCCGACCCTCCGCCGTCCTGTCCAGCTCAACAAGCAGTGTCCTGACCGCTTCTGCCGTTTGGGCCGGAATGTCACCGCGCACCATGACCGAATTGTTGACCAGCGGCTCGGTTTCCCAGGCAAGCATCAGCTCCGCCGCCTCGCGCGGATGCTCCTTCTGGAAGGCGCGCCATGGTGGCGGCCAGGTGGCGCCGGCGGCGCTCTGGCCGAGAAAGACATTCATGATGGCGGATTCCTGCGAGCCGACATAACGATTGTCCAGATCCCTGGTGACATTGACGCCATGACGGTAAAGGAAATACTGGGGCATGATGCAGGCCGCCAGGGCAGTGGGGGCAGGGTAGCTCACCACCCTGCCCTTCAGTTGACCCGGGCTGGTCAGGCCGCTGTCCCGGCGCACCACGAAAATTCCCTTGAAATCGTCCGGCTCGCCGGCCATGGCGATGACTCGGTAACCGGCCTTCATTGCCTGCAGGGTCTGCCAGGGATTAGGAAGAAGAAAGTCAGGTCTGCCTTCCCGGTATTTTTCTTCGAACTCGGCGTAATCACGCGACGCCTCCAGATCAAAACGGATGCCGGCCAGCTGGCGGTTCAGATGATCCATGAGGGGCTGATAGGCGTCGATGAGTTTGGCGGGATTATGGAGAGGATGAATGGCGAAGTGATAAAGCGGCGGCCGGCCGGATGGCGGCCGGGGGCCGAATTGCGGGCCCTCTGGTTCGGGCTGCTGGCGGCAACCAGGGAAGATCGCGGATAATAGCACCAGCAGGAAAAAGAACGATAGTTGTCGCACCATGGGCGCTCTCCCTTGGGACAAAGGCGGACACCGTCACCCGGCCCCTGGCGACCCCGGCCCAGCACTTATGTATTACATGTATTAAAAGATATCGTATCCCCCCTACCGACGTCAATGCCACAACGAAGGAGGCCGCCTTTACAGATCGAGCATGGTGGTGTCGCGATTGAGGATGCGGCAGCCGCCCTCCGCCACCACCCCCATGTTTTCAAGACGGATGCCGCCCCAGCCGGGCAGATAGATACCCGGTTCGATGGTAACCACCATGCCGGCGCGCAGCTTCTTGCCATTGCGGCGGTTAAGCGAGGGGGCCTCGTGCACGGCCAGGCCGACGCCGTGGCCCAAACCGTGGCCGAAATTGTCGCCGAAACCGGCCCGGCGGATGACCTGCCGCGCCGCCCGATCCGCTTCCCTGCCGGTGATACCGGCCCGGATGGCGGCAATCGCCGCCAGCTGCGCCTGACGGACAATACGAACGAGGCGCACCGTCTTCTCATCCGGCGTCCCCAGCACCACGGTGCGGGTCATGTCGGAGCAGTAGCCGGAGAGAATAAGCCCCATGTCAATGACGATGGGCTCGCCGCGGCGCAGAGGACGGGCGCCCGGCACCGCATGGGGCAGGGCGCCGTTCGGACCGCCGGCGACAATGGTGTCGAAACTCGGCCGTTCCGCCCCTTGGGCGCGCATGGCGTTTTCGATGCGCAGGGCCACCGCCCGCTCCGTTTCCCCCGCGCGCAGGGTGGCAAAGATGTCCTGAAACACCGCTTCGTTAAGCAGCACCGATTTTTCGATGCCGGCCAGTTCCTCCCGACTCTTGCAGAGGCGCAACTCCTCCACCATTCCCGTCACCGGCAGGGCCTCGATGCCCTGTTTTGCCGTCATGTCGATCAGTTTCCGGGCAGTGGCGTAAAGTGTCCAGTTCTCCTCGAAGCCCATCCGTTTGACCCCCAGCCGCGGCAGCAATGCTTCCAGCAGGACGAGCAGCCCCTTGGCATAGAGCAGAACATCGAAACCAACCGCCTCTTCCCGGGCGTGCAGCTCAAAGCGGGAATCGGTCAGCAGCAAGGGTGTTCCCCGGCGGGGAATAAGCAGCACACCGCTCGATTCGGCAATGGAGCTGTCCGTGGCGCTGTAGCCGCTCAGATAACGACGGTTTTCCGGCTGACTTACGAGCAGGGCATCAAGCCTGCGGCGGGCGAGTGATCGTTGCAGTCTGTGCAGTGTATCCATTTGTTTTCCTTTCTTATTAAGAAACACCATGCTCCACCAAACGAAATAACGGCCAGGAACGCTGATAAAAAAATTCGGGTACTATCCACTGGACATTTTCCCGCACCTGTGGCCATACTTTTTCTATGGTATCCTGCTGCCGTCATCTTTCAAGGAATAGTGCATGATCTTCCGGGTTTTTGCCAAAAAAGAGCTGGAAAACCTCTATGACCTGCTCGCTGTCAATCACATCGTCGGCCCGCGCGCCAAGGGGATGGACCGAAAGGAGAACACCCTATATGACTTTGATTTCATATATGATTTCAACGAACTCTCCCTTGACTTCACCGCCACCGTCCATTCACTGAAGCGTTTCGTCCTGCCCGCGGCGGAGACCCTCTGCACCTTCACCCTCAATGGTGACCGCTGGCACAAACAGATCGAGCTCAACGCCTACAAGCCCATCGTCTATTTCGGTCTGCACGCCTGCGACATCAACGCGTTGAACAAGCTGGACAAGGTGTTGTCCGGCAATATCTATCCGGACCCCTACTATACGGCGAAACGGAAAAACATGTTCATCATCGGTGTGCACTGCACCACCCCCCAGCCCTTCTGTTTCTGCCGCTCCATGGCCACGGACACCGTGCTGCACGGCTTTGACATGTTTCTCACCGATCTCGGCGATGACTACTTTGTCGAAATCCTCTCGGCCGGCGCCTTTGAATGCCTCAACGCCCTGCCCTGCCGGGAACCGCGCCAGAGCGACCACCAGCGTTTTCTCGAAGTTCACCAGGAAAAGATCAGCCGCTTCACCTGCCAGGTGGACACCACCGATCTGACCAAGATCCTTGATCTCGAATTCCAGGCCGATGTCTGGAAGGATTGGGGTGAACGATGCCTGTCCTGCGGCACCTGCGCCACTGTCTGCCCGACCTGTTACTGCTACGGGGTCGAGGAGAACGTTGATCTCGATCTGGCCGGTGCGACCAAGACCCGCCAGCTTTATTCCTGCAATCTCATCGATTTCGCCGAGGTGGCGGGCGGCCACAATTTCCGGCCCGACAGCTATGTCCGGCTCAAGTACCGCTACTACCACAAGCACCGGGGCTTCGTCGAGGCCTTCGAGGAATCGCTCTGCGTCGGCTGCGGCCGCTGCGGCCAGTCCTGCCTGGCCAACATCACCGTGCCCGAGGTCATTGCCAGTGTACGCAGCGCCGGAGGCCGCCATGGATAGACTGCCCTTCATCGACGTGCTGGCCGGCAAGAAACACTATGGCCGCCGCGACGACCTGACCAGCTTCGAGTACACCTACCAGGCAGAGATCACCAACGTCTACTCGCTGACCCGCAGCGAAAAACTCTATCAGATTCAGCTGATCGATCCGGAGGAACGGAGCCGCTTTTTCTTCCGGCCGGGGCAGTTCGTCATGCTCGAACTGCCCGGCATCGGCGAGGCGCCCTTTTCCATCTCCTCCTCGCCCATCCGCCACGGCGATATCGAGCTCTGCATCCGCAACGTCGGCAACCTCACCGATTTTCTCACCCGGGTGCCGCGCGGCACCGAGGTGGGGATCAGCGGTCCGTTCGGCACCTCGTTTCCCCTGGAGAAGATGGAGGGCCACGACATCCTGCTCATCGCCGGCGGCCTCGGCCTCGTCCCCCTGCGGGCGCCGCTTTTTGCCGTGCTGGAAAACCGCAGCCATTACGGCAACATCGACGTCATCTACGGAGCCCGCAATCCCGCGGAGCTGCTCTTTACCTACCAGTACGACATGTGGCGCCAGTTCGATATCAACCTCAGCATCATCGTCGACGAGAGGGACACCGCCTGGCAGGGACCGGTGGGCCGCATCACCTCCATTCTCGAAAAACGCATTGCCGAGATCGGCAGCCTGCAAAAAAACACCTACGCCATTGTCTGCGGACCACCGGTGATGTTCAAGTTCGTCTGTGACATGCTGATTGCCGCCCGGCTGCCCATGCAGAAGATCTTTGTCTCGCTGGAACGCCGCATGCACTGCGGCCGGGGCAAGTGCTGCCGCTGCAACATCGGCTCGACCTACACCTGCATCGAAGGACCGGTTTTCGATTACTGGTCGGTGATGAATCTGAAAGAGGCGATCTGACATGGCCGGCCCGCTCACCTATCTCGGCGTCCCGATCCCGCGCCCGCGAGTCGCCTTCTTCGAGTTCACCTCCTGCGAGGGGTGCCAGCTGCAACTGCTGAACAACGAGGCCACCCTGCTCGATTTTCTCGGCCTGCTTGACATCGTCACCTTCCGCGAGGCAATGACGGAGCAGAGCGACGACTATGACATCGCCTTTGTCGAGGGCAGCATCAGCCGGGCCGACGAGGAAGAACAGCTGAAGAACATCCGCAGCCGGGCAAAGATCCTGGTGGCTCTCGGTTCCTGCGCCTGTTTCGGCGGGGTGAATCAGCTCCGCAACCGCTTTGCCGACCCGGCTTGGGTGAAACGGGAGGTCTACGGCCACCATCCGGTGGAAACCGCCGATCAGGTGCGGTCACTTGCCGCCGTTGTCCCGGTGGATCTCTTTATTTACGGTTGCCCGATCAAAAAGGAAGAGGTAGAGCGGATCGTCACCAACCTGGTGCTCGGCAAGGCCATTGTCCACCCGAAGTATCCGGTCTGCATGGAGTGCAAGGCAAACCAGCACATCTGCCTCTTTGACCTCGGCGAAATCTGCCTGGGACCGGTCACCCGGGCGGGCTGCGACGCCTGGTGTCCCGGCAACCGGCTCGGCTGCTGGGGCTGCCGCGGTCCGGCGGAAGAGGCCAATATCGATCAGCTGGCGTGCATCGTCGAGGAACGCGGTTTTGACCGGCAGCGACTGCTCGACCGACTCGAATGCTTCGGCGGTTTTGCCGCCCATCTGCGCCGCATCAACACGGGAAACTGACGGGACATGCGATGAAACTCACCTGCAACATCACGGTCAACCACCTGAGCCGGGTGGAGGGCCACGGCAATATCCGTATCCGCATCAGGGACGGCGAGCTGGAAGAGGCCTCCTGGGACGTGGTGGAGACCCCCCGCTTCTTTGAAGCCATGCTGGTCGGCAAGGGGTGGGAGAACGCTCCCTATATCTGCGGCCGGATCTGCGGCATCTGCTCCATCGGCCACACCCTGGCCAGCATCCGGGCCATCGAAAACGCCTTTGGCATGACGCCGGACCGGCAGACCACGGCACTGCGCCTGCTGCTCAAGCACATGGAGACCCTGCAGAGCCATATCCTCCATCTCTATTTTCTGGCAGCCCCGGACTTTCTCGGTCTGGGCAGCGTTTTGCCCCTGATCGAAAGCCACCCCGAGGTGGTGCAGCGCGCCACCCGCCTGAAAATGCTGGCCAACGACGCCTGTGACCTGATCGGTGGCCGCCGCCTCCATCCCACCCGGACCGTGGTGGGCGGCTTCACCATGCTGCCGGAAAAGGCGCAAATGAGTCAGCTTAGGTCGCGGCTGGAGGCGGCCATCAGTGATCTCGACAAGACCGCCCGATTGTTTGCCACCTTTTCCCTGCCCGATTTCCAGCGGGAAACCGAATTCGTCTCTTTGCGCGGGAAAAGCGACTACCCCTTTATCGGCGGCGAGCTGATGTCAAGCGACGGGGTCATCAAGGCCGAAACGGACTATTTGCTAATGACCAACGAATACATGGTAAACCACTCCACCTCGAAGTGGAGCAGATTGTCGCGAGTGTCGCTCGCGGCCGGCGCCCTGGCCCGGATCAACAATAACTATGCCCTGCTCCATCCGCACGCCCGCGAGGTGGCGACCGTCTTCGGTCTTACGCCGGTCAACCACAATCCCTTCATGAACAACATCGCCCAGCTGGTGGAGTGTATCCATGTGGTCAACGATGCCATCGACCTGCTCGACGAGCTGCTGGCCAGCGGCTGGGGAGATTCGCGCCAGCCGGTGACGCCGCGGGCCGGGCGCGGGGTGGCGGCGGTGGAGGTGCCGCGCGGCATTCTCTACCACTGTTACGAATTTGACGAGGCAGGAAGGATCACAAGGGCGGACTGCGTCATTCCCACCAGCCAGAACAACGCCAATATCCATTACGATCTGATCGAACTTGCCCGGCAACTGGCCGGTCAAGGCAGAAAGGACAGCGAGATTCAGCTGCTCGCCGAAATGCTGGTGCGGGCCTATGACCCGTGCATCTCCTGTTCAGTCCATTGACAGGGTGACATTGACCTGCCGCTCGGCGAGTCGCCCGGCGAGATCCTCGACCGCTCCCAGCAGGTCTGCCGGCAGACACAGATGAACCGTCACCCGATCCTTATCGGGCCGCCAGCAAGAAGACACGCTGACCGCATGATCAGCCGCCCAGGCCAGCAGCTGCTCCTCCACCCCGGGCCAGTCAACCGCCCGCGCCTCGGCATCCCGTTCCATCAGCAGAACGGCCCGCTGGCCCGGCGGGCAATCAGTTGACCAGCAGTTTATTGATATACTCCTTGTACTGATTGAGGGCCCGGCCGTACTGGTCCTGCAATTCCAACCTGATTCGCTGCCATTCTTCGGCAAACTTCGGGTGCTGGGCCGGTTGCAGCTTCATCTTCATCCCGGTCTGCTGGGCCAGGGTCTTTTCCATCATGGCCATCTGCTGGGCAAACTGGTCTTCCAGCTGCTTTTTGAGCTGCTCCTGGTGAGACTGGTAGCGTTCCAAAATGGATTTCATCTCCGGAAAGACCGGAGCCAACTCCGCCACTCCCCGGGCGAGTTCCATCAACCCCGCGATGGCCTTTTCCGCCTGGGCCAGCTCCTCGCCGTGCCGGGGCAGGAGGATATTGCGCAACAGGGCGGCAACCATGCCTCGTTTGCAATGAAGCGACTCCGGCCCGCCCGGGGCAAGGCTGGCGAGAAGATCAACAGATTCACCGCGCATGAAGGCTGCGGCCAGCCGCATCCCCTCCTTTTCCTTCTCCTCACCGCTGGCGCGGACCGAAGAGGCCTCTGCCTCCATACGCGCCGCCCGCTCAAGCACCATTTCCAGGGTACTTCGTATTTCCGCCATCGTCCTCATCCGTCTCGGTAAAAAGGTGTATTGAATTAGTGTCGCAAACTATCTGGGTCAGTTTATCCGATTCCGTCGGATTTTCCTTGTTTATTTTTTTTATGGCCACGAAAGCCGGTACTGCTCCGCACCGGAGCAAGGGTATAATAAAAGCTCCTTTGGGATGCGCCATTTTTTTCTGGAGGCGAGCGGCCTGTTAAGGTATTTTCCAACGACGAGACGTTTGTCGAAATCGTAAAAGCCACGATTGCGACTGACGGTGCATTGTCGCTCGTTGTTTTCACTTTTCCGCCCGCCATGATTGCGGGTTTTGCGAGCCCATCACGTTTCACTGTCTGCCACCCGCAGCCATCCCGATAAGGATTTACATGAAGATGTCACAACGCATCCCGCTCGCCGCCCACCCACTCTTTTTCCTTTTTTATCTTCTTGCAGCAGCACTCCCCTCCCTGGCCGGAGAAAAAGACATCTCCGTCGTCCTGCGCGAAGAGCCGCTGCTCCAGGCAATCCGCGCCTCCTTGCCGATCCCGATTGAAACGGAAAGTCCCCATATCTCCGGAGATATCTTTGTCGAATCCCTGGAGCGGCTGCAGCTCAAAGAAAAATCGATCTTCCTGGGCGGAGTGGTGGCCAGTCGCAACCTGGTGATGAAAACAGAATTCGGCGGGCAGGATTTCACCATGAAGCTTGGCAGTATGCGGGTACCGGTGACCTGCGAGCTTGTTCTCCGCTTTGACCGGCAAGGGAAAAAAATCTATTTCACCCCCCGTTTTCCGAAAACGACGGCTCCGGAGGCCGACAGCTCAACCGAGGTGCTGCTGCCGCTGCTCACCGCCTTCGGCGGTTCGGAATACCAGGTGGAGTTCGATTCCATTCAGCCCTATCTTGCCACCGCCGCAGCTCGACCGTTACCCAGCCCCATGGAGCCGATCGATCTCCTCACCGGTCAGGGGTTGATGGTGGTGAAGATGCGGCCCCGCAGTCAGTGAAATAATGATGGTCCTAAAACCCGCAAACCTTAGCGGGCGAATACGAGAAAACAACGAGCGACAATGAACCGCCCGTCGGAATCATGGCCTTTACAATTCCGACAAGTAATGGAGCGCTGCTGTAATTGACAAAACAGATGGCCTGTTTTAAAATGGGAAGAATATGACAGGAGGAAAACAGGTGGATGTTCAAGCAGAGACAAAGAAACGCGATCATGCGGCCCACAAAAAATGCATGCGGATCAGTTGTCCGAACTGCGGGAACGACCACGATTTCATCGAAGTTGCCGATGGAGTGATTCTCACCACCCACTATGTCCAAAACAGTGATTGCAGCTTCAGTCAGGATGGTGATGAATCGCAGATCCTCGGTGAAATCCGCTTCTACTGTGGTGAATGCAATACCGACCTGACCCGTTTCCATCAGCGCTTTCTGGAAATGCTCTTCTGATGCGGCCGGGCCCGTTCCCACGAATTCTTACCCGCAATCAAGACATCCGCCGGGAATTTCCCGCGCTGCGGGCCGGCGACATCTGCCTCGGCCGCCTCCGCTTACGAGCCAGCGAGGAGCACCTGCTCGTTGATTTGCTGGAACGCGGCGTCACTCTCTTTCCCTCGGCCCTGAGTCAGCTTCTCTGCCGTTCCAAGACCATGCAGGCCCGGGTCTATGGCCGGGACATGCTGCCCCACACCCTGGCCGTGCATGATCAGCATGACATGCTGGCAGCGGTGAACCACTACCAGCGACAGAGAATTACCCGGGTGGTGACCAAGCATGACCGCAAGAACGCCGGCATGGGCATCCTGCTCTGGCGGGATGTGGAGGAAGTTTTCAGCCACAGTTCCCTGGGATCCCTGCCCTTCCCTTTTGTCCTGCAGCCCTTTGTCGAAAACTGCAGCGATATCCGTGTCGTCATCCTCGGGGAATATTGTGAGGCCTATCAGCGCTGCAATCCCGACAATTTCCGTAACAACCTCCACTGCGGCGGCAAAAGCACACCATGCGATCTGGGCAAGGAGCAACGCGCCCTCTGTCTGCGGGTCATGGAACGGGGAAAGTTTCCCTATGCCCATCTTGATCTGATGGTGCTGCCCGGCGGCGAAACGTATCTCGTTGAAATCAACCTGCGAGGCGGGATCAGGGGGGCGCAAATCAGCCCGGCGCAGTATCAAAAACAGGTGGAAGAGATCCACCAGCGCTTTCTCGCGGCCGTTACGGGAGGAAATATTGACGTGGAATGAAGGGGGGCGGACGGCTGGTCGTCAGCGCGGCAGAAGGTGACAAAAAAAAGGAAGGCGAGCAGTGGCTTCGCCTTCCTTTTTTGGTACAGCAGACAGATGCTATCCGTTCACAGCAGAATCATACACAGCCGGTCGGTTTCGGCAGACCAGCCATTTTACAGGCTCCCTTGCCCGGTCCGGAGGGGAACAGTTCGTAAATTCTCTTCAGCGGATAACCGGTGGTCTTGGACAGAATACGAACCATCGGAGCGATACCGTTTTTCTTGTAGTAGTCCTGCAGAGCATTGATGACCTTCCAGTGCTCGTCATTCAGCTCGGTGATACCCTCGAGGCCCTTGACGTACTCAACCCAGCCTTCGTTCCACTCTTCCATGCCTTTGGTCAGGAAGCCGTCCTCATCTACCTCGTAGCTATTTCCCGCATGCTCAATAGTCGCCATTTTATTCCTCCTTTTGAAGATTTACTTATTTGCTTAACAACACACTTTTAAGCAAGTTGGACTATCCTCCACTGATAAATGATGCTTCTTAATCGAAGACGTCCTGTTTGTCAAGCAGGCAAACAACGATTTTTTATTTTTATGTATGAGT
>JBMONO010000042.1:0-39371 GCA_049323655.1 Thermodesulfobacteriota bacterium | reverse complement strand
CGAAGAGGTGGAGTGACGAGTTGCCCCGTCGTCTCGGTCTCTTCCTGTCTCCGCACCTCGATCGGTTTCTGACAGTGAGGGCAGTTGAACTTCAACGCCCGGCCCGGCGGCAGGGCGGCAAGGGCATGTTCAATCTTCTGCCGCTGCGCCTCGTTGAGCCCCAGCTCCCGGCCACAGTTGCTGCATACGGATATCATTGTCTCCCCTCGTAGTTATCGGTTATATAGCCGGGTTTTTGGTCAGGAAAATGCATCATACTTGCTTTTCTTCTCCTCCTCCATGGACAGGCCGGTAATGCCCGAGGTTGTCTCACCCTTGGCCGCCTTGATGCGGTCGAGGCCACGGCCCATGGCGCTGCGGCGCGAACAGTAGCCCATGGCGGTTTCCTCGCTGACCAGTCCCTTTTCGTAAAGCTGCAGGATGTACTGATCAAACGTTGTCATGCCCATGGCGGTGCCGTCACTGATGATCTCGTAAAAGGTCTTGCCCTCCGACTCGCCGTTGAGGATGACCTCCCGGACCCGCAGATTCATGCCCATCACCTCGAAAGCGGCCACCCTGCCGCCGCCGACCTTGGGCAGCAGCCGCTGACAGACGATCCAGCGGATAGTGTCCACCAGCCGGTTGCGGATCTGCGGCTGCTCGTCATGCTCGAACATGCCGAGGCAGCGGTTGATGGTGGAGCCGGCGTCCACCGTGTGCAGGGTGCTGAGCACGAGGTGACCGGTTTCGGAGGCGGTCAGGCCGATCTCCATCGTCTCCCGGTCACGCATCTCGCCGACGAGAATAACCTTGGGCGCCTGACGGAGGGCGGCGCGCAGACCGTTGGCAAAGGTGTCGAAATCGTTGCCCTGCTCCCGCTGGTTAAAGGTCGCCTTCAGATGGGGATGGACAAACTCGATGGGATCTTCCAGGGTGACGACGTGCACCGCCCGCTCATGGTTGATCTTGTTGAGCAGGGCCGCCAGGGTGGTCGATTTACCGGAGCCGGTGGCGCCGGTGACGAGGATGAGGCCATTCAACTCATCCGACATCCGGTTCATCACCGTCGGCAGATTGAGGCCACTGATGGTGGGAATCTCGGTGGGCAGCTTACGCAGCACGGTGGAGATATTGTTTTTCTGGGAAAAGACGTTGACCCTGAAACGGGCCTTCTTCTCCAGCCAGTAGGAAAGGTCACAGGAGCCGGTGTGGGCGAGATCCTTGAGCAGCCGCTTGTTGCCGCCGATCAGGTTGAGGGCGAAGACCTCGGCCTGAAAGGGAGTAATTTCCGGCACCTCCGGCTCGACCTGCACCGGACTCAGCACACCGGAGGTCTCCACCTGCAGCGGCTTGCCCACTGTGATGTTGAGATCGGAGACATTGGTATAGGCCTCCAGCATAGAGGCGATCCAGTAATCGATTTCCGGCTGTTTCATCGTCTATCCTCGCTGTCGGTCGGTCGGGCACGGTCGCCCTCCTGCCGTAAAAGAAAAAAAGAGAGAGTGCCGGGTTGCTTCATCAACCCCGCCGCCCGCTCCGCCTCGGGCCCTTGGCCGAGAAAAAGATCGACCCGCCCCGGCCCTCGGATGGCGGCGCCGCTGTCCTGATTGACGACAAAGCGATGCACCCTGCGCCAGCCGATCAACCTGCCCTGGTCGTCGAAACGGGGCAGCTCGGTTTCCAGAAAGCCGATCATGGGGCCGGGAAAACACTTCGGATCAAGCGCCACCGAGCGGCCGGCGGTCAGGGGCTGCCCCATACTGCCGACCGGTCCGGCCCCGGAGTCGCCCGTTGCCGTCTCCCCCAACGTGAAAAAAATGTAACGCGCATTGGCCTGCAGCACCGCCTCCCGCTCCTCCGGATGATCCCGCAGATACTCGATGATCCGCGGCAGAGTCACCTCGTCAAGACTCATGGCCCCTCGCTCGACCAGCTCGCGGCCGATACTCCGATAGGGCCGGCCGTTGTTTGCCGCGTAGCGAACAGGGCGAATGGTCCCATCCGGCAGTCGCACCCGCCCGGAGCCCTGGACATGCAGGATGAACGCATCGAGAGGATCGGCAAGATAGAGAATTTCATGGCCGGACGGCAACCGGCCCCCCTCGATTTCCGCCCGGCTCCAGTAAGGCAGCAGTCTCCCGCCAACCATGCGGCCCACTGCCACCTCCCCGTTCGCCGTCCGCCGTGTCACCAGATCCGCTGGCGGCCGATAGAGCGGATAGAGATAGGGCGGCCTCTTCTCCAGGCTGCCGGCCAGCAACGGCTCATAGTAGCCGGTGATCAGCATGGCGCCGGCGCCGTCCGTCCCGGTCGCCCGGCAGACAATGAAATTTTCAAGGAGAAAACGCTGAGCCTGCACGGGATCGGCCGCCGCGACCACCTTCCGGGAAAACAGCTCGAGCCCGGCGCGCAGCCGGGCGGCGGAATACGTGCGGCCACAGAGGTGGAACTGACGGTCCTGATCGATTGTACCCAGAAAAACAATGCTTCTGTCAACACTTTGTTGCAGATCTGCAGGGCTGCAATCGTCCTGAAAAAAAACCACACGCCCGCTGTCGTCACCTTCCTGTTTCGCAGCAGGAAAGGCGAAGGCTGGCGCCAGTACAAAAAAAAGCAGCAGCGACCAGCCCAGATGAGCCACTGTCGTCAGAATCCGTCTCATACCTGCGGCAGCCGTTATCCGCATGGGCGCCTCCTCACCCGGGCAGCAGCGATGCGCCGCCCTCCAAATCTCCTGCCGAAAACTCTACCACAGCACAACGGTCGTGACCATGCCGGATGGCGGTCTAAATGAGAAAAAAATCTCCTTGACATGAACCGGACTGTCCGTCAACATGAAGAATCATTCGCAACATTAAAAAAACGCTTCGCGTCTTTTTTTTCTTGACCTTGCCCGCGGCCATTGGGTATCTAGTGAAGGTTTTTTTAGGTAGGTTTACCTTCAGTAAGAGTACTGACGATTTTTCCTCACCCACGCTGTCAAACACAACCCGTTCCCCGCTGTCGCCATGCCCAAGGCGTCAGAACACCCTCCAGTGGGGGAGATATCTCTGTCAGTCACGAGTCCAGTGTTTTTCAAACATATCGTACGGAGGCACCATGAGCACAGAAGAAAGCAAAATTGAAAGCCTGATGACCGAAGATCGCATCTTCCCGCCCCCCGCCGAAGGCCAGGCGACCGCCCATGTCAAGAGCATGGATGAGTACCGGGCCCACTACCAGCGCTCCATGGAGGACCCCGAGGGCTTCTGGGCCGACCGGGCCGCAGAACTGATCACCTGGGACAACAAATGGGACAAAGTGCTGGAAGCGGATCTGCATAAACCGGAAATCAAATGGTTTCAGGGCGGTCGGCTGAATATCTCGGCCAACTGCCTTGATCGTCATCTGACTAATGGTCGCCGCAACAAAGCCGCTATCATCTTTCAGGGGGAGCCGGAAGATGACGTCAGAGTCTACACCTATCAGATGCTGCACCGAGAGGTTTGCCGATTCGCCAATGTTCTGAAAAAATACGGCGTGAAAAAGGGAGACCGGGTCTCCGTCTACCTGCCGATGATTCCCGAACTGGCCATTTCCCTGCTTGCCTGCGCCCGCATCGGGGCCATTCACTCCGTGGTCTTTGCCGGCTTTTCCGCCCACAGCCTGCGCAGCCGGGTCCAGGATTGCGAGGCCAAAGTGCTGATCACCGCCGACGCCGTGCTGCGGGCCGGCAAAACAATCCCCTTAAAACCGAATGCCGACGAGGCTCTGGAGGAATGCGACAGCGTCAAAAACTGTATCGTCGTCAAACGGGCCGGCAATACGATAGCCATGAAAGAGGGCCGCGATGTCTGGTGGCACGAGGCGATGAGCGTGCCGGAACTCACCGACAACTGCCCGCCGGAGAGCATGGAGGCGGAAGACACTCTCTTTATCCTCTACACCAGCGGCAGCACAGGTAAACCGAAAGGAGTGGTCCACACCACCGGCGGTTATATCACTTACGCGGCCCACACCTGTCAGTGGGTCTTCGACCTCAAGGACGACGATGTTTTCTGGTGTACCGCCGACATCGGCTGGATTACCGGCCATTCCTACATTCTCTATGGACCGCTCGCCCTCGGTGCCACCACCGTCATGTTCGAGGGCGTGCCTTCCTGGCCGGCACCGGATCGTTTCTGGAAGGTGGTGGAAAAATTCAAGGTCAATATCTTTTATACCGCCCCAACAGTCATCCGCGCCCTGATGCGCGACGGAGTCGAATGGACGCAGAAGCATGACCTTTCCTCCCTGCGCCTTTTAGGCAGCGTCGGCGAACCGATCAATCCCGAGGCGTGGATGTGGTATCACACCCATATCGGTGGCTCGAAGCTGCCCATCGTCGACACATGGTGGCAGACGGAGACCGGCGGCATCATGATCTCGCCCCTGCCCTACGCCACCCCGCTCAAACCAGGCTCCGCCACCTTTCCCCTGCCCGGCATCGATGTCGACATTTACGACGAGCACGGCAAGCCGACCGGGGTCAACGAGGGCGGCCACCTGGTGGTGAAAAAACCGTGGCCCGGCATGCTGCGCGGCGTCTTCGGCGATCCGGCGCGGTTCAAGAAAACCTATTTCGACCGCTACCCCGGCATCTATGACCCTGAAGACGGGGTGCGGCGCGATGCCGACGGCTACTACTGGATCATGGGCCGGCTCGATGACGTTATCAACGTCTCCGGGCATCGACTCGGCACTGCGGAAATCGAGTCCGCCCTGGTGGCCCACGAGGCAGTGGCCGAGGCGGCGGTGGTCGGCGCACCCCATCCGATCAAGGGCCAGACCATTTACTCCTATGTTTCCCTGAAAGCCGGCGTCGAGCCTACCGATGAACTACGCCAGGCCCTGCGTACCCATGTCCGCAAGGAAATCGGCCCCATCGCCACCCCGGAGATCATCCAGTTCTCACCCGGACTGCCCAAGACAAGAAGCGGCAAAATCATGCGACGTATTCTGCGTAAGATCGCGGCCGGTCAGGATGACTTCGGCGACACCTCAACCCTGGCCGACCCGACCGTGGTAGACGATCTGGTCAGCGGCAGCAAGACCGCCGGCAAGTAGCCGCCGGTCCTTCCCATGCCAACGGGCGCCCTGCGGGGCGCCCGTTCTTTTTTTTACGATAAAGTGAGCAACGATTTTCCCTTGACAGAAGAAAGCCGGCGCGACTAGGCTACAAATAGCAACCATCGGATTCGGCCCATCATACCCGGCCGACAAAACGTGATTGTCTCGCAAAAACCCGCAAAACATGGCAGGCTGGAAAGCGAAAACAACGAGTCACAAAACACGGGCCGTCGGAATCGTCGCCTGTTACGATTTCGACAAAACCCATTGCCGTCCCCACCTCGAGGGGAGCAGTCATTATGTCGGAAGAACGAAGAAAACAGCCGCGCCACGATACCCTTCATCTCACCTATCTCTGCGTGGATGAGGCGGGTTCCATCGTGCAGGAGGGTATGGGCAGAACCCTCAATGTCTCGGAAGGTGGAATTTTGCTCGAAACCCACTTTGCCATGACAGCCGGGGGCTCGCTAGTCGTGCAGATCGCCCTCGAAGATGAACTGATCAGCCTGCAGGGTCGGATTATTTATTGTCGGCAGCAGGAAGGCGGCCAGGTCTGCCACTCCGGGGTGCACTTTACGGGAATTCCCGCTGAAGCCAGGGAAGCACTGCGTCGCTTCATCGCGATCTTTGCCGACCGCCAGCATCGCGCATGACCCCGCCTTACCAGGGGATTACTTGTCGCCATGACCACCGACCCTTCTTCCAGCAACGGACTTCCGTGGCGCAAGATCATTGCAGCTGACCGGCGCAGGGCGCGAGCCGGTATCGGCTGTTTTGTCATGCTCGCCATCGGCACCCTGCCGACTCTCTTCTCCAATCCCCTCCAATACCTGGCAGGACTTTTTTACTGTCTGCTCTTTTCCCTGGCGATCGCCTGGCTCATTTTCTGAACACCTGCCGCCAACCGGCAATTCATGACAACCCCGTAAAAAGTCTTTTTTCACCACAGAGCGCACAGAGGATGCAGAGAAAACATCCATTATTACATTTGGTTACCACTGCGTGCCCTGCGGTCTCTGTAGTTAATTTCCACTTTTTACGATCCCGACAAAACTCAGAGTTGCTCTTCCAAATGCCCCCGGAAGCGGCGACGGCGCGGATCAGCGTAATTTTTCGGAAAGTTCCACCACTGCCATGGCGTAACGGTTTGAATTATTCCAGGCGGTGATCGCCTGAAAATTCGGATAGCCGGCCACATAGCGCATACCGCCGTCTTCGCGCTCCAGACCGACAATGGTGACATCTTTGTTCCCCGGCGCGGGCGGCAGATCAACACCCTGGATGCGGACAACATCGGCAATCGGCACCAACCCCTTGCGTCCTTTCTCGTATGCCTGCTGCAGCAGACCATCCTTGAGCTGCGGTCCGATTTCCCTATAGATCGGGGCGCGGTACACCCAGCCATAGCGGCGCAGATAGTTGGCGATACTGGCCAGCACGTCCGGAATCGAGTTCCAGACATCCCGGTTGCCGTCCTTGTCGAAGTCCACCGCATACTCCCGGAAACTGGAAGGAATAAACTGGGTCTGGCCGAAGGCGCCGCCGTAGGACCCTATGACCGAAAGCGGATCGACACCGTTCTCTCTGCACAGCAGCAGAAAATTGACGAGCTGGGTCCGATAGAACTGGCTACGTCGCGGATAGGCGTCAAACATCGTATTGAGGGTCTGGAAAAGATTGAACGACCCCCTGTTCTGTCCGTAACGGGTTTCGATCCCCCAGATGGCGACGACAATCTCCCGGGCCACCCCGATTTCCGCCTCGACCCGGTCGAGCACCTCCTTGTTTTCCGCAAGTTTCGTACGTCCCTCGGCGATCACCGCCGGGGTGATGAAGCGGGGATAGTAGAGGTAATAAGGCTTTGCCTCCCACTGGGTATCCATCAACTCCAGTACTCGCTGCTTGATGGTGACGCCGGCGAAGATTCGATCAAGCTCATCCTGAGCAAACCCGTGCTTTTCCCGCAACTCGGCAAACAGCTCCAGATAGCGGGGCGAGGCAAGGTCGATGACCTGTCCGTCACTGACCAGATCGGCAGCCTTGGGTCCTGCTTCTGCTCCATAGAGAGTGGCGGGTGGCAGGGCAAGCAGAACGCCGACGGCAAGAGTCAACAGAAATTTCCTCATGAGAAGGTCTCCTTTTGTTCACACCATCCACACGGGAAGGCATGCGGCGCATCCTACAAACGCCGATTATCCGTTCCAGCACGCCTGAAAGGCATTGACAAAGTCAACAAGCAGTTCAGCGGGCAAGGCATTGATACCGGCAGCCGCTTCCCGCCCGCCTCCGGTGGGGAATTTCCGGCAAAGCGCCGCCGCGCCCTGCCGATCAGCCAAAGGCGCCCGCACACTGACCATAAGGGTGCCGTCGCCGTTATCCACCAGCAGGGCATGGGCCTTGTTCTCCATCTCCCGGGCCTTTTCATTGCTGAAGACACCGGCCACCCGGCGGGCCCATGCCGCCGCCGGAAAGCGGAAAATACGGCCGGCGTCATGTTCCGCATACGCCGGCATGGAACGGGCCGCAGCCATGTCGTCGTCGTATCCCCGCCGCAACCGGTCGAGCATGGAGGACTGGCGGCAGAAGTCCAGCGGATCGTCATACGGTCGCACCGCGGCATACAACTCCTCCGGGGTACAGTGCAGATCCGCCGGCTCCCGACCATAGCCATTGTAATTCATCAATTCCCCCAGCTCCCGGAGCATCCGCAGCTCTTCCGGAGAGCAGCCAAGCGCCTCGGCGGCCTGTTCCGCGGCCCGGTGCAGATTGTCGCCAAAAGCCGCCACAACCGACCAGGCCCGGAAGCGACCGTGGAGCTGGCGGTCAACCAGCAGCCCGGAACAGATCTCCGGAGCCGGATCGATGATAACCTGCAGCAGGGGTGACGAGGGAATCTCGCCGGCAAAATGATGGTCGATATAGGTAATGTGATTGCCCCGAGCAAGCAGGGTGGTCAATGCCTCCCGGTTGCTGTCAAGGGAGATGTCGAGGACCGTGAGCATAGCCCCTGCCACCGCCGGATCGGCGGCCAGCCGGGCCAGCAGCCGGATGTCCCGCTTGACGCCGGAGACAAGGACTGCGTCCCGCGGTTCGGCCAGCCGCAGCTGATGCAGGGCGCAGATGCCGTCGGCGTCGCCGTTGAAGACATCGTAACAGGTCACCATCCGAACCTTCCCCTTCTTCGCCCGTCCGACTTACTCATTGAGATCGAGTCCGCCGGTACCGGTATCTAATTCGATACCCTTTTCCACCAGATCGCCGGAAACCCCGATCCCAAGGGTCTGGCCCAGGCCCACCAGAGAAAACATCAGCGCCACCCGTTCGTCATCAGCACTCTTTTCCGCCAGAAATTTGACCGCCCAGCACTGGGGATGATAGACCAGACCGACCGAGGCGCTGACAATTTCGTTGGTACGCAAGGATTGCTTGAAATCACCCTGCAGATAGACAGAATCGCTGAGCCGGGCCTGCAGGGCCGCGTTGATCTGATTGATCTCCGTGCCCTTGGCATAGCGGTAATCAAGCGCCAGGGCATTCCCCCGTTCGGTGGCATATTCGGTGTAAAGATCATAGCCGGTCACCCCCTCTCCATAGACGCTCATGGTCGTGGTGTAACGGGTCTGCCAACGCGGCAGGGGGTAGGCATTGAGCAAAAGCCGCAGATCGGAAAAAGGGCGGCGCTGGCCATCATGACCGACGGGATCACGCCGCGCCTCCCGGATATCGTAGGATTGGAGGATCTTCACGTATCCCGCGTACCGATTATAAAAATCTCCATCTCGCTCGCCGCTGAGCCGAAAATAATTGTTGATACCATAGGTGATGCCGTTGCCCGGTTCCAGCAGGTCGATTTCATCGATAGCCGGCAGCTCGTCCTCGCGGTCAAGGGCGAGATAGCTGTAACCGATCTCGGGCCGCACGGAATGGCCGATTGCGGAAAGCGAGCCGATCTTGACGGCAAAATCGCGCTCCAGAGTGGTGCCCAGGGTGGCGTTGAAATCCCAGGCGGTCCGCATCTGCTCGCTGTCAGCGGTCCAGGCGTCAGCGGCGCGCCCGTGACCGTCGATGGAATAAAGGGTCCCCCGCACGCCGCTGCGAACCGTACCTTCGACAAAAGGCCCAAGGGGGAGAGAAGCGAGGAGGGACGGATAGAGGTCAACCCGCTGCTCACCGATGCCATCCTCCCGCCAGTAATGATCATAACCTGTTTGCCAGCCCAGACTGAGCGGTATCCGCTCCAATTCGGTGATACCGGAATAGAGAAGCCGGGGCAGGGTGTTCACCTGGCCGGGCAGATCATCGCGCCCCGCCAGGTCGTCGATGGCAACGGCCTGCCCGCCGACAAAGGAGGAAGACCAGGATTTGGTAAGCTGAAACTGCGAGGTCCGGTAGCCTTTGGTTTCTTCCTCCAATCCGCGATGGTAATTGCGGAGGAAATCACTGTTGGTCTCGTCAAAACCGTTGGCAAAACCGCCCAGCTCCTGGAGATAATCGCGATCCGAGGCAAAATCGAGATCCGCCCGCGCCCACAGGTTATCGCCGAAATCATGATCCAGCTTACCACGAACCCAATATCGGTTATGCGCACTGCGCAGGTAGTCATCGGACTTGTAATCATCGCCAGGTGTATCGACAGTCCTGTCGTACACATAGGTGGCGGCGAGCGTTCCCCGGGAGGTGTCGGAGGCCGCATAACGGAATTCAACTCCTCCCACCATGCCGCGTTCCGACAGATAACCTGGATAGACGGTGATATCGCTGCTCGGGGAGAGATCGACGAAAAAGGGGGTGATAAGCCCGGTGCCGCTCAGGGTGGACTGGGATATTTCCGGCAGGAGAAAGCCGCTTTTCCTTTTTGTATTGGCCGGGAAGACGAAATAGGGGACATAAAGGACCGGAATGTCCCTTACCCGCAGCACCGTGTGCTTCAGGGTCACCACCTTTTCCAGGGTGACCGTCGCCTCGGCGGAATGCATCCGCCACGGCAGGGTTTTCCCCTCCCGGACCTTACAGGTGGTGAAGTCGCCATCCTTAAAACGGTAGGTAACGGCGTCGGTCTTGAGAACCTCGCTGCCGGAAAAATGCAGATTGTTTTCCGGGACAAAAAGAGTGCTGTCTACGAGCGTCGCCGTTTCCCGTTTGAGATCAATCACCGCCTCCTGCCCGGTGACATCCTGCCTGGCGGTGTGCATGGAGAGCGAGCCGCGAGCCACCACCTCGTTGTCGGCGAGGTTGTAGCGCATCCAGTCCGCCTTGATCACCACCGGGTCCGGACTTTTGTCATCGACCCGGCGCAGCACGACATTGCCCTCAGCCACCACCACCTCAGGCTGGGTGTAGCGGCTGATCCGGTCGGCGCTGATCTCCCAGGGTTCGTCGGTATAGTCCCTGGCGAGGCAGGCGGTGGCAGGGAGACTGAGGCCGAGTACGGCAAGGGCGAGCCACCATGTCCTCCTACCGATCCCTTTATTGCCGGTATTGCGGGAAGCCATGATTCCGAGGGGCCGTGTTTTGTCCGTCATGTTTTCATTTTCCGGCCCGCCATGGTTTACTGGTTGTTGCGAAATCATCTTTTTGCATGGGCACCTATTTTTGTCCCTTCAGGCGAGAATGGCGCCGGAGCTGCCGGAACCGACCATTCTGGCATAGCGACCGACATAGCCGGTGGTGATCTTCGGCGCCGGTGGTTGCCACGCCGCGCGTCGTCGCTGCAACTCCCCGTCATCGACCTCGCAGGAGAGCCGTTTGCCGGTGATATCAACGACAATAATGTCCCCTTCCTGCAACAGGGCGATGGGACCGCCCTCCGCCGCCTCGGGCGAGACATGACCGACGCAGGCGCCCTGGGTGCCGCCGCTGAAACGACCGTCGGTAATGAGGGCCACGCTCTTGCCCAGGCCCATGCCGATGATCGCCGAGGTCGGCGAGAGCATCTCCGGCATACCGGGACCGCCTTTGGGCCCGCAATAGCGGATGACCACCACGTCGCCCGACCGGATGGCGCCGGCGAGAATGGCGGTCTGCGCCGCTTCCTCGGAATCGAAGACCCGGGCCGGACCGCGGTGACACATCATCTCATCCGCCACCGCCGACTGTTTCACCACCGCCCCCTCGGGTGCCAAATTGCCATAGAGGACAGCGATACCGCCCTGCTTGTGATACGGATTATCGACGCCGCGGATGATCACCCCGTCCCGCTCCCTGGCCCGGTTGAGATTCTCGCCCAGGGTATAACCGGTGACGGTTTTGACAGTGACGTGCAGACCATTTTCCGTATTAAGGAGTTCACGCATAACCGCCTGCACCCCGCCCGCCTCGTTGAGTTGCTGGAGACTGTGCGGTCCGCCGGGGATGAGCGAGCAGATGTGCGGCACCCGCTGGCTGACCTCATTGAAAAGGGCCAGCGGCAGATCAACGCCGGCCTCGCGGGCGATGGCCGGCACATGAAGCACGGTGTTGGTGGAGCAGCCCAGCGCCATGTCCACCGCCATGGCATTCTCAAAGGCCTCCCGGGTCGCGATGTCCCGCGGCCGGATGTCCTCGTGAAAAAGATTCATTACCGCCATGCCGGCCTGCTTGGCCAGCCGGATCCGGGCCGCGGCCACTGCCGGGATGGTGCCGTTGCCCGGCAATCCCAACCCCAGGGCCTCGGTCAGACAGTTCATGGAGTTGGCGGTGAACATACCGGAACAGGAGCCGCAGCTCGGGCAGGCGGCATCCTCCAGCTCTTCCAGCTCCTCCAGAGTCATGGTCTTGGCCTTGACCCTACCGACGCCTTCAAAGACACTGACCAGATGGACGTCCCGTCCCTGAAAACGGCCGGTCAGCATCGGCCCGCCACTGACCATGATGGCCGGAATATTGAGACGCAGCATGGCCATCAGCATGCCCGGCACTACCTTATCGCAGTTGGGGACCAGCACCATGGCATCAAAGGGATGGGCCTGGCCCATTATTTCCACCGAATCGGCGATGATCTCCCGGCTGGCCAGTGAATATTTCATCCCCTGATGGTTCATGGCGATGCCGTCGCAGACGCCGATAGTGGCAAATGCGATCGGGGTGCCGCCCGCCATCCGTACCCCGGCCTTGACTGCATCAACAATTTTATCAAGATGGATGTGGCCGGGGATGATTTCGTTATGGGCGTGGCCGATACCGATCAGGGGCCGCCGTATCTCCTCGTTGGTGTAGCCCATCGCCTTGAACAAAGACCGATGGGGTGCTCGTTCCAAACCTTTTTTCGCCGCATCACTTCGCATAGCTTTTTTCCTCGGCCGGCGTTGCCGGTGCCGCACCGCCGCCCATAATAAATTTCAGGGATAACAAACAATTACCCGGGAAGAGTCTGCCGGCAGCGCCGAAATCAGCGGCAGAGGCTGTTCAAATCCTAGAACCTACCGTCTCCCAATAAAGCGTGTCAAGGCAAAACTTTCTCTTGCCAAGTCGGGCCGATTGTTTTTAAGTGTGAGTGTTTCTTTTTTTGATTCCGATACATTATGATAAAATCGCATGAAATACCTCTTCGGACCCGTCAACTCCCGCCGTCTCGGCCTGTCACTCGGCATTGATCTCGTCCCCCCGAAAGTATGCAATTTCAACTGTATCTACTGTGAAGTCGGTCCAACCACTCTTTTCACCTGTGAACGGCATGAGTACTCGCCGACTGCGGCCATCATCGCCGAGATTGACGCCTTTCTCGCCAGCACCGACCTGCGGCGGCCGGTTGATGTCTTCACTCTGACCGGCAGCGGCGAACCGACCCTGCACAGTGGCCTGGCAGACATTATTGGTCACATCAAGAAAAAAACAAATAAACCGGTAGCGGTGCTCACCAACGGTTCCCTGCTCCACCTCGCAGAGGTGCGTTCCGCCCTTTACCAGGCGGACATCGTTATCCCCTCGCTGGATGCGGCCCGGGAGGAGAGTTTCCGCAAGGTCAACCGGCCGGCTCCTTGCAACCGGTTAGAGGAGATCATCACCGGACTCGCCCTTTTCTGCGCAGAGTTCACCGGTGAACTCTGGCTGGAGGTGCTGCTGGTCAAGGGGATCAACGACACCGATGCAGACATCGCCGCCCTGCGAAGCGCCCTGGCGCGCATCAAACCGGCCCGAATCCAGCTCAACACCGTGGCGCGACCGCCGCTCGAATCATTCGCCCGGCCGCTCAACGAAGAAGAACTTACCGAAATCGGACGACGGCTGCCCGGTATCGTGGAAGTCATTGCCGATTTCCGCGGCCGGACACGATCAGACGTCCAGACAGCCCGGGAAACCGAGCTCCTCGAAATGCTCAAAAGAAGACCCTGTACCGAAACGGACATCTGCGAGGCCCTAAATCTCGACCACGAGTCAACCGCCCAACTCATCCAGCGGATGAGAAAGAGCGGGCTGCTTGTCCAGACGGAACACCGGGGGAGAATCTACTACCAGACATCGCAGGCAGCGTGACCACGGCAAGACCCGCCAAGTCCTCGCAGAACCGGGATAACGCTCTTCTGCCATACCACATTTCCAAGGAACACAATGAACGAAGACAAAAACACCGAAACACCCACTGACGAGACGACGGAGAAACCTGTCGAAAAAAAGACAGCCGCCAAAAAGAGCCGTTCACGCCGGAAAAAGCCGACTGCAAAGAGCAAGCCCGCGCCACCGGCCAAGGAAAAGGACACGGCCAGCGAGCCTGATCAGGATGACCTCGAAGAGGAGGTAATCGGCGGGAAAAGCGATTCAGCAGTTTCTCTGAAACTGCTGATCAACTCCGAGGAGCCGGAGGAGGCGCGCATCGCCCTGCTGGAAAACGGCAAACTGGAATCCTTCCACCTGGAGACCCTGTCCCAGGCCCAGACCAAAGGCAATATCTACAAAGGGATCATCACCGCCATCGAGCCGAACCTGCAGGCGGTGTTCGTTGACCTCGGCATTGAGCGCAACGGCTTTCTCCCCTTCGGAGACATCCATCCAGAATACTACTGCAGGGACGTTTCACCCGACACCCACTGGAAGGATCTGAAGATCCAGGAGGTGATCCGCAAGGGCCAGGAGGTTCTGGTCGAGGTGGTGAAAGAGGCTACCGGCAACAAGGGAGCCGGTCTCACCACCTATCTCTCCATGCCCGGCCGGTATGTCGTCCTCATGCCCGGCAGCGACAGCCATGGCATCTCGCGCAAAATCGAGGATGAGGAAGTACGGCGCAAGCTGCGGGAAATCGTCGAATCGGCCAATCTGCCCGAAGAGATCGGCTATATCGTCCGCACCGCCAGCATGGATGTTACAAAGACCGCCCTGATTCAGGACATCCGTTATCAGCTCAACCTCTGGAAGGAGATCAAAAAACGCGGCCAGAGCATGTCAGCACCGGCGCTGATCTATAAAGAGCAGGATGTCACCGCCCGTTTTCTCCGCGACCATTTCACCGCAGATATCAAGGAGATCCTCGTCGACAACCAGAACACCTACGACCAGGTCGTCAACTTCCTGAAGCTCCTGCCGGCCCGGCAACAGTCAGCCAAGGTCAAGCTGCACAAGGGCAACCGTCCCATCTTCAATCTCCATCAGATCGAGGAGCAGATCGAACAGGTTTATCAACCCACCGTCAGTCTGCCGTCCGGCGGTTCCATCGTCATCAACCCCACCGAGGCACTGGTGGCCATTGACGTCAATTCGGGTCGCACCTCGAAAGACAAGAACTTTGAAGAAACGATCTTTCTCGCCAACATGGAGGCGGCCGAGGAAATGGCGCGCCAATTGCGGCTGCGTGACCTCGGCGGCCTGATCGTCGTCGACTTCATCGACATGCGCGACAAAAAGCATATCCGCGAGGTGGAAAAGCAGGTGAAAAACTGCATGAAACGGGACAAGGCCAAGGTGGATATCAGCCGCATCTCCAAGTTCGGCCTCATGCAGATCTCCCGGCAGCGGCTCGGCCCGCCGGTCCAGAAAGGCAGCTACAATATCTGCACCCATTGTCAGGGCCTCGGCATGGTCCGCTCGGTTGAAACAATGGCCCTCTCCCTGCTGCGCCGCATCCATACCGGGGCGATCAAAAAAACCACCGACAGGATCACCTGCCGTTTTCCCCCGGCCATCGCCCAGTACCTCCTGAACCAGAAACGGGCGGACCTGCTGGAGCTGGAGCAGGCCTACAAGGTGACCATCCACATCATTGCCGACCCGGACATGACCCCGAGTCAGGCGGAAATCGATTTTCGTCGGGCAGCGGAAGAACCCGTCGTCGCTTCCTGATCCGCAGCGGAGGCGGAGAGCAGACCGATCTGTTGTCCGTCTCCGCCCGCCTTCTCCCATTTTTTTTGCGGATGTAATCCGCGCCACAGGCGTCCCCGTTCAGTGCGACAATTTGCCCCATTGTAAATTTTTGTGTCTCAGGTATGAATTCGAATGACAAGTTGATCTGCAGCGAAATGATAAACCAGTGAGGCCGAAACACCATGAAGACCCCCGTCCTGCGCCGTCACGGCGCGGCGCTGTTTACTGCCCTGAGTATCCTGCCCTCCCTTATTTTTGCCGTAACCGCGTCCGCCAAGGTTAGTGGGCCATGCGCCAACTGCCACACCATGCACAATTCCCAGGACGGAGGCGCGCTGGTGCACAGCGGCGCCGGCGTCGGCTGGAACGCCGATGGCGTACTGGACGGCGGCACCACCTCAACCACCCCGGTGGGCAGCCTGCTCGTTGCCGACTGCATCGGCTGCCACTCCTCAACCACCGACCAGACCATCATTGATCTGGGTGGCGGCAGCCGGGTTCCCATTGTCTTTAACACCACCGCCGACTATCCGGTCAACGCCCTGGCCGGCGGCAATTTCCAGAAGGTGGCGCAGGGGCCGGAGTTCCACGGCTACGGTCACAACGTCTACGGCATCGCCGCCCATGACATCAAACTGAGCGCGGCGCCCGGCAACACCCGCTGCAGCGGTGTTGCCAGCTCCTGCCACAACACCCTTGCCGCTGCCCCCAGTGGCCAGAACTATGACCGGGGCGGCTGCCGGGGCTGCCATTACAATGTCTACCACCACACCGACAACGGCCAGTACCGTTTCCTCAACTCCCACGACGAACCGCAGGGCGCCTATGTCACCGGCATCGAGCATGGTGATTGGGAGCATCCGACAACCACCGGTCCGACCAACCACAACATGTACAAGGGCTACGACAAGACCATAGGCGCCGGCCAGGGGCAGGGAGGAGACGGAATAGTACTGAAAACCAGCCACAGCATCTCAAGCTACTGCGCCGGCTGCCACAACGCCTTTCACAACAACGACGGCACCGGCACCGCGGTCTGGCTCCGCCATCCCACCGACATCGCCCTGCCGACCACCGGCGAGTATGCCCAGTACAATCCGGTGACGAACTACGAAGTACAGTCGCCGGTGGCCTGGATCGATCCGGCCAATCCGAAACGCGATGAGGCCATCGTCATGTGCCTGTCCTGCCACCGGGTCCACGGCTCGGAGCACGCCGATATTCTCCGCTGGGATTACAGCAAAATGGTGGCCGCCGACGCCGGTGACGCAGCGGGCGACGGCTGTTTTGTCTGCCATACGACCAAGGACGACTGATCCGATCCTATCCGAAAAGACCCGGCATTTTTTGCCCTCGCCCGGGCGAAAAAAACCCGATTGCGGCTTCCTTCGCTGCAATCGGTTTTTTTTGTTATTCCCAGCTGCCGATATCAGCGTTTTCCTTTTCGCCGCCCTCCCGGTTATCGGCCCCCAGCGACACAATCTCGACATCACTGTGCTCGCCGGGGTTACGATACTGGTAAGGATTGTCCCACGGATCGTTCGGCACCCCTTTTTTAAGATAAGGACCATCCCATTTGTCCTCGCCGGGATTGACGACCAGGGCCTCCAGCCCTTCATCCTGGGAGGGATAATGACCGATATCGAGCCGATAGGCATCCAGCGACGCCATCAACATGCCGATCTGGGTTTTGGCGGTTTTCTGCTTCGCGGTTCCCAGCTTCTTGAACATCGCCGGCCCGACCAGCGAGGCCAGCAACCCGAGAATGACCATGACAATCATCAGTTCCATCAACGAAAAGCCCCGGCAGCAACGCAGCAGTCCGCCGGTTTTACTTCGGGAGCCTTTTTTCCCCTCATTCAACTCCATAAAATCCTCCTTGCCAGTTCATGGGAAACGAGCCGAAGACATCCTAGCCCACATTGATTTCTTTTTTCAGACCGGTTCATTTCTCCCCTGTCCTGCCCTGGCGCTGGTAGCGGTGCACCGCCCGATTGTGTTCCTCGAGGGTCCGTGAAAAAACATGGCTGTTGCTGCCGTCGTTTTTTGCGACAAAATAGAGGGCGTCACTCTTTGCCGGCGCCAGCACAGCAGTCAGGGACTCCCGGCCGGGATTGGCGATGGGGCCCACCGGCAGGCCGGGCACGGTGTAGGTATTATAGGGCGTCGGGGTCAGCAGATCCTCCCGGGTAATATTGCCGGCAAAATTGGCCATCCCGTAAATGACGGTCGGGTCAGCCTGCAGTTTCATCCTGTCCCGCAATCGATTGTAAAACACCGCGGCGACAAGAGGTCGCTCCTCGGCCAGCGCCGTTTCCTTTTCAACAATGGAGGCCAGGATGACAATTTCATGCCGGCTCAGTCCGTTGGCCGGTGACGATTTGCCGGCTTGGCGGCGAACAGCTTCAGCGTAAACCCGTTCAAATCGTTCAACCATCATGGCAAGAACGGCGTCAAGGCTCTGGCCGCGGGTAAGATGATAGGTATCCGGGAAAAGATACCCCTCAAGGGAAGGAACGGCAAGGCCAAATGAGCTGATCAACTCCGGGTCGCGGATCCTTTTGAGCACCAGTTCCCGGTCATAATCGAATCCGTCGGCCAGCAAATCGGCAATCTGGTAGGTCGTGGCGCCCTCCGGCACGGTAAGGGGGCGGTAATGCACCTGACCTGCCGCCAGCTTGGCAATGATCTGGCGATGGGTCAACTCCGGGGGAAACAGATACTCTCCGGCCTGCATCCTGGCGGCTGCACCGGAGAGACGGGCAAGAATGACGAAACGGATGTCATCGTCAATGATCCGCGCCTCTACCAGCGCCTTTTTCACCCCGGCAAAACCGCTGCCCGACGGGATGAAGACCAGGCGGGCCTTCTCATCCTCTCCATGCGGCCTGGCGGCGGCATAGAGCTGCACCCAGACAAAAAACAGCGCACCGAACAGGGCGCCCCCCCCCAGCAGCAACAGCCATTTGCGCAGGGAGAAACGCCGCCACCGATTGCTGTTCGGCTTGCCCTCGGGAGGTCGCTCTTCACCCGTCTCCTGCTCCTCGTCCGCCATCGATCTCCGACAAATCCGAAGGTTAAAAAATCTTGTTCAACAGCTGACTGACGTTTTTCACCGGCACGAAGGTGATCTGATCCCGCAGATCCTTGGGAATTTCCGTCAGGTCGGTCTTATTCTGATCCGGGATAATCACCGTGGTGATTTTGGCCCGCAGGGCAGCCAGAGCCTTCTCCTTCAAACCACCGATGGGCAGCACCCGGCCACGCAGGGTCACCTCGCCGGTCATGGCCACATCCTGCCGCACCTTTTTACCGGTCATGGCCGAATAAAGGGCGGCAACGATGGTCACCCCGGCCGATGGACCATCCTTGGGAATGGCGCCGGCCGGTACATGAACATGGACATCGAGATCCTCGAAAAAGTTCTCCGCCATCCCAAGGGATGCCAGCCGCGATCGACAGATGGTCATCGCCGCCTGGGCCGACTCCTTCATCACGTCGCCGAGCTGACCGGTCAGGGTCAGGCCGCCCTTGCCCTTGAGCAGCGACACCTCAACATAAAGAATCTCACCGCCGACCTCGGTCCAGGCCAGGCCGGTGGCCAGACCAGGCTGATCGATGGTATCGATCTCCGCCTCGGGTTGAAAGCGTGGCGGGCCGAGATACTTGCCGATCGTCCGCGGGGTGATGGCATAGGGGCCCTTCCCGCCTTCAGCAATACGGTGCGCCACTTTGCGGCAGACCTTGCCGATCTCCCTCTCCAGATTGCGCAGTCCCGCCTCCTTGGTATAATGAGTGATGATCTGGGTCAGCGAGTCGTTGTCAAGGATAATCTGTTTTTCCTGGATGCCGTTTTCTCTGATCTGGCGCGGCAGCAGATAGCGGCGGGCGATGACCAGCTTTTCCTCCAGTGTGTAGCCGGACAGGCGGATCACCTCCATACGGTCGAGCAGGGGCCCGGGGATGGTGTCCGTCATGTTGGCGGTGGTAATAAACATTACTTTGGAGAGATCAAAGGGCTGATTGAGGTAATGGTCGGAAAACTCAACATTCTGTTCCGGATCAAGCACCTCGAGCAGGGCCGAGGAGGGATCGCCCCGGTAATCGGAGCCCACCTTGTCGATCTCGTCCATCATGAAGACCGGGTTATTGGAACCGACGGTTTTCAGACCCTGGATGATGCGACCCGGCATGGCGCCGATATAGGTACGGCGGTGCCCGCGGATCTCCGCCTCGTCCCGCATGCCACCGAGGGAAAGACGATGAAACTTGCGCCCCATCGCCCGGGCGATGGATTTGCCGAGCGAGGTCTTGCCGACCCCCGGCGGACCGACAAAACAGAGAATTGGCCCCTTGGTCGAACGATTGAGCTTGCGCACCGCCAGATATTCGAGGATACGCTCTTTGATCTTTTCCAGGCCGTGATGATCCTCGTCAAGCACCCGGCGGGCGATCTTCAGATCGAGAACATCCTTGGTGCTCTTGCGCCACGGCACATCGAGCATCCAGTCAAGATAGGTGCGGACGATGGTGGCCTCTGAGGCGTCCGGATGCATCATCTCCAGCCTTTTCAACTGTTTAAGGCTCTCCTTCTTGACGGTGGAGGGCATCCGCGCCTTTTCGATTTTCAGGCGCAGTTCCTCGATCTCCTCGGACTTGTCATCATAATCGCCGAGTTCCTTTTTCAGGGCCTGCAACTGCTCGCGCAGGAAATATTCCCGCTGGGTTTTGCCCATCTCCTCCTTGGCCTCGGACTGGATCTTGGCCTGCATGGTGGAGACCTCCAGCTCCTTGTGGAGAAATTCCGCCACTTTGCGCAGTCGCAGGATTGGGTCGATGATCTCCAGCACCTGCTGGGATTCGGAGGTCTTGAGACGGAGATTGGAGACCACCAGATCGGCCAGCCGACCAGGATCGTCGATCTCGTTCAAAATCACCATCAGTTCAGAAGAGACGACGCCCTTAAGCGACAGGATCTTTTCCGTCTGCTCCCGCACCGTCCGCATCAGGGCCTCGGTTTCGACGGAGACCTCGACGCTCTTACTCTCGGGGAAAAGCTCCACCCGGGCAGTGAAAAAGGGAGTTTCCTGAACCACCTCCCTGACATGCGCCTTATGCAACGCCTGCACCAGCACCTTGAGCCGACCGTCCGGTAGTTTCAGGGTGCGCATGATCATGCACACCATGCCGACCCGGAAGATGTCATCGGCACCGGGCTCGTCAATCGTCGAATCCTTCTGGGTGACGAGCAGCAGCAGCTTGTCGCCGGAAAGGGCCTCCTGGATGGCGTTGACGGAAGCCGGCCGCCCGACGAACAGAGGAATGATCATGTAGTTAAACACGACCACATCCCGCACCGCCATCATCGGCAGCACTTCCGGAATTTCCGGCTCTTCCATTTCGGTCAATTCATCCTTATCAGGATAGTCGGGATCTTCATATTGCACAAAAAAACCTCCATGGTATGCTGAACAGATTCGAGGCCACAGCGCATCACCGGCCGGCATCTTCAGGGTCGGTATCGAAGAGTCGCCACATCGCGGCACGTTCGGTGCCGGCGGCGGAGACCGTCCTCTTTCCTTACCGCCTCTTCCCTCGCCCGGTCTCACTGTTGCACTATGAATCTTTTCGTAAAGTTGCTGTAAACTAAACACTGGCGGGATGTAAGTCAAGTACAGGCTCACCCCTCCCGCCTTTTTCGAAAAAAAGAGGGTTTTCTTCTTGTCCCGTCACGCAATATCACTCTTGCGATCGACTCGCATTTTCGCTACTTTCAGGCAATCTTTCCCCTGTGGGCGGGCTGAACTGGGGGAGACGCGCATTCTCCACCGAGCCGCCGGCAGAGGGTTCCCCTTCAATCAACAGGGAGCTCGCCATGCTGCAACCACATCATTTTTTTGATCTCTCCTCCTTCGGGCACCCGCAACTGTTTGCCGATGCCGATCATGCCTGGGATGGACTCAAGAATCTGCAATCCTATCTGGACGACTTCTTCTATCATCCACTGCCGGACTGCGCAAAAAAATGTGAACCTTTGGCCGGCACGCTTGTCTATTATGACGGATGTTTTCTCGATGCCGCCGGGCTTGTCGTTGAATTCGGCGACGCCACCAGGGGCAAGGCCCGGGTTTTCCGGGACGGCAAACAGCTGGACGGCGCCAGCATCATTATGGCCGGGGCGGTGCTGGCCGGGGATAAGATCCGAATCGGCAAAGGAGTCAGGATCGAACCGGGCGCCTTTATCGGCTCGCCCACCATCATCGGCGATATGACTGAAATCCGCCAGGGAGCGTATCTGCGGAGTCATTGCCTGCTCGGCGCCCACTGTGTTGTCGGCCATGTGACCGAGGTCAAACACACGATCTTGATGGACGGGGCCAAGGCCGGCCACTTTGCCTATCTCGGCGACAGTATCCTGGGCCGGGACGTTAATCTCGGCGCCGGCACCAAACTGGCCAACCTTCGCTTTCATGCGGGCACGGTGCAGGTGCGCACCCCGGACGGTGTCGTTGATTCCGGTCTGCGGAAATTCGGAGCGATCCTGGGCGATGGCGTTCAGACCGGCTGCAACAGTGTCACCAACCCCGGCGCGGTGCTGGGGCCGAAAAGCATGGTGATGCCCAACACCACCGTCCCCTCCGGACTGCACGGCAAAAACAGCCTGATCAGGTGAACCGCACCTGGCTTCCCTGGCGGCACAAACATTTTCGCGCAGGCGGCATGCCTGCCGCTGTTCTCCAGGTATCTTCATGATGAAACCGACCCACCACCTGTTGCTGACCGTCATCCTTGCCATCCTTTTCCTTTCCCCTGCCGCGGCGACGGAAAAGGCCGACGCCGAGATTCTTGCCACCGTCGGTCCGGCGACGCTTTCAGGCTCACGGCTCAACATGATGATTGACCTGATGCCTCCCCAGGTGCAGATAAAGCTCCGCGCCAGCGAGGATATGCAAAAAGAGCTCATCAGCCGCTGGGTGGAAATCAACCTCCTTGTCCAGGAAGCACTGGCCCAGGGTCTCGACAAAAATCCGATGACGGCGCTCAAAATTGAGGAGATGCGCAACAGAATCCTGGTGGAAACCCTGGTGGCGCAGACGATCGACACCCGGTCACCGATCGAGCCGGCGCTGGTCGAAAGCTATTATGCCGACCATCGGGAAGAGTTCATCCAGGGCGAACAGGTGGAAGCCCGGCACATTCTCATCAGGGTCGATTCCGGTGCGCCCGCCGAGGAACAGGACAAGGCGAAAAAGACCATTGAGATGATCCGTGACCGGCTGCAGAGCGGCGAATCGTTTACCGTGCTGGCCCAGAAATATTCCGAAGATCCCGGCTCAGGGGCAAAAGGCGGCAATCTCGGCTTTTTCGGTCGCGGTCAGATGATCAAGGAATTTGAGGACGCGGCATTCGCCACCAAACCCGGCGAGACAAGTGAACCGGTCCGCACCGGTTTCGGCTGGCATCTCATTCAGGTTGTCAGCAAAAAGGCGCCTGAACAACTGCCGCTGGAAAAGGTACGGGGCCAGATCGAGGCCCGCTTAAAAAGTGAGCGCACCGAAAAGGCGTTACAGGTCATGGTCGAGTCTCTCAAGAAAAAATATCCGGTGACCATCAAATGATCAATGCCGTCACACCACACTTGAAAAAGTGGGGCGCCCCCTATATATTCCCCTTGTTGACATAGTGATAGATGCCGTAGAAAACCTCACCGATCAGCCCGAAGGTGAGATAAATACGGGCGATGCGATCCGCCGGCAATGTTGTCCCCACCACCTTGCGCAGCAGGGAAACAGTGAGTATTGTCAAGCCGATAAGGTAGGGAACCGATTCCAGCCAATGCAGCATGGTGGCGGTCAGGGTATCGAGGGGACGGCCCGGAAAATAGCGCACCGTCACCAGCAGATAGAAGGCCAGCAGGGCGATCAGAGAGATTTTTTCCTTTGTGTTCATCTGCACGCAATATCCTTGTCACCGCACCCGGACCGCCGCCGGTTGCCGACCCGCGGGCATCTTTTATCAATCCATATTGTGCCGCACACTGTCCATGACATCATTGAACGCCCTTTTTTTCCCCGAAACATCTCCGGAGCCTGAGCAGTTGCCACAGCTCCTCTTCTTTTTTGATACCATTCATCATTACCAGGCAAGTGAAGCACCGGCCGCTGCCCCGGACCCCTGGCGTCATCTCTGCCCCGGTTATCCGCCACTCCCCTTTCACGAGGAGCTGCCGCGGTTCAACCAACTTATCAGAGAGCTGAAAGGAAATGAAGGAGAATTTTACAGCGGACAGCTCACCGCCATGGCCTCCCGCTTTTCCGACCGGCCTGACGAGACGAATGTCCGCAGCCTCATTTCTTCGCTGAGCGGCCTCGGCGAGCCCGTCACCACCCAGGAGGACAACCGGAAGAAACGAGAGAAGGCGGAAGAGCTATGGCAGGCGCGGCTGCTGCTCAAGCTTGCCGAAATCCTCCGGCAGGAGGAACGGGAGCTGGCACAGGAAATGGCCGCCGTCGCCGCCAGAGAACAGGAACTCTTTGCCGCCCTGAAGGGAGACGACGAGGACGACGAGGAACTCGCCATCCCGGTGGCGCAACTGCACTCCTTTCCGGCGTCGTCCATCCGTCCGGAGCTGCTGCTGAAGGCCTGGGCGAAACTTTTTCTGGCTGATCCGCGCCGGGCTGAACACCGGATCTTCGTCGCCAGCCGTGAGGAGAACGCCGAACTACTCTTTGAGATGAATCACTCCCTCAACGGCCGCTATCCGACCAGGCTCTTGCGCCTGCCCCTGCCCTGGCTCGACACCCTACCGGCAGAGGAGGCGATCGCCCGGCGGGATGCCTTCCGCGGCCAGACGGCGGCGACAATCGCCGCGATAGCCGATCTGCTCGCTGCAAGCTGCCGCATGGGCCTCCAGGACGACACCCTGCAGCAAACCGCCCGGCTGGCAGCAGACTGGACCCGATCCCTCGCCGCCTTCCACGCAACTCATCCTTGCCCGGACCGACCAGCGGCCGGCGGCTGCCAGCCTGTGCCGCATCTGGAAATGTATCTCTGCACCGCCAGCGCCAACGCCCTGATGGCCCGCCTGCTGCGTCGCTCTCCTCCGGATGCCGGTCCGGAACCGGAATACGCGCTGATCGCCTTTCTATCCGTCAAATCGTCGACCTGTAAGGGTTGATTGTCAGCACCGGACAGGGCGCCATCTTCACTACCTTTTCGGCGATACTGCCGAACAGCACCTTTTCCAGTCCCTTGTAGCCGTGGGTGCCCATGACGATGAGATCGATTCCGTGCTCGCCGGCATAGACCAAAATGGTTTCAGCAACATCACCGGCGAGCACGACTCCCGTGGCCGCGGCGCCGGGGCCGAGGGTTTCTTCAAGGAAGAAGGTCATTCGTTCCTTGGCGCTGGCGAGCAGATCCTCTTCAAACTGGATGATCGGCATGTGCGGCTCGAAAAATTCCGAATAATCCTGAAAGGTCTGAGCTACAAAAATCGCCTCCACTCCGGCGGCAAACCGCTGCGCCACAAAGGCGCCATACTCGAGAATCCGATGCGCGTTCTCGGAAAAATCAACAGGAACCAGAATTTTTTTGATCTCCATAACCTCCTCCTTGATATGTGCCCTGCTACCATTCGAAGGGATCCGGGTCGGAAATCGCGCCTGCTTTGGCGCAACCGCCCGGACAGACCAGGGGTGCCTCTCCGCATCTTATTCCGTCCCGGTCCGCGACTCAAAACTTTTTTATCACTATCCGGCTTGGGACGGGAAACGCCCGATCGCTCCAGCACGGAAACGATTCAGCAGTGCTGCAGATGCGCCGGTAAGCGCAGACTCCGAGGGAAATTCGACCTCTATCCACCAGCTGTGTGGCCACGCTGACGATAATGCCCATCACCATGGTTGATTTCGTCAGCAGGACAAAAAATTTCTTCTCAACACAGGGCACCCTGAGCCGCCGGCTGGCGGGTTATGAACCCCGCGACGGGCAGCGGGAAATGGCACTCGCCGTGGCCCGCTGCCTCGACGGCCGGGGCGAGACGGGACTGCTGATCGTCGAGGCGGAAACCGGCATCGGCAAGACCCTCGCCTATCTGGTCCCGGCCGCGCTGAGCAGCCGGAGGGTCATCATCTCCACCAACACCCTCAACCTGCAGGAACAGATCCTCCGCAAGGAAATCCCTTTTCTCATCGACCACGTTGATCCCGATCTCACCGCCCTCTGCGTCAAGGGCAGACAGAACTACCTCTGTCGCTACCGCTGGGGGCGTTTCCGTCAGATGGAGAGCTCGCTCCACTTCGACCAGGACCAGATCAACGCGGTGGCAGACTGGCTGTCCGGCACCATCAGCGGGGACCGGGCCGAGCTGGAATGGCTGCCCGACGATTCCCGTCTCTGGCGGGAGATCAGCGCCGCCTCCGGTCAGTGCCTTGGCTCCGCCTGCCCTGACCATGCCGGGTGCTTCATCACCGAGTTACGGAAAAAGGCGGCGCGCTGTCGGCTGCTCATTGTCAATCATCACCTTTTCTTTTCCGATCTGGCCCTGCGACGATTCGGATTTGCCGAGGTGCTGCCCCGTTATGAAGCGGTCATCTTCGACGAGGCCCATCACATCGAGGATATCGCCACCCGCTATTTCGGCACCAGCGTCAGCCATTTCCAGCTCGTCGATCTGGCCCGCGACATCGAACGTCTCTGCGAAGACGACACGATCGAAAAAAAACCGGAGAAGATTATGAGTGCGGCCCGCTCCACCGCCGCCGCTGCTGCCCGTTTTCTCGCCCTTTTTTCGGTAAACCAGGGCCGCTTTCCCCTGCACGAGGCGATGGCGGCAATCGACGGCTGGGACAATGAATGCTTTCTCCTTGCCGAGTCGTTGCGCACCCTGAGCCGAGCCATTGAACCACTGGCCAGCCAGGACGAGATCTGGAACGCCATGCACCGCCGCACCGGCGAACTGATGTCCCATCTCAACGCGGTCACGGCCGGGTGCGACAGCAGTCGGGTGTACTGGTACGAAAGGAGAGAGAAGACGGTGATTCTCTCAGCCTCACCCATTGACGTGGCAGGCGATCTGCGAAACACCCTCTATCAGGAGGTACACAGCGCCATCTTTACCTCCGCCACCTTGACCGCCGGCGGCTCTTTCACCTTTGTCCGCCAGCGATTCGGCCTTCCGGATGACACCGCCACCCTCCGCCTGCCCTCACCCTTCGATTACCAGGGTCGCACCCGGCTCTTCATTCCGGAACGGTTTCCAGAGCCTCCGTCACCCGCCTTTCTGCCCGCCCTCCAGGAAAGCATCCTCGCCCTGCTCCTCGCCTCCCGCGGCCGCGCCCTGGTACTCAGCACCAGCATCAGGGTAATGCTGACCCTGCACCAATATCTTGCCACCCATCTGCCCTTCCCGCTCCTTCTCCAGGGCAGCGCCCCGAAACAGACCCTGCTCGATGCCTTCAGCAACGAAACCCACTCCGTCCTCCTGGCGGTGGCAAGCTTCTGGGAAGGGGTTGATGTGCCGGGTGACACCTTAAGCTGCGTCATTATCGACAAATTACCCTTCGAGGCGCCCGGCGACCCGGTGACCATGGCCCGCCTCGAACGGATCAGACAGGCGGGCGGCAATCCCTTCATGGATTTTC
This sequence comes from Thermodesulfobacteriota bacterium, assembly GCA_049323655.1. Lineage (GTDB taxonomy): Bacteria > Desulfobacterota > Desulfobulbia > Desulfobulbales > SURF-16 > DB1. Next base: position 12,387 of record JBMONO010000042.1, on the reverse strand, counting down.
AGGTGCCGCGCGCCATCCTTACCCTGCGCCAGGGCGTGGGCCGGCTGATGCGCGCCTCCACCGACCGCGGCCTGCTGGCGATCATGGATATCCGGCTCTTCAGCAAGCAGTATGGCCGCATGTTTCGCCAAAGCCTGCCGGCAAGCGGCATCATTCGCACCCTGGACGAAGTGCACGATTTTTTCCACGGTCTGGAGAAAGAGAAATGATCGCGGCCCATCCTTTTTTTGCCGATCACGCCCCTTTTCCCCATTGAGATGCAGGTACGGAATCTGGTATAGGAACAGGGATCATGAGCATCATCCCCAGGAGGACACCGTGAATAAAAACGAACTGCTTGCCCTGCTGCAACCGGACATGATTGCCGTTGACGAGGCAATGCGCCATGAGATCGCCGGGGTCGGCACCCCCCTGCTGCGGAAAATACTCGAATACGGACTCTTCAACGGCGGCAAGCGCATCCGGCCGCTGTTGACCGTCCTCGCCGGTCGTCTCTGCGCCTTTACCCGCATGCCGGCGGGGCTGGCCCCTGAAGAGGATATCGTGCCACCGCCCGACCTTTACCGCCTGGCCCTGGTTTTCGAATTTCTCCACTGCGCCAGCCTGCTTCATGACGATGTCATCGATCATGCCGACCGCCGCCGGGGCAAACCGGCGGTCAGCACGGTATGGGGCAGCAGTCACGCCATCCTGGCCGGTGATTTTCTTCACACCCGGGGGATGACCCTGGCCGGTTCTTTGGGAGGAAAAGAGATCCTCGGAGTCATCGGCACGGCGACGGCGGCGATGATCGAGGCGGAGTTTCTTCAGGCCCAGACGGTCACGGACGGCAATCTTTCCGAGGAAAATTATTTCGCCGTGCTGCGGGGCAAGACCGGCGCCCTGATCAGCGCCGCCTGCCGGGTCGGGGCCTGCTTCGCCGAGGCCGAGGCGGCACATCAGGAGGCGCTCGCTGTTTACGGCAACGCCCTGGGGCTGGCCTTTCAGGTGGTGGACGATCTCCTCGACTATCTCGGCGACCCGGCGACCACCGGCAAGGCGGTGGGCAATGATTTCATCGAAGGCAAGCTCACCCTGCCCCTGCTCCACGCCCTGGGCAGCGCTGAACCACACCAGCGGCAGGAGATGGCGACCCTGCTGGCCGCTTCACCGGAGGAGCGCGCCGGACAGATTGCCGCGGCCCGCCGCTTCATCGAAGAGGGCAACGGCTTCACCTATGCCAGACAAGGGGCGGAAACGCTGGTGGCGGCGGCGGAGGAGGCGCTGGCTGTCTTCCCCGACTGCCAGGCGCGCCGCACCCTGATCGGCCTGGCCCGTTACGTCCTCACCAGGCGGCAGTAAATGGCCCGCCGTCGGTCCCGCTCCACACCGCGAAAAAAAAAATTCGCTCCCGCAAAGGGATTGCTGCTTCTCCTGCTGCTGATCGGCTCTGCCGGCCTTCTCGCCCTCAATCTGCCCCGCCTGAAAACCTTTTTTGCAGGATCTGCGCCCCCAGTTGCCACGCAACGAACACCATCGACACCACCGGCCCCCCGAAAACCGGAACCAGCCACCCTGTCCCGCCAGCCGTCCTCGCCCGCACCGGCAACCTCCGCCGCCCGACCACGACTGGCCCTGGTCATCGACGACATGGGCTACAAGGAAGAACTCGGCCGGACCCTGATCGCACTTGACCTCGATCTCACCTTCGCCTTTCTTCCCGCCGGCCCCCACACCGCAAAACTGGCCGCCTTGGCCCGCGCTCGGAATCGTGACATCCTCCTCCATTTGCCCATGGAGCCCAAGGACGACCGCTGGCGGCCCGAACCCGGCGTGCTGCTCGCGACCATGCCGGAGAAGCAGATCGTTGCCTCTATGAAGCGTCATCTCGCCATCCTGCCAACTGCCGTAGGGGTCAACAATCACATGGGCTCGAAATTCACCGCCGACCCCGCTGCCATGCGGGCCTGTTTGCTCCTGCTGCGCGACCGCCGGCTTTTCTTTCTCGACAGCCTCACCGCCGCCGACTCGGTGGCCGGGCGAATAGCCGAGGAGATCGGCCTGCCGTGTCGTCAGCGGGATATCTTTCTTGACCATGACCCCGCCCCGGCGGCCATTGCCGGCCAGCTGCGCCGGCTCATCGACATCGCCCGCGCCCAGGGCGCAGCAGTGGGCATCGGTCATCCCCGGCCCGAGACCTATGCCGTTTTGCGCGACCATCGACGCCTGCTGACCGAGGGGATCGACGTGGTCGGCGTCAGCCGGCTGATCGGGAAACCATTTCCATGAAGACGACGATCATCACCCTGATCACTGATTTCGGTTTGTCGGACGAGTATGTCGGCGTCATGAAGGGGGTGATCCTTTCACGTTGCCCGACGGCGGTCATCGTCGATATCACCCACCAGGTTCGGCCGCAGGACATCCGCCAAGCAGCCTTGCTCCTCGCTGCGACCCATCGTTTTTTCCCCGTCGGCACCATCCATGTCGTCGTCGTCGATCCCGGCGTCGGCACCAGTCGACGTATCGTCCTGATCGAGGTCGCCGGTCAGTTCTTTCTTCTCCCGGACAACGGCGCCTGCTCACTGCTGCCCGCCCCGCAGGCGGCCTGGGCGGTGACGGAGGAGCGCCTTTTTCTGCAGCCGATGAGCCGGACCTTCCACGGTCGCGACATCTTCGCCCCGGTGGCGGCCGCCCTGGCCGGCGGCCTGCCGGCAGCATGCACCGGACCCGCCATCGATCCGGCCGACCTGACCCGCCTCGCCCTGCCCCCCCTTCACATTGAGGCGAATGAGCTGTGCGGCGCCGTGATCGATATCGACCATTTCGGCAACCTGATCACCAACATCGATCGGGCCGGCGCGACATCATTCAGCCGCGGTGGGCTGGACCGGCTTACGGTGACGGTCGGCAGCCAGACCATCCCGACGATTTCCCCGACTTACGCGTCGAACAAAATCGGGGAAGCGGTGGCCCTTTTCGGCAGCCGCGATCTGCTTGAAATCGGCATCAACCGGGGCAATGCGGCAGCCCGGCTGGGGATTGATCTCGACACCGCGGTCAGGGTGCGGCGCCCCGCACAATCCTGACCAACGAAAAACGCCCCTGATACATCCGGCCGGCCGTTGCCCAGAAAAAATCTTTACAAACGCAACGCCAGACATTAAAGAATATAATTAAATATTCCTTACGAGCAACACATGCAAAATGAACACATCGAATCCATTGCCGGCATGTTGAAAACCATGTCCCACCCGATCAGGCTGAAAATCCTCTGCCTGCTCCAGGACCGGGAGATGACGGTGGGAGATCTGCGCGAAGAGGTGAAGACGACCAACGCCAACGTCTCCCAGCATCTGTCCATCCTCCGCAATCAGGGGATCATCTCGTTCCGCAAGGACGCCAATTTTATTTACAACCGCATCAACGATCCGCGCGTCCTGCAACTCATTCAGACGATGCGGACCCTTTTCTGCACCGAAAAAATCTGAAACGAACGCGCCCCTTCCCTGCCCGGCAGTGGCGCAAAGGAGCGGACAATGATCGTCACCGACTGGGTCCATGTTTTTGCCGGTCTTTTCATTCTCCTCAGCCTCGCCCTCGGCGTTGAGGCGAGCCCTGTGTTCATGAGTCGCTACTGGCTCTGGTTCACCGCCTTTGTCGGCGCCAACCTGCTCCAGTACGGTTTTTCCAGATTCTGTCCCCTGGCCTTGATCCTCAAATCCCTCGGCGTGCCGGAAAAGCGTTGACCCCTGCCCGGTCAACAGCCCGGGCCTTACCCTGGTCCGCCAAGCCGGGCCGCGATCGCGGCGCCGATGGGAGCAAAGATTTGCTGCAGCCGGCCATAGTCGGCCTGCCGCGGCAGTCGGCCGACCACCGCCACCCGGCCCGTTTCTTCGATAACCCGCTGGTTGTCAACCACCAGCACATCATCAGCCGCCATTTCTTTTTCCTCATCGCACAGCACCACCCCGAGCAGCGGGATGCCGCGACCCCGGAGGGCCTCGATGGTCAGCAGGGTATGATTGATGGTGCCGAGCCCGCTGCGGGCGACAATCAGCGCCGGGAGTGACAGTTCGGCGACAAAATCGGCAAAAAGCAGATCGCGGCGCAAGGGAACCAGCACCCCGCCGGCCCCCTCCACCAGCACCAGCTCGTTGGCAGTCAGGGCCTGCCGGAAAACGGTGCGAATCCGGTCGGGATCAACCATTTTCCCCTCCCGTTCCGCCGCCAGATGGGGGGAGGCGGCCAACTGAAAGTGAAAGATCACCTCCCCTTGCCCGCTGTTCAGCGGCAGACTGTTATGCTCCAGGCAGAAGCGCAGATCCTCCGACTGCTCGCCGCCGGAACTCACCCATTTCTGATAAACCGCCCGCATTCCCTGCTGACGGCAAAATCCCCAGAGCAGCGAACTGACTACGGTTTTGCCGACCCCGGTGCCGGTGCCGGTGATAAAAAGCGATTTGCCCATTGTTTCCTCTTTTGATAATGGCGATTGTCATCCATCCGTCTTCCCCCTCGCCACGACAGAAAAAACCTGAAAACTGACATGATAGCCGCCGCGCGCGGCAAACCAGGCATCGAGGGCCGCAATCCTGGCGCGGGTCAGCGACAAGGGGGCGGCATGATGACCGGCGGTGCCGGTGCGGCTGATGTGAAAGAGCAGACTGTGCAGGGATAGGTAGCTGCGGCGATAGGTTGTTTCAGTGATGTCGATCCGGTCAAAACAGCCCGTCAGCAGGCGACGGATTTCCTCCCTGCCGGCAAAACGGGCGGCGGCAACCGGCGCCTCTCTGCCAAAAACCGCGGCCAGGGCTGCTGCCAGTTCGCGCAAAGAGGCAGGGCCGAAGAGGGAGGCGAGGAAAATGCCGTTTCCGGAAAGGGCGCGCCCACAGTTGGCGCCGGCAACGCCGAGATCGTCGAACCATTGCATGGTTGCGTTGCTGGTAATGAGATCGTATTTGTCCCGGTTGGCGCCCAGAAATGTTTCGCCTTCCCGGCAGAGACAGGCAACATTAGGCCGGCCGGTGAGCTTTGCCGTGGCCTTGCCGATCATGCCCGGGGCAAAATCAATGGCGGTGATCCGGGCATTCGGGAAGCGGTCGGCAAGCAGAGCGGTGTAGCTCCCGGTGCCGCAACCGATCTCGAGAATGCGGTCCGGGACAAAATTCTCGGGCAGCAGGCCGAGGAGGGCAACCGCACTCTCTCCCTGCACCAGGGCATGGTCATCATAGGTCGAGGCGGCCCGGGAAAAGCGCCGGCTGATTATCTCCTTGCCGTATTTCTTCATCGCCACCGATCGAGCAACACAAGATGGCCGCCATGGGGGACGATTTCGCCCGTCATGCCGGGCAGTCTCACCATATCGCCGACCGGCGCCACCACATCGCGGCCGCCATGCAGCACGGAAAGCGGCACCGTGACCACTGGGTCGCCAGCAAGCCGGAAGCCCGCCAGATAGTTCAATCCGGCGGCCAGCAGAGCGACATCGCAGCCGCGCAGATACTCCTCCTCCAGCATCTCGGCAAAGCGCTGGTAGGCGGCCCGATAGCCGAGAAAACATTTTCGGTAGAACCCACGCATGAAAAGCACGGGATCTGCGGCTAGCTCCCCTTTGATCTGGGCGATCTCGTCGGCCGGCCAGATCCTGCGCATGGCTACCAGGGTGAGAGAGGCCACCAGTTCCGGATGGGCAAGGGCCAGTTCAAGACCGAGCTGCGCCCCCATCGACCAACCGACCACCGTCACCGGCGCCGCCTGCCGCCGCAGAAGCTCGGGCAGCATCGCCGCCGCGGCAAAGGGATCGATCCATTGCCGGGGCACAATCAGCGAACGACCGGGGAACAGGGAAAAAAGCGAAACCAGCCGGCCGTCAAAGCCCCAGCCGGGGAGAAAAAGCAAGGGCGGCAACGACGTATCCGCCGCCGGGATAAGGGTAAAGGTCATGGCTGGTCCTTAAAAACGGCGGCACAGGGTGTCGTTGCCAATGCCGCTTTCTTCTGCCCCCAGGAGACATCTCACCCGTTCCCGCAGGCCATATTCAAGATGGCTGACGACATGCTCATCCCTGGCGGCCGCAACGAGAACTTCCCGACCGACCATCGACTGAAAGATTTTCCCCCGCAGCGCATTGAATATTTCATACATAGCTTGCACCTCTCTGTGCCTGTGCGAGGTTGTTCACTTTCCCTGCCTGTCATTAAGGACAAAGCCGAGGAATTTTTCGGCCGGCAGCAAGGCAATCGCTTTTTTCACCTCAGCCAGCGGGGTCACTCCCTTTTCCACCACCATGATGATACAATCCACCAGCGGGGCAAAGACCATGGCGTCTGCGCCGGCAAGCACCGCCGGTACATCGAGCAGCACACAGCGGTCATCGTAGCGGGTTTTCATTTCAAGAAGCAAATCGCGCATCTTGGGCGACCCAAGCAGTTCGGTACTGTCACGCACCGTCCGCCCCCCGGAAATCACGGTCATCTTCTCTACCCCCGGCCAGATGATACAGTCCTTCAACGGTCGGTTGTGTTCCAGGTATTCGACCAGCCCCCGGTCGCTGGCAAAGCCGAGACAGGAACGGATATCCTGTTTTTTCAGATCGCAGTCGACGAGCAGCACCGTCTGCTGGTATTCGCGGGCAAAGGTCAGAGCGAGATTGATTGCCGTCACCGTCTTGCCTTCGCCGGGACAGGCGCTGGTCACCATAATGGTGTTCATCCCCCGATCCCGCAGCAACTGCCGAATACGGGTGCGCAGGATCTTGTAGGCATCAAGCTCAGGGGCATCGGCTGCTATACAGACGCAGCGGTTGCGGAGCAACCGCTGGGGATCGAGCCGGACCGCCACGGACTCCGAATAGACCGGCGGCTGCCAGCCGGTGGTGACGATTGCCGGCGGCAGCTCCCCTTCTTCTTCCCGCGGTCTGTCCGATGGTGCCTCGGCGGTCGTCCCCATCTTTTGGCGCTCCTTGTTCATCATGGCCGCAATCGTCACCCTCCAAACAACAAGGGGAGCAGCTCGCGCAGCTTCTCCCACAAAGCCGCCTGGTCCGGCAGAAAAAAAATGAGGGCCGCCAGCACGGCGATAACCAGCAAAACTCCGGCAACGATCAGGATCCGGGCATTGGACCGCTGCCGGATCTCACTGCCGGTGGTGATAACAGGAATGACCGCCAACACCGGATACGAGGTTTCCCGCTCCAATGTTTCGGGCCGGCGGATCGACGAATCGCAGGCCTCCAGCAGAAAGACACAACAGCCGCCGGCGAAAAGACCGCAAAACAGACCGGCCAGGACAATGACCGGTCGATTCGGTCGGCTGGGGCTGAGCGGCAGACTTGCCGGATCAATGACGGTAAATCGTTGCCCATCCCGTGCCGTGAGTCCGGCGGTTTTTGCCTCCTCCAGCCGGCGGGACAGATCGTCGTTACGGGTCTGCGCCTCCCGCTGCCGGGCCAGCAGATCATGGTAGGCCATCTCCACCCGCGGCGCCGCCTCGATCCAGGCGGTGAGAAGCGCGCGGCGCGCCTCCTGATCAGCAAGCTGCCGATTCGCTGCCTTCAGCTCGTCCCGCATCGCGGCAAGCTGGCCGGACAGACTGACAAAAACCGGATTATCCGCCGGCGCGCTTTGCTGCTCTGTCGCAGTTCCGGCGGCCAGCCGCTCTTCGAGCCGGACGATTTCCTGGCGGATCCGGGTAACATCGGGATGCTCAGCCGTGTAGCGGCTTTCCAGGTTGGCCTGTTCCACTTTCAAGGCAGCGAGCCGCTGCCTCTCTTCCTCTTCCTGCCGCGGAGAAACGGCGGAAAGAGCGGCGGCCAGTCGCTCCTCCCGCTCCCGCAGAGTGCGGAGCTGATCGTTAAGCAGTTCGATGGCGGCATCGACTGCATGGCGACTCTGAAGATTGACCGGCAGCACCTCCGGCAACTCGTTGATATGCTCCTTTTTGAAAAGGGCAATGCGCCGAGTGACATCATCCAGTTCCCTGCGCGCCGCCCGCCGCTTCTCCTCCAGCACGGCAAGGATGTCGCGGTGTTGCCCCCGCTGTTCCCGAAGGTTTTCTTCAAGAAAAAGGGCAGCGAGGATGTTGGCGATTTTCTGGACGACGACAGGCTTTTCCCGCGCCTCAAACGACAGGATAAAGGTGATGGAGCCGGTGCCTGACTGCCCGGCCGGGCCCTCAACAATCTCGGCGCCGGCATAATCGAGCCGGACGGCATCCCGCATGGCCGTCGCCATCTCCTCAGCATTTGCCTTACCGGAAAGATAAGCGAAGAGACCCTCGCGTTTCATGATATCAAGCAGTTTGCCGGTGCTGAGGATACGCTGCCGGATCATCCGCAGACGCTGCTCGGCCAGGGATTGTACGGCGTCGTCGGTGAATCCGGCGGGAATCTCCTCTCCTTCCAGAACAACCGTTGCCACCGCCCGATAGGTCGGCGGCAGGAACAGGGCGAGCAGGACAGCCAGGCCGGAGAAAACGAAAAACGGCAGCAACAGGGCACGTTTGCGCCTCTTCGCCACTGCCAGATATTCCGCCGGCGTCCGCCACTGCTCGCTCATCCGTTCGCCTCTTTTGTCGTCAATCGGCACACCCAGAATAATCACCTTGGGCGGTTTGTCTGCCTGCGTTTCATTTATACCCCGTCACTCCGGCAAGAAAAACAAAAAAACAGCACAGCCGGCCTGGTCGCCTTTTTATCGACCCATCTCGTGAGTTCATCTGCCCGCCGCTTTCCCTCCTTTTTTCAGGGCCAGGCAGAGAAGACAAATTCATAAAGAGTCTTTTTTCACCGCAGAGCGCACTGCGAGAGCAAAGAAAAATTTTTAATTCCAATCAGTTATCTCTTGGATTCCTGTGGTCTCTGTGGTTACTTTTCAGTATTTGCGAGACCATCGGAGAAAGAGGCTTGAAGAAAAATGCGCTTGCCTGTAAGTGTGAAAAAAGCTGGCTCTCCCGGCCAATTGCCGGACCTCTTCCCCGGATCGCATTCACCTCAAGAGACACGGATCACTTCATTGTGCAGCTCTACCGACCCAAATCATTTTTCATCCTTCTCCTTGCCTCTTTTCTCTTTATCGCCCTGCCCCTGCTGGCCGCCCTGATCAGCTCCGCCTATTTCATGGATACCATGGCAGCGAAAAGCACCCAGACGGTGTTCCAGGCCACCGATTCTGCCCGGGTCAGCCGCCTGCTGCTGGAGCAGCTTGTCGCCCAGGAGCGACAGGCCCGCCTCTACGATATTCTGGCGGCTGCGGAAAACCTTGCCGCTTTCCATGAAAAGCACGATGACATCCAGCTTTTGTTCACCGAGTTGCAGGCATTGTCCTTCCCTGAAACCCTGCAGACCCGCATCACCGAGCTGCAACACCTGGAAAACGAGGTATACGTCGTCCTGGCGGACGTCAGCAGGAACGGCGAGGAACGGCAGGTTGCCCTGGCCCGCTATCAGGAGATGAATGCGCTGGCCCATGAGATCGAGAACGCCAGCCACAAACTGATGCTGGCAGGAACCGAATCACTCCAGCAGGAGGCGCTGCGCTATCAGAAAATGATGTTCTGGCTGACCTGCATCCTCTTCTTCTCCTGCCTGCTGCTCATCATCTTTTTCGCGGGGCTGCTCATCCGGCCGATCCGCCAGATCGACAAGGGCATCCTCCGCCTCGGCTCCGGCGATTTCGTCACGCCCATCACCGTCTCCGGTCCCCGGGATCTTGAATTTCTCGGCACCAAGCTCGACTGGCTGCGCTCCCGCCTGGCGGAACTGGAAAAGGAACGCAACAAGTTCGTCGCCCATATCTCCCACGAACTGAAAACCCCGCTCGCCTCGATCCGGGAAAGCGCCGGACTGCTCGCCGAAGAGCTGGTCGGCCCCCTCACCGTCCAGCAAAGGGAGGTGGTGCGCATCCTCGCCAACAACAGCAGACAGTTGCAGAGCCTGATCGAAAATATCGTCAATTTCAATATGGCGCAAGCCCAACGCCTGCCGCCCCGCAAGGAGCGATTCGCCCTCGACGGGCTGATCGCCGAGGTGACGGAGGACGTCAAACCCATTCTGCTTGCCAACAGCCTGACCGTGGACCTGAATCTCGTCCCGCTTTCCATCGATGGCGACCGGGGCCAGCTCAAAACGGTCATTGACAACGTCCTCTCCAATGCGATAAAACACGCGCCGCCCGCCACCGCCATCACCATCACCCTGACCGCCGGCAACGGCCGGGCCGTGATCAACATCATCGACGCCGGTCCCGGCATTCCCGCCGAAGAGAAAGACAAGATCTTTCTTCCCTTTTTCCAGGGGCGCTCCGGGGCCAAGGGGCGAGTCAAGGGCACCGGTCTCGGCCTGGCCATCGCCCGGGAATACCTGGCCAATCATCAAGGCACCATCGAGGTCGTCCCAACCAACGGCAACGGCGGGGCGCATCTGCAACTTGTTTTGCCCGTTGAGAACATTTCATGATATTTTTTGTCTTTTCCGGCAGGTTCTCTTGCCCTCGCGCACAAGTCTTGCAATGAATTTACGGCACCTGACCGCGTCCGGATCAGCAGGACGCAGCAACCTCAAGGAGCCCAGGAAACGCCATGAAACACCTCAATGCGCCCGGTTACCCCGACACACGCGGCCTCGCCGCCCTGATGAACTATTTCGGCTATCTGCAGAAAAAACGCCTTGCCGAGGTCACCAAGGCCCGCCATGAAGTGGATGAATTGAAAAAACTGGTGAAACAGGCCGGCAACCGCAAAAAATTGAGCAGCGAAAACACGAAATGACCATAAAACCCCGCATCCTCCTGGTAGACGACGACACCGACCTGTTAAGCCTTTTCACCATCCGGCTGCAGAGCCAGGGCTTTGAGGTCGCCACCGCGGAAAACGGCGAACAGGCCCTCTCCCGCCTGTCCCTGATCAACCCGCATCTGCTTATCACCGACCTGCGCATGGGAGAAATGGACGGCATGGCCCTGTTCGACGCGGTGCATAAGGTCAACAGTTCCCTACCGGTGATCGTCATCACCGCCCACGGCTCCATTCCCGAGGCGGTGGAGGCCACCCGGAAGGGCGTCTTTTCCTTTCTGACCAAGCCGGTGGACAGCCAGAAGCTGATCCAGGAGATCAACGCCGCCCTGACCATCGCCGGTCCGCCGGGCGAGGAGGCGCCGCGGACGGAGGCGGGAGACTGGACCAGAGATATCATTTACAAGAGCGGCGCCATGGCCAACCTCATGCACAAGGCCCGCCTCGTCGCCCAGAGCGACGCCGGGGTGCTGATCCTGGGGGAAAGCGGCACCGGCAAGGAACTGCTCGCCAACGCCATTCACCGGGCCAGCGCCCGGGCCAGCGGACCCTTTGTCCCGGTCAACTGCGCCGCCATCCCCGAGGCCCTGCTCGAATCGGAGCTGTTCGGCCATGCCAAAGGCTCCTTCACCGGTGCTGCCAGAAACTACCCCGGCCTCTTCAAGGCCGCTGACAGCGGCACCCTTTTTCTCGATGAAATCGGCGACATGCCGCTTTCCCTCCAGGTCAAGCTGCTCCGGGTTTTGCAGGAAAAACAGGTGCGCTCCATCGGCTCGACCACGGCGGTGGATGTCGATGTGCGGATCATCTCCGCCACCCACCGCAAGATCGACGAAGCGGTGCGGGACAAGACCTTCCGCGAGGATCTCTTTTACCGACTCAACGTCGTCAGCCTCGAAATTCCGCCCCTGCACAAGCGGCGCGAGGATATCCCCCTGCTCGCCCACCACTTCATCAACAAACTGGCGGCGCAGAACAACCGGGAAATCCGCGGCTTTGCCCCGGCGGCGATGAAGCTGCTGATGGAGGCGCCCTGGCCCGGCAATGTCCGCCAGTTACAGAACGTCATCGAGCAGACGGTGGCGCTGTCCTCCTCGCCGCTCATCGCCGAGAGCCTGCTGGCTGAAGCACTGAAGGACAGGCCGCTGAAAATCGTCCCCTTTGCCGATGCCCGCCGCCAGTTCGAACAGGAGTACCTGGTCCAGCTCCTCCAGGCGACCCGGGGCAACGTCACCGAGGCGGCCCGTCAGGCCAGGCGCAACCGCACCGATTTTTACAAACTGCTCAACCGCCACCACATCGTCCCCAGCCTTTTCAAGGACTGATGGCGTCGCCCAAATCGCCACATGCTTCGTTGCCGCACATTATCTCGTCACTGCGGCGTACCCGAGTACGCCTCATTCCTCGAAATGCGCGCGCCTCGCATGTGACGATTTGCGCCTAGCCATCCAGGAAATGGCTTTTCTCGCCACCAACAAGGACTGATGGCGCAGGGACCCGTCAAAGTCAAAATGTCAGACCGAGGAAGCGAAGGACATTTTGGCCCATGCGGGCACAGAGCCGCAGCGCCGGTGCAATGAAAATGGCACCAGCCATTCGCAACAGAGATATCGCAAG
>JBMONO010000041.1:90119-169974 GCA_049323655.1 Thermodesulfobacteriota bacterium | reverse complement strand
GCTTCGCGCCCAACCCATGTTGATTTCCGACCGATCAAAAGCGTCATCCTTCCCATTGGTACTTTCGGGGCTCAATCACTTCAGCCTTGCGGCTTACGGCCTGTCGGTTCGCTGTCCTACGCTTAACCTCAGGGGTCACCCCCCTTGGTCCAAGGACTCGCTACCCGGTGGGTGGCTAGCCCTTCCGGGGCGGGCTTCGCACCCGCTAGAGTATGCGACCTTGCCCGGCCGCACTGATCAGTTACCCTCTTTCTTCCCCTGGCGGGATGCAATCACATCCGGGAAAACCGGGGCCGCCAAGATCCCTCTGCCGCCACAATTGTCCTTGACATGGCGACGCCGGCAGATGCTATACTGGTGATACCGGCACATGCGGGGTGTCTTTATGGGCAATCAGCAGGATTTCAACTGGGTTTTCGATCACGATTACTGCGGTCTCATCCTCAAGGGCGCGTTCAGCAATACCCTGAAAAAACGGGTGGCGGACGCCATTCACGTCTTCCGCAACCTCAACGCCCCGGCCAACCCTGCCACGCCCTATATTTCCGCCTGGCGGGAAACCGCCGATCACGCCATCTGGTACGAGTTCGTCGGCAACCGACTGCTCGACCTGCTGCACTGCCGCTCCTGCGAGGTGGCGGAAATCTTTCGCGACAGCGTGCTGCAACGCTGTTCCTACCACTATGCCGATCCCCCCGGCGCAATAGCAAAATCCATTCACGACCGCAGCGAGCTGCCCCGCATCCAGTCCGTCCTGCGCGCCGAAGGCAAGACGAGCGGGAGGGTGGAGGCAATCTATAAAATCGCCCTTGGCAGCGGCCATGTCATCTGGCTCAAGGACCAGGCAACGGTGGAATTCTTTGTCGACGACAAGATCTGCCTCTCCTGCGGCGCCCTGACCGATGTGACCAAGGAAATGACCGCGGAAGAGCAGGAACGACACCACTGATGAGATAAAATCAGCACTGCCCGACTTGCCTATCCCGTGCGCTCCGCACCTGTCTTTCCCTTTCCCCTTCCGTGTTTTCACGGATAATTCATTTGATTTTCATTTTGTAAAAATGATATTCTTTCGTAAAATTCTTCTTTTATTATCATATATTTGATAGGATATGCGGCAAATTGTCACATCGTATCATCTGCAACATTTCGATTCCCCGAAAAGACAGCTCCAAGACAAAAGGCACAAAAGATGAAATTCGCGGACGTCAAAATCGGCATCAAGATCATCGGCGGTTATCTGACCATCTGCCTGATCATGCTTCTCATCGGCCTTGTCGGCTATCAGGGCATGACCACCATGAAAAAAAGCGGCTCCATCGTTGACGCCAGTATTGAGATGATGCTCGCCGTGCGCACCGACATGCAGATGATCATGGAGCTGCTCGCCGCCTCATCGCCCGCCGAACTTGCGGAGGTCTGGCAGGAACACGAGCACGCCGTCGAAGACTTTACCCTTTTCCTCGCCGGCATCACCAAGGGGGCGGACACGGAAATAGGCAGGATTTATCCCGCCGATGATCCCGCCCTGCTGGAAAAATTCACGGAGGTCGCCGCGTTCCATCACGACCGGTTCCTTCCCGTCATCGACGGTCTGCACGCCCTGCTGCAAAAGGATTTCGAACTCGGGACAAACTATGACAAGGCCATGAGCCAATTCGAAGGGGAGTATGACCGCCTTGTCACGCTGACCGACACCCTTGAGGAGCAGATCAAGAAACATATGGCCGGCAGATTGGCGGGTGGCGCTGATTTCCAGGACATCCTCGCCAAGGAGGTGGCGTGGACCGACATGGCCATGGAGATCAGGACCACGGTGGCCATGGCGCGCATCGCCATCGAAGAGTACGACAAGGCAACGGCGGCGGAGGCCATGAACACCATCGAAAACGAGTACCGCACGCAAACCGGCCGTCTCGCCACCTGGATTGCCGCCCTGCGCCAGGGCGGCGAAAACGAGATGGGGAAAATCGCTGCGGTGGATGCCCCGGAGCTGCAAAAGATGGTGGAGGACATTGACCGTCAGTTCCGGGAGAATTTCAGCAAAAGTGCCGAGACGATCATGGCGCTGCACCGGGATAGGGCGCAGCTCGACAGGGAGCGCGACGAGTTGGACACCAAGATAGACGCCGATGGGGAAAAGATGACCGATCTGCTCCACACCGCGGCCCTTCTCACCAAAAAAGAGATGGACAAGGCGGTGGGCCGGGCGTTGCGTAACATCGTCATCGCCCTGGTCGTGGCGGTGACCATCGCTCTTGCCCTGGGGCTTTTCCTCAGCCGCAACATCACCGGCCCCTTGCAGAGGGCGGTCAGCTTTGCCGGCAGTCTGGCCGAGGGCGATCTGACCGCCAAAATGAATATCGATCAGCAGGACGAGGTGGGCGACATGGTGCGGGCCTTGAACAGAATGGCCGATCAGTTGCGCGGGGTGATGAGCCGCATCGCCGAGGAGATGAAGGGACTTGCCGCCGCCTCGGCTGAGCTGTCGAGCACAGCCCAGTCCATGGCCTCCGGCGCCGAGGAGCTGACCACCCAGGCAGCCACCACCGCGGCGGCGGCGGAGGAGATCAGCGCCAATCTCAGCGTGGTCAACGCCACCTCGGAGACGATGAACAACCAGAGCAGACATGTCTCCACTTCGGCCGAGGGAATCAGCGCCAATGTCAATTCCGTGGCAGCAGCGGTGGAGGAGATGTCCGCCTCCATCCAGGAGGTTTCCCAGAATTGCGCCAAGTCCCTGCAGATGGCGGAAAGCGCCAGTGCCGCCAGCGACGACGCCAGCGGCAGAATGGCCGAGCTCGATCAGGCGGCCCGGGACATCGGTAAGGTGATTAACGTTATCACCGAGATCACCGAGCAAACAAAACTGCTCGCCCTGAATGCCACCATCGAGGCGGCCCGGGCCGGCGAGGCCGGCAAGGGTTTTGCCGTGGTGGCGGGCGAGGTCAAGGAGCTGGCCAAGCAGACCGCCGAGGCAACGGAGGATATCGCCCGGCAGATCCGTGACATGCAGGGGCGGACCAGCGGCGTGGTGGCCAATATCGAAAAAGTGACGGTGATGAACAACAAGATGAAGGAGTACGCCAGCACCATCGCCGCCGCGGTGGAGGAGCAGACCGCGACCACCGGCGAGATCGCCCGCACGGTGAGCGGCGTGGCAGGGGAGACGCACGAGGTCTCAGGCCTGGTCCGCGGTTTCTCCACCGCCATTGAACAGGAACTGCTCGGCGCCATCAAAGAGGCTGCCTCCGGTGTTGCCGAGGTGTCCCACAATATTCACGGGGTCAACGATGTGGCGCGGGAAACGGCCCAGTCCGCCGGCGGCATCAACAGCGCAGCCCAGGAGCTTGCCGAACTGGCCGGCAAGCTGGAGATGGAGGTGAACAAATTCCGGCTGAACTGACCGACGGGATGCCGTCGTGGGTTGCTCCCCTTTCAGGAACCTTTGAACATTTCCCTGACAGCGGCCAGCAACCGGCGCCAGAATGAGGGCGGCGTGGCCTCTTCTTCTCTGTCGCCGGTCGTTGTTTCGGCAACGGGTTGCCCGGCAGGCGGGGCCTCTTTGTCAGGCTCCGCGCGCGGCGCTGTTTCTTCCGGCTCGCCCTGTTCGGCCGGGACGGGCTCGATCAGGGCCGCCGCCATTGGCGGCAATGTTTCTGGCTGAGTAGCAGCTTCCTGGATTCCCCGCGCTGCCGGTTCTTCCCCCTCCACCACCGGCTGATCGGCGGACACCGCGCGATCCGTCTCATCCGCCGCCGCCATTTCCTCCTGCTTGCCGCTGGCAATCTCCTGTTCCGCCTCCTGTTGGACGACAGGCGACTCGGGAAGCGGATGCGCCTCTTGTTCCATTTCCGCCGGCATCTCCTCCAGCGCGACAGTTGCCTCCTGTCCCACCCCGCTTTCCTCCAGGGAAATCGTCAGATCGGGGAAAACGTCCGGCTCTGCCGGCGCTTCCTCGATATCGCCAAGATCAATGGCAACAAGCTCCGCCCCGGCATCCGCGCCGGTGAGATCATGGATATCGACATCCAGGGACGGCAGATCAACCGGCTCATCCACCGGTGGCGCACCGGAAAGGTTTGCCGGGCCTTGCCCCAGGCGGCCGGCAAAAACGCTTTCCGCATGCAGCCGGGCCTGTTGCCAGTATTCCGGCATGTGCTCCTCAAGGCCCTGAAGTTTCGCCTTTTCCTGCCATTCGGCATTGAGCCGGTCAAGCTCGTCGCTTGTCAAGCCATACTGCTGCATGTGTTTTTCGGAAAAAATCCTGATCATCGGCATGAGAGATCCCCGGGAAACGAGAGAAACCGCGTCAAAGGCGGAGAAAAAGTTCTGCACATCACCACCGGCTCTTTATAGTTAAAGGCCTTCAGGGAAACTTTGTCAACCGGTAACCAGGGAAAGCCAGGTGACGACAAACAGGGTCAGGCTGATCAGCCCGTTCATGGTGAAAAAGGACATGTTGATGCGGGATAGATCGCGGGGATTGACGATGAGATGCTGATAGAACAGGGCGGCGGCGGTGAGAATGATGCCGATGTAGTAAAAGATGTTGAGTTGCCGGACAATACCGGTGGCGACAAAGAGGGCAAAGGCCACCACATGAAAAAAGACGGCCAGCCGGAAGGCCTTCTGCCGGCCGAAACGGGCCGGCAGGGAAAAGAGCCCGACCTGCCGGTCGAAATCGGCATCCATGCTGGCGTAGACCGTATCAAAACCGGCCACCCAGAAAAGGACGCCGAGGGACAGCACCCAGGGAAAACCGGCGAGGGAGCCCAGGACGGCGACATACCCGCCCAGCGGCGAAAAGGCAAGGGCCAGCCCCAGCACGACATGACAGAGCCAGGTAAAGCGTTTGGTCAGCGAATAAAAGAGGGTGAGGGACAGGGCAAAGGGCGACAATTGCAGAGTCAAAGGGTTGAGCTGCAAGCAGGCAAAAAAGAAAAGCAGGCCGGCGGCGATCACCATGGTCCACGCCTCCCCCATCCGAACCGCGCCGGCCGGGATGGCCCGGTCGGCGGTGCGTGGGTTTTCCCGGTCGAAACGGGCATCAACGATGCGGTTGAAGCCCATGGCGCAGGTGCGGGCCCCCACCATGGCGACCACCACCCAGAAAAAGGTCGCGGACCGTGGCACCCCGTTCGCTGCAAGAAAGGCCCCCATCAGGGCAAAAGGCAGGGCGAACACGGTGTGCTCGAACTTGATCATCTCAAGTAATATGGCTATTTTTCTAAACATGACAAACCCGTAAAAAGTCTTTTTTCCACCACGGAGCGCACTGAGGACACAGAGAAAACATCTTTAATTACAATTAGTTGCCTCTGTGCTCTCTGCGGTCTCTGTGGTTAATTTTCAGTTTTTACGAAATCATCAAACATCGATGCCGCTCCACTCGATGAGCTCCGGCACTCGGATCCCGGCCTGGGTTGCCACCCGACCGGCAAAATGGCGGGCCATGGCGGTTAAATCGGCGGGCAGGTGATAAAAAGCGGGCATGGCCGGACAGATGACCGCGCCGGCCTCGGCGGCCTGCAGCATGTTGCGCAGGTGGGTGCGATTGAGCGGGGTCTCGCGCACCGCCAGCACCAGCGGTCGCCGCTCTTTCAGCATGACATCCGCGGCCCGGTGAATGAGGTTGTTCGACAGCCCACCGGCAATGGCGCCCAAGGTGCCCATGGAGCAGGGCAGCACCACCATGGCGTCATAGGCGGCGGAACCGCTGGCCGGGGCGGCGGCGAAGTTGTCGATGGCAAACCATTTTGCCACCCCGGGCAGATCAGTGGGCTGCATGCCGGTTTCGAGATGCAGCACCTGCACGCCGGCGCTGGAGATGATAGCGTGAACCTCGACCTCGAGTGGCGCGAGCAGCCGGGCGAATTCCACGGCATAGAGGGAGCCGCTCGCCCCGGTTATGGCCAGAATGATCTTTTTCATTTTACCCCGATATAGACGGAAACAATGCCAAAGGTCAGCGGCCGGCGCGAGACGCTGGCAAAGCCCGCCTGCCGCATCATCCCCATCAGCTCCTCCGGTTCGTAGAATCTGGCGATGGAGCTGGCCAGATACTCATAGGCCTCCTTGTCGCCGGAGACCATCCCAGCCACTTTGGGCAGCACCCGGTTGAGATAAAAGGTATAAACCGGCTTGACAATGACGTTCTGCGGCCGGGAAAATTCAAGAATGAGCAGCTTGCCGCCGGCTTTGAGCACCCGGTGCATTTCGCTTAAGCCATCCTGGGTGCGGCCGAGGTTGCGGACGCCGAAGGCCACCGTCACTCCCCAGAAACTGTCATCCCTGGCCGGGATCTTTTCGCCGTCACCGCAGACCGGGAAAATGCGTTCTCTTCTGCTGTCGCGGGGCAGTGCCCTGATGCCGGCCCGCAGCATGTCCTCGCAGAAATCAATCGCCACCACCTGGCGGCCAGGCGCCTGACGGGTCAGTTCCAGGGAAAGGGGCAGGGTGCCGGCGCAGAGATCGAGCACCGCGCCATTGGGGAAAATTTTGAGTTCCCGGGTGGTGACCCAGCGCCAGTAGCGGTCGATCTGGAAACTGAGCAGGGAATTGAGAAAATCATATTTCTGGCTGATGGAAGAAAATTTCTGTCTGACAAAAATCTTCTTTTCATCCGGGGTTTGCATGGATTGTCCTGTTGGTCTGATTGGTCTTATTGGTCTGTTGGTCCGGTTGGTCTGATTGGTCCGGTTGGTCTGATTGGTCCGGTTGGTCTGATTGGTCTGATTGGTCTGACAAAACAACCAATAAGACCAATAAGACAAATCAGACCAATACGACCAATCAAACCAGTTGCACCGGCAGGGCCGTTGCCGGCAGTTCGCCTCGCTTGATGAGATAATCGAAAAACAACTCCAGGGCCTGCACCTTGGGCGGGTGCAGATCATACTCGATACCGGAGAGATAGCGGCGGCAGTCGTCGATATCCATGGGGATCCGCGGGGCCACCTGCCGGCTGACGGCAACCAGCTCCCTTTTCCCCTGCTCGATACAGGAGAGCAGTTCCCGGCGAATCTCCTCGACTACCCTCCCGTTGACCCGGAAAAAATCGTCCCGCACCGCCCAGACGGCAAAGACAAAGGGCAGCCCGGTGTGCTGCTGCCAGACATGACTCAGGTCGAGACAAAAGGGATGGCCACCCTGCTGGCGGAGCCGCAACGCCTCGTCGCCGATGGCAACCACCGCCGACGCGCTATTCGCACCGCCTCCATCGGCATAAAGCGGGGCCACCCGGAAAAATTCCTCCAGGATGATTTTCACCAGGGCGTTGGAGGTCTGCGATTGCCGGCTCAGGCCGACCGTTTGGCCGGAGAGCTCGGTCGGCACGCAACGGGAAAAGAGAAAGACGCTGCCCACCGGTCCGGTGGCGCTGATGGAGAGCCCGTCCAGCACCCGGTAGAGATGGGGATTGGCCCCGTATTCGTGGCTTGAGACAAAACCCAGATCAAGCTCCCCGGCGCCCAGCATGCGATTCAAGGCCGCGGGGGCGCCTTCCACCACCCGCCAGTCCGGGGAGTGGACCCGCTGCTGCCAGATAACATAGAGCGGTGCGGTATTGATAAAGTTGACCATGCCGATGCGCGCCATCATGCTTCCTCTTTTCCGTCAATCCTGGCAAGCCGTGCGTCGCTGCCGACCGCGACCAGAAAATCTTGCACATTGCGGAGCGACACCCCCTCCCCTTCGACCGCGAGCAGGAAAGCCGGAGAGCCCGGCGCCAGCATGCCGCCGTTGGCAACCCCGAGAAGCCGCGCCCCGTTCAGGGTGGCCATGCGAAAAATCGCGGCCGGGTCAATGCCCGGATGCTCGCCGTGCAGGATGCGCATCTCCTCCCAGAGATGCGGCAACGGGTTGCTCGCCGCACTGTCGGTGCCGAGACAGGGTTGCAGGCCAACGGCCAGCATCCGGGCAACCCTTGCCCTGCCCACCCCGAGGAAACGGTTGCTGGCCGGACAGAGACAGACCCGGGCCGAGCGGGCGGCAAGCAGATCGATTTCCTCGTCGGTCAGATGAACGCAGTGTACACACACCGTGCTGTCATCAAGCATCCCCAGCCGGTCCAGATAGGTTACCGCGCCGCAGCCGGGCGGGACAAAGGAGTTGTCCCAGACGCCGCGCTCCTCGACAAAGTCGCGCAGCGGGCCGCCGCCGTCATGAAGAAAGCGGATCTCCGCCGCCGATTCGGCGACATGGATGGGAAAGAGCCGCCCGCGCTGTCGCGCCCGCGCCTTCAATGCCTGCAGCAATCGGGCGCTGACCGAATAGGGGGCGTGGGCGGTGCAGTCACCGGCAATGTCATCCAGTTGCGCCAGCACCAGCTCCGTGCGGGTCTGGCCCAGTCCCAGCATTTCGAGAAAAAAAGATACCTGCACCGCACCATTCTCGCCGATGGCGTGGCTGGCCGGCAGATTGCCGATATCAGCAAGCCACGCCACTCCCTGCTGACGAAAGGCGGCCAGCTGCCGCTGGCCGGCGGCCAGCCCATCGTCACCGCTGCTTGCGCGGGCCTCCAGCAGTCGGCGTATCCAACCGGTAAACTCTTCCTCGCGCCGCTCTTGCTCGGCCAAGCCGCCAAGATGGGAGAGTTCAAGATGGGTATGACAGTTCGCCAGCGGCGGGGTGAGGATTTTCCCCTCATGATCCCGCACCGGTGCGCTCCCCTGCAGGGCGGCATAGCGGTCCACCGCGACGATGACACCATTCTCAACGAGCACCGCCCCATCTTCAAGAGGCGGGGAGAGCACCGGCACCACCAGGGGAGCGCGATGAAGCACCTTCATCTGCTCGGTTGCACCAGAGTGTAATCCATGGTGCGCTGGCGCGGCGTAAAACCGGCGCCCATGACAATGCGGCGGATCTCCTCCTCCGAGAGGCGGAAACTGACGCCTGCCGCTGCCACCACATTTTCCTCGATCATGGTGCTGCCGAAATCATTGGCCCCGAAAAAGAGCGAGACCTGGGCGATCTTCGGGCCCTGGGTCACCCAGGAGGCCTGGATATTGTCGAAATTGTCAAGAAAGATGCGGGAGAAGGCGAGCATCTTCAGATAGGCAAAGGCAGTGGTCTTCGGCAGATGGGCATAAACCGTGTTGTCCGGCTGAAAGGGCCAGGGGATAAAGGCGGTGAAGCCGCCGGTGCGATCCTGCAGATCGCGCAGCCGCTGCAGGTGCTCGATGCGCTCCTCCAGGGTTTCGATGTGGCCGAACATCATGGTGGCGGTGGTCCGCATGCCCAGGTTGTGCGCCTCCTCCATCACGCCGATCCACTGGTCGGCCGTGCATTTTCGCGGCGCCGATTCCCGCCGGACCCGATCGGCGAGGATTTCTGCCCCGCCGCCGGGGATGGAATCGAGCCCGGCCCGCCGGAGACGGACCAACACTTCCGCGACCGGCAGGCCGGAGAGGGTTGCGAAATGACAGATTTCCGGCGGCGAAAAGCCGTGGACATGGATCGGGTAACCCTTGATGAAGCGCAGCATCTCCTCATAAAATTCGAGCGGCTTGTCCGGATGGAGCCCGCCCTGGAGGAGGATCTGGGTCCCGCCGAGACGCAAGGTCTCCTCTATCTTTTCACCCAGTTCGGCAAAGGAGAGCACAGTGCCGCGCCCGTCTTCCGGCGCCTTGTAGAAGGCGCAGAACTTACAGGCCGAGATGCAGATATCGGTGTAATTGATATTTCGATCAATGACATAGGTGACAAGCGGTTCCGGGTGCTTACGGCGGCGAATGCTATCGGCCAGCATACCGAGCTGGTAGAGATCGCCGTCGCTGAGCAGGGCAAACCCCTCCTCAGCGCTGATCCGTTCATTATTTGCGACTTTTTCGATGATCTTTTTCATTCAAAAACCTGTTCCGCTTGTCTGCCAAAGCAACCAATCAGACCAATAAGACCAATAGGACCAATAGGACCAACAGGACCAACAGGACCAATCAACCTAAAACGTCCTGATCACGTCATAGAGGGTGCCGCGCTGCACCGGAAGGCGGCCCGCCTCGCGGATGAGCCGGACCAGTTCGTCGATGGCCATGGCCTGCTCGGTGTCGGCGCCGGCCATGTGGGTGATGATCTCCTCCTTCACCGTGCCGTCCACGTCATCGGCGCCAAATGAAAGAGCCACCTGGGCCATTTTCGGGCCGATCATCACCCAGTAGGCCTTGATGTGGGGAAAGTTGTCGAGAAAGCAACGGGCCACGGCGAGATTCTTCAGATCATCCATGCCCGAGGTGCGGGAGAGATTGGCCATCTCGGTGTTTTTCGGGTGAAAGGCCAGGGGAATAAAGGCGAGAAAACCGTTGGTTTCGTCCTGTGCCTCGCGCAGGGCGGCCAGGTGCTCGATGCGCTCCTCCACCGTCTCGATATGGCCGTAAAGCATGGTGGCATTGGTGTTGAGCCCCAGCCGATGGGCGGTTTTCGCCACCTCAAGCCAGCCCTCGCCGGACAACTTCTTCTCGCAGGTCAGCTTGCGGATGCGCGGACTGAAGACCTCGGCCCCGCCGCCGGGGATGGAATCAAGCCCGGCCTCCATCAGCAACCGCAGGGTCTCGTCCACCGGTTTGCCGGCCAGCCGGGCCAGATGATCGATTTCGACACAGGTAAAGGCCTGGATATGGATCTCCGGCCGAATCGACTTGATCGTGCGCAGCAGCCCGGTGTAGTAGTCAAAGGGCAGATCGGGATGGATACCGCCCACCATGTGGATCTCGCTGATCGGCTCGGAAAGCCGCTCCCGCACCTTGGCCGCCACCTCCTCCAAGCTCATCTCATAGGCCTTGTCCGACTCCTTTGGTTTGCCGAAGGCGCAGAACTTACAGAGATTGGTGCAGATGTTGGAATAGTTGATGTGCTGGTTGTAGATGAAATAGGCATTATCGCCGTTTTTCCGTTCCCGCACCAGATTGGCCAGATAGCCCACTGCCAGCAGATGGGGCGACTGATAAAGTCGGATTCCGTCCTCGCGGCTGAGCCGCTCCCCTGCCGTGATCTTTTCGAGAATGTCGCCCAGCCCAGCCTTTTCGATGTATGCATCCATGATATCGCCCGACAATTTAATTGCTTAATTCCTCATAAAAACGCGGTCACAACCGCAATCTCAAATCTCAAATCTCCCCGCAGCCATTCCTTCCCGCAGGACGGTGAGCACCTGATCGATCTGCCGCGCCAGTCCGTCGCCATCCTGGCCGGCCAGATGCAAACCGCAATCCAGGTAGCTGCGGGCATAACTCTGGAGAAAACGGTCAAGGGCCGCGTCGAGAATGAAAACGAGCACCGCAAGCGGAATGTCCCGCCGCAACTCCCCCTGCCGTCGCGCCTCTTCACAGAGGGGGCCGAAATACTCGAACGAAAAAAGGCGCACTTGGGAGAGCAGCCGTTGCCGTTCCGGCACATCATGCTCGAAAAGAACCTGCAGGTAGATCTGAAAATAATCCGGGTAGCGATCAATAAACAGCAGACCGGCCAGCAACACCTCACTGACCCGGCTGAAAAAATCGCCCCTGCTTGTTACGCCGCCCGCCTCCTTGACCGTTTTCTTCACGAGATCGGTGAAGCGGTCAAAGAGAAAGAGGAAGAGCGCTTCCTTGCTGCTAAAGTATTGATAAAGCGACCCTTTGGCAATACCCGCCTCGCGGACAACGGTGTTCATGCTCGCCTTGCGGTAGCCCTGCCGGGCGAACTCGCGCACCGCGACCTCGATGATTTTCTTTTGTTTCTCCAGCGGCAGATTGCTGAAGGTGGTGCGTGCCTGTATGCCGTTATCGCTCATAATGTGACCAGGTGGTCATATTAGTACGCGAAAGATTTATTGCAAGAAAAAAAAATTTGATTAGAAAAGGGCGGAGTGAGGCTAAACCGCCGTTTTGCTCGGCCCGGCCAAAGAAACAGCATATTGACCGCCAACCCATTCAACAAGAGTCGACCATGAATGCCCAGAGCATCAAACGAATTGCCTTTCTTGCCTTCGCAGCCAGCGCCCTGATCGCCGTCCAGCTGCTGATCATCACCCTGCAAGGCGAGGCCGCCTGTCTCAACGAGGGTTGCCACGTCGTGGAGAGTCTGACCCGCATCAGCCCTTTTCTCTTCAATCTCATCGGTTTTCTCTTTTTCCAGGCGGTCGGCTGGTGTTTTCTGCTGGCCGGCCCCCAAAAGGAAAACCTGCTCGCCCTGGCCCGGCTGCTGCTGCTTGTCGGTCTTGCGGTAGAGGGCGTGCTGCTCTCCTACCAGATCTTTGTCATCAAGGTCTTCTGCTCCTACTGCCTGTTTATCCTCGCCATTGTCCTGCTTCTCAACGCCCTGGCCGGCGGCCGTCAGCTCCTCAGCGGCGTCATGCTGCTGGCCGGCGGCGTCTTCATGTCGTCGCTCCTCAACTACGGTCCTGCCGCCCTGCTCTCCCGGCAACAGACCATTGCGAACGGCACTTACGCCATCCGTACCTGTTCGGCACCGAAAAAAGAACTCTACCTCTTCTTTTCCGAGAACTGCCCCCACTGCCAGAATGTCCTCCAGGCCCTGGAAGGATGCACCAGCTGCAATTTTCACTTCAATCCGGTTAGCCGGCTGGACGGCGATATGCTGAAAGGGGAGATAAACAAAAACGAGGAGTATGATCCGGAACTGAACAAACTGCTGCTGAAGTTGCTGGGCATCGACGCCATTCCGGTGCTGCTGGAAAAGACCGGGTCGGGATTTTCGCTTATCCGCGGGGAAAAGGAGATCATCGCCTATGTGCGGCAGTCGTGCGCGGTAGACGCACCCCTTCTCTACTTCAAACAGAGCGGGGCGGAGGGGACATCAAACCTGCCGATCTTTCAACAGGAGGGCGAGTGCTCCATGGCCATCGAGTGCGATGAGGAGGCCAAATAACCGCCACACCGGGCCGGCGGCCTCTTTTTATTCTGAGTTGCATTCATGTCGGCATTCCAGGAAGCATGCGGGCCGTCACCGCCCCCCCCCTGAAGGATGTGTAAAGTCCAGCAAGAAGCCGTGCAGCGCAGCCGACAAAGGTGCCGACTTGTATGCAAACTGAAATTACTCTTCACAATCAACGACAACCCGGTTCTTCCCCTCGTTTTTCGCCCGGTAGAGAGCCTTGTCGGCCCGATCGATCATACTGGCGGCGTTTTCCGTCCAGGACAGCTCTTCCTGTCGCCGGCAACGCACCAGCCCGACACTGAGACTGGTGCCGGCAAAGCCGGCATGGGCAAAATTCTGCAGGATCCTTTCCATGATCCGAATCGCCTGTTCCCGGCTGATCTGGGTGAGGATGGCGGCGAACTCGTCGCCGCCGTAGCGAAAGGTGAAATCGACATTGTGCCGGGTGCAGTCGTTGAGAATGATACCCACCGCATTGAGGACCTTGTCGCCGGCCGGATGACCGAAGGTGTCATTATACCCCTTGAAATTATCGACATCAATCAGGGCCAGATAGACCGGATAATCCTGCCGATGGGCGCGATGGACCTCCTCGGCCAGCTTCAGGTCAAAGGAACGGCGGTTAAAGAGGCCGGTGAGGGAGTCGCAGAGGGAAAGCTTCTCCAGCTTGCGGATCATCCGGCGCTCCCGCTCCACCCGGTTCAATTTCGCCTCAAGCTCATCGCGTTCAAATGGTTTTTTGATAAAATCAATGGCGCCGGCGCGGATGACATCAGCGTAGCTCGCCTTGTCGGAGTAACCGGTGGCGACAATAACATCGGTATCCGGATAGTTGTCCTTGATGTGGGAAAGGAGCTGCAGGCCGTCCATCTCCGGCATGACGATATCGGTGACAACGATATCAACACTCTTCTCCTTGAGTCTGGTCACCGCGGCACGGCCGTTGATGGCGGTCAGACACCGGTACCCGTAAGACTCCACCAGCAGATGCAAGGCCTCCAGCACCAGTTTATCATCATCAACGACCAGAACCGTGACATCGTGTGTTTGCATACGGCCTTTCTCACCGTGACAGGGAAAGCATATCCGCTCAGGCGGCGCGACAGGGGAAAAAACTTTCATACATCATAGCACATCGACGTTCTTGAATAAAAAGGGAATTCACGCACATCCCTAACAATCCGTCGCAAGGACCTTTTGGAGTTCCCCCCATCGGTCGACAAACTCGTAAAAAGTCTTTTTTCACCACAGAGCGCACTGAGGACACAGAGAAAACATCTTTGATTACAATCAGTTACCTCTGATTACTCTGTGGTTAATTTTGTCGAAATCGTAAAAGCCACGATTCCGACCGGCGGTGTATTGTAGCTCGTTGTTTACGAGACCATCATCGGTTCGATCTGGGGATGATTTGGCAGCCCGCGGAAATTTCCTGCCCCGTTTGCAACGACACATCCCCGTCTCCATCTCGTCACGACCAGGAATCAGGCACATTCGGAATAGCCGCAGGAGTGACAGACGCAGCAGCCGCCCTCGTGCTCGATGACCCCGCCACACTCCGGACAGGCACCGAACATGCTCTTTTCCGAGAGGGAATCATCGGCGCAGCCGTTGTTTTTTTCCAGATGCTGGCGGATCGCCTGAGCGATGGCATCGGCGCAGGACACCACCTTGTTCTTGCCAAAGCCGGCCGGCTTGTGGCAGCTGATGCCGATGAGCTGCTTGACGATCGGCTCCGGCGGCATGCCGCTCCGCCAGGCCAGGGAGACGAGACGGCCGATCGCCTCGCACTGGCTGGCCGCGCAACCGCCGGCCTTGCCCACCGTGTTGAACAGTTCGAAAAGCTGCTGCTGGCCGTCCTCGTTGATGGTGACATACATCGGTCCGCAGCCGGTGGTCATCTGATAGGTGGAGCCGTTCAAGCGCCGCGGCCGATCCCGTTTTACCGGTCGGGCCGGTTCCGACGCCACCGCCTTCTTCTTGTCCGTCTTGCCGATATTGAGGACCTGATTCTCCCGGCAGCCGTCCCGGTAGATGGTCACTCCCTTGCAGCGCAGCTTGTAGGCAAGCATGAAGGCCTCCTTGACATCCTCCACCGTGGCGGAATGGCTGAAGTTGATGGTCTTGCTTACCGCGTTGTTGGTGTGGCGCTGAAAGGCGGCCTGGATATCGATATGGTTTTTCGGACTGATATCGTGAGCCGTTTCAAAGATACGGCGGAACTTCACGGGTATTTCCTCAATGCCCTGCACGCTGCCGGAGTAGGAAATTTTTTTAATCAATTCCGGCGTGTAGAACGCGTTGGCCCGGGCGATTTCCTCAAAAACAGGATTGACTTCAAAAAATTCGGCGTTGTCCATGACCCGACGAACATAGGAAACGGCGAAAAGCGGCTCCACCCCGCTCGAGCAGCCGGCGATGATGCTGATAGTGCCGGTAGGGGCAATGGTGGTGCGAGTGGCGTTGCGCACCGGCACCTCCGGATTCTTTTTGCCATAGATGCTGCGGGGAAAATTGGGAAAGGCGCCGCGCTTCTCGGCCAGGCCGACGGAGGCCTGCAAGGCGGTGTTGTCCACGAACTTCATCACCTTTTCGGCAACATCGAGCGCCTCCTGGGAGGAATAGGGAATGGAGAGTTTCAGCAGCATGTCGGCAAAACCCATGACCCCAAGCCCGATCTTACGGTTCTGCTTGGTTTTTTCCTCAATCTGCGGCAACGGATAACGATTGACGTCAACGACATTGTCAAGGAAATGAACCGCCCGGTTGACCGTATCCGCCAGTTTCTTGTAATCAACGGCGCCGTCTTTCACCATATGGGCCAGGTTGATGGAACCGAGGTTGCATGATTCGTGGGGCAGCAGCGGCTGCTCGCCGCAGGGATTGGTGCTTTCGATCATGCCGACCTCCGGGGTCGGATTGTCCTCGTTCATCCGGTCGATAAAGACAATGCCCGGCTCACCGGAGTACCAGGCCTGTTTGACGATCTGCCGGAAGACCTTGACCGCGCTCTGCCGCTTCACCGCCTCATTGTTGCGGGGGTTGATCAGATCATACTCTTCGTCGTTCTCCACCGCCTCCATGAAGGCGTCGGTGACGGCGACCGAGATGTTGAAATTATTGAGCACCTTGAGATCGGATTTGACCTTGATGAAATCCATGATGTCCGGATGATCGACCCGAAGCATGGCCATGTTGGCGCCCCGGCGGGTGCCGCCCTGCTTGATGGTTTCGGTGGCGCAGTCAAAGACCGACATGAAGGAGAGCGGACCGCTCGACACGCCCCGGGTGGAGTGAACCAGATCGTTGTGAGGCCGCACCCGGGAAAAGGAAAAACCGGTGCCGCCGCCACTCTTGTGGATAAGCGCGGTCTGCTTCACTGCCTCGAAGATGCTTTCCATGGTGTCTTCCACCGGCAGGACAAAGCAGGCGGACAGCTGACCGAGATCACGGCCGGCATTCATCAGGGTGGGAGAGTTGGGCATGAAATCACGATTGGCCATCATCTCGTAAAAGGAGAGAGCGAGCGCCTCGATATCGGCCTTCGGCTCATAAATGCGGTCGGCCACCGCGATGGCGGTGGCGACCCGCCAGAGCATCTCCGTCGGCGTCTCGATGACGTTCCCCTCTTCATCTTTCATCAGATAGCGGCGCTCCAGGACCGACAGCGCATTGTCGGCAAATTTCGGCATCGTCGCCCCGGCCGGAATTTTCATCTTTCCTGTTTCCATTTTTCTCCCCATCGTCTCGCCTCTTTCTCCGATCCTTGTCTTCATGTTCAGGCACTGTGGCCGCGCCGTAAAAAAACGCCCACCGTCGCCACCTCTTTGCCGCATTCGATCACGACAAACACCGGAAACGACAGGTCGCCTTTTTGTTTTTTCACACGTGCATCATTTTCGCGAAACAGCCAGGCACACCAAATATTGTATATCAGACCAGATGAAAGCACAACATAGACGAAATGTCAAAGATTTTCCTTGGTCCAACGACCTCTTTTCCAAGACCGTATTGAAATCAACGAGATAGAGCAAGAAGAAAAGAGACGAAATTTCCTGGCGCGAAATATGACTACCTCGCAAAACCTCGCAAATCATGGCAGGCGGAAAAATTACGGTCCCCAGCTTGTGATCATTCCGCGGCACGAAACTGGGTAGTTACGTTTTTTTCCGATTCCAACAAATGACAAACCCGTAGAAAGTCTTTTTTCACCACAGAGCGCACTGAGAACGCAGAGAAAACATCTTTAATTACAATTAGTTATCTCTGTGCGCTCTGTGGTCTCTGTGGTTAATTTTCACTTTTCACGAGACCTTCAACAAATATCCAACAAAAAAACAGCTGGACCGGAGCGGTCGAAAAAGCAGATCAGGAACTGGGGAGAACGTACCCCTTGCGGATGGCGTACTTAATCAGATCAGCGGTGTTACTGATATTGAGTTTCCGCAGCAGATTGGCCCGGTGATGTTCCACCGTGCGGGTGCTGATTGAGAGCAGTTCGGCAATATCCCGACTCGTTTTTCCTTCCGCCACCATCTTCAGCACCTGCCTTTCCCGCGGAGTCAGGGATTCGGCGGGGAAATTCTTCTTTTTCCGGCAGGCATCGACATCGGCGGAGGAAAGTTCTCTCGAAAGCACCGGTGAGACGAAAATTTTGCCCTTCAGAACCTGTTCGATGGCGGTAAGCAGCTCACTGTCGGAATCTTCCTTCAGCACATAGCCGTCGGCGCCGGCGGAAATAGCGTGGCAGAGGTACTGCTTGCTCTTGTGCATGGTAAGGATAACGATCTTGACCCCGGGGCAGATCTTTTTCGCTTCGCCGATAGCCTCGATCCCGCGCAAATTCGGCATGGATATATCGAGCAGGACAATGTCCGGGGTGACCTCTCTCATCATGTTCAGCAATTCGAGGCCGTCACCGACCTGACCGATTACCTCGAAGGCGGGTTCCGACTCAATAATCTTTTTGATGCCATGCCGGATCAGGACATGATCGTCGGCCAGCAGAACCTGATATTTTCGCGCTCCATTCATCGCGGACTACCTTTTGGCTGCACTCGATCCTAGACCGGCAGAATGACCGTGATGGTCGTTCCCCTGCCCGGTTCGCTGTCGATATCCATGGCGCCATGGAGAATGCGGACCCGCTCTTCCATGGCGGCCAGCCCCATGCCCCGTTCCAACCGTTTATTGTTCAGAATAGCCTCCGCATTAAAACCAGTTCCGTTGTCTTTCACAATGAGAAAGATACGATTTTTCATTTTTTCAATCCTGATCACCACCTGGGTAGCATGGGCGTGCTTGCCGATATTGTTGAGCGATTCCTGGACGATCCGGTAAATGAGCCGCTGCTCCTCCTGGCCAAAGAAATGGTTGATTTCAATAAGATCCATGACCACCTCGATTTCATGGAGCTTGGCAAAGGTGGTGATGAGGTATTCGAGCGCCGCATCGATGCCGAGATCATCGAGGGCAATCGGACTGAGATCCCGGGAGAGACGACGGACGTTTTCAATGATAAGATTAATGCTCTCCCGCAACTCGCTGCAGCCGGCCGACACGGTGAGCGGGGCGGTCGGGCCGAGCTGCTTCTCCAGAGAGCCCACCTGCATCTTCAACGCCGCCAGGGACTGACCCAGTTCATCATGCAGCTCGAGTGAGATGCGCCGCCGTTCATTTTCCTGAATGGTAAGAAGATTAATCGACAGCTGATGGAGGGTCTCCTCCGAATCCCGTAGCGCCTCTTCGATTTTTTTACGGACATGGATCTCCCCTTTGAGCTTTTCATTGGCCCGGGTCAGCTCATGGGTACGCTTCTCCACCAGCTCTTCCAGCATCTGTTCCGCCTTTTTACTGCGATAGGTGACAACGGAGAGGATAATGACCGTCGCCTCCAGGGCAAGGGCAATGCCCAGCACGGTAAAGCCGATTTTCTTGTATTTCCAGAGGATGGACTGCGGCTCATCGGTCACCACACTACCCTCCGGCAGCACCTTGTAAGGGATCGCAAACCTTTCCATCTGGTTATAGTCAAATACAAGTCGGTTCTCCGTCACACTGACCGGCGCCAGGCTTTCCACCGGATCGCCCAAAAAAATATCGACCACTTTCTTGGCGACCTCACGGCCCTGGGCCGTGCCATCCACCATCATTCCACCCAGCACGCCACTGCCGAGATACGACTGCCACATGGAAAGAACAGGCACCTTGCAGCGGGCGGCAATGAGTCCCATGCCGCGTTCGTGGGAAAAGGTTTCCCCATTGCTGTCCCGGGTGAAATTCATCATGATCACCAGTCGATTGCCACTGAGTTGCCGCACCTGCTCCTGCAATTGCGCCATGGTCAGGTCATCCCAGACATGGATGGCGACCCGACCGCCAAAAAACTTCCTGGCCCGGTCAATGAGCGCGTCATGAATCAGCCCGTCGGTGCTGCGGTCATTGATGACATGGATATCAGTGGTTGCAGGATAGAGCGTCAACCCCGCTTCGATGGTGGCAATCAGATCGATGTTTTCACACACCCCGACAAAATTGGCAAATTGTGGACCATCTTCCGGACAGGGAACCCCGCAATAGAGAATCGGGATCATGGGAAAAAGCTCAGGGTGATACTTCTG
This sequence comes from Thermodesulfobacteriota bacterium, assembly GCA_049323655.1. Lineage (GTDB taxonomy): Bacteria > Desulfobacterota > Desulfobulbia > Desulfobulbales > SURF-16 > DB1. Next base: position 150,475 of record JBMONO010000041.1, on the reverse strand, counting down.
GAGAAAAGTAACGGCCGCAACATTGACGCCGATCACCGCGGCAAATCGTTTTTTTTCGTATTTTTCCTTCAAATACCGGTGCATACCCCGGACATTATCCGCCGACGGCCAGCGCAGGGCATCCATATATTCAATATGTAACTCGATATCCTGACGATCCTTGGCCAGCAGAATTTCTTCAATGCCTTGATTGACCTTTTCAGTCCAGTCAAGGCCGCTGTGATACGAATGGAGGACAAGGACGTCGCGCAGCGGCAGATTGGAGGCAAAAATGGCGGACGGCAGACAAGCCAGGGAAAAGAGTATCGTCCAGACAAACAACAGACGGGAAATACAATGCAGGAGGAAAGACACCTCAGGTTGCCTCGTTTCTGTGCCCGGAGATTGATGGCGTCGCATGCGCGGTCCGGCAGAACTCTCGACTTCCGATACAGGTCCGGGGTGTGCGGGTTGACAGGGATGGCCCCGGCCGGTTTTTTGTTTGTCGGCCATCGCGCCATGAGGTATGGTTGATCCATGCCCACCGCGAAGTATAAACAGCCCGCCTCGGATCCGGCAAGATTTATCCGCAAAATTTTCCTGCAGGAAAGTTGCCGGAACCTGCCCTATGTCCGGGAGATCATGGAGCGGGCGGATGGCAGGGAAGTGGAAATCATTGCCGACCGCCACCTGCCGCATCCACAGATCGACAACTATCGCCGTGGCCTGAGCGCCGGCAAGCACCAGCTGCTGCTCTGCGCCAACCGCGGCAGTTTTTTCAAACCGTGCCCCGGCACCAGGGAATACCGGTGCTGTGACTACCAGGTGCTCAATATCGGCATGAACTGTCCGATGGACTGCGTCTACTGCATCCTGCAGGCATATCTCAACAACCCCTGGATCTCCTTTTTCGTCAACATTGACGACCTGCTGGCCGAACTCAAACTGGCGCTCACCGCCACCCGTCAGTTCTGGCGGATCGGCACCGGCGAATTCACCGACAGCCTGGCGCTTGACTCCCTCACCGGCCTCAGCAGCATTCTGGTGTCCTTCATGCGCGACAAACAACGGGGAGTGCTTGAGCTCAAGACCAAAAGCGCGGTTATCGCCAATCTGGCCGACCTTGAACATGGCGGGCGCACCATCGTCTCCTGGTCGCTCAACAGCCCGGCCATCATGGCGGGCGAAGAGTTCAAAACCGCTTCCCTGGATGAACGACTGGCGGCAGCGGCCCAGTGCGCCCGCTGGGGCTACCGGCTTGCCTTTCATTTCGATCCCATTATTCTCCACCCCGGTTGGCAGGAAGGATACGCCGACACCATCGATCGGCTCTTCCGGGCGGTACCGGCCGAAAAAATCGTCTGGATCAGCCTCGGGGCCCTCCGCTTTCTGCCGGCCCTGCGCCCCATCGCCATCAGCAGATTCCCGGCCTCCCGTTTCTTCCACGAAGAATTCGTCATGGGGCTTGACGGCAAATACCGCTATTTCCGTAGCCAACGGGTCGAGCTCTACAGCCATTTGCTGACCCTGCTCAGACAGCGGGCCCATCCCGCCACCTGCCTCTATTTCTGCATGGAGAGCGAGGAAATCTGGCAGGAATGCGGTTTTGCTCCGGGCCAGGGCGAACGGTTGCCGGAGGCGCTTGACGAGGCGGTCGCCTCCCTGCCGTAAAAAAATTCTGCAACGAATCTCTTGCGTCTTTGCCGCTTTGCATTAAATTCTAGCTAGCTGCCGGAGGGGCGGCGCAGATGCCAAAATTTTCCTATAATGACATCCGGCACGTCCGGCAGACAAGGAGTTCATGACATGATCAACAAGGCCATTCTCATCGGCAACCTGGGTTCCGACCCGGAAATCCGCTATACCCAGAGCGGCACGGCGGTGGCGAATTTTTCCGTCGCCACCACGGAAAAATGGAAGGGCCAGGATGGCCAGGTGCAGGAGCAGACGGAATGGCACCGTATCGTCGCCTTTGCCCGATTGGCCGAAATATGTGGAGAATACCTGTCAAAAGGATCAAAGGTCTATATCGAGGGCCGCATCCAAACCCGTTCCTGGGAGGACAAAGACGGCAACAAACGGTACACCACCGAGATCGTTGCCCGGGAGATGAAAATGCTCTCCACCAAAGGCGGAGCGGGCTCCTCCGGCAGTCAGTACGGTGACGAACCGCCGCCACCTGAGCCACGCCCCGGCGATGAGGTGCCGTTCTAGGACAACACAAGGACAACGCACGAACCTATGGCAGCACACGACTATTATAAAATTCTCGGGGTAACAAAAACCGCCACAGCGGACGAGATCAAGAAGGCTTTCCGCAAACTGGCCCTGAAATACCATCCGGATAAAAATCCCGGAGACAAAAAGGCCGAGGAGAAATTCAAGGAAGCCAACGAGGCCTATGCCGTTCTGTCGGACCCGGAAAAGCGTAAACAGTATGACACCTTTGGAGCCAACGGCTTCCACCAGCGCTTTTCCCAGGAAGACATTTTCCGCAACTCTGACATCGGCTCCATCCTGCGGGAGTTCGGCATCAACTTCGGCGGCATGGGCGGCGGCTTTTCCACCGGTGGCTTTCGCACCTTTTCCAGCAGCGGCAGAAGCCCGTTTGACGATATCTTTGCCCAGGCCGGCGGGTGCCGTTCTCAGGGGTGCGGCAGTCGCCAGCAAGCGGTCAGGGGCCAGGACGTCACATTGGAGATAACCGTCTCTCTCCAGGAGGTCATGACCGGAGCGGACAAGACCATCGTCCTCGGCCGGGCCGGGGAAAAGGTGTCGGTGAAGATTCCGGCTGGCATTGAAAGCGGCAAAAAACTGCGTATCGCCGGCAAGGGTTCACCCTCCCCCATGGGCGGTGAGCCGGGCGATCTCTATCTGCTCGTCACTGTGGCCCCCCATGAGCTGTTCAGTCGCGAGGGGAACAACCTCGTCATTGAAAAACAGATCCCATTCAGTGCGGCGGTGCTGGGCACGGAAATCGACGTTCCCACCCTGAACGGCAAGCAGTTCAAGGTCAAGGTTCCCCCCGGCATCCAGCCCCAGGCCAAACTGCGCCTGAAAGGCCATGGCCTGCCGGCCGGTCCCCATGGACCGCACGGCGACATTCTGGTCAAAATCAGCGTCGAGGTGCCCCGGCATATCAGCAGCGAACAGAAAAAACTGCTGGACGAACTGGCCGCCGCCGGGATGTAGCAGGGCGCCAGCCTTAACAAACCGGCGGCCACGGCTATGACCGCCGGTTTGGATCTTCATCTACTCCTCCGTTTCCAACGCCTCACCACCCTTCATCCTGACCTTGGACCTGGCCGCCGGAAAAACTGACACAATAGGGAACCTTTTCGCCGCCGGTCGCGTTATGCGAAAAGAGAATATATGGGAAAATTACTGCGGCTTTTCTCACCCTTTTTCAAACCCGATGACTTCGAGGCGATCCTTGCCACCCACCTGACGAAACTTCATCGGGTTGCCTATCGCCTGACCCGTAGGGCCGAGGATGCGGAGGATCTTGTCCAGGATGTCATCGTCAAACTCTACCCCAAGCGAGACGAGATCTGCCGACTGGAAAAGCCCGGCCCCTGGCTGGTCAAGGTACTCTATCGCACCTTCATCGATCAGCGCCGCCGGGCGGGCCGTTCTCCTCTTTCCCTGATTCTGCCGGAAAACGACAACGATGGCTCGTCTCTCCTCGACCAGGTGGCGACCGAGGAAAACAACCCGGAACGATTGTCCGAGAACAGACAACTCCGCGACAAACTGCTGGCCGCCATTCATTCCCTTAATCCGGACCAGCAGCATCTCTGTATCCTTCATGACATGGAAGGGTACACTCTGGCCGAACTCGAAGAAATCCTCGAAACACCGATCGGCACTCTCAAATCCCGTCTGCACCGGGCCCGGGCTAACTTAAGAAAATTTCTCGAACAGGAAACCTTTTTACCGGGATAAACGTGTAGCAATTAGAGGTAAGCATATGGACTGTAAAAAGATAATGACCCTGCGGGATGAACTTCTTGACGGTACGCTGCCGGCGGCAGAGACCGCTGCCATAGACCGGCATGTCGCCAGCTGTCCACGGTGCAGTGACATTCTCCGGCGTGACGCCGAGCTTGTTGCCGCCCTGCGCTCCATACCGGCGCCAGCTCCCTCGCCCGATCTCGGCGCTCGCGCCCTGGCCGCAGCAAGAAAAGCTCATGGAAACCAGCAACGGCGGCATCACTCCCGCTGGATCGGCGCGGCCCTCGCCGCCTGCCTTGCCGTTTGGGTCATGATCGGCCTGCCGGGCAAAACCGTGATGGGTCCGGATCCCGCAGGACCAGGACTGGCCATGGTCGCCCTGAAACTGCATGAGGAAAAAACCGTCACCGTAGTGGTCAACGCCCCCCAGGACCTCATCGACGCCGACGTCACCATTCATCTGCCGAAGCAACTGGAGATGAGCGGTTTTCCTCAGAGCAGCGAGATCAAATGGACCACCACCCTGCGCAAGGGGAAAAATCTGCTGCGCCTGCCGTTGACCGCCAGAGGAACGGGCAATGCCGAGGTCGTAACCCGAATCGATCATCACAACAGAAGCAAAGTTCTTCGCCTTGAGATGCAGATCGAAGAGACCCCGCCGACCGGCGCCTTCTTTGCGGAACGGTATATTGCATGACAAAACCGCAGCTTACGGAAAAAGCGATGCTCTCGTAAACCCGCAAACCATGGCGGGCGCGAACGAGAAAACAACGAGCTACAATACACCGCCCGCTGGAATCGCGGCTTTACGATTTCGACAAAAAATGCTGCATCTTTACCGATTGATGATATATTCTTGGCAAGGCTTGATAGGAATTATCGGTTGCCTTACCGTTGGTTCATGAGGTTGACAATGAAATTTTCACCCAGCAGTCTCGCCCTCATCGCTCTTCTTCTCTTCCACGCCAATGCCTTTGCCGCTGACGTGGAACTCGATGTCACCATGGAGGTGATCGACGAGGATGTCACCTCCTCGGAAGAGGTTATGAACATCATCGAGCTGCCTGCCGTTCAGGTCCGTTCGGAAAAAGAGCGGCAACAGGGCAACGGCGAGCAGACCCGCACACAGGGGGCGATACAGTCGAGCGGTAGCGGTAATGGGCAGCAGCAGACGCCGCAGGCGGGGCAGGGTGAACAGCGTCCCGATGCTTCCCCTGTCACACAACGCCCTGATGCTCCGCCGGCAACCGAACGGCCCGACGAGGCGCCGGCCGTTGCCCGACCCGAGCCGCCGGCCTCGCCGCCACGGCCGGAAACGCCGACGATTCCGGAACAGCCGACCACCCCGCCGGCGGTCGAACGCCCGGTAGAGCCGCCGCCGGTCCAGCGACCCGAGACCCCGCCCACGGTTGAACGTCCCTCAGCTCCACCAGCTGTTGAGCGGCCCTCAGCTCCACCAGCTGTTGAGCGGCCCTCAGCTCCACCAGCTGTTGAGCGGCCGGTCGCCCCGGAACGGCCCGACACAGTCCGTTCCGGCGTTATCGACGCACAGAAAGATATCCAGGAGAGGGCACGGGAGACCAAAGAGAACACTGCTCCTCAGAAAGGAAAATAATTCCCACCTTCCCGACCAGCCATCCGCAGCCCCGCCCCCCTGGCGGGGCTTTTTTTTTTTACCGCTCCCACTGCCGTTGCCTCGACCCGCTCAGCCGGCCAATGCTTTTTTCATTGCAAAGACTGCGGGAAATTGGCACAATCTCTTTGTACATGTTACCGTGACAATCCCGCAGAAGCCGCCCGCCTTCGGCCGCTGTGCATTCCCTCGACATTCCCCAGGCGGATGGTCATATGATACTGCCTTTCCCTGCCATCACCATTGCCCGACGAGCGCTGTTGCTCCTTGCCCTTTTCATCCCTGTCATCGGCGAGAACACCGCGGCATCCACTGTTGACGCAGCATCCATCCTGTTCAATCAGGGAATCACCCTCGCCAGACAAGGAAACCACGAACAAGCACTGGTTCTCTTTCGACAGGCAGAGGCAGCCGGAGTCAACAAACCGGCCCTCTACTACAACATCGGGGTGTCCGCCTATAAAGCCGGCCGCTACCCCGAGGCGAAGGATGCCTTCCACCGCACAGCCGCCTTTCCCCGCATGACCGCCATCGCCTATTACAATCTCGGCATCATTGCCGAAAAAGAGGGGGACCGGGAAGCGGCAAGAAGCTGGTTGCATCGCGCCGTTGAAAGCGCCACTGCCTCCGATGCCCGCACCAGGGAACTGGCGGCATATGCCCTGGCCAAAATCGGCGGCAAGGAGCGGGCCTCGCTCTGGGATAAATATGTCTCCCTGGGCCTGGGTTATGACGACAATGTCGAACTGTCCGCCACCGATCTGCTGCAGGCAAGTAACCAGTCAGACGCCTTTCTCGATCTTTTCGCCTTTTTCCGCCGCCCCCTGCACCAAGCAGGAACGCACAGCGGTTCCTTTCTCCAGTCAAGCTTTTCCTATCTCAAGTACGAAGACATCAGTCAGTACGACACCGGCTCAGCCACCGTCGAGTATGCCTGGTGGCAAAACTGGACTTTTATGCAGATCGAAGCAGGCGGCGGCTATCAGTATATTCTGCTGGACGGCGACAGCTACGAACAGAGCCCTCTGCTTCGCCTGCAACTCACCGTGCCGGTCGGCACGGCTACGGCGCTGCGTTTTCTGCAACGCAGCGATTACCATGATGTGCTTGCCGACGAGTATGATTACCTTACCGGCTGGCGCCACCGCAGTCAGGCAGAGGTGATGCAGAACTGGCCGAAAATCCGCGCCGGAATTTCCTGTGCCTATGAGTTCAACAACCGCGACGATCACGACTATTCCCCGACCCGCACCACTCTGGCAACCAACATCCGGCTGCAGCCCCTCGACCGTCTTACCGTCGCTTTTATCCTCTCTTGGCGCGACAGCAACTATGACATCGCCCTCGGCCAGGATCGGGACGAAGAACAACTCGACGCCACGGCGGAGGTCATCCTTTCTCTGACGAAAGGCTGGGAAACGTCACTGCGCTATCAGTACACGGACAACGATTCGAACGACACCTTCTACGAGTACGAACGCAACGTCATCACCCTCTTTCTTTCCCGCTTTTTCTGAGCCTATGGAAACAAAAATCAAGATCGGCATCAGCGCCTGCCTCACCGGGGCAAACGTCCGCTACAACGGCGGCCATTCCCGCGATCCCTATATTATGGACACCCTTGGACGCTACCTTGACTTCGTGCCCATCTGCCCGGAGTCTGAATGCGGACTCGGCACCCCGCGGGAGGCGATGCGGCTGGTCGGCGACCCCGCCCGGCCGCGCCTGATCACCATCCGCAGCAAACTTGATCTGACCGAACAAATGCACACCTGGGCCGCCAGGCGGGTGCAGGAACTGGAAAAGGAAAATCTCTGCGGCTTTATCTTCAAAAGCAGATCGCCGTCAAGCGGCATGGAACGGGTCAAGGTTTACAGCATGGAGCCGGACAAAAGCCCGCAGACCGTCGGGGTCGGCCTCTTTGCCCGCGCTTTCATGGACCACTTTCCCCTGCTGCCGGTGGAAGACGAGGGCCGGCTGCACGATCTCGGCCTGCGCGAGCTCTTCATTACCCGCATCTTCGTCTATCAGCGCTGGCGACAGCTGCTCACCGCCGGCAGAACCCGCGGCGGCCTGGTCACCTTTCATGCCCGCCACAAACTGCTCTTTCTCGCCCACAACGAAAAACTCTACCGCCGCATGGGCCAGCTCGTTGCCGATTCCTCCCTCTCTTCGGAGGAGACATTTCAGCATTACGAAAAACTGATGATGACCGCCCTCTCTCTGAAAAGCACAGCGGCAAAGAACACCAACGTCCTGCTGCACATGATGGGCTACTTCAAAAAACAACTCTCCGCCGACGAAAAACAGGAACTGCTGGAAATCATAGCACAGTACCGGAATGGGCATGTGCCGCTCATCGTGCCGATCACCCTGGTCAACCATTACGTCCGCAAATACGGGCAACCATATCTGGCCGACCAGTACTATCTCGCCCCCCATCCGCTCGAACTGAAGCTGCGCAACCATGCCTGATCCGGACGAGAGAAAAAAGATTCTCATCACCGGCGCCACCGGCTATATCGGCCGGCGACTGAAAGAGCGGCTCCTGGCCGCCCCGCATCTCTCCCTGCGCCTGCTGGTGCGCAATGCCGGCAAGGTGCGGGCCGCAGTCCGCGACAGGGTGGAGATTTTTGAAGGCGACACCTTTGACTGGGAGAAGCTGACCCGGGCTTTGACCGGAATCGACTGCGCCTATTATCTCATCCACTCCATGGGTGCCCAGAGCGACGATTTCGAGAAACTGGACCGGATCAGCGCGGAAAATTTCCGTGACGCGGCCATCGCCGCCGGAGTAAAACGGATTATCTACCTCGGCGGGCTCGGAGTGCGGGCGACGGCAAGCAAACACCTGCTCAGCCGCATCGAAACCGGCGAGATCCTGTCCGCTCGACCGGACGCCATCCAGACGATCTGGATCCGGGCCGGAGTCATCATCGGCTCCGGCTCCGCCAGTTTCGAGATCATCCGCAACCTGGTGCAGAAACTGCCGTTCATGATCACCCCCCGCTGGGTCCGTACCCGCACCCAGCCGATCTCGGTCGATGACGTCCTCTCCTATCTGGTCGGCAGCCTGACCCTCCCACCAGGCAAGAATCTGGTGGTCGATATCGGCTGCGGTGAAATGAGTTTTGCCGGGATGCTGAAGGAGGCGGCTGCGGAGATGGGGCTCAAACGGCTGATCATTCCGGTTCCCCTGCTCACCCCCCGCCTCTCCTCCTCCTGGCTCACCCTTTTTACCCCGGTGCCATACAAGATGGCGGCGGCCCTGGTTGAAGGGCTCAAGTCGGAGACCATTCTTCAGAACGACCATGCGGCCCGCTTTTTCCCGACCATCACCCCCCTCTCCTACCGCGCGGCGGTGCGCCTGGCGATCCGCGATATCGAGCAGCGCCAGGTACTCAGCCGCTGGTGTGACTCATCAGCCGGCGAGGCTTGCGACATCAAGGATCAGGATGACATGGCATCCGCCGTTCTCCGCGACCAGCGGGTCTGCGACTTCGGCGCCATTGCCCCGGAGCGCATCTTCCGGGCCGTCTGCTCCATCGGCGGCGAGCGCGGCTGGTTTTCCTACCACTTACTCTGGATGACGCGGGGCTTTATCGATAAACTGGTCGGCGGCTATGGCCTCAACCGCGGTCGCCGCGACCCGGAGGAGCTCCGGGTCGGTGACGCTCTGGATTTCTGGAAGGTGGCGGACCTCAAGCCAAACAAACGTCTTTTGCTACTCGCCCAGATGAAGGTGCCGGGCCGCGCCTGGCTCGAATTCGACATCCAGGGTCATCATCTCATCCAGACCGCCCATTTTTATCCGAAAGGGGTGGGGGGGCGCCTTTACTGGTATGCGGTGCTGCCCCTGCACGCTTTTGTCTTTGCTGATTTGATCAAAAAAATCATCCGTCGGGCCGCAGAATCCGGCAACACAGTGCCCTGAGCTATTTTTCCGCTCGCAAAATAAGAATTTTGTGACTTTTCCGACCGACTTCTTTCAGGTGTGAGAGCGTGATACCGTCCATTGCCCACGGGCTAACCCTTGCCTGCTTCGAGCAAGCGGTGTATGATATATATTTGTTCTTCGTCGGCGTCGCGGCGGCATGGGCGTTTGACACCATGACAGCAGACATCTCAGACACTCAGACACTTCAGCCATTCCATCAATCATGACCCTGCTCTCCCATGACGACTACCCCCGTGTGGCGGTGCAACTGGAGAATCTCTCCGTCAAATTCATGAAACAGGGGAAATTCGTCCCCCTGTTCCTGAGTGACGACGGTCTCCACATCGCCATCACCGACCCGGATGATTTCACCACCATCAAGGCACTGGAATTCGCCTTTCAGCATCCGGTGACCGCCCATCAGGGTACGGACGATGACATCCTCGACGCCATCGAACGTCTGTACGGCATCCACAGCCAATCCATCGACACCATCATCGAGGAGGCGGGCAAGGACATCTCCGAGATCGCCACCGGCGACGACGATGATGTCAACCATCTGCGCGATCTTGCCCAGGAGGCGCCCATTATCCGTCTCGTCAACCGGCTCATCCTTCAGGCGGTGGAGGAAAAGGCGAGCGACATCCATTTCGAGCCATTCGAGCACCGCTTCCGGGTCCGCTACCGTCTCGACGGCCTGCTGCGCGAGGTGGAGTCGCCGCCGGCCCGCTTGCAGGCGGCCATCATCTCCCGCATCAAGATCATGGCCAAGCTCGACATCTCGGAACGCCGCCGGCCCCAGGACGGCCGCATCAAACTGAAAATCGGCGAGCGGGAGATCGATTTCCGCGTCTCCACCATCCCCACCCATCACGGCGAAAGCCTGGTCATGCGTATCCTCGACCGCGAATCCCTGGTGCTCGACCTGCGCCAGCTCGGTTTTCCCGAGGATCTGCTCGAGGAGTATAACACCCTTATCTCCCAACCCTACGGCATGATCCTTGTCACCGGCCCGACCGGCAGCGGCAAGACATCCACCCTCTACACCACCCTGGACAAGATCAACTCGCCGGAATACAAGATCATGACCCTGGAAGACCCCATCGAGTATCAGCTCGAGGGCATCAACCAGATCCAGGTCAACCCGAAAATCGGTTTCACCTTTGCCAACGGTCTGCGCTCCATCGTCCGCCAGGACCCGGACATCATCCTGGTCGGCGAGATCCGCGACCGGGAAACGGCGGACATCGCCATCCAGTCCGCCCTCACCGGCCATCTGCTCTTCAGCACCCTGCATACCAACGACGCCGCCGGCGCGGTGACCAGGCTACTCGACATGGGGGTGGAAAACTTTCTGCTCAGCTCGACTCTGCTCGGCGTCCTCGCCCAGCGGCTGGTGCGGGTCATCTGTCCCGCCTGCAAGGGACCGACTGTGCCGGATGCCAAGCTGATCCGCGCCATGCAGCTCTCCCCGGAGGAGATCGCCGCCACCACCTTCGCCGCCGGCGGCGGCTGCGACGACTGCCGGCACACCGGTTACCGGGGCCGGACCGCCATCTTTGAATATCTGCGGGTCACTGATGCCATCCGCCGGGAAATCCATGCCCGGGCCAGCACGGAGAGGATCCGGGAAACCGCTCTGTCTCAAGGAATGCTGACCTTACGCCAGGACGGCTGGCGCAAGGTGCGGGATCAGATCACCACTGTCTCGGAGGTTCTGCGAGTGACCCTTGCAGCGTGATGCCCCATGCCCTATTTCACTTACAAAGCAACGGATCGGCACGGCAAGGTCGTCAAGGGCGTCCTGGAGGCCGAGATCGAGCAGGCGGTGGCCGCTGAACTGGACAAAATGGGCTATATCCCGATTCGTATCGCCAACGCCGGTGCCAAGCGGCCGAGAAACGGCGGCACGGCGATGCCTTTTTCACTGCGACTGCCCGGCAGACTGCCCCGTTCCTCCGCCAAACAGACCACCCTCTTTACCCGCGATCTCGCCTCACTGCTCGCCGCCGGCCTGCCGCTTGACCGCGCCCTGGAGATCCTCATCGAGACCGGCGGCACGACCGGTTTTACCGACACCATCCGCGACATCCTCCTTTCGGTGCAGAAGGGGCACTATCTGTCCGATGCGCTCGCCCGCCATCCCAAGGCCTTCAGCGTCTTTTACGTCAACATGGTCAAGGCCGGCGAGGCTGGCGGCATCCTGGAAGACGTACTGCGGCGGCTCGCCGATTTTCTGGAGACCGTCCAGGAGCTGAAGGAATACATCATATCCGCCCTCCTCTACCCGGTCTTTCTCGTCGGGGTGGGCGGCATCTCCATCATCCTTCTGCTGACCTTCGTCATTCCCCGTTTTTCCATGATCTTCGATACCATGGGCCAATCCGTTCCCGTGGCCGCTCAGCTCCTGCTCACCTTCAGCGCTACCCTGAAAAACTGGTGGTGGCTGATCGGCGCCATTATCAGCGCCCTCTTTTTTGCGGTGCGCCGCTATGCCGCCACCGACAGCGGCCGCCTGCGGCTGGACACCTTGATTCTGACAATGCCGCTGGCCGGCGATCTGGTCCGGAAAATCGAGATCGCCCGTTTCAGTCGGACGCTCGGCACCCTGATTCACAGCGGCGTCCCCATTCTCAAATCCCTGGAGCTGGTGCAGGATATTATCTCCAACCGGGTTATCGCCACCTCCCTCGACAGGGTCAGCAACCGGGTCAAGGAAGGTGAAAAACTCGCCGGGCCCCTGGCCGCCATCGGCGTCTTTCCGACGCTTGCCATCCAGATGATCACCGTGGGCGAAGAAACCGGACGGCTGGATGAAATGCTCTTGCGGGTGGCGGAGAATTATGAAAAGATCGTCCGCGATCTCATCAAACGTTCTATCGGCATGCTCGAACCGGTGATGATCCTGGTCATGGGCGTGCTGATCGGTTTCATCGTCATCACCATGCTGATGGCGATCTTCAGCATGAATGATCTGCCCTTTTAACCCCGGCATGAAAGACGACATCTCCTTACCGGACAGCACTGCGCGGCCCGAACGCCGTGCGCGCCGATTATCCCGGCAGGCCGGTTTCACCCTGCTGGAACTGCTCATCGTCCTCGCCCTGGTCGGGGTGATCAGCACCCTGGTCATCCCCGTTTTCGGCGGCTCGCTGACCAGCTTTCAGGAAAAAAGCGCGGCCAACAAAACCGCCGCCATCCTTCGCCATGCCCGAGACGTGGCGGTATCCCGTCAGGCGCCCCAACTTGTCCTGCTCGACCGCGAGGGCGACCGGGTTCTCTTCTGCCCGCTCATCGCCATGGCCGACGAGCAGGAAACCATCGACGACAAATGGCTGGCCGCCAATCCGGATGTCAAGGTCTACGACCTGCCGAAAGGCCTTGCCATCCGCGTAAACAAGGAATCGCTCCTCCCCGGCGCCGGCACCCTGCGCATCGTTTTTTACCCGTCCGGCAACAGTAGTGGCGGCGATTTTTTCCTGACCGGCAAAAAGAAGCGCTACCGCATCACCGTCAATTTTCTCACCGGCATTGTCGAAACAGGCTGATTATGATCCTTCGCCCACCACCACCCGGCGGCGCCTTGACACCGCTCCCTTTGAGTCCACAGAGAGGCTTTACGCTGATGGAGGTGCTGGTCGCCATGATGATTCTCGCCATCTCCCTCACCGTGATTATGCAGCTCTTTGCCGGCGGCCTGCGGTCGGAGCGGCTGTCGGAGGATTATGTCGGGGCCATCGTCCTTGCCCGGGAAAAAGCGGAAAGCATCATGCTTGCCGACACCCTGCCGCTTGGCGCGACGGAAGGTGAATTCGCCCCTTACCGGTGGCGGATCGACATTGCCCTGCATGAGACTACCGATACTGTCGAGGAACAGGAAGAAACAATAAAGAGAAAAAATCCGCCCTCCCCCGATGAACTGCGGCTTTTTGAAATCATTGTCGACGTCAGCTGGCCGGCCGGTCGAAGCAACAAACACTACCGTCTCACCTCCCTGCATCTGGCCAAAAGAGAGATTCCGGAAGAATGATGGAATCGTAATAACTGAAAATTAGCCACAGAGACCGCAGAGCGCACAGAGATAACTAACTATAATTAAAAGATGTTTTCTCTGCGTTCTCTGTGCGCTCCGTGGTGGAAAGGACTTTTTACGGGTTTGTCAAGAATGAAGCACGACAACGGTTTCACCTTGCTCGAACTGCTGCTGTCGCTCACCATCCTCGCGATCATCATCGCGCTCAGCTTCGGTGTCTTTCAGACCGGTGTCCGGGCCTGGGAAAAGGGCGAGATCCGAACCGCCGCCAATCAGCAGGCCCGCATCGTCCCGGAACTGCTCCGTCGCCAGCTTGCTTCTCTCCGCCTGCCCAAGGTCTTTCGTCGCGACGGCGCAGATTTTTTCTTTGCCGGCACCGAAAAATCGCTGGAGTTCTTTTCCGCCGTTCCCCTGCGGCCCGAACATCGCGGTGAAATCGTCCATGTGATTTACAGAGTCGGCGAGTCTGAGGATCGGCAAGATGACGAGGCAGCGTCTGAACTGCTCTTTCATGAGATACGTATCATGAACCTGACAGTCGAACAAGTCGATGAGCTGCCGGACGAGGCGTTTACCCCGCTTTTTACCGGGCTGCGGGCAATGAGCTTTTCCTATCTGCCTCAGCCAAACGCGACCCCGCTGGCAAGCAATCGTCTTCAGGAGGAAGCGGCCGATCCGTGGCTGCCGGCCTGGGACCCCACCCTGTGGGGTGACATCCTGCCGAAGGCGGTGCGCATCACCCTGGAAAGTGCGGACCAGGAAACGCCCCTGGTGATCATTGTCCCTCTGCAGGCATGGACAGAACCGAAATAACCATGATACACAACGAAAAAGGCATCGCCCTCATCATCGTTCTCTGGGTCCTGACCCTGCTGACCGTCATCGCCGGCCAGTTCTGCTACTCCATGCGCACCGAGATCACCATCACGAAGAACTTCCGGGACGAGACGACCGGCTACTACCTGGCCCGGGCCGGAATTACCGAGGCAATGGCCCGCATCATAGCCCAACAGGAAGAACAAACCCGCCCCCGACCACGGCAGCCGATGCGCCAGCCAAAAGATGCCTCTCCTGCCGAAGAGCAACCCTGGCGGGTCAATGCGGAGATCCCGCCGGTGAACCTTGGCGACGGCTTTTTCTCGGTCCGCATCGACAATGAGAGCGGCAAGTTCAACATCAATCTGGCCGAAGCCGAGACCCTGCGCATGATGCTGGCCGGTTTCGACCTCAGCGATGAAGAGCGCAACATCATCGTTGACTCGATCCGCGACTGGCGCGACAAGGACACCTTCCATCGAACAAACGGGGCGGAAGACGACTATTACATGTCGCTGCCCCAGCCCTATCGCTGCACCAACGGTCCTTTCCGCTCCATCAACGAACTGCTGCTGGTACGCGGCGTCACCAGAGAGCTCTTCGACCGGGGCCTGAAGGATATCGTCACCATCCATGCCGACCCGGTTGACACAGCAAAAAACAAACGGCCGGGCTGGGAGGCGAATCGCAAACGGGAATCGATTCAGAAGATCAACATCAACGCGGCGTCGGTCCAGGTGCTCCGCTCCTTGCCCAACATGACCGACGAGGCGGTGGCAGCCATCATCGAATACCGACGGGACAAGGATATCCTTTCAAAAACCGAACTCTATTCCCTGATCGCCAGGGAACTCTACAGCACCCTGGCGCCGATGATCACCACCGAATATTCCAGTTATTACACAATCACTGCAACCGGCTGGCAGCACGGCGCAACGATTAAGCCGACTCTTGCCGCTCTCGTCCAATTCCCACAAAAAGGCGGGTTCCGTATCATTCAATGGCTTGATTATGTCGAATAAAACCTGTAAATGTGTGTGGGCACCATTCGCGAAGACGCAAGAAAGAGGAAAGGGGATGGGCATCGGCACGTAACCCTCTTCGATATACCTCAGGCACTTCAGGCACCTCAGGCACTTCAGGCACTTCAGGCACCTCAGGCACTTCAGGCACTTTAGGCACTTTATAAATGTTACTGGACAGAAACAGCATAGGCGTTGATATCACCGCCACCAGCCTCAACCTGATCTGGCTGCAATCAGAGATTCGCTGCTGCACCCTGATGGGGCACGCGACCTTCCCCCTGCAGCCTGAAGGGGAAGCTGCGGGTGCGGAACGAATACGGGAGATCGCGGCACGGATCAATGCCTTTATTGAGGAGAACACGATCCCTGCCCCGGAGGTCCATCTCGCCATTCCGGCTGAGCAGTCCATTACCCGGACGATTCGCTTTCCTTTCACCGTCAAGGAAAATTTCCGCGAGACCCTCCGCTTTGAACTGGAAAAGTATGTGCCCTTTCCGGAAAGCCAGATCGTCTACGACTGTCAGATTATTGCGGAGGACACAAAAAACAAGGTGCTGACCATTCTCCTTGTTGCCGTAAAAAAAGATGACCTGGAACCTTACCTCCAGTTGTGCCGAGAACTGCGCACCGGCATCAGCGGTATTGAAATCTCCGCCACCGCCAGGGCCAACGCCCTGTCCCTGCAGAAGGAACTTTCCGGACCACTGACGCTCTTTGCCGCGCCGGGGCTGGAAACAATGGAAATCATCCTCCTCCATCAGGGCAGATTGCTTGCCACCCGGTCGATTCCCTGCGCCCCGGCAAAAACGCTGATTGAGCGTCTTTCTCCTGAGATGAAACTGTGCCAGACCTATGATCTGACCCCCACCCACAAACTGAAGCTGATCGCCGGTAAGGAGGAACTGCTTGCAGCGGCCGCCGGTGACTCGGCCCCGATGGAGGTGACCCTCTGGCAACCGGGAGAGACGGCACCGTCGGTTGAACTGCTTTGCGCCTATGGCCTGGCAGCCAGGGGGCTGCGCCGGATGGCCCACCGCGTCAACCTGTTGCCTGCAGCCATGCGGAAAAAACCGGATCGCCGCGGTGTCTATCTCCTTTTGGGCCTGCTGCTGCTCAATGCCATCCTTCTCGTCACCTGGTCCGGCAGCCTGATGATGCAACGCCGGATGATCGCCGAACGCCTGGAAGGCGAAATTAGTCGGCTGACCAAGGCGACCACCGAGTATGAACGGATTGTTGCAGAGGTGGACAAGACGGAAAGGAAAATCGATTTCCTCAACACCTTTCAGCACGACCGGCCCTTCCTGGTCGATGTTCTCACCGAACTGAGCCACGTGCTGCCGGAAAGTGCCTGGATCCAGAATTTCCGGTTAAGCGGCAACTCGATCCAGATAGACGGGCTGGCCGAATCCGCCTCGGAGCTCATTGTCCTGCTGGAACAGTCGCCGTTTTTCAAGGATGTCGCCTTCCAGTCGGCAATTTCCAAAAATCCGGCCGGCAGGGAACAGTTTAAGATAGAACTTTTTCTCGAGTAGCGGCATTGATGCACATATCACCGATGTACTCGTATGTGTGAAGAACGCATGACCCTCCCCGACAAGCAGAAAAGGCAATACATTCTCATTGCCGTGGCAACCGTCCTTTTTATCGTCGTCGCCGTCCGCTATCTCCTTTTCCCTGGCGGCATCGGCGGTGATGACATCGCCACCATGGCAAGAAAAGCGGCGAAGCTGCAGGAACGGGCAGCCCACCTGGAAATCCTGAACAAACAGCTCGTCGGTCTGAGCAAGGAGGTCGCCCAGGCGGAGAACGGCCTGCTGAGCGGCGCGACCGAGGCCCTGGCTGCGGTTGACCTACAGAACCGGCTGACCGAGATGGCCACCCGCGCCGGAATGACAATCACCTCCCAGCGCGTTCTCAAGTCGAACCGGGACAAGAAGGACAAGGAGCAACCCTACACGGAAATTCCGGTACAGATCAGTGGGACGACGTCGATCCGTCAGCTCAAGGACATGCTGTACGCCATCGCCGCCTCCCCGGTTTTTCTCCGGGTTTCTGATGCGGTTTTCAAGGTGAAGAATAAAGAAACAGGGGTCCTGCAGGCCGATCTGACCGTCACCGGTATCATGCGCGCCATCGAAAAAAACGAGGAAAAGAAATGAACAGAATCGCCCCGCACATAGGCCTGGCGATCCTCGCCCTGCTCTTCATGGCTCAGATTTTTTCTCTCTGGTCCAGCGACAGCTCGCAATACGGCGCGCCAGACAAGGACAAGGAGGAAATCGCACCGGCAACGGTGAAACAGTTCATCGCGAAAACACCGGAATCACGGGATACCTACGAGATCGTCGCCGGACGCACTCTCTTTTCTCCGGAGCGGAAGGAATATATCGCGCCGGCACCGGCAGCGGAGGAAGAGCAGGCGGAACAGACAGCCCGATCCGGAACCGAGGCCCAACCCACCCAGCAGGAGGTGCGCGTCAACGGCCAGGAAGTCATGGTCTACGGCATCCTCTATCTTGACGACCTGCGTTCGGCGCTGATCAACAATCCCGTCCAGACCGAAGAAGACAGCCGTTCCAGCAGATGGATCAAAAAAGGAGAGAAGCTCGCCAATCTGGTGGTCGAAGACATCACCCGTGACAGTGTCATTTTCCGGGACAAGAACCAGCGATTCATCGTGCCGCTGCGCGATGCGGAAAAACCGAAAGAGACAGCACCAAAAGCCGCTGCCCCGCCAAAGTCGGAACCGAAAAAAGAGACGCGCCCCACGGTAGTCACCACCGAACCAAAGGCACCACCGGCAAAAAAGGGGGAAAAAGAGGATGACGAAGGATTCATCATCATCGACACCCCGTTCGGGCCGGTGAAACAACCCAAACACATACGATGAAAACCACGATCATGAAACCGACCCGACATATGACAGCATCGGTGCTTCCGGCATGCCTGCTGCTTTTGCTCGCCACCGGCTGCGCCACCCACAACCAACCGACAAAGACAATCACCATTGCCGAACCGGCGCCTGATGCGCCGCAGGCGACACCGGTGCAGGCATCAGCAACGGCAACCGGAGTGATCACGGAAAGTGTCATTCCCCTCGACGAGACCAACGCAGCCGCTCTCCCGGCCTTGCCGGAAGCGGAAAAGCAGGAAAACGCGCAGAAAATCAGCGCCTCGGTCCTGACAGGGAAGAAGTTGGACCGTCCGGAGCACCCCGACCCGACCCGCCCCGCCATCCGGAAGGCGGAGAAGTCGCGCCTGTCCGCTCCCCTGAAAAGCTCCTTTGACACCGGACCGCGGCCGGACGGAGTCCAGGAGAAGGATGGCGGACTGGTGCTGAACTTTGACCATGCCAGTCTCAGCGATGTCATCATGGTCTTTGCCGAACTGCTCGACATCAACTACATGCCGGTTGCCCCGCTGGTCGGCGAGGTCACCATCCAGACCAGCGGTGTGCTCGACAAAAACGACCTTTTCCCCCTCTTCTATCAGATTCTCGAGGCAAACAACCTGACCGCGGTCAGGGAGGGTGATCTCTACAAAATCGTTGACATGAAAGAGGTCTCCCGTGTGCTCTCCGATGTCCGGACCGATTCCGCCGATACCATTCCGCCGGGGGAAAGGGGTCTGCAGATCCAGATCGTCCCGCTTCAACACATCAATCCCGAAGAGATGGTGAAGATCCTCACCCCCTTCATCTCCGCCAACGGCAGCATCATCGCCCACGACGCCTCCCGCACCCTGCTGATCGTCGATCATCGAACCAATCTCGTCAAGGCGATGCGCCTCATCGACACCTTTGACGTCGATCTGTTCGACAGCGTCCGTCACCGTTTTTTCCCCCTGCGCCATGTCGTGGGAAAGGATATCGTCGGGCCGTTGACCAAACTTGCCGATCTCTACACCAAAAACAGCGGGGAGGAGGTGCAGGTCTTCGAACTGGAGAAGATGAACAGTCTGCTGGTGCTGACCGGCAGCGACCGGATGATGGACAAAATCGCGGAGCTGATTGGAGAACTCGACACCCCGAGCGCCGATGTCGAACCGCACATCTACATCTATTTTCTCAAAAACAGTCAGGCAGGTGAGATGGCGAGCCTGCTCGGCTCGGTTTTCACCGCCAGTCAACAAGAAAAAGAACAGACGGTGAAACCCGAAACGCCGACGGAACAGCCGCCGGCCAAAGGGGAGGCAAACCCCTTCACCCAGCACCGGGAGCCGGCCCCGAAACCGGTGACGACAAAAACAACCGGCACCGATTACGGCGCCGGCACCCTGCGCGGCGAGATCAGAATCACCCAGGACGAGGTTCGCAACGCCCTGATCATCGAGGCGATCCCCAGTGATTATCACATTGTTGAAAAGGTGCTCTCCCGTCTCGACATTCTGCCCCGGCAGGTGCTGATCTCGGTCAGCGTCGTCGAGGTTCAGCTCGATGACGGCATGGAAATGGGGGTGGAATGGTCCTGGACAAAGATCAACAACCTGGACAAGGAAACTCCCTCCTTCTGGAACGCCTCCACCGGCACGGATGGTCTGTCTTACGCCATCGGCCAGCTCGACAAATGGAACGCCACCCTTACCGCCCTGGCCCAGAAGAAAAAGGTCAATATCCTCTCCTCGCCTTCGGTCCTCGCCTCGGACAACAAGGAGGCGAAAATCGACATCGCCACCGAGGTGCCGGTGGCCAGCGCTCAGATTCAGTATGACGATGCCACCTCCAACAAGACCCAGACCGACATCCAGTACCGCAATACCGGTGTGCTGCTCGGCGTCACCCCGCACATCAACGAATACGGCCTGGTCAGCATGGAAATCAACCAGGAGATCAGCGAACAATCCGAGGCTGTTTCTGTGGGCGGAGAAAAGTATCCGTCCTTTTTCAAGCGTTCCGTCTCAACCAATCTGACGGTCAACAACGGCCAGACCATCGTCATCGGCGGCCTGATCCGGGAAAATACGACCCGTTCCAGCACCGGCGTTCCCTTTCTGTCCGATATCCCCGGTCTTGGCTGGCTGTTCGGCAAGCAGGGCGACAACCTGTCAAAAAGTGAACTGATCATCTTCATCACCCCCCGGGTTGTCGCCAACCTGGCGGACGTGGACGCGGTCACCAGTGAATTCGCCAGAAAGGCAGGCTACGAGTTGAAAAAATAACACCAGGCGGGATTTGCATCAGAGTTGAAGACAGCCCAGCTCCACCTTCTATCGCGCAGCGCTCTCTCTGCCCTGCTGTCCCTCATTCTGTTGATCTGTGCGGAGCTGATCAGCGATGAGGCTGCGGCAGCGCCCCAGGATTGGCTGCAGGCGCGTGCCGACGCAATCGTCATCGTCTCCCGGGAGATTCGGCCCTATCTGGCCGCCCGGGAGGGGGCCATGGAGATTCTCGGCGACGCGGAGCTGTCCGTCACCTCACTGACCCTGGCCGACGTTGCCGAAGCAGCCTGGCCCGCCCTGCTGCGCGACGTGGCGGCCCGGAAAAGCACATTCATTCTTGCCATCGGTCCGGAAGCCGCCCGCTTCCTCAATGCCGACAGCGGCATTGCACTGCCGCCGGCAATCTTCACCATGATGCTCAACCCGGAAAAGGTGCTGGGGGAGAACGGCTGCGGCGTTTTTCTCAACATTCCGCCGGCCATTCAGCTGCAGGAAATCAGCCGGCTGCTGCCCCAGGCCAAACGGATCGCCATTCTTCACGACCCCGACGTGAACACTGAATTTGTAAGCCAGGTAGCGGATCTGGCAGCACCCCTCGACCGCCGTATCGTCCCCCTGCCGGTTTCCTCCAAAAAGAATCTGCCGGCAATTCTTGAGAAAAACTGGGCAAACATCGATGCCATTTGGTTTATCCCGGACCGGACGGTGATCTCGGAGAGCATTGTCAGCTATATCATCAAGGAGGCCTTTCTCCACCGGATTCCGACCATTGGCTACAACCGTTTTTTTGCCGATTCCGGCGCCCTGCTCTCCTTTGTTTTCGACTATCAGGAACTGGGGCGGCAGGCTGCTGCCCTGGCCTTGCGCACAATGGCCGGCGAATCCTGCCGCAGCGAGATTCCCAGATTCGATCTGCGCATCAACGAAGAAGTCGGCCGGAAACTGAGCATCCCCGTCGCGGCTGACCCGGGATCCGGAGGTCTGCGCTGATGCTGCGCCGTGTCGGTATCCATACCCGGCTCCTGCTGGCCGCCATCATTCTTATGAGCGCGAGTTTCATCGCCTTTTTCGCCGGCACCAACATGCTGTCGACCTTTGTCCACAAACGTTTCGAGGAACGAACCGATTTCCTCGCCCGCTATCTGGCATTAAACGCCGAACTGGGCATTCTCATCGGCGACCAGATGATGCTTGAGGGGCTGGCGGAAAACCTGCTCGCCCAGGAAGACATCATGCAGGTCATCATCAGCGGCAAATCCGGCGAGGAACTGGCCAACGTCAGCACAAAAAAAACAGGAAGCCGGAAGAAACCACGCACCGTCCTCCAGGCTGCGGCGCCGGTGGTGATGAAGGGCGATATTGACGAAGGCAATCCTTTTTATACCCCATCGCCGCCGTCGGCCGCCCCCCAGGAAGAGATCATCGGCGAGGTAAAGATTTTTTACACAGTGGATGGTATCAACAACCTGCTCAACATCATCCGCGAACGCTTTTATCTGCTGTCCGCCGGCTTGCTTGCCGTCTCGCTGTTCATGTTCGTCCTGCTGTCGCGCTATCTGGTGCAGCCGGTGCATCAGCTCGTCCACGCGGCCCGGGCAGTGGCGGGCGGTAATCTCACCCTGAGGGTGACGCCGGGTAATCTCCCGGAAACCAGGGAACTGGCCGAGGCCTTCAACGCCATGCTCGATTCCCTCCAGAAAAGCAAATTGGCCCTTGAAGAGGCGAGCCAGGAGATGGTCAAGCAGAAGACCCTGGCCGAGATGGGTAAATTTTCCCTGATGATCGCCCATGAGGTGAAAAACCCCTTGAGCATCATCAAAAGCTCCCTCGACATCCTCAAGCAGGACATGGATCTCTCCTCGGACAACACCATGGTCAGCTTCATGGAGGATGAAATCAAGCGGATGAACCGGCTGATCGAGGATTTTCTCGAGTTTGCCCGCCCCGCCTCCCCCACCCTGCGTGAGACGGACATGAATCTGCTGATCCGCGATTGCGTCACCCGCTTCGAACTGCAGACCAAGGGTCTGCCGGCCCATTTTCAGCTCGACCTTCCGGACGCTCCCTGCCTTGTCCGCATCGATCCGGATCTGATGACCCGGGTGTTCAGCAACATCATCAAAAACGCGCTGGAGATCACCAAAGGACAGGAGATGATTGAAATTCGCGCCGCCTGCCACCAGCATGCCTGGGTCTGCACGGTCTGCGATCAGGGGCCGGGCGTTCCGACGGAGGACATGAAAAAAATTTTCGAACCCTTTTTCACCACCAGGGCCACCGGTACCGGTCTGGGGCTTGCCTTTGTCTCCCAGGTCATCAGCGCCCACAATGGCAGGATCGAGGTGGAAAACCGGGAGTCGGGCGGCGCCTGTTTCCGTATTACCCTGCCCGTGAATACGGCCGGCGGCAACTGCGAAAATGGGCGTGATCGGCATTTAAACACGTAGGGAGGGCCAGGACGGCTCATGCCTTCACGGCACATTACTGCCCCCCTGCGATTTACAGACAAAAGAAAACGATAGACCGGCAATTTTTTGTCGAAAAAAACATGGTACATATTCTCGTAGTTGATGACGAAGACAAGATGCGCCAGCTGCTCTCCATCATGCTGAGCCGGGCCGGCTATTCTGCCGATCAGGCGGCCAACGGCCGCGAGGCGCTGGAAAAAATCCGCTCCTTCCCCTATGATATTGTCATCTCGGACATCAAGATGCCGGAGATGGACGGCATCACCCTGCTGGAACGGATGAAGGAGGAAGACATCCTCTGTCCGGTTGTCTTCATCACCGCCTTTGCCACCATCGATTCGGCGGTCAATGCCATGAAAAAAGGGGCTATCGACTACATCACCAAGCCCTTTGACGACAAACGCATCCTGCTGACCATTGAACGCAGCCTGCATCTGTCAAAAATCATTTCTGAAAACAGGGAACTGCGGCAACGCTTGCAGGAGACCGCCGGCAGCGGTGAAATCGTCTATGCCTCACAGGAGATGGAGTCCATCATTCATCTGGCCGCCAAGGTGGCGGCCAGTGATTCCGCCGTGCTGATCAACGGCGAATCCGGCACCGGCAAAGAACTGCTGGCCCGGTTTATCCACCAGAAGAGCGCGTATCGCGACGGCCGTTTTGTCCCGGTCAACTGCGCCGCCATTTCGGCCAATCTGGTGGAGTCGGAGCTCTTTGGCCATGAAAAAGGGGCCTTTACCGGCGCCGACCGTATGACCATCGGCAAATTTGAATACGCCGACAACGGCACCCTCTTTCTCGACGAAATCGGCGACCTGCCGGCCGAGGCCCAGGCCAAACTGCTGCGGGTTCTCCAGGAGAAAAAAATCCAGCGAGTCGGTGGGCATGAGGAGATTGCCGTCAATGTCCGGATCATCTGCGCCACCAACCGCAATCTCGAAAAACTGGTGCAGGAGGGACAGTTCCGTCAGGATCTCTTCTTCCGGATCAATGTCTTCCCGATTCTGCCGCCGCCGCTCCGGGAACGCAAAGACGACATCATCCCCCTGGCCGGCCATTTTCTCACCCGTCTCTCCCGGGGTGAAAAAATCGAACTGACCGATGGCGCCAAAAGGATGCTACTCGTCCACAACTGGCCGGGCAACGTCCGTGAACTGGCCAATGCCATGGAACGGGCCTTTATCCTTGACCGGGAACAGGGCTGCATTTCCGCCGCCACCCTTTCCTTTCTCCGCCCCAATCGGCCGGAGAGTGGCAATTGCGGCGGTTTCCAGCTTCCTCCGGAAGGCATCAACCTCGAAGATGTGGAAATGGATTTCGTTAAACAGGCATTGCAACTCGCCGGCAACAACCAGACCGCCGCGGCCGGTCTGCTCGGTCTCAGCCGCGCCAAGTTCCGGGTACTGCTGGGCCGTTTCAAGGAGGAATAGTTTTTTGATCCCCATGAAGACACATTTTCTCTGCCTCTTTCTTCTCCTCGCCCTTCTTGCCCCGGTTGCCGCCGGCGGCCAGGAGATTAACGAGGCCGATGGCGACGAAACGCTTTTGATGTTTGTCGGCGAAAACATCGAGGCCCTGACCATCGCCTCGCGGCGGGAAGAAAGCGCCTGGCAGGCTCCGGCTATTGCCCAGGTGATCAGCCGCGAACAACTTCACCAGCATGGCTACACCACCCTGGCCGAGGCCCTGGGCGGCATGCCCGGTTTTCACATGGCGGAAAAACCATGGGGCACGAGCCCGTATCTGCGCGGCATCGCCAATTCCACCCTCTTTCTCTACGATACCGTGCCGCTCGGTGCGGACAGCGAAAAATCGCTGCATCAACTCGATCACAATCTCTCCCTGGCACCGGTCAAGCGCATCGAAATCATCCGCGGTCCGGGCTCGGTGCTCTGGGGACCGGATGCCTTTGCCGGCATCGTCAATGTCGTCCCCCTGTCCGGCCGCGATCTGAACGGCGTCGAGACCGGTGCCGGCTATCATTTTCAGGATGAAGGAGGAAATTTCTATCTGAACATGGGACGCGGCGATGCGCTGTGGGACGGCTTCCTGTCCGTCAGCGGCCGCAGCGGCCGGGAGGACGATACCAGGGCCGATCTGGTCCGTTTCTGGCAAGGCGAGGAGGATCGCCCCGTCCCGCCTCTGGAACGGTACGGCGATGAACGAACCGGTCGAAGCGGCTATCTTGAGGCAAGCGGCCAGCTCAGTTACGGGGAACGGGTACGGATCAGCGGCCGTCTAACCGACAATAGACATCCCTATTCTCTCTCCGACGAGCAAAACGGTACCTGGCTGGAGGAACGCAATACCCCGTCTTCCTTTATCAAGATCGAGGCCAACCAGCCGCTTTCCACCACCTCGTCGCTGCGTTTCACCGCCTTTCGAAACACCCTGAGGCCGGAGTATGAAATCATCGACAAACAGCTTGATGTCAGGGAGGAGACCTCCTACGCCGAGCTGA
The DNA here is from genome assembly GCA_049323655.1 of Thermodesulfobacteriota bacterium. GTDB lineage: Bacteria > Desulfobacterota > Desulfobulbia > Desulfobulbales > SURF-16 > DB1. Next base: position 125,009 of record JBMONO010000041.1, on the reverse strand, counting down.
TCTATGACCGCACCTTCCTTACCGGTCGCGGCCTGCTCACCGGCGGCGTCTCCTTCCGGGAAAAACGGATAGAGAATGCGCCGGTCTGGGAAAGCTACCTGCCCGATTTCGTCGGTCCGGCCAACGAGGACCTGCTGCCGCTTTTGGTGCAGGACAATTACAGCGACACCCTCTGGTCGGGTTTTGGCCAGTACACCCATCAGTTCGGCAAGATCAAGGCCTGGGGCGGTCTGCGCTTTGACGAGCACGACGAGTATCAGGATAATGTCAGCTTCAGCTCCGGGGTCGGCTATACCCCGTCGTCACAGGTCATCATGAAACTGCTGTACGGCACGGCCTACCGCACCCCGTCGTCGCGCCAGCTACTGACAGCGGCAAAGCCGGATCAGGAAAAGATCGAGACGCTGGAGGCGCAACTTGCCTACAACCCCTCGAAAATACTGAACCTTGCCATCACCGCCTTTACCAGCCGCATCGAGGATCATATCAAGGAAGATCCCTATGCCCAGCTCTCCCTGCCCAACCGCCAGGACATTTACGGCATCGAACTGGAGGGGGGCGTCCAGCTCACCGAACGGCTGCATCTTGCCGCCAACCTGACCCTGCTCGACAACGACGGTCCGGATGAGATCTACCACCTGCTCAGCGCCATCTACATCCGGCCGGACGGCTCCCTTGAATACATCTATGAAGATGTGGTCTCCCCCTATGATCCGGGGCCGAAGACCATGGCCAATCTAAGCGCCCACTGGCAACCGCTGGACCGGCTCTCCCTGGTCAGCGAGCTGCGCTATTTCGCCGAACGGGACCTGATCAACGCCCGCCTCGGCTCCCTTGCCACCGCCGACGCGGTGTGGCTCGTCAACACGACCCTCACCATCGAGGATTTTCTCGTCAATGGCCTGGAGATGAGCTGGTCCGCGAAGAATCTGTTTGACGAAGACTACAAGACGCCGGGCATCTACGAGATGATCGACGGCGCCCCCTTCACCCTGGAGGTCATGCTCCGCAAACGGTGGTAAAATCTTTTAAGTGCCTAAGATGCCTGAAATTGGAGAAACACTTTAGCCACTTTAGGCACTTTAGGCACTTGAAGTACTTTAGGCACTTTAGGCATTTTAGGCACTTCAAACTTCCCCCAGCATCGCCACATACACGGCATTCATCGCGGCGATCACCCTCTCCTGGCCAAAAACATCCTCCACCAGTCGTCTGCCCGCAAGAGCGAACCGCTGGCGCAGTTGCCGGTCCCGGAGCAGGGTCTCCAGGGCGTCAGCGAGCTCGTCGGGCCTGTTCGGCCTCACCAGCAGGCCGTTTTCCCCGTGGCGGACGATATCCCGGCAACCGCTGATGCTGGTTGCGACCAGCGCCCGACCCACCGCCGCCGCCTCGATCAGCACCCGCGGCACCCCCTCGCCGTAGAAACTGGGCAGGGCAACGATCGTGGCGCCGGCAAGGACGGCGGGCATATCGTGGCGGGTGCCCAGCCAGTTGATCCGCCCCTCGGCGTGCCAGCCCTCGATCTGACTTAAGGGAATGGCGTTCTGCGATTTTTCGTCAACAATACCGGCAACATCGAGGCGAAAACGCAGACCGCGGCGGCGCAGGATGTCCCCGGCCGCGACCAGATCGGCAAGGCCCTTGTCACGCAGGAGCCGGCCGGCAAAAAGAACCACCGGTTCCTGACAATCAGGCTCTTCTGTCCAGGCAAATACTTGAGTGTCCACCCCACTGCCCGGAATGACGACATGACTGCCCGGCCACCCGATGCCGAGACGGGAAAACCGCTCACTGTCGTCTTGGTTTTCAAAAACGATGCGGCAATCGGGACGATTGGCGGCCAGCCGGTAAAAGGGGCGGACGAACTGGCGGGCAATGATGGCGCGCCCGGTTCTACCGGAAAAGGCGAGTCCCAGGCCGGTGACGTTGAGGATGGTTTTTATCCCCAGCCGCCGGGTGGCGAGGCCGCCGAGGATGTTCGGTTTAACGGTTATGCAGTGGACGAGGTCAGGGTTAAGGGCGCGGAGAATGGCGTGAATCTGGCGCAGACTGGCAATTTCGGTCAAGGGGTTCATGCCCTTGCGATCCAGGGAGATGGGATGGCAGACAAGGCCGTGCTCTGCCAGGGTGCGCTGATGACGCGCATCGGTGAGGGCGGTCAGCACATGCACGGAGAGGCCGCGGTCCCGCGCCGCCCTGGCCCGGGCCAGCCAATGCAGGACAAAGTACCAGTCGGCATTGACGATATAAGCGATGGTCTTGTGGGCGAATGGCATGGCGGCATCTCCCTGACCCAACCAAGCAGCGGCCATCAGTATCTGTCCGCCCAGATCAGCAGGCGCAGCAGCAGATCATCGACAAGCTGCTGGCGGTAGACCTCCTTGCGCAGGCTATAGCGGATCCGGCTGGCCCGGCTCTTTTTCGAGGCGACAAAATTCTCGGCGATGCGCCGGTTTTCTCCGGAGAGCAACGGCCCGCACCGGCTGACGAACTCCAGCGCCTGCCGGTGCACCTTGAAGGTCTGCTTATCTTCGCCGAGAAAGCGGCGCAGCCGCCGAACCATGCCATGGGCAAAGGAGCGGGGCGCGCCGGTGTCGTTGTCCCCATGCAGCCGGTACTTGATCAACGGGCGCTCGTCATAGATGACGCGGCCCAAAGCGGAGATGACGAGATAGCTCCACCAGTCGTGAAAGAGGCACCACTCCGGCCGGGTTTGCAAGAGCAGCCGGCGCGCCGCCCGGTTGATCACCATCGTGCAGCCGCTGGCGACGTTTTCCACCAGGGCGTTGGCCAGCCCCAGCGGCCGGCATGGCACGGGGGAGAGGCAGAGCGGGGCAAGATTGCGGTCAACGCAGGCGAGCCGGCCGCAATAGAGGGCGGGAAACCGGTCATCGACCTTTTGCAGGGCCGCCACCGCCGTCTCCACCTTGTCCGGATACCACCAGTCGTCCTGATCGGCAAAGGCATAGTAGGAACAGTCCTCGTCGGCTGCGGCCAGCAGATAAAAAAAACTGGAGAAGATGCCGATATTCTCCCCGATCTCGAAGCGCTGCACCATACCATGGCGCCGGGCCTGCTCGATGAGGTCGCGGGTGCGGTCGGTGGAGCCGTCATCCCGGACAAAAAGGCGGAGGTCACGATACGTCTGGTCGGCGATGCTGCCGAGCTGTTCGGCAAGGTAGCGTTCGCCGTTGTATGTTGACAGCAGAATGGCGACCGTCATCGAGGCCTTACCGCATGCCCCGGGCCAGAAAATCGGCATAGGCGAGCCGGATGCCCTCGGCCAAGGAAACACGGGGCCGCCAGCCCAGCGCAAAGAGTCGGTTAACGGCGAGCAGCTTGCGCGGGGTGCCGTCCGGTTTCGTTGCATCCCACTCCACCGGTCCAGCGTAGCCCACCGCCTCGGCCACCAGGGTGGTCAGCTCCCGGATGGTGAGATCCTCACCGCAGCCGATGTTGATAAGCGGCGGCAGGTGCGGGGTGAGAAGCGAGGAGAACGCCGGCTCCGGCAGATTCATCAGCAGGACGCAGGCCTCGGCCATGTCGTCGCTGCACAGGAACTCGCGGCGCGGGCTGCCGCTGCCCCACAGGAGGACGCCGGATGGTCGGCGGCCGGCGCAGGCAGCGTGCAACCGCTCCCTGATCTCCGCAGGGATCGGACCGTTTGCCGCCTCATCCTCCTCGATCGCCTTCCAGTTGCCTTCTGCGGCCAGCTTGGCCAGATGAAATTTTCGAATAAGGGCCGGCAGGACATGGGATTTTTCCAGGTCATAATTGTCGCCCGGGCCGTAAAGGTTGGTGGGCATCACCGCCAGGTATCCGGTGCCGTATTGACGGTTGTAGGCGCGGCACATCTCGATGCCGGCGATCTTGGCCACCGCATAGGCGCGGTTGGTCGCCTCCAGGGGGCCGGTGAGCAGGTACTCCTCCCGCATCGGCTGAGGACAGTCGCGGGGATAGATGCAGGAAGAGCCGAGAAAAAGCAGCCGTTTCACCCCGTTTTGCCAGGCCTGGTGGATGACGTTCTGCTGGATGGCGAGGTTCTGGTAGAGAAATTCGGCCGGCCTGGTGTCGTTGGCCAGGATACCGCCGACCTTGGCTGCGGCGAGAAAGACGAACTCCGGCCGTTCGGCGGCAAAAAACGCCGCCACCGCCGCCTGATCGGTGAGGTCGAGTTCCGCGTGGCTGCGGGTGATGATATGGCGATGGCCGTCGGCGTGCAGACAACGCAGGAGGGCTGAACCAACCAGACCACGATGGCCGGCCACATATATTTTCGATGAACGATTCACGGGCAGCTCCGTAAAATGGTTGCCTCTCTCTTTTCACTCAAAATAATCATAGGCGCTGTAGCCGTGCCGTTTGACCAGTTCGTCCCGCTCCGCGGTCTTGAGATCCTCCCGTACCATCTCGGCGACCAATTCGGCAAAGGTGATTTTCGGGGTCCAGCCCAGCTTCTCCCGCGCCTTGGAGGGGTCGCCGAGCAGCGATTCCACCTCGGTGGGCCGGAAGTAACGCGGATCGACGGCAACGATGCAGTTGCCCGCCGCATCATAGCCCTTTTCCTCCACCCCTGCTCCCTGCCAGCCTATGGCCATACCCAGTTCGGCGGCCGCGGCATTGACAAAGTCGCGCACGCTGTGCTGGACGCCGGTGGCAATGACAAAATCCTCCGGCGTCTCCTGTTGCAGCATCAGCCACTGCATTGTCACGTAATCCCGGGCATGGCCCCAGTCCCGTCTGGCGTTGAGATTGCCGAGATAGAGACAGTCCTGCAGTTGGAGCTTGATGCGGGCCAGGCCGCGGGTGATCTTACGGGTGACAAAGGTCTCACCGCGCACCGGTGATTCGTGATTGAAAAGGATGCCGTTGCAGGCATACATGCCGTAGGCCTCGCGGTAGTTGACCGTGATCCAGTAAGAATAAAGCTTGGCCACCGCGTAGGGAGAGCGGGGATAAAAGGGGGTGGTTTCGCGCTGCGGCGTTTCCCTGACCAGACCGTAGAGTTCCGAGGTGGAGGCCTGATAAAAACGCGTCTTCTTTTCCAGGCCGACGATACGGATCGCCTCCAGCAGCCGCAGGGTGCCAAGCGCGTCCGAATTGGCGGTATATTCCGGCTCCTCAAAGGAAACGGCGACATGGCTCTGGGCGGCCAGGTTGTAAACCTCATCGGGCTGCACCTGCTGGACGATCCGCACCAGGCTGCTGGAATCGGTCATATCGCCGTAATGAAGGATAAAATTCCTGTTTTCGATATGCGGGTCCTGGTAGAGATGATCGATCCGGTCGGTGTTGAACAGGGAGGAGCGTCTTTTGATGCCATGCACCTCATAGCCCTTCTTCAACAGAAACTCGGCCAGATAGGCCCCATCCTGACCGGTCACGCCGGTAATCAATGCCCGTTTCCTCATGTTTTCATCCTCTCTTTATCTCTTTGCTGCCGTGCTTGCCGGCTCCCCTTTTACCCGCATTGTCATTTTGCCGCAAGGTCTGAAAAGGGATCGCAGGCCGCCCCCTTGAGCTGAAAGAAGAGCTTCAGCCCTTTTTTCACCGTCTCGGAAAAGATCTTTGGGGCAAAATAGCTGCCTGCCGCCTTTTTGCTGATCTCGGCCAGGGTCGGATAGGGGTGCACCGCGCCGGCCAGGGTGGCGAGCTTGACCGAGCCGTTCAGCATCGCCACCCACTGGCTGATCAGCTCGCCGGCATGGGGGCCGCAGATCTGGACGCCGATCGGTTTTTCCCCGCCATCGAGAATCATCTTGATCCGGCCGGTCTCGTTGCCCTCGGCCAGGGCACGGTCGTTGCCGGCAAACTCCTCGCTCCACACCTGGTAATCGATGCCGGCGGCACGCGCCGCCTTTTCATTCATGCCGATGGAGGCAAGCTCGGGATCGGTGTAGGTGCACCAGGGCATCCAGCGGTAATCGGCCTTGCGCGGCAGCCGGAAGACGGCGTTGCCGACGACGATGCTCCCTTCATAGCCGGCGGCATGGGTGAACTGGAAAGCGCCGTTGACATCCCCAGGCGCATAGATGTGCTTCTGACTGGTGCGCAGCCGATTGTCCACCCGGATTCCCTTATCGGTAGTCGCGACGCCGATCGCCTCAAGCCCGAGAGCGCCGGTGTTGGGCGATCGACCCATGGCGACGAGCAGGGCATCAACCTTCAGAGAAAACTCGCCACCGTCGGCGCCGGCCAGCCGCACCTCCTTGACGCCGCTCTGCTCCCGTACCCAAAGCACCCGGGTGTTGCAGTGAAAAACCACCCCCTCCGCCGCCAACGCGCCCATGACAAGATCAGCCATGTCCTTGTCTTCCCTGGAGAGAATCTGGTCGCTGCGCTGGATGACAAAAACCTTTGCGCCGAGCCGGCTGAAGGCCTGGGCCATTTCGACGGCAATGGGGCCACCACCGAGCACCCCCAGGGAGGACGGCAACCTGTCGAGGGAGAAGATCTCCCTGTTGGTGAGAAAGGGGGTCTGGTCAAGTCCCGGGATAGGCGGGATAGCCGGCGACGAGCCGGTGGCGATGACCCAGGAACGGGCCGACACGAGGGTTCCGTTGATCCTGACCGCATGGTCATCGACAAAAGAGGGCTCGCCGAACTCGACCTTCGCCCCGAGCCGGCAGAAGCGTTCCACCGAATCGTGCTGCTGAATGGTGGCGATGACGGCAGCGATCCGCTCCCTGATCCGGGCAAAATCCACCGGCGGCGGCTCGATATCAGGCAGACCGAAACGGGCGGCATGACCCATGAGATGATAGACCCGGGCCGAGGTAATCAGCGTCTTGCTCGGCACGCAACCAAAGTGGAGGCAATCGCCGCCCAGGGCCGTTTCCTTTTCAATAAGCAGAGTCTTTGCTCCCAATCGCGCCGCGCCGGCGGTGACGGTGAGTCCGGCGGCGCCGCCGCCGATGACGCCGAGATCATAATCAAAGTGTGTCATGGACCGTGCTCCAAATTGCTGACGGTTTCGCAAAAACAGAAAATCAACCACGGAGACCACAGAGCACCAAGAGGTAACTAATTGTAATTTTAAAAAAATTTCTCTGCGCCCTCTGTGCGATCCGTGGCAAAAAAGACCTTTTCCGATTTTATCAATTGCTGATCGATATAATCCCCGACTACCCGTGCCGACGGGCCGCCAGCCAGCTTATCACCTTTTTTGCGGTGATCGGAAAAAGACCGAGCAGGGCAAAGGAAAAAAGCAGTCCGGGCGAGAGAATGCCGGCGGCTGATTCCAGTTTGCCGAGTTCCTTGCCGGCATTGACGTAGACCACGGTGGCCGGCAGCATGCCGAGCTGCGACACCCAGTAATAGCGGACAAGCGGGATTCGGGTGACACCCATGGCCAGATTGATGAGAAAAAAAGGAAAGACCGGCACCAGCCGCAGGGTGAAGAGGTAAAACCCGCCCTCCTCCTCGATGCCGCGGTTGATCGGCGCCAATCGTTCTCCAAAACGTTGCTGAACCCAGTCACGCAGCAGAAAACGGGAGACGAGACAGGCGAGGGTGGCGCCGATGGTGCTGGCAAAGGAGATGATAACAGTGCCGGCCGCCAGGCCGAACATCGCCCCGCCGGCAAGGGTCAGGATCACCGCGCCGGGCACGGACAGGGCGGTGGCGACGACGTAGACCGCCATGTAAGCTGAGATGACGGCAACCGGCCGCCGGGCATACAGTTCAGCAAAGACGGCCTGGGACTGCTGCAGATAGGCGAGGGTCAAAAAGCGTTGCAGGTCAAGGGCGTAAAAGAGCCCGACACAGAGGACAACGGCCAGAACAATGGCTCCTTTCTGGACGATCTTTTGCTCCATCATCTTCTCTCCGTGCAGGCGGCGGCGCCGAGCAGGGCAGCCTTCGGGTTGGTGATGATGGCCACCGGAATCTCGGACAACAGTTCGCCCATCTTGCCCCGCCGGCGAAAACGGTGCAGAAAGACGTCATCCTTCAAAAAGGGCAGGATGCGGGGCGGGATACCGCCGCCGATATAGATGCCGCCGGTGGCAAGCAGGGTGACGGCGAAATTGCCACAGATATCGGCAAGGATTCCGCCAAAGGTGCGCAGGGTCTCCCGGCAGATGTGACAGACTCGGTGGTCGTCCAGGGCTGCCTCGACAATGAGACGCGCCGGATCGGGCGCCGTGGCGAACTCGGCCGCCAGCCACCGCGGCTCGGGAAAGAGGCCGGCATCGCGGAGATAGCGGTAGATCCGTGGCAGACCAGGGCCCGAGCAGAGAAATTCGCAGCTGACTGCCTCCTCCCGCGCCAGCAAAAAACGAAGCATATCGACATCATCCCCGTTCGGAGCAAAAGCGGCGTGCCCGCCCTCGGAGGGGCAGACACGATAGCCCGAACCGTCCGGGACAAGGAATGCCATGCCAAGGCCGGTGCCGGGCGCCACCACACCAATCGCGCCCTGTGGGTTCGGTCGGCCCCGGTGCAGCCAGAGGAGATCATCGTCACCGAGGCGGGAAACGGCATAGCCCAGGGCCACCAGATCATTGATCACCTCTACCTTGGGGATGGCGAATTCCACGCTGATGGCGGCCCCATCCACCGCCCAGGGCAGGTTGGTCAACTGCGCCCGGTTGGCGAGCACCGGCCCGGCGACGCCGAAGCAGGCGCGGTCGATCCTGAACCCCTTGTCTCCCAGGAAATCCCGTAACAAGAGAGGAAACGACGCATAATCGGCGCTGGCCAAGGTGGCGGCGGCCAGGGACGCCGCCGGTCCCCGTTCCCTCTCGTAAACGATGAGATCGGTTTTGGTGCCGCCGACATCAGCGGCAAGATACACGGTCATGATATTCCTCGGCGCGCAGCCATGGCGCGTTTCTTAAGGGAAGGTGCGGTCACGGATGGCGTCGATCCACGGCTGGGCCGCCGCCGGCCCCCAGCTGCCGGCCGGATAGAGGTGGAGCTTCTGCTCCCGGCCCTGACACTGTTCGCACTCGTTCAACACCGGGGTCAAGATCTTCCACGACTGCTCGATGCCGTCCTGACGCCAGAAGAGCATGCGGTCGCCCAAAATGCAGTCGAGCAGCAGCTTTTCATAGGCGTCAAGCCCGGAGCCGCGCGGATAGCGGAAATCCATGGTCATGGGACGCAGGCAGACCCGGGCGCCGGGTTGTTTGGTCTGAAAGGTGAGAGTGATCCCCTCTTCCGGATAGATGCTGAAAATCAACCGGTTGGCGGCGATATCGCCGCCGATCACCCGCCGGAACATGGAATGGGGGACCTCCTTGAAGGAGACGACGATGCGGGTCTCCTTGCGCGCCATCCGTTTGCCGGACACCAGATAAAAAGGGACGCCCTGCCAGCGCCAGTTTTCCACGTAAAAGTGCATGAGGGCAAAGGTGGGAATGAGCGAGCCCACCGCCACCCCCGGCTCCTGCAGATAGCCGCGCAGCGCCCGGCCGTCGATGCTGCCGGGCCCGTACTGGCCGAGCACCACCTCGTCCTCCCGCCGGCTGAACGGCCGCACCGCGCGCAGCACCTTGACCTTTTCGTCGCGCACCCGCTCTGATTCAAAATGGGAAGGCGGCTCCATGGCGATGAGCGACATGAGCTGCAGCATGTGATTCTGGAACATATCACGGATGACGCCGGCCTGTTCATAGTAGCCGGCCCGGTTCTCCACCCCCAGCTTTTCCGCGGCCATGATGCCGACCCAGTCGATATAGCCGCGGTTCCACACCGGCTCAAACACGGCATTGGCAAAGCGGAACATGAGGATGTTCTGCACCGTTTCCTTGGCCAGGTAGTGGTCAATGCGGTAGATCTGTTCCTCATGAAAATGGCTGCGCAGGGTGGCGTCAAGGGTCAGGGCGCTGTCGAGATCGCGGCCAAAGGGTTTTTCAACGACGATGCGTGACCAACCGCGGCCGTTGCCATGCTGGCCGGCCAGCCCGCACTCACCGAGCCGGGTCGCCACCACCGGATAGAGCGAAGGTGGCAAGGCCAGGTCAAAAAGAACGTTGCCGGCCGTGCCCCTCTGTCGGTCGAGCTCGGCCAAAAAAACGGACAGGGAACGAAAACTCTCCAGTGACCCGTACTCGACCTGCCGGTAAAAGAGGACCCCGGCAAAGTCATCCCACCTGTCCATGGCGGCGCCGCCCTCTTCCCGGCAGGCCTCCCGCAGCCGGACTCGGAAGCTCGCATCGGTCAGCGCGCTGCGGGCGCAGCCGACGATTGCCACCGGCTTCGGCAGACTGTTGCTGCAATACATGCGGTAGAGAGCCGGAATCAGTTTGCGGGCGGCGAGATCGCCCGAGGCGCCGAAGATGACGATGATGCACGGATCAAGCACAGCGGCCGTGACACAGTCACAGATGGGTTCCAGGATAATGCTTGTGGCCATTGTTTTGTCCCGTCAAATCAGCCGGTTACTTTTCTCGCACCGCGTGGCCGCCGAATTCCCGGCGCAGGGCGGCCAGCACCCGATTTTCAAAGGAATCCTCCCGCCGGGAGGCGAAACGCTGAAAAAGGGCCATGGCAATGACCGGCGCCGGCACCCGACTGTCAATGGCCTGTTCCACCGTCCACCGCCCCTCGCCGGAATCCTCGACAAAACCATGCAGTTCGGCAAGGCGCGGATCGGCGCTCAAGGCCCTTTCCAGCAGCTCCAGCAGCCAGGAGCGGATGACGCTGCCCTGGCTCCACAGATGGGCGATGCGGCCGAGATCGAGCTCCGTGCCGAAAGGCCCGGCCTCAAGCAGGGCGAAACCCTCGGCATAGGCCTGCATCATGCCGTATTCGATGCCGTTATGGATCATCTTGACGAAATGGCCGGCGCCGGTGGGTCCGCAGTGGAGATAGCCGTCAACCGGGGCCAGGGTGCGGAAAAGCGGTTCGAGAAAATCAAAGATCCTTTTTTCGCCGCCGACCATGGTGCAGTAGCCGACCGTGAGCCCCCAGATGCCGCCGCTCACCCCGGCGTCGAGGTAATGGATGCCCGCCGTCTCCAGCAGCGCGGCTCGGCGCTGGTCATCCTGATAGCGGCTGTTGCCGCCCTCGATGATGATGTCGCCCTTCCCAAGCAGCCCTCGGAGCCGGTCGATATGCTCGTCCACCGTCTGGCCGGCCGGCAGCATGAGCCAGACAATCTTCGGCTCCGTCAGTTTCGCCGCCAGCTCCTCCAGGGAAAAGGCTCCCTCCGCCCCTTCCGCCATGATCTCGCGGGTCTTGTCCGGACCGCGGTTATAGGCCACCACCTGATGGCCGCCCCGCAGCAGCCGGCGCACCATGTTCATCCCCATGCGACCCAGGCCGATCATGCCGATCTTCATAAAAACTCCTCAGAGCGATTTCTGACAACCATGAGGCGGATCTCGCTCATATCCTCCATGGCGTAGCGGATACCCTCCCGACCGAGGCCGCTGTCCTTCACCCCGCCGTAGGGCATCTGATCGGCCCGCCAGGAGGGAACGTCGTTGATGATCACCCCGCCCACCTCCAGCTCGTCCCAGGCGCGCAGCGCCTTGAACAGATCACGGCTGAAGATGCCGGTTTGCAGGCCGAAACGACTGTCATTGGCCTCGGCCAGGGCCCCGGCAAAGGAGTGAAAACGGGAAAGCACCGCCACCGGGCCGAAGGCCTCCTGACGGCAGATCCTGGCCCCCTTCGGCACATCGGCAAGCAGGGTCGGGGCGAGAAAGGCGCCCTGCCTCCTGCCGCCGCAGAGCAGCCGGCCGCCAGCCGCCACCGCCTCGTCTATCCATTCTTCAAGCCGCGCGGCCTCGCGCTCACTGATCAGCGGACCGATAAAGGTCGCCTCATCGGCCGGATCGCCCATGACAAGAGCGGACGCCGCCGTGGCCAACCGTTCCGCGAAGGTATCGTAGATCTTCTCATGAACCATGATCCGTTGGACGCTGATGCAACTCTGACCGGACTGGTAAAAGGCGCCGATGAGGATGCGGGTCACCGCGTCGTCGAGATCGGCATCGTGATCGACAATGCAGGCGGCATTGCCGCCGAGTTCGAGCACCACCTTCTTGCGGCCCGCCCTCTTTTTCAGCTCCCAGCCCACCTCCGGCGAACCGGTGAAGCTGACGAGCTTCAACCGCTCATCTTCGGTGAAGAGACGGGCGCCGTCACGGCGGCAGGGCAAAATGGAAAAGGCGCCGGCGGGCAGATCGGTTTCAGCGAGGATCTCGCCGATGACGAGCGCCCCGACCGGGGTGAGGCTCGCCGGTTTGAGGACAAAGGGACAGCCGGCGGCAATGGCCGGGGCGATCTTGTGGGCCGCCAGATTGAGCGGAAAGTTGAAGGGCGAGATAAAGGAACAGGCCCCCACCGGCACCCGCTTGCTCACCGAGAGATAGCCTGCGGTGCGCGGACTGCGGTCAAGGGGCAGAAAATCGCCGCTGCGGCGCACCGCCTCTTCCGCCGCGATGGCAAAGGTCTCGATAAGGCGGGCCACCTCGCCCCGGCTGTCGCGGATCGGCTTGCCCGCCTCGATGCAAAGAATGCGGGCCAGATCCTCTGCCCTGGCGGTAAAACGCTCCACGCAGTGCCGGAGAATCTGCTGACGACGATAAGACGGCAGCTCCCGCATCGGCCGTTCCGCCGCCACCGCCAACGCAATGGCCCGGTCGATCGCCGTTTCGTCGGCCAGGGCGACCCGGCAGGCGATCCGACCGCTGAACTTGTCCGTCACCGCCAAATCGGTGTTGGCAAAGACCGGCTCATTGGCCAGATAATAGGGGTAGGTATCGTTTGGCATCATTCACCACCCTGTGCAGGATTGCGGAATGCGGAATGGTGATTGCGGATTGCAACGGAAAGGGGGCTGGGTTTTCCGTTGTTTCCGCTCTCAATTCCACAATCCGAAATCCGCAATCCGAAATCGAAAATCGCTCATCATATCGGACACGCCACCTTGCCGAGCCGTTCCGACAGGAGCCGGTTCTCCCGGTAATCGACGGAAACCGCGATCAGCGCCGGCACGTCGCAGCAAAAGGCCTGCTCGAGCACGCCCCTAAAGTCGCGGGAGTTGTCCACCCGGAAGCCCTTGCAGCCGAAGGCATCGGCCAGCTTGACAAAATCGGGGTTGTCAAAGCGCAGGTCGGAGTGACGGCCGAACTGGTTCTCCTGCTTCCAGCGGATCAGACCGTATTCATGGTCCTCCCAGATAAGGACGACGATATTGGCGCCAATACGGCGGGCGGTTTCCAGTTCCTGGACATTCATGAGAAAACCGCCGTCACCGCAGACCGCCAGCACCCGACGCCCCGGATGGACAAGCTTGGCGCCGATGGCGCCGGGCAGGGCAAAACCCATGGAACAGAAGCCGTTGGAGATGAGGCAGGTATTGGGCTCGTCGCACTGGTAGTAGCGGGCGATCCACATCTTATGCGCACCGACGTCGCTCAGCAAAATATCATCAGGCCCCAGCACCTGGCGTATATCCCAGATGATCTTCTGAGGTCGGATGGAGCCGACGGTGTCATCATCGCAATATTCGGCAAAATCAAGGAGCATGGCCTGACGGAGGGCCGGCTGACAACCGCAATCATAGTGCGGACGAAAATCAGTGATTCGCTCATTCATCATCCACAGGGTATGGGCCAGGTCGCCGACGATCTCCACATCCACGCCATAATACTCATCGATCTCCGCAGGAATGAAATCGATATGGATGATCTTCTGCGTTTTTTCTCCCTTGATCGAACTCTGCCCCCACAGCCTGGGTTCGTATTCCACCAGGTCATAACCCAGGGTAATGACAAGATCGGCCTCCTGAATCGCCACCCGGGTATAGTCGTGGGCCTGCAGGCCGATGGTGAACAGACACTGTTCCGAGGAGCGGGACACCGAGCCCTTGCCCATGAAGGTGGTGATGACGCCGATGCCGGTCTTTTCGACGAATTTCCGCAACTGCTTCGCCGCCCGCCGCCGGATGGCGCCATTGCCGGCGAGGATGATCGGTCGTTTGGCAGCGACAATCAGCTCCATCGCCTGATCGACGATCTTGTCGTCCGGCACCGGCCGACGCAGGTTGCGCACCGGCAGGGGGGTGCCGGTGGCCTCGGCGGCGGCGATATCGTCGGCCAATTCGATATGACAGGCCCCCGGTTTTTCCATGGTCGCCAGCTTGAAGGCCTTGCGCACAACTTCAGGGATGTTCTTGCTGTGGATGATCGGCTGAGCCCATTTGGTGATGGGCCGGAACATCCGCACCACATCCATGTTCTGGTGGCTCTCCTTGTGCTGGCGGCGGCTGTCCGCCTGACCGGTGATGACCACCAGCGGCGAGCGGTCCATGTTGGCGTCCGCCACCCCGGTGACCAGATTGGTGGCGCCTGGACCCAGGGTGCCGAGACAGACACCGGGGCGGCCGGTCAGCCGACCGTAGACATCGGCGATAAAGGCCGCGCCCTGCTCGTGGCGACAGAGAACAAAACGGATGGAGGAGTCCTGCAGGGCCATCATGACATGGGCGTTTTCCTCGCCCGGCACCCCGAAGACATACTCCACTCCTTCGTTTTCCAGACATCTGACAAAAAGCTGTGCGGCGTTCATGAAAATACGCTTCTCTTTCAGAAATGATCGGTGATGAGCACTTCGTTCATGGGAAGCTTGCCGAAGCGGGGATAGGGAGCCACCGTCCCCTTGCCGATGGCCACCATCATACCGACGACATGGTCGGCAGGCAGGTTGATCAGCCGCGCCACCGCGTCGAAATCGAAACCGTCCATGGGACACGATTCATAGCCCATGTCCCGGGCGATGAGCATCAGCGCCATGGCAAGAATTCCGCAGGACCGGAAACACTCGTCGCGCTGGACCTGGGGTTTGCCGTCATAATAGGCATGGAGACTGGGCAGGATGATGTCAAGTGCCTCCTGCGGCACCCCCTGCCAGTAACGGGCCGGCTCCTTTTTCCAGGCAGCGACATCCATGCAGAGGACAAGCAGCAGAGAGGCATCGGTGACCTGGGGCTGATTCCAGGCATGTTCCCGGATCCGGGCCCGCAGTCTCTTATCCTCGACGTTCACCACCCGCCAGTGTTGGATGTTAAAGGCGGATGGCGCAAGAAAGGCGTGTTCGAACAGCGTTTTTTTCTCCGCCTCATTCATGACATGGGTCGGATCAAAACCCTTGACCGCCCTGCGCGCCACCATTGCCTGCCGGACTCCGTCTGTGCACATACGCCGCCTCCCTGATTACAGTGTGAATGGTTATGGGGTATTGTAACATTGCCGATGCCGGTTCGTCGAATACCTTGCACGGATCGGTGAAAAAATCGGACGGTTCCTGCTCACGACTCAACCAACGCGGCCAGGATCAACCCCCAGAAAACACCGGACAGGGGGGACTGATAGCGCCAGCCGAGATGGGCCGAACAGGTGACACAGAGGGAAAAACGCCAGGCGCAGCCGGCAAACCAGGTGCACTCCGTGGTCGGCACCCCGTGATCGACACAGCCGGGCGCCGCGGAAAAACAGCTGATCTCGAAAACCTTGCCATGGGGGTTGGCAAAGACATGGCGATGGCTGCCGTTCACCTCGATCATGCGGGAACGGGGAACGATCCTGGTCCGACAGACCCGACAGCAAAACCAGCCGCTCCCCGTGCCGTCGTCACCTTGCTCGTCGGTTTGCCGGCCTGGCCGCAGCCTGCCCTGGCGGGCGCCGTCCTTATTGAGCGCCAGGACCGGCAGAGGACACCGGCAATCCCGGCTGGTTGCCCTCATCATTGCTGATGCGGCCACGGCTGCTCCTCTTCCGTGACAAAATAACAGAAGCGGTCCCAGGAAAATTCCCGCCCGCTCACCGGGCAGCGCAGGGTCACCTTTTTCTCGTCAACCGCGGCCACCAGCCAGTCACCCCGGCGCCGACCGTCAATGATGTGGATCTTGTCTCCCTGTTGGAAGGGATACTGCTGAAAGCGTTTTATCGTTTCCGGCATCACGGACTCCAGAGCGCTACTATGGCATTTGGGTTGCTGCATGTTTTTTATGCAGCTGATTGAGCCGCATCTTTGCCTCGGTGAAGAGATGAGGGTTGACCAGCGTCATCTCCAATCGCTCCCTGACAAAATCAAACTGCACATCGGCAAAAGTGAGGGATTCGTTGATGGCGGTGCGGATGACGACTTCGGCAAAGGTGCCGTTGACCAGCAGACTGACGTTGCCCGACACCGGGACGCATTCCCGGTCACCCGGCGTATAAGTGGTGGCGCGGATGATCCTGCGGGTAAAAGAGTCCAGGACAAGATCAACACCGACGATGAACGGCCGCCCCTCCAGCGCGGGAATGGTGATGCGTCGTGTCAGTTGTTCCAGAAACCAGTTACGGCAGAAGGGAAGCAGAACATGATTGGCGAAAACCGCCTCGACCTCCTCTTCGGGGACCGCGAAATAGTGGACGGCCAGTTCACCGAAAAGCCGGTCCTGGTGCCGCTCCTGGAGATTAAGGATATTCTCCATCTGTTTTCTCTGGATGAGTCCTTCCCGCAACAGTATCCAGCCGAATTTTATCAATGACATGGATGTAAAATATCTGATTTTTTTCCTGGGAGCAACATCACCCCTTATCTTTTGCATTTCAGTATGGTAGAAAAAAGAAAAAGATGAAGCAGTCGGGCAGGTTCACCTGCGCTGGGGGACGTCCTGTTCGAGATCAAAGGAGAACGAATGACATGAAAATCGATTGGGGCTATTTCAGAAAGGGCTGAACGTCCTGCGCGAAAGCCCAGGAGGCTCTTGGGAGTTCTGAAGTGAAAATCATCACCGAAGTCGATGCACGGAAAAACCCGATTGATCGGGAAGCCGCCTGGTCAATGCTCTCCGGCGGCGAGAGGATCCTCATTGCCAGTGGCCGAAAAACAAAAGAGTTCACCCCGGACACCGGCAACCGGGAGGAGATCCTGAAAGGGGCGCTCGGTCGCAGCGGCACCCTGCGCGCCCCGACCCTGCGGATCGGCAGGACATTTTACCTGGGATTCAACACAGCCATGTACGAGGCGCTGGCGGGCAAAGGCTGATCAAAGAATGCTCGCCAAGATTCATACCAGCACGGTTTTCGGTGTCGACGCCCTGCCGGTGGAGGTGGAGGTGGATATCGTCTTCGGTCTGCCGTTCTTTTCCACAGTGGGGCTGGCCGAAGGGGCGGTGCGGGAAAGCAAGGACCGGGTGCGGGCCGCCATCAAGAACAGCGGCTATGAGTTTCCCGGTAAAAAGATCACCGTCAATCTCGCTCCGGCGGACATCAAAAAGGCTGGCACCGGTTTCGATCTGCCCATTGCCGTCGGTATCCTGGCCGCCGAAGAGATTCTCCCCCAGGACAAACTTCCCCTCTATGCCATGGTCGGCGAGCTTTCCCTGGACGGCGCCATCAGGCCCGTACCCGGTATTCTGCCCATGGTGCTGGCCGCCCGCAGGCAAGGACGCACCGGCATTCTGGTGCCGGCTGCCAATGCCCCGGAAGCGGCAGTAGTGCAGGGCATTGCTGTCATCGGCATCAGCTTTCTTCATCAGGCGGTGGATTTTCTCGCGAGCCGATTGGAGATCCCCTCCTCAATCGCCGATCTGGACGCTCTGCGGACCGGGGAAGAGGCCTACCCGGTCGATTTTTGCGAGGTCAAAGGTCAGGAGCATGTCAAACGGGCCCTGGAGGTGGCGGCTGCCGGCGATCACAACGTGTTGTTGAGCGGCCCGCCGGGCTCGGGTAAGACCATGCTGTCGCGCCGCCTGCCGACCATCCTGCCGGATCTGAGTTTCGAGGAGGCGCTGGAAACCACTAAGATCTACAGCGTCTGCGGCCTGCTGCCGGAAGGGTGCAGCCTGATGCTGCAACGGCCCTTCCGTGCCCCCCATCACACCATTTCCGATGCGGGACTGATCGGCGGCGGCAACATCCCCCGGCCAGGCGAGGTTTCCCTGGCCCACAACGGCGTCCTTTTTCTCGATGAGCTGCCGGAATTCAAGAAAAATGTCCTGGAGGTTTTACGGCAACCGCTGGAAGACGGCCGGGTCACCATTGCCCGCGCCTCGGCCAGCCTTACCTTTCCGGCCCGTTTCGTGCTGGTGGCGGCCCTCAATCCCTGCCCGTGCGGCTATCTCGGCGATGCCCGCCACGTCTGCTCCTGCACCCCTCAGCAGATCAGACGTTACGAGGAAAAGCTCTCCGGCCCGCTGCTCGACCGCATCGATATTCACCTGGAGGTGCCGGCCGTTCCCTTTCAGGAGGTGGCATCGGCCACGGAGGGGGAGAGTTCGCGGGAGATCAAGCAACGGGTGGTGGCGGCCCGGACGATCCAGCACCATCGCTTCCGGGGCAGGAAAGGGCTTTTCAGCAACAGCCAGATGAGCAGCCGGGATCTCAAGAAATTCTGCGTGTTAGACAGAGATTCCCTTGCCCTGCTGGAAAAGGGGATGGCGCGGCTCGGCCTCTCTGCCCGCGCCTATCACCGCATATTAAAAATCGCCCGCACCATCGCCGACCTGGCCGGGCAGGAAGCCATCGGTTCCGACCACGTCGCCGAGGCCATCCAATACCGACGACTGGAAAGGAACCGTTTACCATGAGTCAATCTTTTCTACTGCTCTGCAGCGGCATCGTCGTCGGCATCGGCGCCGCCTTCACCGGACTTGGCGGCGGCTTTCTCGTCGTCCCCCTCCTCCTTTATCTCGGCTATACGGCGCAAAAGGCGGTGGGCACCTCGTTCGTGGCGATCCTCGTCATCGCCCTCTCCGCCCTGCTCGCCCACAACAAACTGGCCAATGTTGATTACCGGGCCGGCATTCTCCTCGGTCTCGGCGGCATCGCCGGCGCCCAGCTTGGCGCCCGCCTGGTGGAGCACATCTCCACCGCCGGTTTCAAAAAGATCTTCGCCGTTGTCCTTGTCGGCCTGGCCGCCTATGTTTTTTTCAAAAAATAAAGGGATTTTTTTGTCTTCTTGCCGGCGATGTGGTAGTAAATACGAATATCTTTTGTCCCTTCAACTTTTTTTAGCCCGGCCATGACAAGTAACAAAAAAGAAAAACGGAAAAGCACCCGCATTCCCGTCCAGTTTGACGTCACCGTCCTCCATGAAGGCGACTATCTAATCTCTTTTACCCGCGACATCTCGGCGGACGGCATGTTCATCAACACCGCGAGGCCGGTTTCCAGGGGAGAAAGGGTTCTGGTGGATTTTGCCATCGGCCTGTCAAAGGAGATCAAGGTCAGTGCGGAGGTGGCGTGGGTCAACCTGGACGGACCGGAAATCGATCGGGGCATGGGAGTGAAATTTGTCGACGTGCCGCCGAAAATCAAAAAAGACATCCTCCTGCTGGTCAATCGCATCGCCATCCTGCCGGATGACTCCATCATCCACTGAAGTTTCCCTCAACCAACCGCAGTGCGCCCTTTGCCGAGGGATCAGCCCCGACGACGCTCGGGACTCTTCCTCCTGTCATTGGGAACGGACAGGGAGACAATGACCCCATCCCGCACACTTTTCCGCCGGTCCTGACGGTTGCGTCGTCTCTCCTTTTTTTTACCGCCCTTCTCCAGCAAGGAATTTTTTTCCGGATCTTTCCTGACAACGGGGGTATTGCCAACAATGATATCCATAAGCTACCTCCTCATCCTCATCTTGTGATCTTGTCATTTTCGTCGCCAATATTTCCTGTCTCATACACAACGTATCGTACGCGTGGCAATAAACTTGAATCACGCAGGCAAAAAAAATCACTGCCATGCCATGTCTATACACCGGACCCACATGACGCCGACCCGCTCCACCTCGACCCGTCTGCCTTCATACTCCGTCATCTCGCCCTCGATCCGGGCGGCGAATCCCCACCAGCCGGCGCGCGGCATGGCGTAGACAAAGACGCCGTTGATATCGGCGATCAGCAACTGGGGAGGGAACGGCCGGGATATTTTGCCATCCCCGGCGCTGCCGCGAAACATCACCTCGATCTCGGCAAAGGGCAGCGGGCGGCCGTTCTGCTTGACCACGCCGCGAAAACAGTTGCCGGTCCACAGACCGTAAGGACGAACCAGTGGATCAATCTCCACCGGAAAACGGATCGGCTCATCCCAGCCGGTTGCCGCCGGAGCGACGTTGACCACCACCTTGGCGGAGCGGGCGATCAGCTTTTGCCGGGCCGCATCCCAGACCGGCGCCGCGGTTACGGCAACGACATGGTCAGCCTGACTTGAAACCGGCACCAAAAAACGATAGTGTCTTCCGCCATCACCGCGGACCGGCGCCAGGACAGAGGACAGATCACGCCTCTCGCCCCCATGAACAACAAACAGCGTCTCCGGCGTCGCCAGATCGAGCAGGGCCTCCGCGCCGGGCGCGCTGAGGGCGAGATCAACGCCGATCTCCGCCCCCTGCCCGGCCGCGATGCTGTCGGTGGACGGAATGATCTCCAGAAACTGGCAGAAAGCGGCGGCCGGCGAGCCAAAGACGGCGAGCCCCAGCAACAGGACAATGACACGGGTCTTTTTCACCAATCTACTCCGAAAAAAGGATTGACAAGGAATGCGTCTGATCGGGGGTGTCGCCAGCTGCCCTGCTTATAATTGAAAACGAAATTCCGGTGCATTCGGTTCACGTTTTCGACAAATAAGAATCTGGATGGCCAAGCACAAAAAAATTCGACAGACAGGGCGCAGTTCCGCCGCGATAGCGGGGGCGTGCAGAGGTTGCGCCAAAACAATGCCGATAAGCGAGGAGGGGGGGCGAAAGAAGGGACCGGTCATGTTCACGACACCGCAGACGACGGGACGAGCCATGCGGCAATGGTCTGCATGACCCGATCGACGGAGAGGGTATTGATGCAGCGGGGCTCTGCACACTTTTTGGGGTTGCAGTCCGGGCAGCGCTCCTGACCTCGCAGCACGATGGCCCGTGCGCTCCGCGGCCCCCACTCCCTCTCGTCAGCGTAAGAAAAAAGGGCGACAACCGCGGCCCCGCCGGCGGCGGCCAGATGGATCAAGCCGTTATCACTGCCGACAAAGATACTCTTTTCATCGAGCAGGGCAAGCTGCTCGCCCAAAGTCAACGTCCCGGCCAGGTTGGCGACAGACCGCGACAGACGAGCAATCACCGTCTTGTTTTTTTCCTTTTCCCGCTCCCCGCCGAAAAAGAGCACCTGGTGACCCTGATCAAGGAGCCGGCCCGCCAGCTCGGCAAAATGCTCGACCGGCCAGAGCTTCTGTTTTCTACCGCCGCCGACGTGCAGACAGACCAGCGGCCTTGCTTGATCGATGCCGACGTCATGGAGCACCTGTCGGACAGCGTGCCGTTTCTCTTCGGTTGCCTGAAAGTGGAAAAAGCCGTCATCGACCGGGGCACCCGCTGCAGTGGCCACCACCGCGTACTGAAAGAACTTATGGCTGCCGCTCGGCGGGGCGACGGTGCGCGTATAGACATCCGGCCGTTCGGCGGTTGCCCGGGAAAAGGAACGGCCGGCCCGAGCCACCTGGGTGAGAATGGACGAGGTGGAGCCGCCGTCGAGATCGATGGTCAGCTCCGGGTGAACTTTTTTGACCCGCAGGAGAAATCGGAAATAGACAAACATCCGGGCCAGGACACTACCCTCGTTGGCCATTTTACGAGGATAAAAGAGGGTCTGGCGGCGGTCGAGCAGCGGCTCGACGATCTCCCGGAAGGCGTCATCAAAGACAAAATAGTGCTCCGCAGCCTGAAAGTGATCGCGCACGGCGACAATGGCGGGGAGCGCCACGACGAGATTGCCCAGATGGGAATCCGGCATCAGGGTAAGCACCTTGTCGATCGTCGTTTTCTGGTCCGCCATGGTGATTATTCTCCTTGCGAGGCAAAGTGGGGGGCAAGCAACTCCATGATTTCATTGTAACACCAGACCGGACTTCTCTGTCAAGCAGGGGTGTGGACGAAAAGAAGATCAGGTGACCGGCGTCAGAAAACGGCAGACCGGCGGCCGACGCCCCGCCACCTCCCGATAGGTTTCCGCCGGCCACCCCAGGGCGATGACCGCATGAATCGTCTCGTCCGCCGGAATGCCGAGGGATCTGCAGATAAAACGCTCTCGCCGCATCGCCTCCACGGCAAAACCGATGAGGCAGGTGCCAAGCCCCATGGCATGGGCGGCGAGCAGGATGTTGGCGGTGGCGAGCAGGGCATCCTCAGCCGGGCAGCTGCCGCCGGGCCGTGATCCGACGACAAGCACCGCGGTTGCGCCGTGAAAAAGGAGATCGCGGCCCTCCTCCTCCCAGAGACGCAGACCATCGGCAATGGTCTGGTAATAGCTCCGATAATAGCGGCCCAGCGCATCGTTCATGAAAACTCGGGCCAGCAGGCGCAACAGGGGATTTTTTGCCCTCCGGTTGAGCTGCCGGTAAAAGGCGGCAACCCGATTACCAAGTTCCTCGACCTCGGTGCGAGCGGCCAGCACGGTAAAGGTCCAGGCCTGGCTGTTGGTGCCGGAGGGGGCGGTGGTGCCGATCTTGACCAGATCATGAAGCATCGCGTGGTGGATCGGCCGCGTCTGGTAATTCCGGCAGGAACGGCGTGAGCGCATGAGGCGGACCAGCTCCGCCACGTCGCTCTCTCCCCAGGGCAGCCAGGCGCGATTTTCCGTAAACGTCGTAAAACCCAAATCAGGTTCAACGCCGGAAACGATAATGGCCTCCTCCGGACAGACGGCAACGCAGTGGCCGCAGCCGATGCACGAGCTGCCACTGACCACCGCCCGCCCCTCCAGCAGGGAAAAGACCCGGTCCGGGCAGACCCGCAGACACCTTCCGCAGCCGGAACATCGTATCGAATCAATGAGCACCCCGATTGAATTGGTCATCTCTTTCCCGTCGAATACGGAACCTGTCCATTTCAGGACCGCTTCCTGGGCCCCTTGCCATTTCCCTTGCCTTTGGCGACGGTTCTGAATATATATTTGAGGTTTTCCACTTCACCACTTATTGATGGTCTCGTAAAAAGTGAAAATTAACCACAGAGCACACAGAGATAACTAATTGTAATTAAATATTTTTTCTCTTCGCCATCTGTGTGCTTTGCAGTGAAAATAGACTTTTTACGATTGCATCACTTATTAAGCATGAAACTGGCGATCTGTCTATTCAATTACTTTTCCCATGGCGGACTGGAACGGAACTTTCTCAGGATCAGCCGTGAATGCCTTGGCCGTGGCCATTCGGTGGAGGTCTTCACCATGAAATGGGAGGGAGAACGGCCGCAGGACATCACGATCCATGAACTTGTCCCACGCGGACTGAGCAATCACGGGCAGGCGGCATATTTTGCCAGGCAGGCAACGAACCGGCTGGCTGGCGGTGACCATGATCTCGTTCTCGGTTTCAACCGCATGCCCGGTCTTGACCTCTACTATGCCGCCGATGTCTGTTATGTGGCCCGTATCAATCGGCAGCGTTCCCTTTTCGCGCGTCTGACGCCGCGCTATCATCTCTTTGCCGCCTTTGAGCGGGCGATCTTTGCCCCGGAGGCGGCCACCGACATCATCCTGCTCTCGGCACAGGAAAAAGTCCACTATCAGACCGTCTATCACACCCCGGAGGAGCGCTTTCATCTCGTGCCGCCCGGGGTTGACAGAGAACGGATCCGCGCCGCCGTCACCCCGGCCAACCGGGAGCGAATCAGGCAGGAGCTGGGCCTGGCTGCCGGCGATACGCTGTTGCTCATGATCGGCTCCCATTTCCACACCAAGGGGGTCGATCGCGCCATCCGTGCCTTGGCCGCCCTGCCGTCGGAGCGGCGGCGCACGAGCCATCTCTGTGTCATCGGCAAGGGCGAGGAACGATCATGCCGCCGCCTGGCCGCCAAAAGCGGGATCAGCAGCCAGGTGCATTTCCTCGGCGTCCGCCAGGACATTGCCGACTTTCTCGCCGCCGCCGATCTCCTTCTCCAGCCCTCGCGCACGGAAAACACCGGCAACGCCATTGTCGAGGCCCTGGTGGCGGGAGTGCCGGTAATGGCCACCGCCACCTGCGGCTATGCCGTTCATGTTGAACGTTCCGGGGCAGGTCGCATTATCCCCAGCTCCCCCTTCAATCAGGACACCATGAACCGAATGTTGAGCGAGCTGCTTTGCGCCGCCGACCGCGACCAATGGCGACGACAGGCCCTTGCCTACGCCGATCGCACCGATCTCTACCATCGTTTTCCGGTCATTGCCGACATCATCGAGGCCTGCGCCGTCAAAAAAAAGGAGCGACGCGGCCCATGACCCTTGTCCCCGACTATAGCGGCCCGATCCGCTTTCACCGTCAACAAGGCCCGTCGGCGGAAACGCTGCTGATCAACGATGCCTACCGCCACCTGCTCTCCGGCGCCGGACTGCTCGATTTTAGCGCCCTTTGGTCCGCGCCCGGCGACCTCGTCAAAAAAAGGGGGGAACGGAGCGTGCTCCGCATCAAGGTGCCGGCGGCAATCGGCGGCACAGACACCATCGTGCTCTTCCTCAAAAAACATCAGCAGCAACTGAACCCAATCAGAATGATGCGCAGCAGGCGGCGACAGGCCGAGCCCTGCGGTGAGGGGCCGGCGGAGTTTTTCCATTACTGCCGTTTCCGGCAGGCCGGACTCGCCAGCGCCGAACCGGTGGCGGCAGGCAGCCGGGTCGTCTCAGCGGGCCGCCTCGACTCCTTTCTTCTCACCCGCGATTTTTCCCCCCTCGTCGCCCTGGAGGAGATCATTCTCCGGCAACCGGAACGGCTGCAGGGTGAGGAAAACGCCGGCAAACGGACGACCCTGCTGGTGACGATCGGTCGCTATGCCCGGCGCATGCACGACAGTGGCATGAATCAGAAAGACTTCAACGCCACCCATCTCCTCCTCGACAATCCGGAGAGCGACCGACCGCTCATCGCCCTCTTCGACCTGCAGCGGGTGGACCGCAACCGTCTGAACTCCTGGCGCTGGCCGCTTAAGGCCCTGGCGGAACTGAACTATACCCTGCCCACCTCCATTTTCAACGCCAGCGAACGGTTGCTTCTTTTTCGTGCTTACACGGGCAAAGAAACCCTCTCCCCCCTCGACCGCTGCCAGCTTTGGCTGATCCGCAGGAAAACCGCACAGATTGCCCGCCACAGCAGAAAACGGGGACTGGCGCCGAAAATGACGGAGTAGGTTCCGGCTCATGGGCATCGCAGAAAAAAAAATTGATCAGCTCCGGGTTATTCATGGCCCGCAGGCGGAACGCTATAAAGAGGTGGTCCGCCTCCTCATGACCGGCAAAACCCCGGAGGGCTGGCAGTGGCTGCCCTCGTCGCGGGACACCGCGGTGGCGGTCTGCACGAGCGGCCCAGCGGTTTACTACAAGGAGTTTCTCCCGCGGGACCGTTTTGAAACCCTCAAGTCCCTGCTGCGCGGCAGCCGCTGCCGCCGGGCCCGCCGCCAGGCCGAAATCCTCCGTTCGGCGGAGCTGCCAACCCCGGCAATCCTCTGCTGGGGCGCGGGCCGTTCCAACAGCTTTCTCCTCTCCGAGGGGTTTGCCGGGCTTGGTTTTTTTCACTATGTCAGCACGTATTTTCCCCCACCCCTGGACCGTGAGCAGATCCGGCAAAAACGTCGGCTGCTCACCCGGGCCGGCGAACTGATCGGCCGGCTGCACCGGGCGGGCATCGTCCATGGCGACCTGCGCCAGAACAACCTGCTGGTGCAAAAAGTCGGAAACGATTTTTGTTTCAGTCTTATCGACAACGAAAGCAACCGCAAATGGCCCTATGTTCCACGCAGCCAGATCATCAAAAACCTGGTGCAGTTTGCCATTGTCGCTGGCGCGACCCTGACCCGCACCGATCTGCTCCGCCTCTTTCATGCCTATGCCACCGTCTTTCCCCGCTTTGCCGGCGACAACCGCCGCCGTCTGCTGAAAACGGTCTATCTGCGCAGCAGGCTGCGCACCCTTGACAGCAGGATGAAATGGGAGATGCGCACCTGCCGTGCCTTCACCATGGACACCAGCCACGGTCACTACCTGACCGGCAGCGCGGTGGAGGGCGTGCTCGCTCGGGGCCTTGATCCGGCTCGCTGGTTCGCTCAGGGCAAAACCACCCTGAAAGAGGACGGCCGCATCACCGTCAGGCTGCTGCCCGGCGCGGAGGAGGATGTCATTGCCAAACGGTTTACCGCCAACACGCTCCCCGCCTTTCTCCAAAGCCTGTTTACCAGGGATCGGGTTCTGCGTCTCTGGGAAATGAGCCACCGTTTTCAGGCCCTCGCCGTGCCGGTGGCCACCCCGTTCGGCTATGCGCTGGGAAAAAAGGGGATGTACCGCCCGGTCAGCTATTTTTACAGCCGTAATCTTGGCCATGCCCCGAACCTCGGCCTTATCAGGCGGGACATGGACGATCGTTTTCCGGCGTGGCTGGCGGAAAAACAGATTGTCAGCCGCATCGCCCGCCTGCTCGCCACCCTCCACAACCACCGGCTCTGTCATGGCGACACGAAATGGGCAAACATCCTGGTTGACCCCAACAGCGGTGAATTGTGGCTGATCGATCTCGATGGCGCCGGCCACCTCCGCTCCTCTTTCCCGCGCTTGGCATGCAAGGATCTCGGCCGTTTCATGGCGAACATGATCGAGGCCGGCCTGCCCGATTTTTTCATCACTGAATTTCTCAGCCATTACTGTGAGTTACGCAGACTAAACAGAAAACTGGCAACAAAAAAAGTCCGTCCGCATATCGACAAGATCCTTAGCCGTCACGCAAAACAGAAGAAAGAGGCGCCCCGGTAACCATTCTCCTCAAAACAGCCGCCTTCCTCTGCGCCGCAGCGAGCACCAATCAGGCATGGCAGGTTGTCAATAGAATTGCGACAATTGTCTTGACACACGGGAACTTCGCTCCTTATATTCCGCTCTCGATTCACCCAATCTTTTCCCTGTTCAGCGGATGTTTCATCCCATCGTCGCCAACCGAGCCAGCGGGCGGACCTTCGCGCAGACAACGCCGATTCTTTATGGAAGAACACTATCAACGCGAAAGAATTTCCTGCCCTCTGTGCGGAGCGGACCGCCATGAGATCTTTCTGGACAACGTCAAGGAACGGTACAACGACATGGATGAGTGGTTTGATATCGTCTCCTGCCTGAACTGCGGTTTTATCTTCACTAATCCGCGGCCGACGCCCGCCACCATCGGTTATTTTTATCCGAACAGCGCCGGCTACTATGCGCCGAAACCGGAACGCACGACAAGCTGGGCAACCGGACCCGGCCTGAAGAACCGCCTGCTCCGTGCCGTTGCCGCCCGGGAATTCGGTTATCCCTTTGCCGAGCAGCTCCCCGCGGCGCTGACCACCCTTGTCCGACCCTGGTTACTCAACAAACTCCTCATCAGTCATCTGCCGCGCCATACGCCGGGTGGACGACTGCTCGACATCGGCTGCTCCTGGGGCGGTTATCTGATCCGGATGCGGGAACTCGGCTGGGAGGTTCACGGCGTCGAACTCAATGAAGAGGCGGCCCGCCATGCCCGGGAACAACTCGGTCTGGACAATGTCCATACCGGCTTTTTCGACACCCTCGATTATGCCGGTGGTTTTTTCGATGTCATCCACATGGGCATGGTGCTGGAGCATCTCTTCAATCCGAGAGAGGCGCTCGTCACGATCAACGGCCTTCTCAAGAACGGAGGGCAGCTCATCCTCTCCGTGCCGGACATCTCCGGTCTTGAGGTGCGGCTGTTTCGGGACAGATGCTATACCCTGCACGTGCCTCAGCATCTGAGCCATTTCACCCCGCAGACCCTGACCCGGCTGCTGGAAGAGACCGGTTTCCGGGTGGAGCGTATCGTTCACCAGAAATCGAAAAAGGATTTTCTCAAATCCGCCGAGTACATGCGGGAATCCTTTTTGGCCCGCCTGCTTCTGTCGTTTCCGGTCAGAAAACTGCTGCTTGGCCCCTTGGTGACCATCCTCGCCGCCCTCGGCAAAACGAGCAGGATGAGTGTCCGGGCAAGCAAAACAGCAGACACCGCTTCCCTGTCCGGCGGGAACAGGATATGAAGGTGCTCTTTCTCGTTCCCAGGTTGGACAAGGCAAGTACCCGCTATCGCGTCCTGCACTATCTGCCCGCCCTGAAAGAAAACGGTATCGACTGCGAAATCCGGGAGCTTTCCCGCCGTACCCGCAATCCCCTTGCCGTCATGAAACAGGCGCGCCGGGCCGATGTTGTCGTCATCCAGAAAAAGCTCCTCTCCCGGATCGAACTCTTTTTCCTGCGCCAGGCCAGCCGCCGCCTTGTCTACGATTTCGACGATGCCGTCATGTTCAAGGACGGCCCGGCCAGCACGAGCCAGCTGGCCCGACAGGGCAACCGTTTCATCCGGACGGTAAGCCAGGTTGATCTGGTGCTTGCCGGCAACAGCTATCTTGCCGACCTGGCCCGCCCCTACCAGAAAAACGTCCATATCCTGCCGACCCCCCTTGACATGGAGCGCTACACCGCCAAACCGCCGAAAGAAACGGCTGGAAACAATGTTATTCTGGGCTGGATCGGCAGCAAGGGAACTCTGAAGTATCTCGCCGATCTCATTCCGGCCCTCGAACGACTCGGCAAAAAACATCCTGACATCGTCCTCAAAATCGTTGCCGATGCCTTCTTCGATCTGAAAAACATGGAGGTGATCAAAAAGTACTGGACAGCGGCCGCCGAGATAGACGACCTCCATTCCTTTGATATCGGCATCATGCCTTTGACCGACGATGTCTGGACCCGCGGCAAATGCGGCTTCAAACTCCTGCAATGCATGGCGGCCGGTTTGCCGGTTGTCTGCTCGCCGGTGGGAATGAATCGGGAGATCGTTACCGACGGCGTGGAGGGGTTCTGGGCGCAGACAGCGGAAGAGTGGGTCGACAGGATCGGCGCTCTCGCCACCAGTCACGACCTGGGCCGGGAGATGGGAAAGAAGGGCCGGGACAAGGTCAGGCGCCATTATTCCCTTGCCGCCACGACTCCTCTGCTTCTCCGCGCCTTACGAGAGGCATAACCGCGAGCAGGCCGGATCGATGAAAAAAAACATCGTTTTTATTCTTTCCACCAGTTACGCCGGCTCCCATTATCTTTCCCTGATGCTCGGCAGCAACAGCCGGGCCCTGCATATCGGCGAGGTCAAAAGGCTGCGCAAACAGGAGCAGGACAATGCCGGGACGCAGTATTCCCCTCTTAACAACGACGGAACAAATCCGATGCTGAAGGGCTTTTGCCCCCAGCAGATCAACGAGATCTACGACGTTATCTTCTCTAATATCGATCCAGCCATCACCACCCTGATCGACACCTCGAAAAAACCCTTCTGGGCTGAACGTTTTCTCGACAACCCGTGCTACACTTACCGTTTCATCCACTTGATCCGCGACCCGCGGCCCTATGTGCGGCGGATGATGCTCCGTTACCGGACCGCTGGGGACCGCTTGCGGATCCGCAAGCAGATGATCCGGGATTTTCTGGCATACGCCCCCCGCTTCCTCTTCAAGGCCGACACTGAGGTCTACGCCTACCGTTGGCTCAAACAGAATGTCGATATCACCGATTTTTTACGGAAAAACAGGCTGGAATACGAATTGGTAACCTATTTCGATCTCGCCCACAACACGAGCAGCGAGCTGCAACGCCTGACCGAGGCGATGGGGCTGACTTTTGAGCCAGGCCAGATCGAGTACTGGAATTTTGAGCATCACGGCACCCAGAAAATCGAATACCAGTGGATTGGCCAGAAAAAGGAGACCAACTATTTCGATATGCGCTGGAAGGAATTTCTCTCGCCAACGGTCCAGCAACAAATCTTCGCCAATCCGGATATCAACGCCTATCTGGACAGCCTCGCCATCCGCTACCATGACAGGGGCCTGAGCAGAACAGAGAAATAAGATGGCGTCGCAAAAAGTCGCCAACTGCTTCGTTGCTGCACATTATCTCGTCACTGCGGCGTACCCAAGTACGCCTCATTCCTCGAAATGTGCGCGCCTCGCATGTGACGATTTCAGCTTAGCCATCCCCGAAATTGACTTTTTGCGAGACCATCAAGAGATAATTATTCGTAATTTATAAAAGTTTTCTCTGGGCTCTCTGTAAGAGAAAAAAGCTTTTTTGCGATTTCGTCAACGAAAATCAGAACATTTTTTTGTCATTGATTCGAAAAAGCACGATCTCTCCGAGTCGTTTGTCCCGCCACTGTCCGATCTCCGAGCAGGAGAACTCTTCTCCCCGGCGCAAACCCGCCAGCTCCTCGCTGCTCCAGTTTTTCTCATCCCAAAGCAGATAACGGACACCTTCCTGCCAACGGCGGTCGGCCCCAATCTGGCGGGGATCAATTTTACGCGCGAGTTCATGGGCGCACGAGGCGGTCCGAGCCGGCAAATTGGCAAAAAAGGCGACAAGCTGCAACTCGTCGGAAGCGAGGGCGCCGGCCACTACCACCTCACGGCCGCCTTTCTCGGCATGGGCGATGGAAACGCCGATTTCCTCTAAAATCCTGGCCGCCTGCCGGTTTTCATCGAGATTTTTCGCCAGGGGAATGACGAAGATCATCAGACTAAGCAGCAGTAATAAAAGGCGCCGACCGTTTTCCGTTAACGGGCCAAAACACGACAACAGGTTATCCACGCCAAAACCGATGACAACAAAGGTGGGAATGACAAAAAAAACGACAAAACGGCCGCGCATGGTCCAGTTTCCCAGCTCGTGGAGAAAGAGCACGGCGAAGGTGCAGGCGGCGAGCAGCAGGAGATAACCGAGCATCCTGTCCGCAGCAATACGCGGCCGGAGCTTTTTCAGACCAAGAAGAAAGATGAGAAAGAACGGCTCAAAAAAAGTGCGGACAATCGCAACCAGCACCGAGCCCAAACCGAGCCACCACATGAGATTGCCGACCGTCGGGAAAAAATGACGTTCCCAGAAGGGATCACTTTCACTAACCCCGATGGCCTCCAGACTGAGCCGGATTCGCCCATATCGTTCCGCCAGCTGAAAAAAAGGGGCGAGCAACGAACGGGGATAGATCCATTGCCGCAGATCATGCCCCAGCACCGGTAACGTCAGCAGGGTCAGCAGGACCACCCCAGCCAGGGGCAGACAGAACCAGCTTATTTTCCGCCACCTGTCGTCCTGCCGGGTAAACACCAGAAAAAGCAGACTGGCGCCGATAAAGACCACAGCCTCGAATCGCGCCAGCGCAGCGAGGAAAAACGACAGACTGGAAAGGGCGAGAAGGAGTCCGACTTTTCCATGGTCATGGAGGACGAACAGAGAAAGGCCGGTGGTCAGGAAAAACCAGAAACAGGGATCGCGGATGATTTTCACGCTCATCTCGATCAGCGCTGGATTCACCGCAAAAACAAGCAGGGTGACGGCAGCGATCGGAAAGGCGAGAAATCTTCGCAGCAGCAGATAAAGCGGCACCATGGTCAGAGTGGCAAAGCCAAGAGAGACCGCCTTGGCCGCCATCACCCAGTCGTCAAAAAGCGGGTAACCAAGAGAAATCAGAACAAAATAGGAATGAAGGTAGCCATAGCACTGGGTCAGTGAGTCATAGAGGCCGTAATGAAAGGCCTTGGCCTGCTGGATGTAGAGCATGCCGTCCGCATTGACGGCATGGCTGTGAAAAAAAGCGTAGAGACGCAGGAGAAAGCCGACCACGACGATCAGGCCGGGTATGATAATCGTCTTTTTTCCCGCCGGAAAATCTTTCATATCGCCCTTCCCGTTGCGTCGGCCGGCCCGGATGACGAGGGGCAGGCCGCCTTCATGCCGGGTCGGAGAGGGTCGTTGACTGCTCGCTTCCCTTCTCGCTGTATGTGAGATAAAGTTCCTTATACATATCCGATGTCGCCAGCAGGTCATCATGGCTGCCCTGGGCAACGATACGGCCGCGCTCCATGACAAGGATGCGATCCGCCTTGCGGATGGTGGAGAGCCGATGGGCAACGACAATGGTGGTTCGGTCATGCATCAGCCGTTCCAGGGCGGCCTGCACCAGACCCTCGGACACGGCATCAAGGGCTGAGGTCGCTTCATCGAGGATGAGGATCGGCGGATTTTTCAGGATGGCCCGGGCAATGGCGATGCGTTGCCGCTGGCCGCCGGAGAGGTTGAGGCCTCGCTCGCCGAGCATGGTCTCGTAGCCATCCGGGAATTCGCAAACGAAATCATGGGCAAAGGCCAGACGGGCCGCCTGTTCCACCTCGCTGTCGGTTGCGGAGGGCGAACCGAAAGCGATATTTTCCCGGATCGTCGCGTTGAAGAGGACGATATCCTGACTGACAAGCCCGATCAGTCTGCGCAAATCCGGCAGTTTCACCGCGCGCAGATCATGCCCGTCGATCTCGATGCGGCCGACGGTCGGGTCGTAATAGCGGGGCAGGAGATCGATGAAGGTCGTTTTGCCCGCTCCACTCGGCCCGACAATGGCCACTACCTCCCCCTTGCCGATCGTCAGATCGATGGCGTCGAGCACCAGATCCCCCTTGTCGTCGTAACGATGGGAAACGTTCACATAACGGATCTCCCGCGTAAACGAGGGCAACGGGATGTCACCGCTTTGCTCTTTCTCCATTCTCTCCAGCCACCAGATGCGATCGGTGGCGCCCATGATTTCATGAAAAATCGCATAGGAACGGCCCACCTGCTTGACCGGATTAAAGATCATCACCACCGCGCCGAGGGAGGAAAAAAGATCACCGCTGGTGATCACCCCGTTGACCACCAGATTGCCGCCATACCAGATGACGATGGCCACGCCGACACCGGTTGAGATATCGACGATGAACTTTGCCAGTTCCTTGTAGCGGACGATCTTCGTCTCCTGGCTGTAGTTGGAATGGCTGGTTTTCCGGAAACGGGCGGCCTGCCCCTCCTCGTTGACAAAAATTTTCACCACCTTGGCGCCAACGGCCGCTTCACTAATAAAATGAGTCAAGGTTGCCACTGTCTGCTGGGCCTGGGTCCGTTTCATCTTGACGATACGGGCCACCTTGTTGGCCGCGCCGATCACCAGCGGCATGCCGATGAGGGCAAGCAGGGTAATATCCCAACGCCGGTAAAAGGCCACTCCGAGCAACACGAGGATGGTGGGAATCTCCTTGAACACGGTAAGCAGGGTATCACCGACCAGTCCCTGCACCAGGGTGGTGTCGGTCAGGATGCGGGAGATCATCTTGCCGGAGGATTCCTTACCGAGGGAAGAGAGGGGCAGATGAAGCAGATGTTCGTAAAGACGGATGCGCAGATCCCGCACCAGCTTGATGCCGGAAGAGCGCATCAGGTAGCTGTAGACCATTTCACAACTGCCGCGAACCGCATAGAGCAGGAGGATGACCACCGGCAGCCAGACCAGCATCGAAAACTTGTTTTCGACAAAGATGGAGTCGATGACAGGTTTCAGCAGCCAGGCAATGGCGCCACTCGCCCCGGAGGAGATAACGCTGAAGAGCAGGGCAAGCAGCACCCGGCCGGAGTAAGGCCGAACCAGTCGGACGATTTTCTGGTCAAAAAGAGTGACGAGGGAGAAGGTTGCCATTGACTCCTGCCAAACAAAAAACGATCAGGCATGACGCTGCCTGCTCTGCGGCCCTGCCGATCGGATGACCCCCCGGAGAGCAAATAGAGAAATTTACTCTTCCCGGCAAATTTAAGCAAGACATAGTCGCCTGACCGCAGCGGCAAAATGCCCGCCCGTCCCCAAGAGGATCGGACAGGGGTTTCCGATTTTAGGCCTTGCAAGAAAAATCCAGGCCGTTAAACTAAGAGGCGGTCGGAAGCACCGCGCGCTCGTCCGTCCCACCCTGTCTCCTCACCATCACTTTTCAGGAAAACACCATGCTGACCAAGGAACTGCTCGACATCCTCGCCTGCCCGAAATGCAAGGGCCCGGTGGAACTCAATGACACCAGAAACGGCCTGATCTGCCGGACCTGCAAGCTGGTCTACGAGATCAGGGACGATATCCCGATCATGCTGATCGACGAGGCCAAACCGCTGGACGAGGAATCATGACCTCCGGTCAGCTCAAGGCGCGCTGTTTCGTCAACGCCCCCTTCAGTTATCTCGAACAGAATTTGGACCGCTTTGTCGCCGAGGGCATTCAGCCGGAAATCGGCCTGGAGGGCGACGCGCTCTACAGCCGGAGCCAGGACGAATTCAAACGAGTGGCGGACCGCCTTGGCGCCGCCGGCCTCTCCTGCACCCTGCACGCCCCGTTTTTCGAGCTGTCGATCGGCGCCCTTGACCCGCATATTCGCCAGGTGAGCCGCGACAAGATACGCCGGGCCTTTACGCTGATTCCGCTCTTCAAACCAAAATCCATTGTCTGCCACCTTGGTTTTGAGGAGAACAAGCACGGCTACAAGGAAAAGGAGTGGTTCCGTTACACCCTCGAAGGATGGCGGGAATTGCTCGACCTTGCCGCCGCTCACGACACCCCCTTGATGCTCGAAAACACTTACGAAACAAGTCCGGGCCAGCACAAAAAAATACTCGCCGCCCTTGCCTCGCCTTATGCCCGCTTCTGTTTCGATGTCGGCCATGTCCTGGCCTTTGCCAAAAATCGCTGGCAGGACTGGCTTCCGGAACTGGAACCCTGGCTCGGCCAGCTCCATCTCCACGACAACCACGGCGGCCATGACGCCCATCTGGCCATCGGCCAAGGCATCTTTGATTTCAGGGGACTTTTCGATTATATGAAACAACGTCACCTCTCCCCCCTTCTCACCATGGAGCCGCACCACGAAGGGGGAGTCAAGGCAAGTTTCGCAGCCTTGGCAAAACTGGTCTGACCAATCAGACCAACCAGACCAATCAGACCAACCAGACCAACCAGACCAACCAGACCAGTCAAACCACCATGACCGAGCAGACCAGTTCCGCCAACTTCGTTCATCTCCACGTCCACACCCAGTACAGCCTGCTGGACGGCGCCATCCGCA
>JBMONO010000041.1:0-90019 GCA_049323655.1 Thermodesulfobacteriota bacterium | reverse complement strand
CAGACCAACCAGACCAACCAGACCAACCAGACCAGTCAAACCACCATGACCGAGCAGACCAGTTCCGCCAACTTCGTTCATCTCCACGTCCACACCCAGTACAGCCTGCTGGACGGCGCCATCCGCATCAACGATCTGCTTGACAAATGCAGGGAATTCGGAATGGACACGGTGGCCATCACCGACCACGGCTCCATGTACGGCGCCCTGGAGTTTTACGTCAAGGCGAAAAAGGCGGGCATCAAGCCTATCATCGGCTGCGAGTTCTACATCGCCCCAGGCTCGCGCGCTGACAAGAGCGCGAAAAGCGCCGGCCGCGCCGCCTATCACATCATGCTGCTCGCCATGGACCATGGGGGCTACAAGAATCTGATGAAACTCGCCTCCATCGCCCAATTGCAGGGTTTTCACTACAAGCCGCGCATCGACCGGGAGGTGCTGGTGGCCCACAGCGACGGGCTGATCGCCATGACTGCCTGTCTGCATGGCGAGATCCCCTACCTGATCGCCACTGAAAAAAACATGGAAATGGCCCGGCAGAAGGCCAAAGAGCTGCAGGACATCTTCGGCGACCGCCTCTATCTTGAGATCCAGGAAAACGGCATGGAGGAGCAGCGCATCGCCAACCAGGGGCTGAAGCAGCTCTCCCGGGAACTTGGTATTCCGCTGGTCGCCACCAACGACTGCCATTACCTCAACCGCGAGGAGCACAAGGCCCACGAACTGCTGCTCTGCATCCAGACCGGTAAAACGATCATGGATGCCGGCCGCTTCAAGTTCAGCACCGACCAGCTCTATTTCAAATCGCCGCAGGAAATGCGCGACCACTTCGCCGACTGTCCGGAGGCCATCGCCAACACCGTGGCGCTCGCGGCCCGCTGCAATCTGGAAATCACCTTCGGCAACCACTATTTTCCCATCTTTCCGGTACCGGAGGGTGAAACCCTCGACTCGGTCTTCGAGCAGACCGCCCGCGCCGGTTTCAAAGAAAGGATGCAGGAGTTGCGGAAACGCCAGGAGGTGAGCCCTGAGCTTGAAAAAACTTACCGCAAACGGCTCGACATGGAGATCGACGTCATCAAGACCATGGGTTTTCCCGGTTATTTTCTCATCGTCGCCGACTTCATCAACTGGGCCAAGAATCACGATATCCCGGTCGGCCCGGGCCGCGGTTCCGGCGCCGGCAGCCTCGTCGCCTACTGCATGCGCATCACCGATATCGACCCCATTCCCTACGGGCTCATCTTCGAACGATTTTTAAACGTCGAGCGCCAGTCGATGCCCGATTTTGACGTGGATTTCTGTCAGGAACGACGCGGCGAGGTGATCAGGTACGTCCACGAGAAATACGGCGGCGACGACCATGTCGCCCAGATCGTCACCTACGGCTCGATGAAGGCCAAGGGCGTCATCCGCGATGTCGGCCGGGCCCTCGGCATGCCGTTCGGCGATGTGGATCGCATCGCCAAACTGGTGCCGGACGAGCTGAAAATGACGATCAAAAAGGCGCTGGAGGAGGAGCCGCGTCTCAAAGACCTCTACCAGCGCGACGAGCAGGTGAAACAGCTCATCGACATCGCCAGGGTGCTGGAGGGCCTGCAGCGCCATACCTCCACCCACGCCGCCGGCGTCGTCATTTCGCCCGAGCCGATGGTGGAGTATCTGCCGGTCTGCAAGGGTCCCAAGGGCGAGGTGTTGACCCAGTACGACATGAAGTACACCGAGATGACCGGACTGATCAAGTTCGATTTTCTCGGGCTCAAAACGCTGACCGTCATCAATCGGGCACTGAAACTGATCGAGGCGGAACGGGGCGAGCCGCTTGATATCAGCGCCATTCCCATGGATGACCCGAAAACCTACGACCTGCTCTGCAAGGGTGACGCCCTGGGCGTCTTCCAGCTGGAAAGCTCGGGGATGCGCCAGCTTCTCATGAAGATGAAGCCCGAGGTCTTCACCGACCTCATCGCCCTCGTCGCCCTCTACCGGCCCGGCCCCTTGGAAAGCGGCATGGTGGATGATTTCGTCAACACGAAGCACGGCAAGATGGTCGCCACCTACCCGCTGCCCCAGCTCGAACCGATCCTCAAGGAAACCTATGGCGTCATCGTCTATCAGGAACAGGTCATGAAGATCGCCAACGTGCTGGCCGGCTACTCGCTGGGCGACGCCGACAACCTGCGCCGCGCCATGGGCAAGAAAATCCCGGCGGTGATGGAGGAGCAGCGCGGCAAGTTCATGAAGGGGGCGGAGAAAAACAGAATTCCGCTGGACAAGGCGGAGTACATCTTCGATCTGATGGCCAAATTCGCCGGCTACGGCTTCAACAAGTCGCACAGCGCCGCCTACGCGCTGATCTCCTATCAGACCGCCTTTCTCAAGGCCCACTATCCTTCCCAGTTCATGGCGGCCCTGCTCTCCTGCGACGTCAGCAACACCGACAAGGTGGTGAAATACATCAACGAATGCAAGGAACACGAGATTGACGTCCTGCCGCCGGATATCAACGAGAGCAACCAGGACTTCACCGTCATCAACGACCGCATCCGCTTCGGCCTGGCCGCGGTAAAAAACGTCGGCGGCGCGGCGCTCGACTCCATCATGGAAGAACGGAGCAAGGACGGGCCGTTCACGACCCTGGGCGACTTCTGTGCCCGGGTCGACTCGCGCAAGGTCAACCGGCGGGTCATCGAGAGCCTGATCAAGGCCGGCGCCTTTGACTCCCTTGGCGCAAGACGCTCTCAGCTTTTCGCCATCCTCGACCAGGCCATGGAGCAGGCCCAGGCGGCGCAGCGGGACCGGGAAAGCGGTCAGCTCTCGCTCTTTTCCATCATGCCGAGCGCCACCAAGGAAAAATCGACGACCATCCCCCTGCCCGACATCCCGGAATGGACGGAAAAGGAGAAGCTGGCCGCGGAAAAGGAGACGGTGGGCTTTTACATCACCGGCCACCCCCTTGACGATTTCCGCGAGGAACTGGGCCGAGTGATCGACGCGGAAATAGCCGATCTGGGCCAGCGCAGCGACGGGGCGACGGTGCGGATCGGCGGCTTGATCAAAAGCCGCAAGAACCTGAAAAGCAAAAAGGGTGATGCCATGGCCTTCATCACTCTGGAGGACACCTCAAGCGCGGTGGAGGTTATCGTCTTTCCCCAGGCATACGCCGCTTACGGGCACCTGCTGGCCGACGATATCCCGCTGGTGGTGCAGGGCGTTCTGCAGAAGGAAGAGGAAGAAGGCGGCGCGGTGAAGCTTCTCGCCGACACCATCGACCCCCTGCCCGAAGCCCTGCAAAAATTCACCGCCGGGGCGAGGATCATGCTCATTTCCGATCGGGTCAACAGACGGATGCTGGAGGAGCTGAAAAAGGTCGTATATCGCCATCACGGTCCCTGCCCGGTGTCACTCACCCTCCATTTCAATCAGCGGGGCGAGGCGGACATTGATCTTCCGGCGGATCTGTCCATCAATCCCAGCCGCGATTTCAACCGGGATGTCGATGGTGTACTGGGCTACAAAGGACTGCACTTTGTCCAGAAACAGCCGGAAACGACGACCAGGAAAAACGGCAAATGGGGTACCGGCCGCCAACGAACGGCAGAGGAATGATTTCCTTGGAGAGATGAAGTTCATCCATGGCAAATCACTTTCCGCATCTTCCTGATTGACGGGGCAACCTTGTCTTCGCCATAATGGAGAAGAGATGACGAGTCCCCGCCATAGCCGATTTGACAAAGGAGAACATCATGAAAAGCCGAATCACCCGTGCCGGCTGCCTCTTCACCCTGCTCGCCGCTTGCCTGCTTTTTCCGGCCCATACTCCCGCTCAATCGGGCTGGTTGCAGAAAGGGGTCGATGCCCTGCAGGGGACCGCGCCAGGGACATCCTCCGCCAGCCAGCCAAGCGTCGGTGACGTCACCGTCGGCCTCAAGGACGCCTTGCGGGTGGGTAAACCGTGGTCAGCCAGCTCGGCCGTCCGGACGGCTTCAACCTGAATTCCGAAATCCACATTCCGCTGCCGGAAAAGATGCGCGTGGTCCGGGATGCCTTAAAAACGGTCGGCAAATCAGCCATGCTCGACGACCTGGAAATCCGCCTTAACCGCGCCGCGGAACTGGCAACCCCCAGAGCCAAGGAGCTGTTTCTGGCGGCCATCACGGAGATGACCCTCGATGATGCCATGGCGATTTACAACGGTCCTGAGGATGCGGCGACCCGCTATTTCCAGAAAAAACTCACTCCGCAACTGACAGATGAAATGACCCCTCTAGTCAGGCAGTCACTGGCCGAAACCGAGGCGGCCAGAACCTATGACAGCGTCATGGCCTCCTACCGCGCCATCCCCTTTGTCCCGGATGCCAAAGCCGATCTCACCGCCCATGTCGTTGACAGGGGACTGGCCGGCATCTTCTTCTCTCTCGCCCGCGAAGAAGCGGCCATCCGCCGGAATCCGGCCAAACGAACTACCGACATGCTGCAAAAGATTTTCCGCTAAGCCCTATCGTCGGGAGGAACGGCGGCTCGATGACTTGATTATCGCCTTTTTCCCGGTGCTCTTTTTCTTCAGTGGGCCATCGACGTCATAAGGGCTTTCCAGCTCATAGGCCTCGCCGTTCAAAACAAGATCGACATCGCCATCCGGCTCGAAGGCAACGGAGATAACTCATTGTAATTCAATATATTTCCTCTGATCCCTCTGTGCTCTCCGTGGCAAAAAAGACCTTTTGCGATTTCATCATTTTTTGATCGTCTGCGCAATGTGGCATCGTCCGAGAAAGAACGGCATCACCGCGCCGGGCGGCGACGCAGGGTCGGCTGGTTGGCGAGCAACAGCTTCAACCAGTCGTAGCCGAAGGAGAGCAGCGCTTCGTCATCGTTTTCAATCGACCGGATGCGACTGCCGGAGAGCTTGAACTGGGACAGCAGGTTGTGGTGGCGGACATAATCGCGGAAGCCGTCGATATTGTAGCAGACCATGAAGGCCAGCTTCTGCATAGGGCCGGCCGCCCCTTCCCCGGCCCATGGATTCCCGGCGAACAGCGTATCCATTTCCGCCCACTGATCGGCCATGGCGTTGTGAAAGAGAAGATTCTGGCTGCGCAGCCATTCTTTCACCGTCCACTCCGTGTCCTCGGCATGTCCCCTGCAATAGTCATGGTGGGTGAGAAAATAGAACTCGGCCGGCCTGCCCTTTTCCGGGCGGCGATCCACTCCCCGCTCCAGCGGGTACATGCGGCAGGACAACGGCCGGTGCTCATAGACGGTGCAGCCGGCAGTTCCGAGAAAGGGGCAGGCGTTGTCGGTGTTCATCTTCATGGTCAGGGCCGGAAAAAAGGGATTCGCGCCCTGGACCACCTGGACATGGCGCTCAAGAAATTCCCCGGAGGTGATCCCAAGACATTTTTTCAGTTCAATGATGTCATAGGGGTAGAGCAGCATGTTGACGTTGCGGCAGCAGGTCATGAAGCAGGAGACGCCGGGATGGCAGGAAAAACGAAAGGGTGATCCCCCCAGCGGGACCATGCCCT
Organism: Thermodesulfobacteriota bacterium; assembly: GCA_049323655.1. GTDB lineage: Bacteria > Desulfobacterota > Desulfobulbia > Desulfobulbales > SURF-16 > DB1. The sequence continues at coordinate 84,491 of JBMONO010000041.1, read as the reverse complement.
CGGGAAAGGATTTTTCTGGTCGGAGGTTCTGTTCCATCGGAGGCCTGGGTTCATGGTTGATGAAAAAAAAGCGGCAAACGGCAGCAACAGTACCATTTACCACCATGCAGGTCAAGATTCTCTGACCCAGGCAACCCGCTGATGCCGGTCACCCTTCATCAGCCGTAGATAAAGACATAGGCATCGTCATTGACACTGATGCGCAGCCGGCCGCCATGATTGCGGCCATAGACCTCCCAGCCCGGTGCGCCCTGCAATTCGCATTTGACACAGCTCGGCGAGTGCCTGCCCCGCGCCCGGTCACTCCAGGCAATGAGCATGGATTCGTCATCCCCGTGCCGGCCGGCAACGGCCAGCGCCACACCCCTTGCCGTCTCGAAATCGACGACAACCCCGTCAATGGCGATACGGACATCATGCATCACGCCCGCTCCAAATGGAATTGACCGACCAGTTCGTCCAGCCGGCCGGCAAGATCCGACAGTTCCGCCGCAGCGCCGGAGATCTTGTGGATCCCCTCGGTGCTGTTATCAACCACGGTTTTGACTTCACTGATATTGGTCGCCGTGTCATGGGCCTTGGCCGCCAGCTCGCGGATGGCGGCGGCAATGTTGTTTGCTCCTTCATTGACCTCAGCGACGCTGACCGCCATGCCGTGCGATTCGCGGGCCTGCTCCTCCACCGCCTGACTGATTTGACGGGAAGACTGATTCACCTTCCTGATTGTATCGGCTACCTCGCCGATGACATGGACCGCATCGCCGGTACTGTTCTGCACCTGGCCAATAAGCGTTGCGATATTTTCCGCGGCGACAGCACTCTGCTTGGCCAGTTCTTTCACCTCGCCGGCAACCACGGCAAAACCCTTGCCCGCCTCGCCGGCCCGGGCCGCCTCAATGGTGGCGTTCAAGGCCAGCAGCTTGGTCTGCTCGGTGATGTCATTGATGGCGGTGGTCACCTTGCCGATCTCAATGGCCGTCTCGTGCAGTGACATGATGGTCTGTGTCGCCCGATCGGACATGGTAATCGCCGCCTCCGTCACCTCAACCCCGTCCCTGGCATTGGCGCCGATGGCGAGAATGGCGGCGGACATCCGTTCCGTCGTCTCGGCGATGGCGCCCATGTTCTCCGACATCTTGCGGGCGGTGGTGGTGACGTTCTGGGCATGGGCGCTGATATCATGGATAAAGGATGTTGCATCCTGGGTCTGGGCACTCATCTCCTCCGCTCCTTCCGCCATGTGCATGGAGAGCCCGGAAAGAGAATCGGCGGCGGCGGAGAGATGAGCGGCGTTTTTCTGAACATCCTCGATCATGGCCCCCAGGTTCTCCACCATCTTTTTCAGGGAGTGCCCCAGGGTGTCCTGCGCAGAGGCAATCCCCACCTCGCAGCGCAGATCACCGGCGGCGATCGATTCCGCCACTGCGCTTTTCTGGGCAAGGCTCTGCACCATATTGTTTAACGCCCGACTCATGGCTCCCAATTCGTCTCTGGTCGTGATATCGAGCTGATGGGAGACATCGCCTGCCGCCACCTTTTCGGCGAAATGCACTGTTTTTTCCAAGGGGCGAACAATGGTGACAACCGTGAAGACGGAGAGGAGAAGGACAATAGGCACGGTAATGCAAAAGATGACCAGATTGATGCGGATGCTCTGCCGGGAGAGGGAATGGATCAGATCAAGGGACTGCTCAAGATCGGAACGCGCCTGTTTCTGTAAATGTCCCAGCAAATCAAAATATTTCTTTTTCAACCCCTTGAACTCCTCTTCGGCGGCGAATGATTCGGCGTACTGCTGGGCAAAAGCAAACTCCACCCAACGCTTGCCGGCATCCAGCACCTGATCCGTCATTTTGCCGAGATCGGTGAGCAGCTTTTTCATCTCCTCATTATGCGAGGTTGCCGCAATTTCCGTGATCCGCTTGGCCAGAGCAGCCTTGTCCGCCTTGGCCTTTTCCAGGTTGTCGAGGGATTCGGTTGTCGCGCTGATCTCCACGTCAACTGAGAGTTTGCGGGCATCGGCGCTGAATTTTTCGATATCAATGGCCATCACGAATTTTTCGTTTTTGACCCGGGAGCTGATATCGATATTACGGGTAAGCGCTCGGTTGGCATTGAGAAAAACAATGAGCAGTCCCAGCAGGGACACACAGATCATGACAATCATCCTGGTTTTGATGTTGGGGACAAGCATCATCGGCATTTTCTCCTGTTGTCTGATTGCGGCAAGCGGGCGAACGGCGGCGATAAGAGAGCAGTGATAATGATATGGTCTGCTGGTCTGATTATAGGTGGGGGGTACCCGAAAGAAAAGTTTTTTTTCAATGCCAGGAGACGAAGTGAACCGAGATGGACAGCCACAAAAAAAAGGGGCACGAGAACGCCTGCGCGTTCGGCGCCCCTTTCAGAAAACGGAAGAGAGGGATGGTTACCTATTCAACGATCTTACACCCTTCATCCGAATCACACTCCACATTACACACCACATAGCGGGTTTTGTACCCGGACTTCTTCAATTCCTCAAAGGCCATTTCCGCCCGGGCGCCGGTGGTGCAATGGACGAGAATCTCCCTGTCTTTGGGCAGGGTGTTCATCTTTGCGCCCAGCTCATCCAACGGGATATGGACGGCGCCGGCGAACATGCCGTCCTTCACCTCGTCGTTGGTGCGCACATCGAGAATAAGCTTGTCGGCCGGCTGATTATCGATGACCTTCTGGAAATCAGCGGTGCTGATCTCGCCGGGACCAAGGATACGGACCCAGACGATTTCATCCGGGGAGGCGGAGGTGTCGAGGTTTTTGCCGGCCGCAGTCCATGCCGCAATGCCGCCTTCGTAGACAGCGGAGCCCTTGTAGCCCCACTTTTTCGCCATCTTGAAGGCCTTGGCCGCGTTGTCCCCGTAAAAGACGATGGGCGCCGTCTTGTTCTCCGGGAAATCATCCTCGGCGTCTTCCAGTTCGGCAAAGGGGATGCTGTAGGCCCTCGGAATATGCCCCTGCTTGTACTCGGCCGCACTGCGCAGATCAACGAGGACGATATTACCCTTCTCGACAAAATTATTGCTGGCCACGACATAATTGTCGGCCTTCTGCCAGCCGGGCGCGCCTTCGAGATAAACCTTGACGTTCTTGTATCCTGCTTTTACCGCCAGACCGGCGGAATCGGTGCTCATCCCTCAGGTGGGGCCCCCACAGAAAAAGATCAGTTCGGTGCTTTTGTCCTTGGGCAGCAGGCCCGCACCTTCCTTCTTCAGCTGATCCACCGGGATACTGACGGCGGTCGGCACGGTGCCGGCATGGAAGCGACCCGCCGGCCGGGAATCGATGAGCTGATAGTTACCGCCCTTGGCGATGAGAGCGGCGACATAGTCGCTCTTCACCTCGGAGGTGCCTTTGGGCAGCTCGGCCAGTTTCGGTTTAATGACCGTGGCAACCTTGTCCGAGCCGACCATCCGGTATTCGACGATGGCTGCCTGCCCCTTTTCGGCGAACTCGAGGCCGGTGGTCTGGTCGTCAAACTTGACCATGACGCTCTTGGCCTCCTCGCCTTTCCCAACCTTCATGGAAATGGTCTTTGCCTTCTCTGACTTGCCCGTCACCTCGCCCTTGTAGACGTTCTGCTCCTTCTGGACAGCGGCTTTACCTGCCTCACCGCCGGCCGCCGGCGCTACCTCACCATTTTTGGCGCCGCAGCCGACCAGCAACGCAAAAAAAATCATCACCGGCACGAATTTCTGTAAAATTTTTTTCTGCATGTTCCCTCCAACATTATTATTTATGTTTTGCGCCGCAACAGCACCACATTGTGCATTCGCCCGACGATACTGCGGCAGAATGTCACACGAATACAGCTTAGCACACCAAAAAAATGAACTCAAACAAATATGTCTCTCAAGAATCACAAAAATATTTTATTGTTCCGAGATAATTCCCAGTTGCGTCACTTTTTTTTGATTTTTCCCCTTTTTTGTCCCTATAATGGTGTTCAGACATGCAGGGCGGCCCATTCGTCATGTCCCGCCGCAACCAGAGGCGACCTGCGAAGAGCCGTTCTGCCCGCAACTCTCACGTTACCACCCAGCACCACAGGAGATCGGAATCATGAAAAAATTACGCGCTTGTCTTCTTATGTCAGTGATGGCGGCCCTCGCCCTGTTTCTCTCTGCCAAGCCGATTCTGGCCGCGGATGTCCTGATCACCACCGATCAGCTGAAGCAGAAAATCGACGCCAAAGAGCCGCTCCTTCTGATCGATGCCTTAAGCGCCATCGAACATGATGAAATGGCCATCGCCGGCTCCATCAATATCCCGAGCAGCAAGGTGACCGTCGACAACCCGCTGCTGCCGGCCGACAAAAACGCCCTGCTCATCTTCTACTGCAAGGGGCCGAAATGTTCGAAAAGCAAGGTTGCCGCCAACGCCGCCACTGCTCTCGGCTACACCAACGTCATGATCTACAATGAAGGGCTGCCGGCCTGGGCCGGTAAAGGGTTCCCGGTGGAAAAAAAGGTCGATTATCCCAAGGTCGACGATCTTCCCCGACTCTCCCCTGCTGATGTCCAGGCCATGGCGGACAGCGTCGTGCTGCTGGACATCCGCGGCGAAGAGGTCAAGGACGTGGGCCGCATCAAAAACGCCGTGGCCATTCCCCTCGATGATCTGAACGAACAGTATACCTCCCTGCCGAAGGACAAAAAAATCGTCATCATGGACCATGCCGGCAAGCAGGTCGGCATCACCGGCAAATTTCTTCATATGAAGGGCTACACCGATCTCGCCATTCTCGACGGCGGCATGCTCGCCTGGAAACGGGCGGGCCTGCCGACCGAATAAAACCGGTTGCGACAGAGAAATTCCTGCTTCCGACCAGCCCGATAAGCAGAGGAGATGCCGATCTCATCTCCTCTGCTTTTTTACAACGCAACGTCCGGCAACCGGACGTTGGCGGAGATGTTCATGAAATTTGGCGGCAAACGCAAACTCTATCTCTTTTTTCTCCTGCTCTTCGTCGTCTCCGGCACCATCATCGTCTATGCCATGATGGCAAGCAAACAGTTTACCAGAGCGGTGGACAAAGTGACCCGGCAGGTCTATCCGGAGACCAAAATCGCCATCGAGATCAAAGGGCAGGTCACCCATATCATCGAGAAATTCAACGTCTCCCGCGCCGCCGGCACCAAAAGCGAACAAGCCGCCATCGAGACGATCAACAAAAAAATCATCGAGCAATTCACCGAGCTTGCCAGACTCAATCAGACCGATGATGAGGCGGCAAAACAGATCGCCGCGGCCGAAAAAACCTACCTGAGTTCCTTTGCGGCCGGCCTCAACATGGTGGAGGCCAGTGTCAACCAGGAATACGCTGAGGAGACGGCATGGACCGCGGCCTTTGACAAGGAAAACGACATTCTCCGCAAGGCTCTTGCCGCCATCACCGAAAAAAGCTCGGCCAGCCACAACAGCGCCATGGGCCATGTGCTTGATGTCAGCCGCCGGCTCAACACCATCCTGCTCGGCTCCATCGTCCTCCTGACCATCATCGGCGCCATCATCTTCTCCATGATTGCACGCGTCTCCCGCCAGCTTGACTGGCTGGGTCAGGAATCGACCAACGCCACCCAGGGACTGATGGATGCCATTGACAACATCAACGCCATGTCGATTCAGCTCGCCACCGAGACAAGCTCATCATCAGCGGCGCTCGACAGCATCTCCTCGACCATGACGCAGATGACGACCCAGGCTGAAGAAAATCTCGAAGCAGCCCGAACGGCGGAAAGTGCGGCAAACGACCTGCAACGGACCGCCACCCGCTCCAGCGGCTCCATCAAGGATGTGGTGGGTGCCATGCGGGAGGTGGTGGACGCGGACAAAGAGATCTCGGCGCTGGTCAAAGACATCGAGGAAATCGCCTTTCAGACCAATCTTCTTGCCTTGAATGCCGCGGTTGAGGCGGCCCGGGCCGGCGAGGCCGGCGCCGGCTTTGCCGTGGTGGCTGCCGAGGTGCGCAACCTTGCCACCCGGACCGCCGAAACATCGAGCATGGTCGCCGCGATCATCAAGCGCCTTGACACAAAAGTGACGACCGGGGTCGCCATGGTCGACACCCTGAAAACGTCCTTTGCCGAGGTCAGCAATGCCGCCGATGCCGTGGTGGTCCAGATGACAAAAATTATGGAAACCGACAAACGGCAATCGGCAACAGAGGGAAAAATCCGCGCTTCGGTCGCATCCATCAACGATATGGTGCAATCACAGGCCGCCATGTCGCAGGAGGCATCGGCCACCGTTCAGGATGTCAAGGAGCAGGTGGAGCGCCTGCATCACATGATGCGCACCCTGATGCGCTTCTGGGAGGGAAACGACACCGGCAAAACGACGACGGATGCCTGATGAAGGTTCTCGGTCCGCTGATCATCACCGATTATTATCTGGCCGCCACTTTACTGGTCATTGCCGGCGCCATCAAAATATCGTCCCCGGGGGTCGGCGATCTCCTCGAAACATTGCTGGAAAAGGGCCTTCTCAACCTTGACCAGATAATCCTCATCGCCCGCTGGTATCCGCCGCTGGAAGTGGGCCTCGGCCTTTTCGCCCTCTCCGGCATCAGAGCAGGATTGCTTGCCCGGATCATGGGCGCACTCTATCTCCTTTTTACCCTTCTTCTTCTTTATCTGTCGGAGGGCTACCTGCTGCTGCCGGTTGACTGCGGCTGTTTCGGCACCGGCAACGCAAGCCCGGTCTACCTCTCCATCCTCCGCAACCTGCTGATCGGCCTGCCTCTCTTCTTTTTTCCCCGGGAACACGGCAGGGCGCGCCGACCGTGTTTTCTTTATCATCCCGGACCACGGCGTGGGTAACCGTTCATCACTTCCCCCCTCCAGGCAGTTTTCCGCAATGGCGTCACAATTTATTTGCCCACACCGAATGCGCCGTCTATAGTGGTATTTTCAAACGACTTTTTTCTTTTGCATCCTCTCTTACGACCACAAGGATATGGACAGAGCCCCAGCACGACAGAGCTTCCAGGATGCCCTTTTTTCCCTGGCAGATGAATCAGCCATTGAAGAGGCAAGCCGTTTTTTCATGGAGGCCGCAGCCACCGGCCAGCCGCCTGATTTTTCCCTTATCGAACGTCTCTGCGCCACCGCCCTCACCGGGGAAAACGGTCCGCTGCGGCGGGCTGCGGTGGTCAGCATCTACAAAAACATCATTGAACCGCTCTGCGACGATTTCAGCGCCAGCGGCGCCGAACTGACCAGCCGGGTGCTGGCGCGCATGCTGACCATTCTCCGGCAACGAAGCGAAGGAAAGGCGGTACATGAACTGCTGCTCCGCCTCGGCTTTCACGACGAAGAACAGCTCCTTGCCCGCTACCGTCTGGTCAAACAGCAACGGCCCCTCCCTCCCGCTCTGCGAAACGCGATCCGCAAAATCCTCATCCTCTCCCGGGTCACCGTCGGCGCCGATGTCGCCATCACTTCCATTCTCATCAACCGCCTGCGCCGCAGTTTCCCAGCGGCGGAACTGATTGTCTTCGGCCCGCAGCACCTGGCGGAACTCTTTGCCGGCCTCCCCAATGTCCACTGGACCAAGGTCCACTACCAGCGGGACGGCGGTCTGGTCGGCCGACTGGTTTATTTCACCTCGCTTTACCATCTGCTGGAAAAGGAGCGACAAGGACTTGCCGCCGGCAGAACCCTGCTTGTTGATCCGGACAGCAGACTGAGCCAGCTCGGTCTGCTACCCTTTGTCGACGACCTCTGGTACTGCTATTTCCCCTCGCGGGAATTTGCCCAGGACAGTTCGCACCGCCTGAGCAGGTTGGCCAACGACTGGCTCAATGATCTGTTGAACGAAATGCGCCAGATCCCGCCGTCCATCGCTATCCGGCCGGTCCACCAGCAGGCCGTTCGTACTTTTCTCGCTGCATTTCCCGATGACACGGCAAAAATCGTCATTAACCTCGGGGTGGGCAACGACGCCGGCAAACGGTTACCCGACCCCTTCGAGGAAGAATTGCTCTCCCTCTTGTTGCACCATGACAAGACACTTGTCATCCTTGACAGCGGTTGCCATCCGGAGGAGAGGGAACGGGCGGCTCGCCTGATGGCGGCTATGGAAAGTCGCGGCCTCGTCACGGCCCGACTTTCGGAAAAGGATCTCACCCGAATGCACCCGGTTTTCGCGAAAGGTCTGATCTGTGTCCAGGGCGGGATCGGCATGCTTTCCGCCCTGATCGATCAGGCGGATATCTTTTTCGGCTATGACTCCTGCTGCCAGCACCTGGCCACGGCCCGCCAGACGCGCACCGTCATCTGTTTTGCCGGAGCAATCAACGACCGTTTCTTTTGCCGCTGGCAACCGCTGGACAACGCCGGCCGCACCATCACGGTCCGCATGACCGATACCGACCGCCTTTCCGATAGCGACCTCCGCCGCCTGGCAGGAAAATTCTCTCAATTGATCATCCGCCACGCAGGTCTCGAACGGCACCTCCGGAAAACCGACAACACGGAGGGCAATATCTTTGTGTCATCTGCCCTGGGCATTGGGCCGAAACCGTCGGATTCAACAAATTCGTGACGCTGTTCTCGGCCCTCTTGGGCTTCACCGGCCTTCTTCTTTCTCTTTTGCCGGAAAATGACTTCTTTTCATCAGAAAATAACCGCCGGTCAGGGCAAGGACAATTGCGGCAATGCCGATCAGACCTTGCCCGCCGATCTCCTTGACATCAAGGATGATAACCTTGCGGCTGATGGCGATAATGGCCACGGACAACACCACCTCGTAATGGGCCTGACCCGGGGATGTGTAGGTTTTCATGATGGTTTCCAGCAACTCGATGCCGATCAGCACCAGCATGAAGAGGCCGAAAATATCGAGCAATTGATCGACGCTGAGCAGAAGAAACGGAGGAGCGACAATATCCTTGATGATGAGCCAGCCAAGATCGATGGTGGCAAATCCGAGGACAATCGCCATCATCACCATCAACACCTGAATCATCCATTTTTCATATTTCTTCAGAAAAGACAGTAAGTTCTCCATGCGTTTCCGTCCGCCCCCTGTTTTGCTCCGGCCCCATCGGTCGTTTTCCTCTCAGATCACTGCTGTCTCATTATATGATTGACAGCAAAGGAATGCAATTCAGCGAGCACGTTATCACCTGAAGATTCCGGAGTATTCACTGTTGCCGAATGCCCCCGTCAATGGTGGTATCACATATTTTTCGGATCAATTGGCCGATCATTTCCCGGGAAAGCGGTTTCAGGGCGAACTCCCTGATCCCGGCGCCCCTGGCCGCCTCCTCATCGACAACGGAACTGAAACCGGTGCAGAGGATGATCGGCAAGGCCGGCCTGACCGCAAGGATCTGCCTGGCCAGTTCGATGCCCGTCATGCCGGGCATGGTCTGGTCGGTAATCACCAGATCAAAACGGTCGGGATCGTTCTTGAAGACAGCCAGGGCCTCGCTGCCGCTGGTATGGACAGTGACCGCATAGCCCATCCGCTCCAGCATTTTCCTGCTCATTTTCGCCAGAATCTCTTCATCATCGACAAAGAGAATCTGTTCCCTGCCACCCGATATCACCACAGGTTGGTCGTCATGTTTTCCCGCTTCCTCATGGATCACCGGGAAATAAACCCGAAAGGTGGCGCCCTGACCAAGAACGCTCTCAACGGTTACAGCGCCACCATAACTTTTGATGATGCCACTGACAATGGCCAAACCCAATCCCGTCCCCTTGCCGATCTCCTTGGTGGTAAAATAAGGATCAAATATCTGGTCGAGAATATCCGGTCCAATGCCATTGCCGGTATCACTGACGGTCAGTTCGACATAGTCTCCCGGCACAAGCGCGCCCGCGTCCGGGGCATGAGCATCAACGACTTTCTCTTTCAGGCTCACGGAAAGGACGCCGCCTGTCATCTCCATGGCATGAAAGGCATTGGTGCAGAGGTTCATGATGATCTGATTGACTTGACTCGGATCGGCCAGCACGACTCCGCAGCGGGGAGAAATATCCTTCTTGAGCGTAATGGTGGCCGGAATCGTTGCCCGCAGCATCTTCAGTGATTCCTTCAGCAGCGGTTGAATTTTGAGGGGTATGCGCTCCTCCCCGGATTGCCGGCTGAAGGCGAGAATATGTCTGACCAGATCCTTGGCGCGATGGGCCGATGCCAGCACCCGATCAAGATCATGAACAAGCTGGGAATCAGGAGCCGCGTCCTCCCTGGCAATCTCAGCATAGCCGATGATGGGGCCGAGAATGTTGTTGAAGTCATGGGCAATACCACCGGCCAGCACGCCGATGGCCTCCATCTTCTGGGCCTGGTTGAGCCGGGCCTGCAGCTGTGCGTTTTCCTCTTCCTCCCTCTTGCGTGCGGTAATGTCAAAACAGTAGCCGATATAGCCGACAAATTCGCCTTTACAGTTGAAATTAGGGGTACCGACATCCTGAATCCAGCGATAGTCGCCGCTGTGGTGCCGGAGTCGGTATTCCATGTCAAAAGGTTCTCTCCTGTCAAAGGCGGTGGTATAGGTTTTCAGGCAACGCTCCAGATCGTCGGGATGGACCCCCTGCACCCAGCCGTTGCCCACTTCCTGTTCCATGCTCCTGCCGGTGAACTCAAGCCAGGGCTGGTTGAAAAAATTGCATAGTTTATTCACTCCCGATGTCCAGATCAAAGCCGAACCGGCATTGGCGAGATTGCGGTACTGGGTTTCCCGTTCCCGCAGTTCCTCCTGGGCTCGGAGACTGCGCAGGTGTTGCAATCCCTGCATGGCCATGAATTCGACCAGATTGGCAAGCAGGACAAGGTAGTGATCGAGTTTCTCCTGACTGATAACCGGCACCCGATCCAGGGCGGCGAGGTAGGTCTCTTCATCGAAACCGAACGCCTCTGCCTGTTGCCGGAAATGGTCGCGGTCAGGCGGGGCAAGGAAAAACTGGCCGGTAAAGACATTGGCAAGGTGAACGCCTTCGATGACCAGGGGAATGGCCACGTCAGTCAGGCCACGGGGACAGGTGATCTGGACATGACCGGATGCGCATGACAACCCGCGAGTGATTGTCCTGTCACTTTCCCGACATTGTTCCTGACTAAGGGGGTGGACCCGATGAAACCCAACGCAAATATCCTGCCATCCGGAGATTATCAGAATATTGCCGGTCAGATCAATGACAGCCGTGGTAATACCGACCACTGCATAAAGACTGTCCAACAGATTCTGAAATTTGGGGAGGTCAATCAGGTCCTGCAGGGCGTCGTGTTGGAACATCGTATATTCTCCGCCTGTTCAGATAAAAAAGCAAAACGGATCCGTTCACCATTCTCCCCTATTCATCCTATACTTTTTCCGGCGTTGACCAAAACCTTTTTCTCGCGGCGCAGTCGCTTAAACAGCACCATTTGATGCCTAAATCATTCACGCCGCAGATGCCTCCACCTGCACATCCTGCTGTTGCCCCTCGACCACCCCACCGGTCAGGGCCAACAGATCAGCCGAGGAAAAAACCCTGTCAATATCAAGAATCATGACAAAATCGTTATTCAATTTGCCCATGCCTCTGATGAATTCGGTGTTGAGCCTGGTGCCGATGTGGGGGGCCGGTTCGATCTGTTCCGGTTCCATCTCCACCACCTCCTGCACCGAATCGGCCAGCACGCCGAGGACGATCATCTCACCGCCGACATCGACCTCGACCACGATGATACAGGTGTCCACCGTCTGCTCGGTACGGCTCATGCCGAAGGTGAGTCGCAGATCAATGACCGGCACCACCCTGCCCCGCAGATTGATGACCCCGCGCATGAAGGCCGGCGTCTGCGGCACCTTGGTGATGGTGGTCAATTCAAGAATCTCCCGCACCTTGGCCACATCGAGGGCGAAAACCTCCTCAGCCAGTTTGAAGGTGAGATACTGCACGGTTTGTGTAATTGTCGCTACACTCATTTGGATTATCTCCTTGTCGCTGAAAGACGGAGGCGCCTGAGCCGTTGATCGGTTACAACGGCCGGGCGGCAATCCCTTGCCGCCCATGACGAATCACCAGTGGTTCACAAGACCGACGACAACCAATTCATTACTATCCGTTGCTGTTAATAATTCTCAAATTCCTCATCAAGCTGATCAACTCCGGTTTTCGCGTTGGCGGCCGTCAGCTCGAGATGAATGGCGTCATCCTTCTTGCCCGGACGGGCGACAGCATGACCGCCGGCCGGGGCGGCGGCATGATGAAGCAGGGCCGGTTGCGGTCGGGCAATTTTATCATGGTGAGCGGCAGTGGAACGCTGCCGCCGACCTGCTGTCTCCAGGGTAAAGAAGGCGATGGTTCCTTTCAACTGCTCTGCCTGGCTCGACAGCTCCTCGGTGGTCGAGGCCATCTCCTCCGACGCCCCGGCGTTCTGCTGAATAACTTGGTCGAGCTGCTGGATCGCCTTGTTGATCTGTTCTGCTCCGGCATCCTGCTCCCTGCTGGCCGCGCTGATCTCCTGGACCAGTTCGGCGGTGCGCTGGATGTCCGGCAGCATTTTGGTCAACATCTCGCCCGCCTGCTCGGCAACCGCCACGCTGGAGGTGGACAGCTTGCTGATCTCGCCGGCCGCCGATTGACTCCGTTCGGCGAGTTTGCGCACCTCGGAGGCGACCACTGCAAAGCCCTTGCCGTGCTCACCGGCCCGGGCCGCCTCGATGGCGGCGTTTAACGCCAAAAGATTGGTCTGGCGGGCGATCTCCTCGATGATCGAGATCTTGGTGGCGATCTGCTTCATCGCCGTCACCGTCTCGCTGACCGCCTTGCCGCCCTCGCGGGCGTCGGTGGCGCTTTTCACCGCGATCTTCTCGGTCTGCATGGCGTTGTCGGTGTTCTGGCGGATGTTCGAGGCCATCTGCTCCATACTGGAGGAAACCTCTTCGGCGCTCGCCGCCTGCTCGGTGGCGCCCTGTGACATATTCTGGGCAGTGGCCGACATCTCCTGGGCGCCGGCCGCCACGTTATCCGCCGCGGTCTGCACCTCCATGACCACTTCCTTCAACCTGGCCACCATATCGGATAAAGATTCCATCAGTTCATCGTTGTCGCTGCGTTTTTTGAGTTCCACCATCAGGTTGCCCTGGGCGACCTGCTTGGCGCTGGCGGCGACTTCTTTCAGATTGGCAACCATGGCGGACAGGGACTCCATCAGCTCGTCGTTGGCGCTGCGTTTTTTCAGCGTCACCATCAGGTTGCCCTGGGACACCTGCCGGACATTGGCAATGATGCTGTTTGTTGCCTCAATAAGAATATTCAGGTTATTTTTTATCAGGTTATACTGCCCCTTATAGGTATCGGTGATGACTGGCGGCATATCGCCTTTGGATACCCTGTCAACATAATCGGAAGTGACCATCAACGGGTTGACGATATTGGTTACAATATCGTTGATGCCCTTGACTAATTGCTGCCAGCTGCCGACAAACAGGGTGACATCGGCCCTTTTGTCGAGTTCACCGTCCGCCGCCGCCCGGATGATACTATCAGTTTGCCGAAGCAGGTCACTCATCATCCTGACCATATTATTTAAATTATTTTTGATTTCGTTAAAATCGCCGTTATAGCTGTCGGTGATCGCCGGCGGGATATCGCCCTTGGAAATACGATCCACGTATTCAGCCGCCACGTTCAACGGTCCGATCACCGCGTCCAGGGTGTCGTTGACCCCGATGACGATCTTCTGGTAATCACCCTGATGTCGATCGGCATCGGCCCGGGTGGCGAGCTGGCCGGCCACCGCCGCCTCGGCCAGCATGGCGGCGTCATTGCTCAGGGCGCGGATCGCCTCGACCATCTTCTTCATCGCCGCCATGACACTGCTGCTGTCGCCGGCGGCAAGGCTGATTTCCCGGCTCAGATCACCCTTGCCCACCAGATTGGCGATCTCGCCCACCTCTTTCGGGTCGGCGCCAAGCTGCCTCATGACGATGCGGGCGATCAACAGTCCCAGACCAACAGCAAGAAGAACCCCCATGACCAGCAGGGCGGTCATGATGGCGCTGGAGCGATTGGCGTCTTGGGTATTCTGTTCAGCAGTCAGCCTGGCCTGCTCGATTTTTGATTCCATCAATTTATCAATCGCCTCCTGTTCGGAGCGGGCGGCCACGCCGGCCTCACCCTGCTGCAGGGCGGTAGCCTCTTCATCTCTGTCCTCCATGGCCAGAGCCACAATCCTGTCAAGCAAGGGGCCATAGACGGTTCTGGTGTGCTTAAACGCGTCGAACAGTTTGTGTCCTTCGTCAGTAAGAATAGTCTGTTCATACAGTTCAGCCTCTTTGGTGATGATATCGCGCAGCTCCATGATGCGGCGGGCAAGTTTCTGTTTTTCTTCGGTGGTGCTGGCAGCGATGACATCCCGACCATTGACCTGGATCCGCTGGAAGGCGATGGAGATCTGCGCCAGTCCGCCCAAGGGAACCGTCATCTTTTCATAGAGCATGGTGTCAGCGTTATCTATCTTCCAGATATTGTAGATTCCCACCCCGCCGATGATGCCGGCAATAATCGCCACCGTGATGAATCCTGCCAGCAGCTTTCCCCGTAACGTCATGTTGTAGAACCAGTTCATGCTTTTCTCCTGATGTCGATTTTCGACGTCGTTGCCCGGAGGATTTTTGTTCTGATTCCCTTCCTCTTTCCGGACGTTCCATAGCCTCAGAGTGGCTGCCATGAACAGCACAGCGCTCATCAACGATTTCTTCTTTACTGGATTTTTCTGTACAGCCGGGCATCCGGCACAACCTGTTCAAAGAGATGATCGAGCTCGGACAGCATCTTCTGGGTATGTTCCATGGCGAGATAACCGCCTAAACAGAGAGACTGGTGGTACATCCTGATCACCCGGGCCCGGGTCGCCTGATCGAAGTGAAGCAGAACATTCTTGCACACCACCAGCGCATAATCCGAACCAACCGGCTGCAGGGTCAGCAAGTCGTGATACTGAAAAAAGACCCGAGCCCTGATCTTTTCACAGACCCGAAAGCGATCGTTGTCCTGCCTGTCAAAATATCTGGCTAAAAACTCGGGAGGTATCCGTTGCAGCTCATCGTATCGATAGCTCGCCTGCCGGACGATGTCGCCGAAGTTGTTGGCGCTGTCATAATCGGTGGCGTGCAGGTAGAGGTTGTTGAAGGCAGAACCCAGCCGCTCGGCAAAAAGAAAGGCCAGGGTGTATGCCTCCTGCCCCAGGGCGCAGCCGGCATCCCAGACCTTGATCCGCTGCCGGCCAAGAGCCAGTCTGATGGTGTGCTCCACCGCATACTCCAGCACCGGCAGATCACGGAAAAAGAAGGTAAAGGCCATGACCGCTTGTTTCTCCGAGACACAGATTGTTTTGAAAAAAACAGGGCAACCCACGGTGAGCCAATTGGTTCAGCCCATTTTCATAAACGCTGTGATCGCGTCCCTTTTGTGAGTGCATTCCTTTTTTCGACAGAAGCCCTGTTGCTGCTCCAATATTCCAAAAGACATGCCAGAAACACATGAGAGCTCAAAATATAATTTCTCAAACAAAATCAATGGATGGAACAACTTTAAGAATAATACTTAAAAATGATAGGACTAGTGCAAGTGTCTATTTTAGACACTTATGCCTAAACACATGTGCCTAAAAAGACACCCGTCTGACAGAATGAAGAGAATGGAAAAATGATGGTCGCGCAGAAAACCGCAGATCATGGCGGCAGAAAAGTGAAAACAACGAATGACAATGCACCCCCTGTCGGAATTGTGGCTTTTCCGATTCCGACAAAAAATGAGAAATGGCGGTTCAGCGCCATGCTGTATCTTCGAGATTGAATTCCCGGATCTTGTTGTAAAGGGTGGCGCGGCTCATCTTCAGGATGCGGGCGGTTTTCGCCTTGTTGCCGCCGCTTTGCCGCAGGGCGTTGAGCAGGGCTTCCCGGGTCAGGGCGCGGGCCGGCTGCCCATCCGGAGAAAGAATCGTGTCGGCATGGCAAAGATCGCCGGGTAGATGGACGGCCAGCAACTCGTGACCGGAGGAAAGCAGCACCGCGTGTTCCAGCACATGCTTGAGTTCGCGGATATTGCCGGGCCAGTCATAGCGCATCAGGATATCGCGGACCTCAGGGGAGACACCGGCAACCGACTTGTGAAATTTCTGGTTGAACAGGGCGAGGAAATGATCGGCGAGAAGCGGAATATCCTCCTTGCGTTCCCGCAGGGGCGGTACGGTCAGGACCATGACTTTGAGGCGATAGTAGAGGTCCTCCCGGAACAGTCCTTCCTCTACCTTGCGGACCAGGTCGGCATTGGTGGCCGCAAAAATCCGGACATCGGCCCGCCTGGTCCGGGACTCGCCGACCCGTTCATATTCCTTTGCTTCCAGGAAACGGAGCAGTTTGAGCTGGATACGGGGCGAGATATCGCCTATTTCATCGAGGAAAAGGATACCACCCTCCGCCGCCTCGATCCGCCCGGCCCGATCCTTCACCGCCCCGGTGAAGGCGCCGCGAATGTGACCGAACAGCTCGCTCTCCAGCAGGGTTTCCGGCAGGGCCGCACAGTTGACCCTGATCAGCGGCCGGTCTCCCCGATCACCGCTGGCATGCAGGGTCTCGACCAGCAGTTCCTTGCCGGTTCCGGATTCGCCAATAATGAGCACCGTCGTATCAACGGAAGCAAGCCGGCGGACAGTGTCATACACCTGGCGGATTTGCGGGGAACTGCCGATCATTTCCCGGAATTTTCGCCGCTCCAGCAGCTGCTTTTCCAGATCCGACAGCCGGGTAATATCATGAATGACCAGCAGGGCGCCGGCGATTTTCTGCGCGGCATCGCGCAGCAGGGAGGTGCTGACCAATACCACATGCCCCGGCTGGCTGTCCTGCCGGATCTCGATCCGATAGTCGGTCACCACCTCGCCGCTGGCAAGGGTGGTCTCCAGAAGCCGGCGACACTCGCCCTGAAATCCGCCTTGTCCGGCAGGGAAAATGGCCCCGGCCGTGGCGTCGAGATAGCGACGGCATTGTTCATTGAGATGGGTGATCATCATCTGTCCGTCAACAGAGAGAATGCCGTCCGGGATATTCTGAAAAACAGCTTCCAGTGCCATTTGCGCCTTGCGCAGTTCACGGGTGCGGAGGCGGACCGTTTCCTCCAGTCTGGCAAGGGAAAGCAGGGCATCTCCTTCAGCCCGCTGCCGGTCGATGGCCCGTCCCGTTTTATCGGCGATTTCAGTGATCAGGTTACGTTCCTCCTCAGGAAAGACTCCTCCCGCTTCACCGGCACGCTCCTCGTCATAACAAACTTCGACCTCCCCCACTTCCTCTCCCCGGGAACGGATGGCCGCCCGCAACGCCCAGGGGGTCTGACGAAAGCCGGTCGTGCAACAGGAGAAGTCATGGTGCCGAATACGGGCAGCGGCACGTTCAGGATAGCGCAGGGCCGCCGGAATGGCCTCCGCCACCTCCCGCAGCAGAATGTCCAGTTTTTCTTTTTTTTCCTCCATGATGCCGGAAACCCGATAGAGGCAGTTCAACTCCCGCACCCGCTTTTCCAGGTCCCCCGATTTTTGCTGGAGGGTCGCTTCCATCTGTCGGCGTTGGGTCAGTTCCTTGTTATATCCGGCCAGCAGGGCCCGCTCTTTCAGGATGCGAAAAATCTTGGCGCGCAAAGCGTCCCGGGTGAAAGGCTTTTCCAGATAGTCGGTCGCCCCACCTCTGATGACGTCGGTGAAGGTGTAGGTCCGGCTGAACCCGGTCATCAGAATAACATCAACCCCCTCATACTCCTTTTTTATGATGCGCAGCAGTTCAAAGCCATCCATCCGCGGCATCTGGATGTCCGCAATAACGACATCGAACCGTTCCTTCCCGCACAACGCCACCGCTTCCTCTCCGTCGACAACGGCCTTGGTGGCAAAGCCCATATCCGACAGAGAGCGATTGAGCATTTCCAGATGTTCCTGATCATCATCCACCAGCAGAAATCTGGCGGCCGGGAAACAGCCGGAGAGAATGTCGCTGTTGTCTTTTGCCATATGCAATCCGGAAGCTCATCATTGCATGATCCGGAACGCAACCCGCTCATGACCACTGCGTTCCTCCTTTCTGTCTATTATTAGTGGTCACAGCGGCATGAGAATGTCAAGCAGAAATCGCTGGCAGCTGCCGGCTGCCGGAACTCAGAAAAGCAGAGAAAGACTGGCAAAAACACTCCGCGGCGGGCCGGGATAAAAAGTTGCCACACCCTCGCGGGCATCGTCGGCGGCGTTGATCATCGCCACATATTCTTTATCAAAGATATTTTTGAGATCAAGGGCGACCTTCGCTTCCCGGAACCAGGGAAGCGAAGGCAGCAGGCAGCTCAGCCGGCAGTCAACGACAACAAAGGAATCAACCTGCCGGCGATTCTCCACATCGGCGTACCGATTGTCGATATAACGCGCCATCGGCACGATTTCGAGCGAACCGCGCCGCCAGATAACCCCGCTTTTCACAAGCCACTCCGGCGTGTCCACCACCTGGTTGCCTGCAGCGACAAGCCGTTGCCCTGCATAGGTCAGATCCTCGTCATAGGTCAAAGAGGTATAGGAGGGATTGACAAAAAAGGAGAAGCTGTCGCTCAGCCAGAGGTTCAGCTCGAGTTCCGCGCCGACGGAGGTGGCCCTGCCGATGTTCTGCTGATAATTGAGATTGACCCTGGGGTCATAGACACTGGTGAGCAGATTGCGGTGCCGGCCGTAAAACACGGTGAAATCAGTTGTCAACCGGCCGTTATCGCAACGCAGACCGATATCCACGGTATCGGATTTTTCCATGTCGTACCCGTCGAAAAGCTGCTGGAGATTGATGCTGTTGGATAGGAAATCGGCGCGCCGGCTGTTGTAGAGGCTGACCAGGGGAAGATAGGAATAGGGCCGGACAAAACCGCGTCCGTATGCCGCATGCAGCTGCCCGCTTTCGCCAAGACGACGGGCAATGCCGAAGGTGGGCAGCCAGATGTCATAGCGGGTGGCGCTCCGGTCGAGATCCGCGGCCCGCGCCACATCATAATCCGGCGCCGGTCCGGTGGTATAGCCTTTGCTCGCCGCGTCACGAAAATGAAAATATTTGAGTCCGCCCTGCCAGTCCCACAAACCGGCGCTGCCGGCAATTTTGCCATACGGGCTGTTGATATATCCCGTTCCGCTGCTGGCGAATATCCCGGAGCCGCGCAAGGAAAGACCGGCCGGCGTGATCGCGAAATTTTCGGTGAAAATATCCATATCCGAGCTTTCAAAATGATAGCCGATGGTGGAGGTAAAACGATCTCCCTCCATCACCCCCTCGCCGATCAGGCCAAAACGCTCGATATCCCGGTTACGCTGCTGGACCATGCCGCCTTTGGCGGCGATCCCCTGCCGGATTTCCGTGTCCTCGCCGGCGTAATAAGGCTTGACACTCACCCGCCACGCCCTGTCCGGCTGGAAGATAAAGGCGGCGAGCAGGTCGTCGTTACGGTAGTCGCCCCGGTTGTAGTCATAATAATAGATGTCCCGGCTCGCCTGACCAGTGAGGGATCGTTCGTAATCTTTCTCGTAATTGTCGCTCAGCTCATTTATCTCGGCAGAGGTCAGGGGCCGGTACAGATGCTGATCCAGCTCATTGTGGTTGATCCACAGTTTACCATCAACCGTCGCAGCCAGCGGTCGGGTCACTGCCAGATTGGCATTGCGGCGCGGCCCGAGCGTGCCTGGCCCGCGCCACTTATCCGCATCGGTGTAAGACACGGAGCCGGCAAAGGATGTTTTCTCATCCGCCAGCCGGCCGCTGTCAAACCGGAGAAATGTCCGGGAGTACTCGTTGCTACCGAAGCCCTGGCTGAAGCGGACACCGGTCTCTTCATGGGGCCAGTCAGGTTCAAGTTCCAGGGCACCACCCCGGCTGCCGACGCCGACGCCGATGTCCGCCGGCACCGCCCCTTTGTAAACGGCGATGCCGCTCATATTCTCCATATCGTAGAGATATTCACGAGGACCAATGGGATTGCCGCCGTAATTGGGCACCCCGAGGACGGTCAGGGCGCCGAGCATGCCGCGCACCCCGCGGACCCGAATAGTGTTCATCTCTGCGGCCAGTCCATTGGCATCGACCCGTTCGACACTGATGCCCGGCAGCAGATTGAGCCCCCCGTAGACGCTGGTCGCAGCCTCTACCCCCTGTATCTCCAGCCCTTTTTTCGTGATCCGGCTGCCGGTGTCGACCGTCTCGCCGATCTGCATGGTCGGGGTGATGATCCGGTCGGCGACAACTGCAATCTCCGGCAGATTTTGCGCCGTTTGCACCTTCTCTTTCACCTCCGCCGCCATTACCGGCAAGACGCCGACAAACTGCTGGCCGATGAGCGTTGCCGCCAGGGTCGCCCTGAAACACCGCATTTTCCCACTCACTTTCATCTTCTCTTTCTCTCCTTCATCTTCATGAAATTTACCTGCCGAGCCGTGCAGATTCACGGCTCGTCGCTTGGAATGCAAAAACCAGTTCAACAGTCAGGACGAGGGTATCCGGAAAAAGATGCGCCGGTGGGACGGGAAAGGGTGCGGCCTGTCGCACCGCTTCCAGGGCGGCCTGATTGAGGATTCTGTGCCGACACGGCGAGGCAAGCTCAACACATTCGAGATTGCCAGCATGACCGACGGTAAATGCAACACCTACCCTGCCCTCCTGCCCATGCCGACGGGCAGAAAGCGGATACAGCCGATTCGCCTCGATCCGTTGCCGGACATCGCGCAGATAGCTTTCCCTCTCTCCGGCAGTCTGATCATCCCTCCTCGCCACCAGCACGATATAATGCCGTTCCGCTCCTGCTGCCGGAACCGACAGCATCATCGCCATGCAGCTGCAAAAAGCGACCATCATCACGTTGACCACGATAGACCAATACCGAAGTCCCACCACACCATTACCAACAGTGCCCGCTTGCTTCATTTTCCACCTCATTGTGCATGCGAGTGTAGGGTGCTGCCCCCTCCCGTTACCAGGACCGCCACCATGGTGTTACGAATTTATTTTAAGTGCCACCAAGATCGCCCTATACCATCGGCCATTATCTTTGGTCAAGACAAAGTTTATCAATAAGGGCAAAACAGCATGGCAAAGAAGAAATTTCTCCTTGCAATTCCAAAATGTTACACGACAAGATCGATCGCGCCTGCTCAGAAACCACAGGCGGATCGAAGAGATCGTGGCAAAATAGAAAAAATCAGGGTAAAGAGGGGATGTTCGTTTTCACGACGGACAGCAGCATGACCATGGCCGCTCCGGCACGGGGAATGCCGCTTTTCCGACCTATCACAACCGGAGGAGCAGAAAGTGCTGAATATCCTCGATAAAGGGCATCTGCGTGATGCCATCACAAAATTTTCTTCCGCCAGGATCCTGGTGGTTGGCGACATCATTGTCGACCACTTTATCTGGGGCAGCGTCACCCGCATTTCGCCGGAAGCACCGGTGCCGGTGGTCAACGTCACCGACGAAAGTCTGCTGCTCGGCGGCGCGGCGAACGTCCTGCACAATCTCTACGACCTCGGCGGCCAGGCCAGCCTGTGCGGGGTGATCGGCGACGATTTCATGGGCAACCATCTCCTCAGCCTGCTTGAGCAGATGCAATCCCCCACCACTGGTATCGTCCGCTGCGCCGAGCGGCCCACCACCAAGAAAACCCGTATCGTCGCCCAAAGCCAGCAGGTGGTGCGCTTTGACCGGGAGAAGTCCGGTCCCCTCGCCGACGCGACGCTGGCCGCTCTGCTCGCCTTTCTCGACAATTACATCTCCGACTTTGATGCGGTGATCATCTCCGACTACTGCAAGGGGGTGATCTGCGCCCGCTTGATGGATCATCTTCGTGAACTGCTGGGCCGCCACTCCATCCCACTGATCGTTGATCCGAAACCGACCCATGCCGCCCTGTTTCACCACGCCACCATCATCACTCCGAACAATCACGAGGCGGAAAAGATGTCCGGCGTCACCATCTGCGACAGCGACAGTCTCCTTGCCGCTGCCGTTGCCCTGCGGGAACGGCTCGAGTGCACCGCGGTGCTCATTACCCGCGGCGAGGCCGGTATGGCGCTGCTGGAAAAGGGCAAACCGCTCTTCACCATTCCCACGGTTGCCAAAGCGATCTACGACGTCACCGGCGCCGGCGATACGGTGATCGCTACCCTGGCCCTGGGCCTGGCCAGCGGTCTCTCTTTTGCCGAGGCTGCCAGCCTGGCCAATTTTGCCGCCGGCATCGTCGTCGGCAAGGTGGGCACGGCAACCGTATCCACTGCAGAATTGCTGGAGGCCATTGCATGAGATATCCAGCCAGTATGACCGCCTTCGGTCGGGGCGAACAGCTGACCGCAACCGGCGGCTGGACCGTGGAGATCCGTTCGGTCAACCATCGCTTTTCCGATATCCGGGTTAAAATCCCCCGCCAGTTCACCGCTTTGGAGGAACGGATCAAAAAGGAGATCACCCTCTCCTACAGCCGCGGCCACATCGAGGTGGTCCTCACCCCGGCAAACGGCCTGACGGAAGGGAAAAACATCGCGGTAAATCTCCCCCTGGCCCGCCGCTATCACGACTGCCTCAAGGCGATCACCAGTAATCTGCTGTTGCCGGCCTCAAGTCATCCCCTTGATCTCATCGCCGCCTTTCCCGGAGTCATCATGACCGACGAGGAAGAGCGCGATGTCGAACAGGAGTGGCCGCTGGTGCTGCAGGCCCTGCAGGAGGCGCTGCGATTGACCGATGACATGCGGCTGCGCGAGGGGCTGGCCCTGAAAAACGATCTGTTGCAGCGGCTCGATTTTCTGAGCGGGATCAAGCGGCAGATTGAAAAACGAATTCCCGTGCTCACCGCCCAGAAGCAGGAGGCCTTGCGCGAGCGGGTGGCGCGCCTTGCCGCGGACATCGAAATCGATCCGAGCCGCCTTGCCCAGGAAATCGCCCTGCTGGCCGACAAGGCGGATGTCACCGAAGAGCTGGTCCGCCTCGCCAGCCACATCGATCAGTTCCGCCATTTTCTCGAACTGCAGGAACCGGTCGGCCGCCGGCTCGATTTCCTCCTGCAGGAATTTCTGCGGGAGATCAACACCATGGCATCGAAGATTTCCGACGCCACCGTTGCCCATCAAGCTGTTGAGCTGAAAAATGAGGTCGAGAAAATGCGGGAACAGGTGCAGAATCTGGAGTAGGGGGGTTAGCAGCATAGGGAATTAGGCATTTAGGGGGGCAGGGGTTCCCGTGTAGATTCCGAGGGAGGATTGCCCGCTATACCCCAGGTATGCGGCCAGGCCGACGACAATGCAGATACGGTGCTGCTCGATAGTTACAAAAATTTTTCGCAAGAGACGTCTATGGACCAGAGAATGATCAATGTCGGATTCGGCAACTCGGTGGTGGCAAGCCGCATCCTCGCCGTGGTAAAGCCCAAATCCGCGCCCATCAAGAAATTAAAGGAAGAGGCCAAGGAGCAGAAGAAACTCATTGACGTGACCGAGGGCCGCAAGACCCGTTCCATCATCATTCTTGACAGCAACCACATCATCCTCTCCGCCGTGCAGCCGGAAACCATCACCCAGCGCTTCACCCCGGCGACCCTCAATGATTCCCCAGCTCCGGAGGATGAACCATGAGCGGCAATCTCATCATCATCTCCGCCCCGTCCGGCACCGGAAAAACGACCATCGTCAAACAGCTCTTCGCCGGGCTGACCGGCCTCACCTTCTCTGTTTCCCACACCACCAGGCCGCCCCGGCAGGGGGAACGCAACGGGGTGGACTATCATTTTGTCGACCGGCAGACCTTCAGCACCATGCGCGACCATGGTGAGTTTCTCGAATGGGCCGAGGTGCACGGCAACTTTTACGGCACCAGCAGAAAGGCGGTGGAGGAAAAACAGGCGGCCGGCCTCGACGTCTTTCTTGACATCGATGTCCAAGGGGCCCATCAGGTGCGCAAAACGGTGGAGAACAATATCTGTTCCGTCTTCATTGTCCCGCCCTCCTGGCAGGAGCAGGAGCGACGGCTGGCCGGACGGGGCACCGATACCGCCGAGGTTATTGCCCTGCGCCTGAAAAACGCCCGGCAGGAGATGGCGGACGCCCCCCTCTATGACTACCTCATTGTCAACGACACGGTGGAGCGGGCGGTGGACACCCTGCGCGCCATTGTCATTGCCGAACGCAGCCGCTCTCGTCGCGACCGCGACGGCCACCCCCTTGTCCTGCCGGAGCCGTAAGCCGCCACCATGAAGAACGCAACCACCCATGACGACAATCTGATCTGGGGCATCCATCCGGTGGCTGAACTGCTCGCCGCCCGTCCCGGCACCATCCACGAAATCCTGATTCTCAAGGGCAAAAGCGGAGTAAAGATCCAGACGATCATCGATCAGGCCCGTGATGCCGGGGTGACGGTACGATTCGCCGCCGAGTTCCGGATTGCCGGCAATAGACAGATGAACCACCAGGGGGTCATTGCCAAAGTGGCGCCGTTTGCCACCCTGGACGAAGAGGCATTCCTCGCCCTGCTGGAAGAGCAGGTTCCTCCCTTTGTCGTTGCCCTCGACTCTATCCAGGACCCGCACAATCTCGGCGCCATCATCCGGTCCGCCGCCGCCGCCGGAGCGACCGGTCTGATCGTCCCCAAAGACCGTTCCGCCCCTTTGAGCGGGACGGTGGCAAAGATCTCCGCCGGCGCCCTGGCCGTGCTGCCGGTCTGTCAGGCAACCAACCTGGCCCGCATGCTGCAACGACTCAAAGAAATGGGGATCTGGGTTTACGGCACCATCAAGGAGGGCGGGACGTCGCTTTATGAGACCGATCTTTCCGGGCCGCTCTGTCTGGTCATCGGCGGTGAAGACAAGGGCATCCGCCCGCTGGTCGCCAAGCAGTGCGATTTCCGGGTGACCATTCCCATGCAGCGCATGGATTCCCTCAACGCCTCGGTCGCCGCCGGGGTTATCCTCTTCGAGGTTGTCCGGCAAAAGGGCATAAAAAAAGGCTGATCCCCCGCGAACGGAGGAGCAGCCCTCATTGTCGGAAGCACGCTTCCGACCCGAGTTACTTCTTGTTTTTCCGCACCAGTTCGATTTCCCGCATCGCCTCGGCGAAACAATCCGGACAATAGCCGTGGCTGATACCGAGCCCGGTCTTCTTACTAATGAACTGGTCTATGGAGATCCATTCGCCGTTGGCGCCTTTCCCCTTTTCCCCGGCGCTGACCTTGCCGCACTCGCCGCAAACCGGCAGGATCTTTTCGTAGATCCTGATTTTTCTGGCCAGATCCTGGGTTTCCAGACATTTTTCAATACGCGCCTGCAACTCATCAATACTGCAGGGCTTGAGGAGATAGTCGGAGGCACCGAGCCGCAGGGCCTCCACCGCCGAATCCACCTCCCCGTAACCGGTGAGGATGATTACCGCGATTTCCGGATCGATCTCTTTGGCCGCCTTGAGGACGGCCAGGCCATCCATGCCCTCCATCATCAGATCGGTGACGAGCAGATTGAAATAGCCGTTTCTGAGCGCGTCAATCCCGTCCCGGCCATTGGCGGCGGTGGCAACATCATAGCCGGCCCCTTCCAGCTCCATGGCGAGACTGTTGACGATGAGCTCCTCATCATCAACCAGGAGAATTTTTTTTCTGACGTTCACTCGTCCCTCCTCGCTCGCCCGGCGCCGGCCTGCTCATCTCAATGCCACAAAGCGCTCATTTGTCTATCCGCCCCTTCAGCAGATCGGCAAAGGTGCCCATGGAGGCGGCCTTGCCGTCCTTCCTCGTTTCCCGGAAACGCTGATACTCGTCAGCCATGGCGTCTTCCCGGCCGGGCTTGTTCTTTTTGCGGCGCACCGTCTTTTCTTCTTTTTCATCCTCCTGTTGCTGCGGCAGGGAAAGGGAAATACGCTTCTGTTCCCGATCGATGGAATCGATGCGCACCTCAAGCTCCTGACCCTGACGGACCACCTCGCGGGGATGGTTGATCCGGCGGCCGCCGCCGAGATGGGAGATGTGAATGAGCCCGTCAATGCCCGGCGCCAGGGTGACAAAGGCGCCGAAATCGACCAGCCGCGCCACCGTGCCGGTCACCGTGCTGCCCTCGTGCAGATCGGCCGATTGCCAGGGATCGGGCATGGTCTCCCGCAGGGAAAAAGAAAAGCGGTCGTTGTCCCAGTCGAGCTTCTTGATCATCACCCGCACCGCCTGGCCTTTTTCCACCACCGAATGGATATCCTCCACCCGGCCGTAGGCCAGTTCGGAAACCGGGATCAACCCTTCAATACCGTCGATATCGACAAAGACACCGAAATCGCGGATCGAGGTAACAGTGCCGTCGACGATCTGGCCGACCTCGAGACTCTCCCGCAGCGCCTCCTTTTGCCGCTGCCGCTCTTCTTCGAGGATGCGGCGATGGGAGACGATAACATTCCTGCCGTTCTCCTTGTATTCAACGATGCGGAACACCAGTTTACGACCGATGTACTCCGCGTTGTCGGCAATTTTGTGCAGACCCATCTGAGAAAAGGGGCAGAAGGCGCGGGCCCCGCCGATCTTCACCTCAAAGCCGCCCTTGATCTCCTTCTGCACCGTTCCCTCCACCGGAATGCCGCTCTGCCAGGCATCCTCGAGATGGGCCCGGCCCGGGGAACCGCTGATCTTGGTGGTGAAGACCTTTTCATTGCGTTCCACCCCGAGGAAATAGACGTCAATCGCGTCTCCCTCCTTGACCGTCGGTTTGCCCTCCTCATCAAGCAGCTCGGCCAGGGCCAGGGTACCCTCGCTTTTTCCACCCAGGTCGAGAAAAACCCATTCCCGGCCGATACGGACGATCGCCGCCTTCACCTTCTGGCCGGGACTCAGATGCTCCCCGGCACTCTCCGTCTCCTGGAACATCTCGGCGAAACTCATCTCGTTGCTGCTCTTCTCGTTGTCCATACTGTTTGTCCTGTATTTTCTCTGTGTCAGGTTTGATGAAATCGTAAAAATCTTTTTTTTCACCACAGAGATCACAGAGGACACAGAGAAAATATCTCTGAATTATAATCAGTTATCCCTGTGTGCTCCCTGACCTCTGTGGTTGATTTTCAATTTTTACGATACCATCAGGTTTGTCCCGGCAGTCTGCCCCGCAAGGCGAGCGACTCACGCGCCGTCGCCGGCTCTTCCCAGATCCATCTTCACCCCCACCTCGACCTTTTCCACCCTGCGCGACAGGCTGTCAAAAATGGCGAAACAGGGTTGATTCTCCTTGCCAAGCATGTCGCCGGGGTTGATCAGCAGCGTTCCGCCGATCTCCTCCACCCCGTAGCGGTGATTGTGGCCGCAGCAGACGACATCAAACAGCCCCTGGCTGGCAAGTCCGCGGGCCACCTGCGGATAGTGGTGAAAGGCGATCTTGAGCCCGGCCGCCTCCACCGCACCCAGCACGCCGTGATGGCTGATGGACGGGAAGCGGGTGCCGCAGGCCTGGGAGATAAGATGCTGATCGCCGACATTATTACCGTAGATCAGATGCACGGCGCCGGCAAATTCGGCCAGCTCCTCCAGCATGAAGGGCGAGATCAGATCACCGCAGTGAATCAGCAACTGGACGTTGTAGGCGTTGCAATAGCGGATCGCGGCCCGTAGATTGCCGACCTGGTCGTGGGTATCGGATAGAATGGCGATTCTCATACTATTTTAGCCTGTTATGCTTTACTCGGCCGTGGCCAGGATGGCGGTTAGCGCCCGCAGGAAGGTTTCGTTTTCCCGCCGGCTCTTCAGGGAGACCCGGAAATAGGAATCATCGAGTCCGCTGAAATTGGCGCAATTACGGATCATGATCCGGCAGGCCAGCATCCTCTCCCGCAGCTCGGCGGCCCGCATCCTGCCGGTCAGCCGGCAGAGAATGAAATTGGCGGCGCCGGGCACGATGCGGATCGCCGGGATCCGGGCCAGCTCGGCGATAAACCAGGGCCGCTCGGTGGCGACAAAGGCACGCACCTCGTCGGCATATTCCTCGCCGTACTGCAGCAGATATTCTCCGGCCAGTTGGGCCAGCCGGTTGACGCCCCAGGGCCGACGGCGCTCGCCGAAGCGACGCAGATTCGCCGGGCGGGCGGCGAGAAAACCAAGCCGGAGTCCTGGAATACCATATATTTTTGAAGAAGAAAAGAGGACAAAGAGATTGGCCGGCAAGGGGGCGGCAAGCAGCGACGGTTCCCGGGTGAACGGCAGGTAGGATTCATCCACCAGAAAAAAGGTGCGCGGATGGCGATTGAGGAAATCGCGCAGGACGTCATGGGGGAGAAGGCCGCCGGTTGGATTGTTCGGATTGCAAAGAAAAACCAGCTCACCGCCGTTCAGCTCCGCGGCCAGCCGCTCCAGGGGCAGTTGAAAATCAGAGTCCGGGTCGAGCATGAACTCCTCTGCCTGCATCCCGGCCCAGGAACAGGCCAGGGTATAATCGGCATAGGTGGGCGTGACGATCAGCGCCCGACCGCCGGCAAAGAGGCGAGGCAGGTCAAAGATGAATTCGGTGGTGCCGTTGCCGACCAGCACCTCGTCCTCGGCCAGGCCATGGGCCGCGGCAAAGAGCCGGCGCAGGGTTTCACTCGCGGTCTCCGGCAGATAGGCGATCTGGTCGAGCCCCTGCTCCAGCGTCTTCCGCAGCCCCGGCGCCATCCCCAGGGGGGTCAGATTGCTGCTCATATCAATGAGGTCCGTCACCCGACAGCCGAGTTCACGGGCGGTGGCAACAATATTGCCTCCATGTCTGTTCATCCCTGCCTCCTCACTTCAGATAAAGCGGCAACCCGGCTGCCATGAAAACCACCCTGTCGCAGCAGGCGCCGATCCGCTGGTTACACCAACCGGCCAGGTCACGGAAACGCCGGGCCAGCGGCGCCTCAGGGACAATGCCGAGCCCCACCTCGTTGGCCACCAGCACCACCGATGCCGGGCAGTGACGAATAGCCTCGGCCAGCTCCCCCACCTTGGCAAGAATGGCCTCGTCACTGTCACCGCGCAGAAGCAGATTGGTCAGCCACAGGGTGAGGCAGTCGATGAGAAAGAGATCGGTATCAGGCGCCGTTTCCCCGATCACGGCAGCGATGTTCGACGATTCCTCGACAATCCGCCACAGCCGGTCGCGTTCCAGCCGGTGCCGGCGCACCCGCTCCGCCAGTTCCGGATCATCACCCGTCACCATGGTGGCGACATAGGTTCGCCGGCCGCTTCGTTCGACTGCCCACTGTTCGGCAAAACGGCTCTTGCCGCTGCGGCAGCCGCCGACCACCAGCAATGTCTCTTTCACAGGGTATTTCATTTTTGACAAACCCGTAAAAAGTCTTTTTTCACCACAGAGCGCACAGAGAACGACGAGAAAAAATCTTTTAATTATAATTATTTATCTCTGTGCGATCTGCGGTCTCTGTGGTTAATTTTCAGTTTTTACGATTCCATCATTTTTTGTCGGAATCGTAAAAAGCCACGATTCCGACGGGCGGTGTATTGTAGCTCGTTGTTTTCTCGTTCCCGCCCGCCGTGGTTTGCGGGTTTTTGCGGGACCATCATTTTTTGTCGGAATCGTAAAAGGCCGCGATTCCGACGGGCCATGTTTTGTAATTCGTTGTTTTCACGTGCCCGCCTGCCATGGGTTGCGAGTGTTTACGAGACTATCATTTTTTCACTCGTTATCCCGACCGCCCCGGCCATCATGATCACCCGCTTTCCCGGGCCGCCAGGGCGAGATAACGATCCCCGTCCCGAAACACCAGACGTTTCTCAACAAGATCAAGCAAAAAACCCTCGATGCGATCCACCGGCAGGGCCGGAAAGAGGGCGG
Source organism: Thermodesulfobacteriota bacterium (assembly GCA_049323655.1). Lineage (GTDB taxonomy): Bacteria > Desulfobacterota > Desulfobulbia > Desulfobulbales > SURF-16 > DB1. The sequence continues at coordinate 54,633 of JBMONO010000041.1, read as the reverse complement.
CCAGTTCCGGCAAGGAGACGATCTCGTCGCAAACACAAAAGATGCGCCGCGACAGCCCGGCCAGTCGATGATGCTGCACCTCGCCGTTATCCCGAACCTGGCGGATGATGAGAAAATCCCCGCCGTCGCGGCGACAGAGCAGGGAGTTGCCCTGGGGGCGCTGTTTCTCATGGAAGAGTCGCCAGTTGCGCACCTTGTCCACCACCGGTCGCCACTGCCGCCGCTGCTGGCCGCGATCGCCTCGATAGCCCTTGATGAGAAAAGGAAATGCTTTGGCAATGGCCGCGGGCAGCATGGCGGCAAAACGGGGGTGGACAACGGTGGCGCGAATGCCATGGTCAGCGGCCCGGCAATCCACCGGGCTGCCATGACCGAGAAAAAAAGAGGCAGTGGTCAGGGGGTGAAAGGGCAGGACAAAATCGAGGACCATCAGGGTCTCCTCCACCTCCTCTCCAGTGCTGCCTGGAAATTCGACAATCAGGTTGCCGTCGAGCACCACGCCGGAGGCCGCGGCATCACGCATGATCGCCAGATTGTCGATCACCGTCACCCCCTTGGCAAATCGCCTCAGCAGGGAATTGCTGAAGGCCTCAATGCCAACCTGCACAGCGGTCAGGCCGCCGGCGCGGCTCCGGCTCAGGCGGGCACCGCGATAATCGGCGCGGATCTCCCCGAAAAAACGATAATCCCGGCCTGAAGCCGCCATGGCGGTAAAGAAGGAGAGCGCCTCGGCCGGCGGCAGGGCGTTATCGGTAAAGGCAAAATCGAGACTTCGGTGGCGCGCGGCCAGAGCTGCGACCTCGGCCGCCATGTTTTCCGCTTTTTTCCAGCGGTAACCGTGCCACTGGAGATTGAGATTACAGAAGGCGCACTTCCGCCACCAACAGCCCCGGGAAAACTCCACCGGCAAACTCGGGATAAAAGGTCGGCCAGGAAAAATGGTCTCCATCTCGCGAAAATAGTCATCATAGTCGGGCCGGGGCAACAGTGCCATGTCGAGCTGATCGTCAGCATTCCCCACTGTCGTCGCCTCGCCACGGTCGGCATGATGCACCCGGGCGTGCAGTTTACGCGATTTCCCGGCCAGATGGCGACAGAGGGAAAAGAGCGGCTCCTCTCCTTCACCGCTGATCAGGTAATCAACGGAGAACAAACGGAAAAAAGCCGGGGCCGCCTCGGCGTGACAGGCGGAGCCGCCCAGCACCACCGGCAGATCGGGCCGGATCTCTTTGAGGGCGCGGACCGCGACCAGGGTGGCAAAGAGCTGGTTGAAACAGACGGAAAACCCGACGAGATCGATAGTCGCCCACTCCGTTTTTTCCAGCCACTCGGCAATATTTTTCTCCAGCAGGCCGCAGACTTGATCAAACCCCAGGAAAATCGTGGAGTTGCCGGCTCGGAACTCCCGTTCCGCCAACCGGCGGGCCTGCTCACGCTGCTCCGGAAAAAGGAGAGCGGCATAGAGGGCCTCACAGACCCAGACATTGGCAGAAATGGCGTGATAAAGATCTTTGCCAAGATCACGGGCCAGCCCCAGATAGGGATGCCGGCAAGACACCTGCACGCGTGCATCTTTACTGCGGAGAAAAGCGGCCAGTGCCCCGAGCTGGACCGAAGGCCGATGAAAGGCGGCCCACGGCATGGAAATCAGCTCGACATGAAAAGGACGATTGGGAGGCATCATGCAGCGTCAGCAGTAGAGCTGGCCGTCGGCGGGGCGCCGGCTCTACTGCCTGATGATCTCCGTTCCTTCGGGCGGGGTAAAGCGGAAAAACTCCTCCGGGTAGGGCTGATCAACCACCGGGTTGGCAAAGACCAGCTCAGTCATGCTGCCCAGATGATCAAAGACCTGCAGGCGGGTGATGAGATAGGTGTTTTCATCCACCCAGACATGCATGACATCAACCTGAGGATGCGGTTTCTTCGGTCGAAGGGCAATGGCGGCCTCTTCCTCCCCGGCCAGATATCCGGGCAGTTCCGTTACCTCGAAATCCCGCAGCAGATTGCCGGTGCCGGAAAAAAAGCTGTAGGTCACATCCTCCTGGAGATACTCCTTGGCCGGGGTGACGATCATCTGTCGCTCCGCGGCAAAATAGAGAAAAAACTCCTTGCCGTCGCTGACCAGCACCTGCTGCTCCGGTTCGGAATAATCCCAGCGGAGAAAAGAGGGTTTCTGGATGGCCATGGTGCCGCTGCCGCGGCGCTGGCGGTGCTGCATGCCGCCGACCGTCGAGGTCTGCTGGAAATCGGCCCGGAAAGCCCGGGTCTTTTCATATTTTTCCTGAATCCGGCCGGCAATCTCCGCCGGAGTAAGGGCCAGTTCGCCACAGACGCCGGGGATGGCCAGGACGAGCAGCAACAATTGCGCCACCAGCACGTTTCGTATCATACCTTATTTTCCCTCCAAGTCCACCTGCACGAGTTCCACCTTTCTGCCGAAAATCCGCTCCGCCGTTGTCTGAGCGGCCTCGGTGACGTCGGAGACATAATAATGCCTCCGGCCGCCGTCGTCGAGCAGTCTGTCCATTTCCGGGTGATCGATGAGGTATTGTTTAACCACCCAGGCCACGGCGGTGGATGAATCAATCACATCAACCCCGTTGCCGATCCGGGTGGCGATCAGGTGCTTGAGCAGCGGATAGTGGGTACAGCCGAGCACCAGGGTATCGACCCCTTTATGTTTGAGGGGATGAAGATAGCGCCGGATGATCATCTTCGTTTCACGCTTGTCGAGCCATCCCTCTTCCACCAGGGGAACGAGCAACGGGCACGGCTGGGAAAAAACCGCGGCATCGGGGCGGATCTGGCGGATCTTCGTCTCGTAGATGGTGCTCTTGATCGTTGCCCGGGTGCCGATGACGCCGATCCGCCCGCTTTTCGACAGCCGAACCGCCCGATCAATGGCCGGGGTGATGACCTCGAACACCGGAGCGCTGCATTCGGCTGCCAGTAGATCCGAGGCAACGCTGGCCGCCGAATTGCATGCGATGACAATGATTTTCGCACCCTTTTCCAGCAGCAGCTCGGTATTCTGTCGCGAATAGCGGCGAATGGTTTCCGGGCTTTTCGAGCCGTAGGGAGTACGGGCCAAATCACCGAAATAGACGATATTTTTTTTCGGCAGCAGCTGTTCAATGGCCCGGGCCACTGTCATGCCGCCGACGCCTGAATCAAAGATGCCTATCACGTCCGCTGCCTGTCACGCCGCCGATTATTCCTTTGCCGCCTTGCCTTTGCCGCCCGTTTTCTTCTTCCGGGCCGCAATTGCTTTCAACAGATTCTCGGGCACCCCACGGTCCTTGCCCGCCTTTTTACGGCGCTCGGTCAATGCCCGGGCGCACAGGGGTTGACGGAGCGAAAAACCGTATTTTTTCCGGTAGTCGCGGCCGGAAAGTCCGTGGCTGGCCAAATGTTTCGGAGAAAGCTGGGTAAAGGACTGGCCACATTCCAGGCAAATGATCCGGTTTTTTTGGATCGATTTTTCCGGGGCCACGGCAACGACATCGGAAGATTCTCTCCCTTCCTCGGCGGGAGGCTCTGTGCCGGCGGTCAATTCGATCTTCTGCAGGGATTGCAGCACGGAAAAGGTCTGCTGCAACGACTCCTTGATTTCGTCGGCGGTCATGGTTGCGGATGCGCATTGTGACTGAACGATATCCGCGGCCATCTCAACAAGTGATCTGCTCATCGTTTTCCTCCCATGCGGGCTTGTCATCCCATTCTTGCCGCGCCGGCTGACGCGAAATGCAGCGATGACATCACTGGTTCATGCTTTATTAAAAGGTGGTCGTCATTTCATGTCTCAATCGGCACAGTGACGAAAAAGTGCATGGCGGACGCCGATGCTGGCGGCCAGTGCAGCAAAAAGAGAAAACATGATCACGAAATAAAACGACCTGTCATTGAAAGATGTTTTGCATATATACCCCACTCGACCCATTTGGCAACCATATCCTGCCATATGCGTCTTTTTTTTCTCATCAATCCAATGTCGTCTTCCCGTGTCGACAGAGGGAAACGAAAAATACATAAAAAAAGGGAAAAGACCTTGGAGGGAAAAGGAGAAAATCCCGGCCGGGATAAAATCGAAAACGACAGGTTAGAAACCGCTGGCAAATGGGCTGTTACAACTTTTTCTTCAGCGAACGGCGGTCGATCATATAATTACTGCCCTCCTTCTGCTTGACAAAATGCTTTACTTCAGAGGCGGCGGTGGCCACCTCGCCGGAATGGCTGTAGACATGGGAGCCGGTCATAACCACGGCGATGGAGAGACTGAGCAGCCCGAAGATGGTCTCCCGGCCCTGCCGGTCCTTTTCCACATAACAGCCGGCCCGGAGATCCTCGGCCGGGATGAACATGTTACGCACCACATCGAAATTGGCGAGAATCCGCTCACAGACCGGTTTCACCTTTTCCTCGCGGACGATAAAGACAAAATCGTCGCCGCCGACGTGGCCGACAAAGCTGCCGACCCTGGCCAACTCATCGATGACGTTGACCGCGATGCGGGCCACCATGAGGATGACGTCATCGCCCTGGGAAAAACCATAGCGGTCGTTGTAGGGTTTGAAATTGTCGATATCGATGTAGCAGACCCCGTAACTCTCGTCAGCGTCGATGGCGCGCTGGATGGCCTTGAGGATGGAAGTATTACCCGGCAGCTTGGTCAGCGGATTGTTGTCAAAGACACGGATCATCCGCGCCTCGGCGAGTTCGATGCGGGCCAGCATCAGCTCCGGAGAAAAGGGGCGGACCAGAATATCATCAACCTGATAGGTCTGCCAGTCGATACCGACGGCGACATGCTTTTCCGTCACCACCAGCAGAACCGGGATGTTGGTCTTCTGCAGGCAGCCCTTGACCGCACCGAGCAGCGCCATGCTGTCCGGCTCGTCGCCGAATCCAGCCTCCATGACGAGCATGTCCGGCGGATCCTCCAGGATGAGCGAGACGGCGGATTGCAGTTTTTTGGTGAACAGGGGCTGGTACCCCTTCGCCTCGAGGAGAATTTTATGCTCAGAGGAACTGCCGAGGATGTCGCCGACAATGAGAATGCGCTTCATATCGATTCCGGAGTAATTTCCCCCTGCCCGTTGTTATAAGGAAACAGGAGCGCCTTCCGCTCCGGCCTGGATTTCCAGACTGAACCCTTTGACATCCCACAGCTTTTCCTCAACCTCTTCGATGATCTCATCGATATCCTGGGCCGTGAGGTTCAGCGTCTCCCAGGCACTCTTGCTCAAGGGCGGCACCCAGATATCGTCACCATGACCATAGCCGAGTCCACGGATCAGAATATCGCTGAAATGAATAATTGCCGTGGCAATCTTTTCGTCCCTTGCATCCTTCGGATTGTGATGGCAGGCAATGGGTTCCACCAGCTTCGGGGGCAGATTCCAGCTTTTGGCCAGCCAGCCGCCTACTTCGGCGTGATCGAGGCCGAGCAATTCGCTTTCGGCGGCAAGTCTGCTGATCTGCTTGTCATGAACGATCTGCCCGATCGCCGCATATTCGGCGGAAAGCTCCATCTTGATCGCCACCTTGCCGATATCATGGATAAGCCCGGCAGTGCTCACCTCCTCGGGGTCGCTGACATTGAGCCGCTTGGCCAGCACACTGCAGACAACGGCGCAACCGAGGGAATGCTCCCACAACTCGACATCCTGCGCCTCCATCAGTTCAAAAATCGACGAACTGATGATGAGACTCTTGATGACATTGAAGCCGAGCAGAATGATGGCACTGTTAAGGGAGCTGATCTTCTGGGGAAAGCCGTAAAAGGCGGAATTGACCAGTTTCAGCAGCTTGGCGGCGAGGATATGGTCCTTGCTGATCACCTTGCCCATCTGTTCCGTGGTCGTGTCCGGATCCTCAGCCATCCTGGTCAACTTGGCGATGATGCCGGGCAGAGTGGGAAGATTCTTCACTTCCCGCAACGCCTTGCGGAAATCCGACTGCCGTTTGTCTTCCATCACACGCCTTTTCTGCTCGCAATCCTGCGTTGCATGATTCTCTTTTTGACATACATGAGGGGCGGCACATGCCCGACCCGGGAGAATCGCTTTTCAATGTCAGCCAGTTCCTGCTCCAGGGTCTTTTCCCCTTCAACATGAACCGGATGCCCTTCCACGGTGATGTGACTCACCTCCATCCTGACAAAACGCTCAATCATGGACGCAGTCAGCACTGTCCCCTTACCGCAGAGCACCCGGCCATCCGCCGTAAAGACATCCTTGGCCAGCACCATTCCCTCGGCGGCCTGCAGGCTCAGTATCTGCTGCACCCTTTTCCCTCCCCACCGGACTCCATGAAAAATATCAACTGCCTGTTGACAGAGACACTGGTCAACATTACTATTTCAACGCTGTCAGAAAATCAGATATCATCCGCACCGCGTCACCCCTCCGGGCAACGCGGTTTCCTGCTTTCACCACTAACTATTACATTTTAACCCGTTTCACGAAAGTATATTTTTTCAGGGAGAACGCAAATGCCTATTTACGAGTACGAATGCGAGAAATGCAACAAGGTGACGGAGGCATGGCAAAGCATTGCCGACGAACCGCTCACCACCTGTCCGGACTGTCATGGCAGCCTGAAAAAACTGATCTCCAACAGCGCCTTCCACCTCAAGGGCGGCGGCTGGTATGCCGACGGCTATTCGAGCTGCAAATCCGGAAAATGCGATTCATCCCCAGCCGCCACGCCGGCCACCGGCGGCTGCGACAAGGCATCCGCCTCCTGCCCCTGCGCAGCGGCTTCCTAGAGCTGACAAACCCGTAAAAAGTCTTCTTTCACCACAGAGCGCACTGAGAACATAGAGAAAACATCTTTAATTACTATTAGTTATCTCTGTGTGCTCTGCGGTTAATTTTCACTTTTTACGAGACCATCAAAGCTCGGGAGTCAGGAGTCAGGAAGAATACGGTCCTTGCTGATGCCTGACTCCTGTTTTTCTTGTTTCCCTTCGCCGCCATTTCCCTTCTCCCCCGCAATGATCATCGCGTCGCCATAGCTGAAAAACCGATATTTGTGCGCCAGGGCATGACGGTAGCAGGAAAGCAGCTTCTCACGGCCGATCAGGGCGCTGACCATAAAAAGAAGGGACGAGCCGGGTAGGTGAAAGTTGGTGATGAGATTCTCCACCACCTTAAAACGATAACCGGGATAGATATAAAGATCACACCAGCCCTCGCGGGCATGGACCCGGCCGGTTTCATCGGCGGCAAACTCCAGAGCCCGGACCGTGGTGGTGCCCACCGCCCAGATTCGCCCCCCTCTCCGCCGCGTTTCGTTGATCCGCTCTGCTGTTTCCCATGTGACGACAAGATATTCTGCGTGAATGCGGTGCTGGCGGATATCCTGTACCCGCACCGGGGCAAAGGTGCCGTACCCCACATGCAGGGTCACGCTCGCCCGCGCCACCCCCTTGTCCGCCAGCCTGGCAAGCAGTTCAGGGGTGAAATGCAGTCCGGCGGTCGGCGCGGCAACCGCGCCGGTCATCGCGGCGAACACCGTCTGATAGCGCTGTCGGTCCTCCGTCTCCTCCCCCTCTTCCCGTCGGATATAGGGCGGCAGCGGCAACCGACCGTAACGGTCGAGCAGCAGGGCCAGATCCCCATAATAGTGCAGCAGCAGCCGGGCCTTTCCCTCGCCCAGCGTCTCGATGACCTCAGCAGAGAGGTCATCGGCAAAGATGATCCGCTGTCCGTTTCGGCAGCCCTTGGACGAACGCAGGAGTCCGGTGACCTCAGCCCGGCTCATCCCCGCTGCGCCGAGCCCGTCTCTATGGTCGGCTTCCTGCGGGTAGTGCAGGGCGAGAAGTTCGACCCGGCCGCCGCTCTCCTTTCTTCCCAGCAAGCGGGCCGGGAAGACCCGGGTGTTGTTGACAACGAGCAGATCGCCGGGGGAGAGGAAATCAACAACATCAGTGAAGAGGTGATCGGTGATGGCGTCGCTGTCGAGCCGGCAGGCCAGCAGCCTGGAACAGTCGCGTTCCGGGGCCGGATGCTGGGCGATCCGTTCCGGCGGCAACTCGTAATGATACGAATCGAGATCATAGAGGGAAGGAATCGGGTCAGACATGGGTATCGGCAGACAAAAAGAGGCTCTACAGCAGAGTGGTCCGCTGGGCAACATAGCAGAGCAGGAGACCGCCGCCCATGGCCAGCAGACCGATGACCCGCAGAACCGCCGGATCCATGGCGGAGACCTGCTTCAGCCAGTTCTGCATAGCCTCGGGAAAGGCGACATAGGGCAGGGCTTCAAGGATCAGCACCACCCCGATGAGAGAGACGAGAAATTTCATGGCCGCCATACTAGCAGGAGCGCCGGCGGAATTCAACAGGGAAGACCGTCTCCGTTTTCCTTTGTTTGCCGTTTTTTTTGCGAGACCATCTTCATTTCCGACTTAAAAGTTTCAGAAAAAGCAGGTATAGTCTGCAGATTATGATCATACGAAAACCGACCAAACAGATCAAGGTGGGCCCGGTCGCCATCGGCGGCGGCGCCCCCATCGCTGTCCAGTCCATGACGAACACCGACACCCGCGACGTGGAAGCGACCGTGGCGCAGATCCGTCGTCTGGCGGACGCCGGCTGCGAGATCATCCGGGTGGCGGTGCCGGACCTGGCAGCGGCCGAGGCGATCCGCACCATTCGTGACCGGATCACGATCCCTCTTATTGCCGACATCCATTTCGATCACCGCCTGGCGGTGGCTGCCATGGAAAACGGTGCCCAAGGCATCCGCATCAATCCCGGCAACATCGGCGGCCCGGAAAAACTGGGCAAGGTGGTGGCTGCCGCCAAGGTTCATCACGTGCCGATCCGGGTCGGAATCAACTCCGGTTCCGTGGAAAAGGACATCCTCGCCCGCCATGGCCATCCCACGGCTGAGGCCCTGGTGGAAAGCGCCATCCGCAACATCCGCCTGCTGGAAAAAGTCCATTTCTTTGAGCAAAAGATCTCGCTTAAATCGTCGGACACCCTGACCACGGTGGCGGCCTACCGTCTCCTTGCCGGCCAGTGTGAATACCCGCTCCATCTCGGAGTGACCGAGGCGGGCGGGCTCATCGCCGGTACGGTCAAATCGAGCGTGGCGCTCGGCATGCTTCTTTATGAGGGGATCGGCGACACCTTCCGCATCTCTCTGACCCGCGATCCAATCGAGGAGATCAGGGTTTCCTATGAGCTGCTCCGCTGCCTGCGCATCCGTGAGCGCGGGCCGGAACTGATCTCCTGTCCGACCTGCGGCCGCTGCCAGATCAATCTCTTCGGCCTGGCGGAAAAGGTCGAGGAACACATCCAGAAGATCGACGCCCCGCTCAAGGTTGCGGTCATGGGCTGTGTGGTGAACGGTCCCGGCGAGGCCAAAGAGGCCGATATTGGCCTTGCCGGCGGCAAGGGAGTCGGCATCATCTTCAAAAAAGGCACCCTGGTCCAGAAGGTGCCGGAAAAGCATCTTCTTCAGGTCTTTCTCACCGAAATCGATGCCATGGCCGCAGAAAAAAAGAACAAATAATTTCTCCAGAGACGAAGGATACCCATGCGTTTTACCCAACTGCTGTTACCGACCCTGAAAGAGACACCCGCCGAGGCCGAGGTGGTCAGCCACAAACTGCTGCTGCGCGCCGGCTTTATCCGTAAACTCGCCTCCGGCATCTATTCCTATCTTCCTCTCGGCCTCAAATCCCTCCGCAAGGTGGAGCAGATCGTCCGGGAAGAGATGAACAATGCCGGCGCCCAGGAACTGCTGCTGCCCATGGTGCAGCCGGCCGATCTCTGGCAGGAATCGGGCCGCTGGAAAAAATACGGTCCCGAGCTGTTGCGTTTCACCGACCGCCATGAGCGGGAAAGCTGCCTCGGTCCCACCCACGAGGAGGTCATCACCGATCTGGTCCGCAAGAACATCCACTCTTACCGCAACCTGCCGGTCAATCTCTACCAAATCCAGACCAAGTTCCGCGATGAGATCCGTCCCCGTTTCGGCCTGATGCGGGGCCGGGAATTCATCATGAAGGACGGCTACAGTTTCGATGCCACGGAGAGGGGCGCAGAAGTCACCTACGAAAAGATGAGCTATGCCTACCACCGCATCTTCACCCGCTGCGGCCTGAAATTCCGGGCCGTGGAAGCGGACTCCGGCACCATCGGCGGCAGCTTTTCCCATGAGTTCATGGTGCTGGCCGACACCGGCGAGGACACGCTGGTCATCTGCGCCCAATGCTCCTATGCCGCCAACATGGAAAAGGCCAGGGCCATGGAAAGCGCGCCCTCGACCCCGGTGGAGCCATTGCCCCTGACAAAGGTGGAGACGCCTGGCAAGCGCAAGGTAACCGCGGTCTGCGAATTTCTCGGCATCGCGCCGCGGCAGCTGGTGAAAGCCATGATCTATATGGCAGACGGGGCTCCGGTGGCCGTCCTGCTGCGTGGCGACCACGAGGTGCAGCCGGTCAAGCTGCAGAACCTGCTCGGCGCCACCGAGGTCCGGCTGGCCGACGACCAGGAAACTTTCGACTGCACCGGCGTTCCCACCGGTTATCTGGGTCCGGTCGATCTCGCCCTGCCCCTGGTTGCCGACCTGGAAGTCCTGAAGATGATCAATTTCACCGTCGGCGCCAACGAAAAAAACTTTCACCTGCAAAACGTCGTTATCGGCCGCGACTTCACCATCAGCCGCTCCGCCGATCTGCGCATGGTCACCGCAGACGATCGCTGTCCTGTCTGCGGCGGTGCGCTTTCGCTGACCCGCGGCATCGAAGTCGGCCACATCTTCAAGCTCGGCACCACCTACAGCGAGGCGCTGCACGCCACCTTTCTCGACGATCAGGGCCGGGAGACCTCCTTTGTCATGGGCTGCTATGGCATCGGTGTCAGCCGCACGGTGGCCGCCTCCATCGAACAGAATCACGACAAGGACGGTATCATTTTCCCCATGCCCATCGCCCCCTTTCAGGTCGTCCTTCTCGATCTTGCCGCAGGAGACAAGGAGATCACCACTGCTGCGGAACAACTCTACCAGGAGCTCCGGGCCCAGGGCATTGACGTGCTCTTCGACGACCGCGACGAACGGCCGGGGATCAAATTCAAAGACGCCGATCTCATCGGCATCCCTCTGCGGGTGACTGCCGGCAAAAACCTCAAGGAAAACGGCATAATCGAGATCCGGGAACGGAAAAACGGGGCAACCGTCACCGTACCCATGCCCCAGGCAACCGCACAGATTAAAACGATGATCGCCGCCGCCATGGCAGAATGCGGCAACTGACGGGTAACGGGCAGGGAATGGCGCAACACGTTCCTCTCACCAGCGAGCCGCTTGCCATCGACGACCTTGTCCGCCGGGCCCAGGGTTACCTGCCTGCCCGCGATATTGCCGCATTGCGCAAGGCCTATGACTATGCCGTGAAAATCCACGGCACCCGCAAGCGGGCAAGCGGTATCCCGTATATCCTTCACCCGCTTGCCGTGGCCCACACCCTGGCCTCCATGCAGCTTGATCTGGAAACCCTGCAGGCCGGACTGCTTCACGGTGTTTTCAAGGAGCCGGGCACCACGGCCACGGAAAAGGAACTGGAGGAGCTGTTCGGTGCCGATGTCCGGGCCATCGTCTCCGGCGTCAGCCGGATCAACAGCATCGAGGACAGCGCCAATCTTGAGTACCAGGCGGAGAATATCCGCAAGATGCTGCTGGCCATGAGTTCGGACATAAGGATCCTGCTGGTCAAACTCGCCGACCGCCTCCATCTCATGCACCTGATGGACATCCCGACGGCGGAAAAGCAATCGTTCGCCGCCGAGACCATGGATCTCTACGCGCCGCTCGCCAGCCGACTCGGCATCGACTGGATGAAACGGGAGCTGGAGGATCTGGCCTTTGCCCAGCTCCATCCGGCGGAATATCAGGATCTGGCCGCCCGGGTCGATTCTTCGACCAACGACCGCGCCCGTTACGTCGAGGAGATCAAGGAGATCCTCTCCGCCAAGCTGCGGGAACAGGGACTGACCAGCTTCCGCATCCTCGGCCGCCCCAAACATCTCTACTCCATCTATCGCAAACTGCTGGCCCAGCGCATTCCTCTGGAAAAGGTCTACGACAAGGTGGCCTTCCGCATCATTGTCCAGACCGTCCGGGAATGCTACGAGGCCCTGGGGCTCGTCCATTCCCTCTGGGTCCCCATCGACGGCCGCTTTAAGGATTTTATCAGCACTCCGAAGTCCAACATGTACCAATCCCTGCACACCTCGGTCATCGGCCCGCACGGCGATTTCATGGAAATCCAGATCCGCACCGAGGAGATGGACAAAATAGCCAAGGAGGGCATTGCCGCCCACTGGGCCTACAAGGAAGGAACCGCCATCTCCTCCAAGGATGCCAAGCTCTTCCAGTGGCTCAAACAGCTCATCCACTGGCTGCAGGAACTCAAAGACCCGAAGGAATTTCTCGAGGTCTTCAAGGGCGAGCTGCACCACGGTGAAATCTATGTTCTCACCCCGAACGGCGAGGTCAAGGAGCTGCCAGAGGGCAGCACACCGCTCGATTTTGCTTATGCGGTCCACACCGAGGTTGGCAACCGCTGCACCGGGGCCAAGATCAACGGACGCCTGGTGCAGCTGAAAACCAGACTGCACACCGGCGATGTCGTCGAAATCCTCACATCTCCTCACCAGCAACCGAGCCGGGGCTGGCTCGCCCTGGTCAAAACCAGCCGGGCCAAAAACCGTATCCGCCAATGGCTGCGCCAGGAGGAGATGGAAAAAAGCCTCAAACTTGGTCAGGAAATCTGTGAGCGAGAGCTGCGCAAGCACAATCAGAGCTTGAAGCGGTTGATCAAAACCGGCCACCTGAAGGAAATCCTCAAGCGGGCCAACGCCAATGCCCTCGAAGAGCTTCTGCGCAAGGTGGGTTCCGGCAAAATCAGGCCCGAACAACTCGTCGATCTGCTGCTACCGCCGGAAATCAGAAAACAGAAACAGGAAGAAGAAGCGGCGGCAGCGCCGGAAATCCCCATCGAAGCACCGACCACTCCGCCGAGACCGGCCCGGGGCGACGCCATTATCATCGACGGGATCGACAACATGCTGATCAAGATCAGCCAGTGCTGTCTGCCTATGCCGGGTGACGAAATCATGGGCTTCATCACCGCCGGCCGCGGCATCTCGGTCCACAAGGCCCATTGCCCCAACCTGCTGGCCACTGATCCGGAACGGCGCATCGAGGTGAGCTGGTCGAGCTCGACCAGAACCCAGCACCGGGCCCAGATTCAGATCGTCGCCCACGACCGCAAGGGACTGCTGGTGGCCATCTGCAACGCCATCACCAACGACGATGCCAACATTCTCAATGTGGAGGCACACACGGCAAAGGACAATATCGCCAGAATCACCATTGTCCTGGAGGTGAACAGCATCGACCATCTGACCACCCTGCTGCAGCATGTACGGCAGCTCGATCAGGTCATCGAGGCAAAAAGAAAATAGCTGATGAAAACGGAAAGAGCAGAGGAGAAGCGCCAGCGGCAATGCAGAAGATGACCATTGCTCGCCCTTCCGGCACAGGAAAAGCGAAACCCGGAAAAAGCATCAATGAAAAGGCTTTTTCCGGGTCAGCAACAATCAGGTGGACAATCAGGCGTTCCGGACCACCGGTTTGACCACGGCGCCGGACCGGATACAGCGGGTGCAGACCCTGATCTGTTTGCCGTTGCCGCCCGCAGTCGCCACTCGGACTTTTTTCAGGTTGGGCAGCCAGCGACGACGTGTTTTGTTATGGGCATGGCTGACATTGTTGCCGGAAACAGGCTTTTTGCCGCAGATCTCGCATTCTCGTGACATAATTCAACTCCTTCAGGACCAGAATGAACCGACTCGCTCTCAACAGAAGACGGCCGACATATTTTTCTCAAGAACCATGATCTATACATCGTCCTCCCACGCAACGCAAGTTTTTTTTCGCACCATCGCACCTGGGAAAAAGTTCATAATCGTTCTTATCTTTTTCCGAACTTTCTGTTACCATTTGTGTCACTCTGCTAGTGAGCGTCCAGACCAGGGCCGGGATATTGACACGTTGTCGCACCCATGGTATCAGGTGTCTTTCATGCGCTCTTCCGCCGCGCTTTTCTCCTCTAAAACCTTTATTCACTTGTTAAGGACAGCATGAGCACTTCGAAAAACAGCATCTGGACTTTTTTTGCCTCGGTCAAACTGGCTCTCTTTGTGCTATTCCTCCTTGCCGTGGCCTCTATCATCGGCACGGTCATCCCCCAGCACAGTCCGCCTGATGCCTATATTCAGCAATACGGCGCCAACATGGCCCAACTCTTTCAACTGCTTGACATCCCGGACATGTACAATTCCTGGTGGTTCGTCAGCCTGCTCATCCTGCTCGGCCTCAACCTGACCATCTGCACCATCGAACGACTGCCCCATGTCTGGCAAATGGTGGTGCAGGACAATCTGCAGACCGAAATGAACCGCCTGGCCAAGATGAATCCCCGCAAGGAAATCCTCACTCCGGCCTCATTGGAAAATGCCGCAGCCCAGGTCAGGGCCGCTCTGGCGGCGACGGGCTGGAAAAGCAGGGAGGCCGAACGGGAGGGCGGTATCCTCCTCTTCTCGCAAAAAGGCCCATGGACCCGCCTCGGCGTCTATGCCGTTCATGCCAGCATTCTCGTCATCTTTGCCGGCGCCATGATCGGTTCCTATTTCGGCTACAAGGGCAGCATCATGATTCCGGAAACCCGTTCTTCAGACGTTATTTATGAGTTCGGCACCAAAAGACCGATCAATCTCGGTTTTGAGGTGCTGTGCAAACGATTCACCCTCACCCATTACCCGAACGGCATGCCCAGGGAGTTCCGCTCCGAGCTCGCCATCCTGGAGAACGGCAAGGAGGTCCTGAGCAAATCCATCGTCGTCAACGATCCGTTGACCTACAAGGGGCATACCTTCTACCAGTCGAGCTACCAGTCCTATGAAAAATTTCTCGTCTCCCTGACCAACAACGCAACAAAAACAACCGAGCTCTTTCTTGTCGAACCGGGCAAAGAGGTCAAATGGCCGGGAGAAAACGTCACCTTCGGTATCATCAACCGCGACATGACCGAAACGCCGATGAAGTTTCAATATAAAATCTGGTTCGCCAACGCGGCGGGCCCGGGTGAACCCTTCTGGATTGCTGACGGCGACTCCCTGACTATTAATCGCGGTGGCACAGAATACTCCTTCGGACTGAAAGAATTTTTCGCCACCGGTCTGCAGGTCACCAAGGATCCCGGCGTCTGGACAGTCTACATCGGTTGCACTCTGATGCTTGTCGGTCTGATGGTGGCGTTTTTTCTTTCCCACCGGCGCATCTGGGTTTACATTAAAAGGGAAGACGGGCAGAGCCTGGTTCTGATCTGCGGCAACAGCAACAAGAACAAACCCGCCTTTGAAAAAAGTTTTGCTGCGGTCAGCGAGGCCATTACCGATAAAATACAGACTCTTTCCTAACGTTCACTACTCCACAGAGGACCGACAATGACAAGTTCGCAACTGCTGGGCATAAGCACCCTCGGCTATCTCATCGCCTCGGCGCTCTATGTCGCCACGCTGATCTTCAAGACAAAAAAATCAGGCATCGCCGCCTCCCTGGTGACGCTGCTCACCTTTCTGGCCCAGACCGCCGGACTCGGGCTGCGCTGGTACGAATCCTACCAGATGGGCATGGGCCATGCCCCGCTGTCCAACATGTACGAGTCCCTCGTCTTCTTTTCCTGGTCCATCGTCATCTTTTATCTGCTGCTTGAAATCAAGTTCAACAACCGGCTCATCGGCGCCTTTGCCATCCCCTTCGCCTTTGTCAGCATGGCCTATGCCTCGTTCGGCAAGGGCATCAATCAGGAGATCTCGCCGCTCATTCCGGCCCTGCAGAGCAACTGGCTCATTGCCCATGTCATCACCTGTTTCATCGGCTACGCCGCCTTTGCGGTGGCCTGCGGACTCGGCTTCATGTATCTCATGAAAAATGCGGCGGAAGAAAAAAAGGAGGGTGGCATCATCAGCACCCTGCCATCCCTCAAAGTCATTGATGACATCATTCATAAATCGATGATTTTCGGTTTCCTCTGGCTGAGCGCCGGCATCATCACCGGCGCCATCTGGGCCAACTCGGCCTGGGGAACTTACTGGAGCTGGGATCCCAAGGAAACCTGGTCGCTCATCACCTGGTTCATCTACGCCGCCACCCTGCATGCCCGTTTTACCCGTGGCTGGCAAGGAAAGAGGATTGCCTGGCTGGCGATCATCGGTTTTGTATCTGTTATCTTCACCTATTTCGGCGTCAACTTCCTGCTCTCCGGCCTGCACAGCTACGGCAGCAGTTGACAAATGAATGGCAAATCATTTTTCGCCGCTTCCATCTTGACAAATCAACGGAGACGGCGTAAAAAGATACCGTTTATCGGTTTTTTTCACTGTCTAAAGGGACTGTCAAAAATTCATCAAGGGGAGAAGAACATGATCAAAAAAACTATTGTGTGCGCAGCAGCTTTCGCGGTACTTGCCGGTTTCACCGTTCCCGTCATGGCCGATAACGGCCCGGCCGACATCACTCTGCAGGCCACCATTGATGCGGCTCCGAAACCGAAACCAGCCGTTTTCCCGCACAAGAAACATCAGGATGCCGGCCTTGCCTGTGGTGAGTGCCATCACGGCAAGGGCGCCGACGGCAAGAAGACCGATTACACCGACGGCATGAAGATCGAGAAATGCGAGTCCTGCCACAACAAGGCAGCCGGTCTGCCGAAAGAAGTCGCCACCTTCAAGGATGCGGCCCACACAAACTGCAAAGGCTGTCATCAGACAATGGGCAAAGGCCCGACCAAGTGCGCCGAATGTCACAAATAAGTCTGATTGAATCAGCTTGACCCACGAAAGGCCGCTCCCCGAGAGCGGCCTTTCGTTTTTTCCTGCACAGCACATTGCCTCCGGACCTGTTTCCGGCAGCCCACCCACCACTGACAACAACGCCCGGCACCATGGCGACACCGAGAAACAACGCACCCGACGGACAGTCACGGCCCCTCTCCCATCTCCACCTGTCCCTCTATCTCCTCGCCATCGCCTTTTTCCTTTCCCTTGCCATCGGCATCGCCATCTTTTCTTTCATCACCCTGGAGATTCCGGACGTCGACAAACTCACCGACTATTCTCCGCCAGCCACCACCGTCATCCTCGACCGGCACGGCAAAGAGATCGATCGCATCTTTATTGAAAACCGTTTTGTCATCCCTTACGACAGGATGCCGGAACTGCTGCCCCTGGCCTTCATTGCCGCCGAGGACGCCCGTTTCTTTCAGCATGCCGGGGTTGACGGCTGGTCCATCCTCCGCGCCCTGCTGCACAACTTAAGCACCGGTGAACGGGGGCAGGGCGGCAGCACCATCACCCAGCAGGTCGCCCGTTCCCTGCTCCTCACCCCGGAGAAAACCTATACACGAAAAATCAAAGAAGCGATCCTCGCCTACCGGATCGATAACACCCTGAGCAAAAAGGAGATTCTCCACATCTATCTCAACCAGATCTATTTCGGCGAAGGGGCGTACGGTGTGGATGCGGCGGCCAGGGTCTACTTTGACAAACGAGCGGATCAGCTTTCCCTTGCGGAAATTGCCATTCTGGCCGGATTACCTCAAGCGCCGAGCCGCTATTCGCCATTCAAACATTTCGAACTGGCAAAAAAACGGCAAGCCTATGTCCTGAACCGGATGGCAGAGGAGGGTTACATCACCGCCTCCATGGCCCGTGCCGCCTATGCCCAGCCCTTGCTTTGGGGAGCGCCGGTGGAAAAGGATGATGAAAGCAGGTACTTTGTCCAGCATGTGAAAAATGACATCCAGAACCGATACGGCGCCAGGCTGTTGACCGAGGGGGGGCTGACGGTGGAGACCACCCTTGACCCGCTGCTGCAGCAACACGCCACCGCCGCCGTCAATCGGGGGGTGGCGAAATGGGCATTGCGCCAGGCAGGCAAATCCAAAGAGCTGCCCCAGGCCGCCCTCCTCGCCCTGGAAAGCGACACCGGCCAGGTACGGGCCGTGGTCGGCGGCACCAATTTCGACAAAAGCCAGTTTAACCGGGCGACCCAGGCGAAACGACAACCCGGCTCGGCCTTCAAACCCATTGTCTATGCCGCGGCCCTGCAATCCTCCTTTACTCCGGCCTCCATCGTCATCGACGAACCGCTCTCCCTGCCCGGCGCTGATGGGGCAGCTAGCTGGCAGCCACAGAACTTCACCGAAGAATTTTACGGGCCGACCACCATCAGCACTGCGCTCATCCATTCCCGCAATATCGTCACCATCAAGCTTCTCCAGCAGCTGGGCACCGATCCTGTCCGCCGTCTGGCCAGGGCCATGGGCATCCTATCGCCGATGACAAAAAATCTCTCGCTTGCCCTCGGCGCCTCCGAGGTGACCCTGCTTGAACTGACCGGAGCATACACCACCTTTGCCAACGAAGGGAAACGGGCATTACCGGTTTTTATCACCAGGATTATTGACAAGAACGGTCGAATTCTCGAGCAGTGGCAGCCACAAACCGATCAGGTACTGGACCGGGAGACCGCCTTTCAGATCAGCCACATTCTGAAAAGCGCTATTGAGGAAGGTACCGGCAAGCAGGCCCGTGGGCTTGACGTCGAGGCAGCGGGCAAGACCGGAACCACCGACAGGTATTACGATGCCTGGTTCATCGGTTACACCCCGGAGATGGTCTGCGGGGTCTGGCTCGGTTATGACCAGCGGACATCACTGGGACGCGACGAAACCGGCGGCAAGGCATGCGCACCGATCTGGCGCGACTTCATGGAGCGCGTCCCCTTTACCCAAAAAAGTTTTCCCATACCGGACACCATTATCTTCCTGCCGATCGACAAACAGACAGGCGCCTTCAACCCGGGCAACTACGACAGGAAAAGCTGGATGCCCTTCAAACGGGAAATGCTGCCCTGGACCCAGCAGCAGCCGGTCGAGCCGACAGGCGACGGGTTCGGCGCCGCACCAGCGGACATGTCCCCCCCAAAAGAAGAGGAGTTGGCCGCGCCCCAATAAAAAAACCCGGGTCGAAAGGCGACCCGGGTTGACGAGCAGAGCATGGAGACAGGCTATTTCCGCCGCTTCGGCAAATCCTTCAACTCGTCGCGCCCTTGGAAGACCACGGTGAAATTCTGGGAAAGCAGGTCGGAGAGCTTTTCCGCCTCATCGGGACTTGTCGTCACAACCCGGATCGCCACCCGTTTCTTGCCTTCCGGCGCATCCTCGAAGGATGTCAGCACACTGATAACCCGGGCGTTATGCTCACGCAGGATCTTCACGACCCGGGTGACCGAACCCGGTTCATCAACCAGATCAAAGACATACTGCATGGCGCCGTCCTTGATGCCGGTGCTGTGGATGAAGCCGCGCAGAACATCGGTCTCACTGAGTAGACCGATAAGATAGCCGGACTCGTCGATGACCGGAACGCCGGAAATCTTGC
The DNA here is from genome assembly GCA_049323655.1 of Thermodesulfobacteriota bacterium. GTDB lineage: Bacteria > Desulfobacterota > Desulfobulbia > Desulfobulbales > SURF-16 > DB1. The sequence continues at coordinate 35,107 of JBMONO010000041.1, read as the reverse complement.
ACTCCAGCATGATGACCGCCGCCTTCTCCAACGACTCGTGACCGCCGATGACAATGGGATTGGGGGTCATCAGATCCTTGACCTTCATCTCGGAGAGCAAATAATAAAGTTCGTGGACGTCGAGGGAGGTGGTCTTGGAGGGCGAGGCGTCCTTCACGTCGCGATCGGTGATGATGCCGACCAGTTTGCCATGGGAAACAACGGGAAGACGGCGAATCGAATTTTCCTTCATGATACGGGTGGCCCGCATCAGCGACGTGTTTTCATCCACGGTCAGAACGTTTTTCGCCATCCAGTCACGAATCAGCATATCAGTTTTCCTCCCTGATCATTTTTGTCAGTCGCCTTTTTCAGCGCGAATCATCCCGGTGCGTTGCGGCCGAAACGGTCCGACCGCGCTCGCTACTTGGAGCTTATCCACGGATAATACCTTTGTGCTCGCATCCGGCTCAAAATCCGGCGCGATCACCGAAAAGCGTCTTTGTGGATAAGCTCTTATAAAATATTCCCCTGCGGATGGCAAGGGTTTCGGGAGGAAGTCGAACCGTTTCATCACGGGCTGGCAGGGGCGCGGGGTTAGACTGTCGTCAGCCCTTCCCGCCAAAGATTAGCCTCGGCCTGCCGCCGCTTGCGCAGGCCGGAGCCGAGGGGCCAGAGCCGCTGCATGGCGACAAACTGCTCCTCGACCTCGGCCAGGACCGTCAGGCGCGCCGAGGGGGCCAGGGCGGGATCATCGGCCCGGACGAGGATATCACGGATGGCGCGCATCTCAAGCCGGGTGGGGCCAATCAGACCAGCGCCCCGGTTGTAGACCAGGCTGACCAGGGCGGCGCGGCACAGTGGGGACAAATGGGGCAAGGAGGGATAGATGCGCGCCGTTTCGGTGTAAAAACGGGGCAGGGTCGTATCGATAAAGAGCTGCCAGGCGACAACAAAGGGGATCTCGATGCCGAGCCGTTGCAGTTCGCGTTCCCGGGCCTTGCTGCCCCGTTTACCGATATCCCTGATCAACTCATGAAGAGCGGATTGGGGAAGATGCGGGCCCCACGTCACGCGCAGATCATCTTCGCTGTTAAAGCGCAGATCGTAGCCGATGCCGATGGTGATGCCGCTGGCCGAGCCGGGATAATGGGGCCAGCGGGTCACCTGCTGGTAATAGGCAAGCCCGCCGGTTTCCTCCCTCGCAATGAGGGCGACGCCGTCCACATCGAGAAGCGGATATGGCTCGGGCTGGCCTTCCAGCCAGCGCCAGAGCGGTTCCTCGGCAAAACCGGTTTCCGGAAGACCGGCGCGATGCTGGCCGTAACGCACCCCCCGTTCGGTGCCGAGGCCGAAATCGCCGTCGGCAACAAGCATGGCCCCCACCCGGTTCAGCAACGACTGCAATCGCTGGACCTCCTCGCCCTTATCATTCCGCCGCAGGACCGGATACATTATCATCTCCTCCATTATGTGACAAATTCGCAGAAAGTCTTTTCACCACTGAGGGCACAGAGAAAAAATATTTAATTACAACTAGTTACCTCTGTGCGCTCTGCGGTCTCTGTGGTTAATTTTCAGTTTTACGAGACCATCATTTTTCGTGCGAAAAAGTAAGATGTCCACCCGGCTCATCGCCAGGATCTGGCCGTTTCTTTGATCAACCCTATCACCCATGATACCCTCCGCCCGCAAAAAAATCAAAAATTCCGCGTGAGCCAGGTATTTGCTGCGATGGTCGCCACCGGCACATCAGAACTTGACAACAGAAAACGGAATCAAACCAATCCTTTTGACTTCCAGCTCCTGCCTTCTGCGCTCTCATGAGGAGATCAATGCCGCACTATGCAAAACAATTGCCCCTGCCCGCCAAAGCCTCTGCGGCTGTCGCAGTATCGCAATTCTGCAACCATGCGCGGTGACGGCTTGCTTTTTTTCCCGGCGAAGAGTATAGAAAAATGCCGACCGGCCCGAGGTCCGGCCCATGCGCCTAACGAGAATCATGACACAGCCAACGCCCTTCACCGAACAGGATATCAGCCGCCTTTTCGCCGCGCTTGCCGGGCAGGATGAGGTCATGCTGCTCGAAACCACCCGGCTCTCGGCGGAAAACCACACCTCCCTGCTCTTTGTCCGGCCCGAAAGTGCCCTGGTGCTGGAGCAGGACGGCGATCCCCGCCGTTTCCTCGACGAGGCGCAGCAGTGGCTCTCCCGCGGCTATTATCTCGCCGGCTGGCTCTCCTACGAGCTTGGCTATCTGCTCGAACCGACCCTGACCGGCCTGGCCAGGCGGGCAAACGGCGCGCCGCTCGCCCGGCTGCTCGCCTGCCGCCAACCAATCATCTTCGACCACAACGACCCAGCCGGCCTCCGCCGCGCCCTGACCGACCTCTGCCCGGAGGATAGCCCTGTTCCGGCAGACGACGCCTACGTCATCAGCAACTCGCGGCTCAGTCTCACCAAGGCCGACTATGTCCGGGCCATCAAGCGGATTCGCGACTACATCAAGGCCGGCGATACCTATCAGGTCAACTATACGCTGAAATATCTCTTTGATTTCACCGGCTCGGCCGAGGCCCTCTACCTGGCCCTGCGCCGCTCCCAGAGCGTCGGTTACGGCGCCTTTCTCCGCTCTGCCGCCCACCATATTCTCTCCCTGTCGCCGGAACTTTTCTTCCGGCAAATGGGACCGACCATCACCGTGCGGCCGATGAAGGGCACCCTGGCTCGTGGCCGCACCCTGACCGAGGACGAGGAGAAGCGTCGCTTACTCGCCAGTGACCGCAAGAACCGCAGTGAAAACGTTATGATCGTCGATCTGCTGCGCAACGATCTCGGCCGGTTGTGCCGGGCCGGCACGGTGCGCGTCTCCTCGCTCTTTGACGTGGAAACTTACGAAACCCTCCTCCAGATGACCTCGACCATCACCGGAGAACTGGCCGGGGAGGTATCTCTCCATGCCCTGTTTGCCGCCCTCTTTCCCTGCGGCTCGGTCACCGGCGCGCCGAAGATCAGAACCATGGAGATCATCCGCGAGCTGGAGCCGGAGGCGCGAGGGGTCTACACCGGGGCAATCGGTTATCTCACCCCGGACGGGGAGGCGGTCTTCAACGTGCCGATCCGGACCGTTGTTCTGCACGGCAATGCGGGCGAGATGGGGGTCGGCTCCGGTATCGTTTATGATTCCGAGCCGGAACGGGAATGGCAGGAGTGCCGCCTGAAGGCAAACTTTCTCCTCGCCCCCCGCCCCTGCTTTGATCTGATCGAGACGCTGCTCTGGCAACCGGCAGGCGGCTTCTGGCTGCTCGAAGAGCATCTCACCCGACTGGCCGATTCGGCCGCCTATTTCCGCTACCCCTGCCGGTTGACCGAGATCAGAACCCTGCTCACCAATGAAGACGCAAAATTGCGCGGTCAATCCGACCATCAGCGTCTCCGTCTGCTGCTCGACCGCCAGGGCCACGTTACGGTCAGCGTCACCCCATGCGGCGGGCCGCCTGCCACCTGTGATGATGGCGGGAATGACGTGCCGCGGATCATTTTTGCGACCAGCCGCACCAGCTCGACCGACATCTTTCTCTTCCACAAGACAACGCATCGGGAGATTTACGAGAGGGAACGAAGCAGGGCAATGGAGGGGGGATATTATGAGGTGCTCTTCTGCAACGAGCGGGGCGAGGTGACGGAGGGGGCCATCTCTTCGGTCTTTATCCGGCAGGGCGATGTCCTCTACACCCCGCCCCTGACCTGCGGACTGCTGCCCGGCATCCTGCGCGGTCATCTGCTGGCCGGAACGGCCCCGCTGGTCCGCGAGAAGATCCTCTTTCCCGACGATCTGGCCAGGGCCGAGGCCATCTATGTCGGCAACTCGGTGCGCGGCCTGGTGCGGGTGCGGCTCTGAGGCAACGCCCTACGCCCCTTTTCGCGCCAGGGTTTTGATGATGTCCTTCTTACCCACCACCCCGACCAACTCGCCGTCCCGGACCACCGGAATGGTATGCAACCCCTTTTCCGCCATGATGGTGGCAATCTCTTCCAGAGGCGTCTCTTCCTTGACGCTCACCACCTTTTTGCTGCAGATATCATCCACCGTGGTGCCGGTCATCTTGCCGATCTGTTTTTCCACCTTGGCGGCGCTCTCCAGCATGATGACGGAATCGAGAAAGGAGATCATGGTGGGAATATGGATCTTTTTCGTCTGATCAATCAAATCGCTTTCGGTGACAACGCCGACCAGGGCACCCTCTGCGTCAACCACCGGCGCGCCGCTGATTCTGTGCTCCCAAAGCAGGGCGGCCAGCTCCTCCACCGCCAGATCGGGATTGACGGTAATCACACTGGTTGTCATGATATCTTTGGCTGTCAGCATAATTCACCTATCGACTCTGTTTTTTTTTGACACGACAAAATATCATTCAGCACGTTCAGGATGGACGAAAACCGACCGTACTCGAATCGCTCGCCCGCATTTCTCCCCGGAGCGTTGCCATCACCCGGGGCAGCCGGTCCGCCACCTCGCTGGCCAGATAGCCAGCGCCCATCTCCACTGCCAGCAGATCGGCGGCGCGACCATGAACAAAGACCGCCAGGCAGCATGCCTGCCAGGGCGACAGCCCCTGGGCCAGCAGACCGCCGATCAGGCCGGCCAGCACGTCACCCATGCCGCCGGCCGCCATGCCGGGGTTGCCGGTACTGTTTACTGCCACTCGACCGTCCGGAGCAGCAATGATGGTGCCCGCCCCTTTCAGCACGACATAGCCGCCGCAGCGCCGGGCCAGACGGACGGCCGCCTCAAGCCGGTTATGCTGAATCTCCCTGCTGGTGGAACCGGTCAAACGGGCCATTTCGCCGGGATGAGGGGTGAGGATACGGGCCGCTCCCCCCCCGGCCAGGGAACCGGGGTGATCGGCCAGGGCGATCAGGCCGTCGGCATCCAGCACCAGCGGTACCTGCACCTCCCGATAGAGACGCCGGACCAGCTCCATCGTCTCCTCTTCCCGGCCAAGACCGGGGCCGACCACCAGGGCCTGTTTGCCGGCCAGGGCGGCACTGATCCTATCGGCATCGGTACCTGTCGGAGCCGCGTCAGGCCCGCCGAAAAGCGACACGGTCATGGCTTCAAAAATCGCTGCGGCACAGAGCGCCGTCACCTCCGGTGCGGCACAGAGACTGACCAGGCCGGCCCCGGACCTGAGCGCGCCGAGGACGGCGAGCAAGGCGGCTCCGCTTTTGCCCCGGGATCCGGCCAGCAGCAGCAGGTGCCCATAGGTGCCCTTGTGGCTGTTGGTCGGCCGAATCGGGACAAAAGGGCGGACAACCTCCATTTCCAGCGCCTCGCAATTGAGGTCGGCCGCAGTAATGATTCGCTGCGGGATACCGATGTCGACCACCTCCAAACGCCCGACCAGTTCCCGGCCGGGAAAGACGAAATGGCCGGGTTTGGCCAGAGCAAAGGTGACGGTGCAATCGGCCCGCACCGCCTCCCCCAGGACGCGACCACTGTCGCTGTCCACCCCGCTCGGCATGTCGACCGCCACCACCGGGCAGGCGGCGCGGTTGATTGCCTGCACGATAGCGGCGCAATAGCCGCTTATCTTCCGGGTCAGCCCGGTACCAAACAAAGCATCGACCAGCAACGCCCGGTCATCGAGGCATAACGTCTCAGGGACCGGCGAGCTGGCCGGCTCCAACACCGGAATACCAAGGTTTCTGATACTACGGAAATGGCTTGCCGCATCCCCGCCTATCTTCTCTTCCGACACAACCAGCCGCACCGTCACCTCCACCCCCTGTTCATGAAGATGGCGGGCGATGACGAACCCGTCGCCACCGTTATTGCCGGGTCCGGCGAAGACATCGACCTTTCTACCCCGCAGCGGGCCGAAATCGCGGAGAATGACAGCCGCGGTGTGGGTGCCGGCATGCTCCATCAGCACAACCCCCGGGATGCCGACCTCATCCATGGCCTGACGGTCGATCTCCCGCATCTGCTCGGCCCTGGCCAGTTTCATTGCTGCACCATGTTTTTCTCTTTCACTCTTCTTACCTCTTGTCTCTTGATTGTAGCGGATGCAAAGTCCGGCTGAAAGAAAAAACGCTGTCTTTCTCCCATTTTCCACCCAGCCTCTTGACTTTATCAATAACTTCGGAATACTATGCGCTATCGTTGCCACGGTTCCGGTGCCGCCTGACGGCCGGAAACGCCACCAACCCATCCAAAAAAAAGATGGTCTCGTAAAAACAGAATATCAACCACAGAGACCGCAGAGCGCCAAGAGGTAACTGATTGTAATTAAAGATGTTTTCTCTGTGTTCTCAATACGCTCTGTGGTGAAAAAAGACTTTTTACGGGTTTGTCAAAAAAAAGGAGCTGCTGTAGGATCTTTATGTAACCACATCAGAATCATATACCCACAACCTGTTGACCCTTGCCGGCGACCCGGCCCCGCGGCCCCCTCCGGCAACCGTCACGTTCTGACCACGGAGGATTTCATGCAGGATATCAAGATGATTCGCAATGTTGCACTGTTCGGCCATGGCAAAAGCGGCAAGACATCCCTTGCCGAGGCGATGCTTTTCACGGCAGGCAAGACAAATCGTCTCGGCAAGGTTGACGACGGCTCGTCGGTCATGGATTACGAGCCGGAAGAAATCCAGCGGAAACTCTCCATCAGCAGCTCCTTCACTAATTTTACCTGGAAAAAACACCAGATCTTTCTTACCGACACCCCCGGCGACGACAACTTCATCAACGAGACGAAATTCGCGGCCCGGGTGGCAGACACGGCCGTTTTCACCGTCGGCGCGGTGCTTGGCGTCAAATACCAGACGGAAAAAATCGCCGGCTTTCTCAAGAACCGATCCCTGCCGACCCTGATTTTTCTCAACAAAATGGACCGGGAACGGGCTGATTTCGATCGGGTCGTGGGCGAAATCAAGGCCCGCCTTCCCTATGAACCGGCAGTCCTTTACCTACCCATCGGTTCGGAAAGCGATTTCAGGGGAGCGATCGACATCATCAAAGGTAGTGCCTGTTTTTTCAGCCCGGACGGCAAAGTAAAAGAGGGTGACATTCCGGCCGACATGGAGGACGACGCTCAACTCGCTCTTGAAAAACTGATGGAACAGGTGGCGGAAACCGATGACGACCTCGTGGAAAAATTCCTTGAGGAAGGCGAACTCGACAAAAAGGAACTGCTCGATGGTCTCAAAAAAGCGGTGCGCGCCGGTCTTCTCGCCCCGGTCGTTCCCGGCTCGGCCACCGGCAATCTCGGTACCGAATTGCTGCTCAACGCCATCAATGAATACCTGCCCGCCCCGGATGAGGTCGCGGCCCAGATGGGCAGCCATCCGACCAGTGGTGATCCCGTCGAACTGGCCCCGACCGCCGATTCCCCCTTTTCCGCCCTCGTCTTCAAGACGACCGCCGATCCCTATGCCGGCCAACTCACCATCTTTCGCATCTTCTCCGGCACATTAAGCGGCGACTCCTTTTACAACGCGAAAAAGGATGTCATGGAAAAATTCAGCCAACTGCTCGTCCTGGAGGGCAAGGAAGTCAAACCGGTGGATACCGCCTGTGCCGGCATGGTGGTGGCGCTGGCCAAACTGAAGGACACCTCCACCGGCGACACCCTCTGCACCAAGGAGAATCCCGTGCTCTACGAAGGACTCGACCCGATCAAGCCGGTGATGTCCTTTGCCGTCAAGCCCGCCAAAAAGGACGACGAAGACAAACTCTTCTCATCCATCTCCCGCATGCTGGAGGAAGACCCAACCCTGTTGCTCACCCGTGATCCGCAGACCCGGGAGATCCTCCTCTCCGGTGTCGGTCAAGTCCATCTGCAGGTGCTGGGTGACAAGATCAAACGGAAATTCGGGGTCGAGATGCAGTTGCAGGCGCCCAAGGTTCCGTACAAGGAAACAATCAAAGGCAAGGCGAGAGTACAGGGCAAACACAAGAAACAGTCCGGCGGTCGCGGTCAGTTCGCCGATTCCTGGATCGAAATGGAACCGCTGCCGCGGGGCGGCGGCTTTGTCTTCGAGGACAAGATCGTCGGCGGCGTCATCCCCCGCCAGTATATCCCGGCCGTGGAAAAGGGCATCCTGGAGGCCATGGAAAAGGGAGTGCTCGCCGGCTATCCGGTGGTTGACATCAAGGTCGCCCTGGTGGACGGCTCCTTCCACGCCGTTGATTCCTCGGAGATGGCCTTCAAGATCTCCGGCTCGCTGGCCTTCAAGAAGGCGGCCCAGGAGGCGAATCCGGTGCTGCTCGAACCGATCATGAACATGACGATCTTCGTCCCTAAGGAATGCGTCGGTGACGCCATCGGCGATCTCAACGGCCGCCGGGGTCGGGTCATGGGCATGGATTCCGGCGACAATCTGGAAATCGTCACCGCCCAGGTGCCGATGGCGGAGATGCTCGAATACTCACCGGATCTCACCTCCATGACCGGCGGCCGCGGCACCTACGAGGCGGAATTTTCCCACTATGAAGAGGTGCCGAGCCAGATCGCCGAAAAAATCATCGCCGCGGCCAACAAAAATGCATAAACAGAAGGAAAGCGAGCCGCAACGATATACCTGCGCGGTGCTGACGGTGAGCGACAAGGGCGCCCGCGGGGAACGAACCGACACCAGTGGTCCGCAGCTGCAGAAACAGCTTTATGCCGCCGGGTTTCTCGTGGTTGACTACACCATTGTCCCGGATCAGCCCGAGCTGATCCGGGAGACGTTGGTGCAATGGGTCGACGAGGAAGGTATCGATCTTATCGTCACCACCGGCGGTACCGGGGTCAGCCCCAGCGACCGCACCCCGGAGGTGACCCGCGACCTCCTCGATTTCGAGCTGCCCGGCTTCGGCGAGGCGATGCGCATGGCAAGTTTCACCCAGACTCCGCACGCCCTGCTTTCCCGCGGGGTCTGCGGGGTTCGGGAGGAAAGCCTCATCATCAACCTGCCGGGCAGCGAAAGGGGGGCGCGGGACAATCTCGCTGTCGTCCTTCCTGCCCTGCCCCATGCCATTGCCAAGGTCAAGGGCGAAACCGCCGATTGCGGCTCAAGCTGAGTCTGTCACATTCACCCCCGGTCCAAAGTGGACAGGGGGAACACCCTCTGTCCAATGCTTACAAGACAGAGATGAAAAACCGATCCACCGGTCGACTCGGCATATTCTCAGCGCCAGGCCCGTACCAGTTCAATCAGGGTGCGGGCCCCAATGCCGGAGGGCCCCTTCGGAACATAGGGTTTCTCCGTATACTCCCAGGCCGTGCCGGCAATATCGAGATGCACCCAGGGGGTCTCGCCGACAAACTGTTGCAGAAAAACTGCGGCGGTAATGCTGCCGCCCGGCTTGCCGCCGACATTCTTCAGATCCGCCACCTGAGATTTCAGTTGTTCCTTGTACTCATCCCCCAGCGGCAGACGCCACAACGGTTCTCCGGCCCGGTCGCCGGCGGCGAGCACCCGGCCGGCCAGCTCGTCGTCATTGGCGAACAGTCCGGTGCGGTGATGACCAAGGCCGATGACCACTGCGCCGGTGAGCGTCGCAAGATCGACAATCGCGGCGGGCGCGAACCGTTCCACTCCATAGGACAGGGCATCAGCCAGGATAAGGCGACCCTCGGCATCGGTGTTGATCACCTCCACCGTCCTGCCGCCATACTGGGTGATGATGTCGCCCGGCTTCAAGGCCGAGGATGAAGGCAGGTTCTCAGTGGCCGGCACCAGGGCGACGACATCGACCCGGCCTGGCCGCTCCCGGGCAATGGCCTCCATGGCCGCCAGCACCGCCGCGCCGCCGCACATATCGTATTTCATATCCTGCATGCCCTCGCCGGGCTTGAGCGAAATGCCGCCGGAATCAAAGGTCAGTCCCTTACCCACCAGCATCAGGGTCGGCACCTTGCGGCCGGTACGGTATTCGAGGATAACAAGTGCCGGCGGCTGAGCCGACCCCTGGTTGACGCCGAGGATACCGCCCATCTTCAGGCGGATCATATCCTCCTTTCCCAGAACGGTGCAGGACAGACCATGCGCCGCGGCCAGGGCCCGTCCATATTCGGCAAAGGCCTGCGGCGTCCAGACATTACCCGGCTCATTGGCCATGTCCCGGCTGGTTGCACCGGCCCGGCCGGCCACCTGGCCGAGCCGGATGCCGGCACGCACCGCAGCTAGAGAAGCGGAAGAGGTGCAAAGCCTGACCCTTTTGATCTCCGCCGTTTTGTCTTCCTCATCCTGCCTCTTGTAGCGGGTGAACTGATATCCGCCCAGCAGCACCCCCTCGGTCAGACACTCCGCCATCTCCTCCACGGCAAAATCAAGCTGTTCCGGCAGAACAAGCAACAGACTCTCCGCCTTGAGTGATAAGGCCTTGCGTGCCACCGTGCCACCGGCTCGGCGGAACAGCTCCCGGGTTAATTCCTCCTTGCCGAGGCCGACCACCAACAGACGCCTGGCCTGCAGACCGTCAAGAACCCGCTGCGGGTAAAAGAGCACACACTCGTCTTTCTTGCCGAAACAATCACCGGCCTCGAACGCCTGGGTAATACGCTCCTGAATAAGAGCATCGCCACACACCGGCGGCCGTTTTTTTTCCGGCTGCCGGACAAAATAGACAAGCAGATCGCCGCTGAACAGACTCGGTTTTTTCCCGGATGCTCCGATCATGTCTTTCCTTTACTCTCCTATCGTGTTATGGCCGCTGCCATCAGAGCAGCGCGCCGGTTATTCTTCGTAAATCTCAATCACATCCTGCCGTGGCGCAGCATGGAAATGAGCAACCAGAACCCCATGACGCCGGCGAGAAGAAAGCCGGCCAGACCGATCACCGGAATCCCCTTCCACCGAGGCGGCAAATCGGCAAGAACAATGAGCGAGGAGCCGACAATCTGGGCCGCCAGGACAATGGCAAAGGCGATGCGGTTGCTGGCCCGTTCAATATGGGTATACAGACCTTCCAGGCCGTGATGCTCGAACTCTATCTTGATCCGGCCTTGCCTGATCAGAGACAGGACATCGCGCAGTCCGGCGGGAACTTCACGCAGCAGCAGCACCAGTTCGCTTCCCGAATCCATGATCTCGTCAAGAAGGCGCTGCGGCCGGAACCGTTCCAGCCGGATCCTGGCAATAAAGGGTTCGGCATGGGCGACGATATTGAAATCCGGATCAAGGGCGCGGCCAAGACTCTCAATGGTGCCTGTTGCCTTGACCAGCAGATAGAAGTTTGGCTTAAGAACCAGCTTATGCCGAAAAACCAGCTCAAGCAGCTGCTGCATGACAAGACCGACTTCGAGTTCTTTCAAAGGCAGACCGACATGCCGATCGATGAGTTCGGCGATGTCGTTTTCGAGGCAGGCCCGGTCCGGCGGCTCCCGCGGCACGGTGATGCGCAGCACGGCATCCACCGTTTTCTTTTCATTGCGACGGGCCACCTGGATGACGAGATCAGCGAAATCCTCGCGCTCCTTGGTTGAGATACGGCCCATCATGCCGAAATCGAGAAAACAGATAATATTATCCGGCAGGATGAAGATGTTGCCGGGATGCGGATCGGCATGGAAAAAGCCGTGGACAAAGATCTGATTCATGATGAACAGGGAACCGCGGGCGGCAAGCAGCTTGAGATCATACGACTGCTGCCGCAGGGTATCGATCTCCGAGGCCTTGATCCCATGAACATACTCCATGGTAATGATCTTCTTCGTGCTGAGACGCCGGTAGACCCTGGGCACATAGACGGTGGGATCGGTCAGAAACTGACGGGTGAAACGCTCAATACTGTTCGCTTCAAGCTGATAGTTGATCTCCTTTTCAATGGTCCGGGCAAAGACCGCAACGATGCGGGTCGGCTGCTGGACCTCAAATTCGGCGAGATGACGCTCCATCAGGGAGGCAAGATGGAGCATGATTTCCAGATCGGTTTCAATGATCTCGCGGATACCGGGGCGCTGCACCTTGACCACCACCTCCTCGCCGGTAAACAAACGCGCCCGGTGCACCTGGCCGATAGAGGCGGCAGCGCAGGGCTGCCGCTCAAACTCCTGAAAAAAGGATTCCGGCGGGCCGCCCAGTTCGGCGGCAAGCACCTGACACACCTCGCCATAGGAAAAGGAAGGAACCTTATCCTGTAACCTGGCCAGCTCCTTAATAAAATCATAAGGGATGAGATCCGGACGGGTCGAAAGGATCTGGCCGAGCTTGATAAAGGTTGGACCGAGCTCCTCGAGGACACGGCGCACCCGCTCCGGCCGGGACAGCTTACCGGTGTACCGCGGCTCCTTTTTCAGCAGCTTGGCGAGGCTTACTTCAAGATACTGCTCGATCTTCAGGGTGTCGACAAACTCGCCGAATCCGTAGCTGAACAGCACCCCGAGGATCTGCCGGTACCGACCAAGATTACGGTAGGTGTGACCGATGGTGCCGATCTTGCGAATATTGAGCATGGATGCGTCAGGATTGCTTACCGGACAACGTATCGATTTTTTCGCTTAGCCGTTTTTCCAGGGCGTCGAGGTCGTCGCGACTGGCCAGATTCATCTTCTTCAGCACATCCTCGGTCACCCGCTCCAGCTGTTTTTTCAGCTGATCCTTACGTTCCTGTGATTTACCCAGCATCTCGTCAACAAACTTTTTCACCTCGCTCTCCGACAGCTTACCCTTGTCGGCAAGCTCCCGGGCCAGCTCTTCGATCTTTTCCCTGGTCAGTTCAGCGGCGCCGAGTCCGGTGTAAAACGCCTTTTTAATCAGCTCGATCATGAACACCCCTCCTACGGATGAGGTTGCGCCGGAGCAGCCTCTTTATCCGGCCTGATGTGGTTTTTTTATGAATTTCCGTGAACATTGCGCATCCCGGAATGTCATTGTGGGTAACGATGCTCGACAAACCCGTAAAAAATCTTTTTTTCGCCACAGAGCGCACAGAGGGCGTAGAGAAAACATCTTTAATTACAATCAGTTCTCTCTGTGTGCTCTGTGGTCTCTGTGGTTAATTTTCAGTTTTGCGACGCCATCATGATTTCACTCTAGCATTTTTTTCAGCAGGCTTGCCAGCCAAAAAACGGATATCATTGGAGTATTTTCATTACGTCTTGACAAAAAAGCAGCTCGCGTTTAAGAAAAAGTCATCCGAAACCGGCCCCCCCCCTGAGCATTCGCTCTCCCTTTATTATTATGAGGTATTTTAATGATTCGTAACACCATCGTTCTCCTTCTTCTCGCCGCCCTCGTCTCCTCCTGCGCCACCAAGGCCCAGACCGGCGCCGGCACCGGTGCAGCGGCGGGCGCCATCGCCGGTCAGGCCATCGGTCGCAGCACCGAGGCCACTCTGATCGGCGCGGCGGTCGGTCTGCTGCTCGGCTATGCGGTGGGCAACGAGATGGACAAGGCGGACCAGGCCCGCATCAATGCCGCTTATGAAACCGTGCCGGACGGACGCACCTCACAGTGGGTCAATCCGAACAACGGCAACAGCTACGCGGTCACCCCCCAGCACACCTACCAGAACAGCTATCAGCAGGACTGCCGCGAGGCGGAGATCCTCGCCACCATCGACGGCAGGCCGGAAAAGATCCGGCAGACCGCCTGCCGTGACCAGTATGGTAACTGGGTGGCGCAGCAATGAAACCTGATGCGGCGTCAGCTTGTCGACGAGAAAGGCGATGAACAGACTGTTGCTGTCTGAAGCCCTGCGTCGCTTTCTGGCCGAGGATGCTCCGGCCGGCGACCTGACCAGTGAAGCAATCTTCAGTGACGAGCAGACCGGCGCCGCCTCGTTTATCGCCAGGGGATCATTCTGCTGTGCGGGACTCGGTCGGGTGGCGGGCGAGGTCTTTTCCCTCTGTAATCCGGCCATCGCCTGGACCGCTGCCACGGACGGCACACTGACCCGACCCGGCGACGTCATTTTTACCGCCCGCGGTCCGCTCCTCGACATGCTGCGGGCAGAGCGGGTCGCCCTCAACCTGACCCAGCGCCTCTGCGGCATTGCCACCCTGACCCGCGCCTTTGTCAATAAAATTGCGCCATTACCGGTGAAGATCGTGGACACCCGCAAAACGACGCCGGGCCTGCGCCTGCTGGAAAAGTATGCGGTGCGGGTCGGCGGCGGTCACAATCACCGTTTCAGCCTGTCCGACGGCATTCTTATCAAGGACAATCACATCGCCGCCTGCGGCTCCATCACCAGGGCGGTGGAACTGGTCCGGGGAAAAATCGCGCATACCATGAAAATCGAGGTCGAAACAGAAACTCTGGGCCAGGTTGAGGAGTGTCTGGCAGCAGGTGTTGACATCATCATGCTGGACAATATGGCCCCGGAACTGATGCGCCAGGCAGTGCGTCTGGTCAACGGTCGGGCCCTGGTCGAGGCCTCCGGCGGCGTCACCCTCGACAATGTCCGGGTGGTGGCAGAGGCAGGGGTCAATCTCATCTCCATCGGCGCCCTGACCCATTCCGCCCCGGCCTGCGATATCAGCATGGAAATGATCGCCGGATAACCGACCCGCTCACGGCTTTGTCGATGGCGGTGGCAGAAAAAGCGTCACCGATTCCGTCACGCCGTCAAACGACAGGGTCAGACGCAGCTGGGTGGCGTCCTGTGCCTCTTCGGCAAAACCCGGAAAAAAAAGCATGCCGTAACCGATCTGATTCGGCAGCACCGCCCGGTTGTGCAGTGCCTTACGCGACAGATCCTGCCGGATCGTCACCCTGGCGTCCTGATAGGCCCCCGCTCCGCCGGATACCGCCCCCACCGCAGCGCCAATCGCCGCCCCTTTGCCCATCGCTTCGCCGACATTTTCCCCGGTAACAATGCCGATGGCCAGCCCAGCGATGGCGCCGGCCGCGCCCATCAGCAGGGCAGGCTTACCGGCGCCGGCAACCGTCTCTCCCACCTCGGTGTAGTCTTCCACCCGCCGGTAGGTTCTCTCCAAAGTATTAACCGGCCAGGCCTGATTATGCGCATCGATCAGAAAGGTCTGCTCCGGCAGTACGGTGACGGAACGATTGCCGTCGTTCTGAAGCACGACCTGCACCGGCAGCAGTCCGGCCGCTCTGATGTCAAACCCGAAGGCATCCCTGGCGCGGCCAGGATCGGCATAGGCATCCGCCGCGATCCAGACGCCGTGGACCACAATGGAATTATCCAGTCCAGCCGGCAGGGTGATGGGCTGGACACGTTCCTTATAGGTACAGGAGGTGAAGAACAACAGGACAAAAAGGACAAAAAACAGGGACAGGGAGGCTTTTTTCTTCTTCATGACCGTCACCTTTGACAAACCCGTAAAAAGTCTTTTTTCACCACAGAGCGCACAGAGAACGCAGAGAAAAAATCTTTAATTATAATTAGTTATCTCTGTGCGCTCTGCGGTCTCTGTGGTTAATTTTCAGTTTTTACGACTCCATCACCTTTGATTGGTCTCGCAAAAGGCCGATTTTCCGGATAGTTACGAAAAACTTCCCAACCGGCTTCAGCCTGAAAGTGATTTCATCGTAACACATCCGGCGGGCGGTGCCAGAAATTTTTTACCTTTGCACTTCGTCTTCATCCCCGAAGATATCCAGTTCCGGATAGAGTTTTTTCACACATTCCGGACAGATCCCGTGACTGAATTGGGCAAAGGAGTGGTCACGAATGAACTCCTCGATCTGGTTCCAGTAGCCCCTGTCATCACGGATTTTCTTACAGCTGGCGCAGATGGGCAAAAGTCCGCTCAGGGTCTTTACCCTCGAGAGCGCCTCCTCCAGCTCGATGTTGAGCTCCTCCAGGGTGGCGGTTCGCTCCCGCACCATATCCTCGAGATATTCCTTGTGACTGAGCAGATCGAGTTCCGCCTGCCGCCTGCTCGTGTCATCGTGCACCATAACAATGACGTATTTTTCGCCCCGATCAAAAAAAGGGACAAACTTCAGTAACAGGAATCTGCCATGGAGAAAAAGGGGGTCAGCCTCACCGATTTCCACCACTTCGGTATCCAGCATGGCGAGAATGGCACTGATGCGATTTTTTTCCTTTCCCTGGAAAAAATCAACAAACCGGAGGCCGAGAAACTTTTCTTCCGAACATTGAAAAAATTTGAGCGCCGTCGGATTGACAAAGATAACACTACCGTCGGCAAGCAGCTCAAGAAGCCCCTCGGCAAGGTTATTCATGGCGATTTCAAGATGCTTTTTACTGGCCAGCAGCTCCTTGGTGATCTGTCTTTCAAAGAGACTTTCCTCACCAAAGATCCTGTTTCCCAGTTCCTCCTTCCTGTCATTGAAAAAAAATTCAAGCACCGTGGAAAGATTTTCCTCCATCTGCCTGGCCGGTCCCTTGGCGATGCAGGCGTCGGCGCCGATGGCGGGAAAATCAATCTTTTCCTCGGCCGCAATGGCGGAGATGATAACAATGAACAAGGAGTGATACTCAGGCATCCGGCGGACGATGCGGCAGAGTTTTTCGCCACTGATACGAGGCATGACCAAATCAACCAGCATGACGTCCGGTTGAAAGGATTCAAGCTGTTCAAGGGCGGCGAGACCGTCCTCGGCGCTGGCCACCAGATAACCCTGCTGCCGGAGAAAGGTGGAAAGCAGCCGCAGGATCACCTTGTTATTGTCAACAATCAGTATCTTCTTCATTATTGCTTCCTGCCAGACACGGCATCCAAGAAATTAAGCAACAATAATGCCCAAGCCCATCAGCTTAGGCGAACCCGATCGAACAAAACGGAGAGCTGGGCAGCGGCCATCCTTTGCCGCCTTTTTCTGTTATGTACCACCCTTTCTGCGACGAGAGCAAGGAAATGCCTGAAAAAGTAAAAAAAACAGTAAAAAGGAAAGGGAGGAAGAGAGGGCGAAGAAAACCGAACCAGAAGGAATTGTGCCGGACCGGTCTGGGCGTGCGGCCAACCAGTCCGGCACAGCAGTCAATCAATATGGGGGGCACCAACCTCCCCTCAACACGGCGGGCGTGAAAGCAAAAACAAAGCGTTACAAAATACGACCCGTCGGAATCGTCGGTTAATTACGATTCCGACAATCATACACGAGAGAGCGCGTCCCGGCTGGTCATGACGCTGCCCCGGCAGTGGCATCCTTGACAATGGCATCGACCAGATCAGGAATGGTATAAGTGGAGGGCTGAATGTCCACGGTGAGACCGTTTTCCTCAACCGTTCTGGCGGTGACCGGCCCGATGGCGGCTATTTTGATGCCGCCCATGATCTCCCGCAGTTCGTCCTGGTCTTTGACTCCCAGCATGTGGATGAAATTGGTCACCGTCGATGAACTGGTAAAGGTGACGATGTCGGCGTCCTTGTTTTCCAGTTTCGCCCGCAGTTTCTCATGCAATCCTTCCGGTCGCTTGTTCTGATAGACCGCCACCATGGTCACCCCGGCCCCGGCCTTTTCGAGACGTGACGGCAGCACCTCCCGCGCCTTCAAGGCCCGGGGAATGAGAATTTCGCAGCCGGCCACCCCCTGCTTCTCCAAGGCCTCGGCCAGGCCTTCTCCGGTGAATTCATCCGGCACCAGATCGCTGATCAGACCATAGGTACGGAGACAGTCGTCGGTGACCTTGCCCACTGCCGCTATCTTACAACCGGCAAGGGCGCGAGTGTCCATACCCTTTTCATAGAGGCGGCCGAAAAAGGCATGGATGGCGTTGATGCTGGTAAAAACCAGCCAGTGAAATTGACCCAGCCGGGCAAGGGCGGCATCGACCTCGTCCCAGGAATCGGGGGGACAGATGGAAATGGTGGGAAATTCGAGGCAATTGGCGCCGTTTTCCTCCAGCAGGGCGACAAGATCGCTCGCCTGCTCCCGGGTTCGGGTGACGATGATCCGTTTACCGAACAGTGGTCGCACCTCATACCAGTTGATGACATCACGCAGATTGACGACATCGCCGACAATGGTCAGGGCCGGCGGCTTAATATCGTTGGTCCTGACGATTTCGGCAATGGTGTCCAGGGTGCCGACCACCGATTTCTGATTCGGCCGTGAGGCCCAGCGCACCACCGCCACCGGCGTTTTCGGATCGCGCCCGTGTTTCATCAGGTTGGCGGTGATCGATTCGAGGTTCTTGATGCCCATATAGAAAACCAGGGTGCCGACCCCGGTGGAAATCTTGTCCCAGGCGATATTGGAGCTTTCCTTGTTCGGATCCTCATGGCCGGTAATAAAGGCCACCGACGAGGTATAGCGGCGATGGGTGATCGGCACGCCGGCAAAGGTCGCCGCCGCCGAGGCCGAGGTAACGCCGGGTACCGCCTCAAAGGGCAGCCCGGCCTTGACCAGCTCTTCGAGTTCTTCGCCGCCACGGCCGAAGATAAAGGGGTCACCGCCCTTGAGACGCACCACTCGTTTCCCGTCGCGCACCCGATCGACCAGCAGCTGATTGATCTCGTCCTGGGTATGGGTGTGGGTCACCCCGCCCTGCTTGCCGGCGTAAATAAACTCCGCATCGGCCGGCACATGTTTGAGCAGCTTGTCGCCGGCCAGATAGTCATAGATGACGACCTCGGCCTTTTTCAGAATCTCCAGACCGCGGACGGTAATCAGTCCCGGATCACCGGGACCGGCGCCGACCAGATAGGCCTTGCCTCTGTTGATTGGTGCCGTATCAGTCAATTTCTTCCCCATACACTTCGGCGAGGATCGCCCCGCCACCCTTGGCCAGCAGGGTTTCCGCCAGATTTTTTCCGATCTTTTCCGCTTCGGCCACAGGGCCGCGAGCCTCTTCTTTGATCATCTTTTTCCCATCCACCGAGGCGATCAGGCCGGTCAGGGTTACCTCATCACCTTGCAGTTCGGCAAAGGCGCCGATGGGCACCTGACAACCGCCCTCAAGCCGGTGCAGATAGGCGCGCTCGGCCCGCACCGCCATGGCGGTGGTCGGGTCCGCCAGAAAAGTAAGAGCGGCGAGCAGTTCCGTGTCTGTCTTGCGCAGCTCGATACCCACCGCCCCCTGCCCAACCGCCGGCAGCATCTCGACCGGGCTGAAAAAGGAGGCGATCCTGCCGGAAAGTTTGAGGCGGTTGAGACCGGCGGCAGCCAGGATAATGGCGTCGAACTGTTTTTCATCGAGCTTGCGCAGCCGGGTGTCGAGGTTGCCGCGCAGGTCGCGGATAACGAGATCCGGCCGGATAAGACCGAGCTGAGATTTGCGACGCAGGCTGCTGGTCCCGACCGTTGCCCCCTGGGGCAGGTCAGCAAGGGTTTTATACTGATTGGAGACAAAGGCGTCCCGGGGATCCTCTCGTTTGGTGATGATGCCGAGATGGAGTTCCTCCGGCAACTCGGCCGGCACGTCCTTCATACTGTGGACGGCGATATCCACCTCGCGGTTGATCATGGCGTCCTCGATCTCCTTGACAAAGAGTCCCTTGCCGCCCACCTTGGCCAGGGGCACGTCGAGGATCTTGTCGCCCTTGGTGACGATCTTGACCAGTTCCACCTTCACATCAGGATAATGCGCCTCAATACGCTCTTTGATATTGGTGCTCTGCGCCATGGCCAAGAGGCTCGCCCGCGTTCCGATTCTGATTGTCTTCTGCATTGTTCTCCCTGTTATGTGATGGTTTCTCACGCGCATGTCCGGCAACGCTGGTTACCGACAACTGGCACAATTCCCTCCTGAACAGCCGGCGCAGCCCGAGCCGTCCCGGCCGCTGCCGGCGGGCCGGCGGCAGGCATAGGATGACATCAGTTTTTCCAGATCTTCACTCTGGCATTTTGGGCAGGCCGGTTTGGCCGTGCCCAGCACCAGAACCTCGAACTCCCTGCCGCAGTTGCGACATTTGAAATCATAGAGCGGCATCTCAATCTCCCCGGTCGTGCAGGACTCGGCCCTCCGCCAGTTTTTCCAGCAGCCCCGCACAAAGCAACGGAATCATCAGCTCGTGATGGCCGGTGAAATGAAACCCCTTGCCGCCACCGGCGGTCGGTCGAGCCACCACGTTGGTTATCGGCCGGTAATGACGGATAAAATCGAAATTGGCGGTGGTGAAATTCTCCACCCGATGGCCGAGATTGCGCACCACGGTCAGCGCCTTCAAAAAGACCTCGGGCAACAGCACCGCGGAACCGAGATTCAAATAGGCCCCACCTTCCAATTCGCTGATCAGTGCGGCAAACAGGCGGAAATCATAGTGGCTGGTCAGACCGATGGCAGCGCCGTCGGCAGTCGGATGGATGTGAACGATATCGGTACCCATTGCCACATGCACCGTCACCGGCACCCCGAGGCGATACGCGGATGCGATCAGGCTAAGATGGTTGTATGGAAATTGTCGTTCGGTCAGGTGCCTGCCCATGGCCTGACCGAGGCCGAGGCCGTCTCTGGCGCCGTTGCTGATCGCCGCATTGACCTCCTCACCGGTCTCCCGCGCCGCACCGAAGGCCCCGCTGCCCAGCACCTGCCCGACTTCCTCCGAGGTGCGGCCGACCATGGCGATCTCGGTGTCGTGGACGATAGCGGCACCGTTTACGGCGATGCCGCTGATCAGCGACCGCTCCATGAGATCGATGAGCAAGGGATTCAGGCCCACTTTGATGACATGGGCGCCCATGCCGATGATGATCGGCCGCCCCGACCGCCACGCCGCGGCAAGGCGATCGATGAGTTCGGGAAAATCGACCCCGGCGAACTGCTTCGGCAGGGCGGCGAGAAAATCGGCGATGGTGGCGCCGGGGGACAGCGGCCGGGCGAAATCATCCACCGTCACCTTGCTGAAACGGTTATGAACCGAGTAGGTGGCGAGCCCGCTGAAATCAAGGGGCGTCACCGTCATGCGCGGTCGCCCTCCCCCCGCAGGGAGCCGTACAAGCGTTCATCAACGAGCCAGCAAAGCATATGTTCGATCCAGAGATGGGCCTCCTGAATATGGGGGGTTTGCTCACTCGGAACAGTGAGGACAAGCTCAGCCTGGCCGGCGAGGATGCCGCCTTTTCCGCCGGTCAGGACAACGGTCCGCACCCCGAGACTTTTTGCCATGGTCATGGCCCGGACGACATTGGGTGAGTTGCCGCTGGTGGAAATACCGAGCAGGATATCTCCCGACTTGCCCAGGGCCGCCACCTGCTTGGCAAAAACATCGTCATAGGAAAAATCGTTGCCGACACTGGTGAGGATGGAGGTGTCGGTGGTCAGGGCAATGGCCGGCAGAGGGGGGCGGTTCAGCAGAAAACGATTAACAAACTCCGCCGCCAGGTGCTGGGCGTCGGCGGCGCTGCCGCCGTTGCCGCAAAGCATCAGCTTGTTGCCGGATCGGAAACAGTCGACCAACCAGTCAACCAGCAGAAAAAGTTTTTCCCGCTGCCGGTCGAAGAATGCCTGTTTGGCGGCAATCGAATCAGCCAGACTGCGGCGCAGTATCGTTTCCATAAGTTCAGAACTCCTGATGTTGTAACGTAATTTTAACAAGTTATGTTACAATCTCGGATTCCGGCCCGTTACCGGTTTAGCGACTAAAGTGACTTAAAGTGCCTTAAGTACTTAAAGTGCCTAGAGTACTTAAAGTGCCTAGAGTACTTAAAGTGCCTTAAGTTAAAGGTGTTATCTGATTAGAACGTACCGCCACTTCAAGTATTTTAGACACTTTTCTCGAACCGCTATTCTGGCATCAAAGTAAAATCTACCGGATCAGGATTTCTGAAGTTATTGGTTCAGGCCCTGACGGGGAAGATGTGAGCGGAGTCAACAAAGATAAATCAGGCAAAAGTCTTTGTCAATGAACTGTTTCCCTCCCTTTTCACTTTGACAGAACAGGACATTCAGAGTAATTATACCTACCGTTTTCACCAGAGACGACCCCAGCCGAAATGCGCGTTTTCACACTAACGAACGCGCAGATTTTCATTTCACCTTATCTTGCCCGGGAGAGACCATGAAACAGAAAAAAATCCTTCTTGATGAAAACGAGATGCCGACCCAATGGTACAACGTCATGCCGGACATCCCCAACGGCATCCTGCCGCCCCTTGATCCGGAAACCAAACAGCCCATGGGGCCCGAAAAGCTTGCCGCCGTCTTTCCCATGGGCCTGCTCGAGCAGGAAATGAGCGACAAGAGCTGGATCGACATCCCGGAGGAAGTCCAGGAGATCTACCGGATCTGGCGCCCCTCCCCGCTGGTCCGCGCCTACAATCTCGAAGCGGCCATCGGCACCAAGGCGAAAATCTATTTCAAGAACGAAGGTGTCTCACCTTCCGGCAGCCACAAGACCAACAGCTCGGTGGCCCAGGCCTATTACAACAAACGCGAGGGGGTCAAACGCCTTGCCACCGAAACCGGGGCCGGCCAGTGGGGCAGCGCCCTGTCGTTTGCCACCCATAAATTCGGCCTCGAGTGCAAGGTATACATGGTACGGGTCTCCTTTGACCAGAAACCCTACCGCAAGATCATGATGAACACCTACGGGGCGGAGATCGTCGCCAGTCCGAGCCCGGACACCAATTTCGGCCGCAAGATTCTGGCAGAGATGCCGGATACCGCCGGCTCACTCGGCATCGCCATCAGCGAGGCCCTCGAAGACGCCGCCACCCGCGACGATACCAAGTACGCCCTGGGTTCGGTGCTGAACCACGTCATCCTCCACCAGTCCATCATCGGTCTCGAGGCGAAAAAGCAGTTGGCCAAGATCGGCGACTACCCGGATGTCGTGGTCGGCTGCTGCGGCGGCGGCTCCAACTTTGCCGGCATCATGACCCCCTTTCTCACCGACAGACTGGAAGGCAAGAAGATCCGCTTCGTCGGAGTGGAACCTGCCTCCTGCCCCACCCTGACCCGCGGTCTCTACGCCTACGACTACGGCGATGTGGCCCGCCAGACCCCGCTGCTTTACATGTACACCCTGGGTCATGATTTCATTCCTCCCGGCATCCATGCCGGTGGTCTGCGCTACCACGGCATGTCACCCATCGTCTCGGCCCTGGCCCGGGAAAAGCTGATCGAACCAATCAGTGTCCATCAGATGGAGTGTTTCGAGGCCGGTCGCCTCTTTGCCCGCACCGAGGGCATCATCCCGGCGCCGGAGACCTGCCACGCCATCCGGGCGGCGATCATCGAGGCGACCAGGGACGTTAACGAGCCGAAGACCATCCTTTTCAACTTCTCCGGTCACGGCCTGCTCGATCTCGCCAGTTACGACAAATTCTACGCCGGTGAGCTACACAACTATGAATATCCGGCTGAGGCCATTGCCGAAGCGACCAAAAATCTGCCGAAGATCTGAGAACGGAACGCCTTATCCCGGCGCCGGCAGGACAGCGGCGGCAACGCTCCTGTCCTGCTGGTTCTTTCTCCTCTTCTGCCTTCTGGTCCTCCCCTGCCGGGCCGCCGATCCTTTCACCGATCGGATCGACCGTCTGATCGACAACGGCGGCTGTATCCTGGCCGACGACAGTGGAACGATCATCGCCATCAATGCAGACAGCCCTTTTGTCCCGGCCAGCATCCTGAAAATCGTCACCGCCCTGGCCAGCCTGCGCATCCTGGGCCCGGATTTCCGCTTCACCACCGATTTTTTTCTCACCGAGGACAATGATCTCGCCATCCGGGGCAGCGGCGACCCCTTTCTCACCTCGGAAGAGATCGCCTTTATCCTTGCCAGGCTACGGGAACAGGGAGTCAACCGGATCAACCGCATCTTCCTCGACGACAGCGCCTTCCGGCCGGAGGGCGATGCCGACGGCCGGGAGAACAGCCACAACCCCTATGATGCGGCCAACAGCGCCCTGGCCGCCAACTTCAATACCATCTCCCTGCGCAAATCAGTGACCGGGAGCATCGTCTCGGCTGAACCCCAGACCCCGACCCTGCCGATCATGAAACGACTGGGGAGCGGACTGCCGGCAGGCAGCCACCGCATCAACCTCGGCAGCAGCCCGACCGACATGCTAACGCATACCGGCGAACTCTTCCGGGCCATCCAGCACCGGCAGGGAGTGGCCGGCAGCGGCCACATCAGCGTCAGAGCCGTGCCGGACTCGGCCCGTCTTGTCTTTCACCACCAGTCACGCCAACCTCTGACGGAGATCATCCGCGATCTGCTCCATTACTCCAACAACTTTATCGCCAACCAGCTCTTCCTGGCCTGCGGGGCGACGGAGGAGGGCATGCCGGCGACCTGGGCAAAAGGGAGAATCGCTTTCCGCCGCTTTCTCGACAGCCTGGGCTTGGCCAGCAAAGAAATCGTCATGGTGGAGGGTTCGGGCCTTTCCCGACAAAACAGGGTTACCCCGGCCGCCATGCTCCGCATCCTGCTCGCCTTTGCACCCCACGCTCACCTGCTGCCCGACCGGGACGGCACCCTTGTCAAGTCCGGAACACTGTCCGGCGTTGCCTCCTATGCCGGCTTCATCGCCAGCAGCGGCAAACAAAAACCGTTTGTCATCATGCTCAACCAATCCGCCAATTGCCGCGACGAAATTCTGAAACTGCTTGAAAAAAGAGCCCGTCGCTCGTAACGTGGAAGAAAGTGGAGGCCGGGGCGATTCGAACGTTTTCCGTCCCAAGCTGGATAGTTACTCCAACAGACAGGCAACGCCGCGCAGAGAAGAGGAGACAGCATGGATCACCACGATATCCCGGATTTTATCATCTCTGAAGAACAGGGGGCGATCCTGGTGCGACTCGCCCGCCACACCATCGCTCGCCGTCTTGACAGCACGGTCGAGGACGAGGAGCTTGCCCGGCTGTTGTCCGATGACATCTTCCGGCAACCACGAGCCACCTTTGTCACCCTCCACAAAGCCGGCGCCCTGCGTGGCTGCATGGGCACCCTCTCGCCCGGCGAAAGCCTGATCGACAGCATCCGCCACAACGCCGTCAACGCCGCCTTCCATGACCCGCGCTTCCCGCCGCTGACTGCGGACGAACTTGCGCAGGTACAGATCGAGGTAAGCATTCTCACCATCCCCCAGCCCCTGCCCCATGCAACAGGTGATGAGCTGCTCGCCGCCCTGCGCCCCGGTATCGACGGCGTTATCCTCCAGTTCGGGGCGGCCGGGGCGACCTTCCTGCCCCAGGTCTGGGAACAGCTGCCCCGGCCCGGGGACTTTCTTAGCCGTCTCTGCCTCAAGGCCGGTCTGCCGGCCGACACCTGGCAGACCGGGCGTCTTGACGTCCAGACCTATCAGGTCCGCCATTTCAGCGAGTAATACCCCGTGCCTCTTGCAGAATGGAAACGGGGCGATATAGTGATTTGACGGCCTCACGAAAAGCCAATTTCAGACATCAGGCGCTTTCACGGATGGGAGACGGATAAGCATGTACGAAAATATTTCCGACCTGCTCAAACAAATTGCCCTGGGTGAGGACTCGGTCCTCGAACTAAAAACTGTAGAATTTGCTGGCAATAAAATCGTTGGGCCGCACAAGGATGGCATGGCAGATGAACTGGCCGCCATGGCCAATACCGCTTCCGGCATCATCGTCCTGGGGGTCGATGACAAGACCAGGGAGATTTGCGGGATACCACCGGAAAAACTGGACATGGTTGAAGACTGGCTTCGTTCCATCTGCAATGACTCCATTCACCCCCCCTTGGATTGCGTCATTCGCAAACTCATCGTTCCCGCTGGACGGCATGGCGAACTATCCATCGTGCGCGTCGATGTTCCCCGCAGCCTCTTTGTCCACAAAAGCCCCAATGGCTATTTCCGCAGGATCGGCAGCTCCAGGAGAGAGATGAAACCCGATGTGCTGGCTCGCCTGTTTCAGCAACGCAGCCAGGTTCGCTTCATTCGCTTCGACGAACAGACCGTTCCCGGCGCATCGATAGATGATCTGAACCCGAAATTATGGAACCGTTTTCGAACTGTCCTTTCACCCAAGGATGATCGTGAATTTCTCGAAAAAATGAAACTGATCGCCCGAGATGAAGACGGCACCCTGCGGGCCACGGTCAGTGGTGTCCTGATGGCCTCGGATGCACCGGAATCCTTCATGTCCAGCGCATTTATTCAGGCCGTTTGCTATCGCGGCAGCGAACGCAATGCCGCCTATCAACTTGACGCCAAGGACATCGTCGGACCACTTGATACGCAGATTCGGGATGCCTGCAAGTTTGTTGAGCGCAATATGCGGGTCTTTGCCACCAAAGCACCCAATCGCATCGAGACCCCGCAGTTTTCCATGAATGCGGTGTTCGAGGCCGTCGTCAATGCTGTTGCCCATCGTGATTATTCCATTTACGGCGCCAAAATCCGCCTGCATCTGTTTGCCGATCGGTTAGAGATTTTCTCGCCCGGCTCAATCCCCAACACCATGACCATCGCGAGCATTTCGGAGCGGCAATCGGCCCGTAACGAGCTGATCAGTTCCCTGCTGGCGCGCTGCCCCATGAACGTGGACGCCATCGGCAGCCAGCGCAACTTTATTATGGATAAGCGAGGCGAAGGGGTGCCGATCATCATCACCGCAAGCGAAAAACTTTCGGGCAAAAGACCGGAATACCGGTTGATCGATGATGCCGAGCTGAAGCTGACAATTTTTGCAGCGACTCCACCCGAAGGAGACGCCTGAATATAAACTCCCCGAATCCATGTGGTCCACGTTTCTGCCGGGACAGGAAAGACGCCCCCTGGTTCGCCCCCGATTCATGCCGTGATCCACCTCTTCACTCCACGCCCCGCATGACGACGCCGCCGCTTTGTATTACAACTGACCGGATAATTGGCCATTTCCCTTGAGAATTATACCGCTGATTGGTACATAACGAAAATATTGCTAAATTTTTTCGTTATCCCATGGGGTTGAAATGCCAACACTGGACTGGCTCGGCAAAAAGGCCGTGGTGAATCACCACAAACACGTCCCGTTCCACTTGCTTACCTGCGATCCTGACTTATCGGTGGGTGACGCGGGAAGCGGCAACCTGCTTGTCCAGGGAGACAACCTCCTGGCTCTGAAGGCCCTGCTCCCCTATTACGCCGGACAGGTGAAATGCATTTACATTGATCCGCCTTACAATACCGGCAATGAGAAGTGGGTTTATAACGACAACGTCAACAGCCCGGAGATCAGGGAATGGCTGGGAAATGTTGTCGGCATGGAAAGCGAGGACCTTTCCCGCCATGACAAATGGCTGTGCATGATGTATCCCCGCCTGCGCCTGCTGCGGGATTTCTTGACGGAGGATGGCGCCATTTTCGTCAGCATTGACGATAATGAAGTCACCTCGCTGCGTCTTGTCCTTGATGAAATTTTCGGCAGAAAGAACTTCATCGCATCCATTATCTGGCAAAAGGTCTATGCTCCCAAGAACTCGGCCAGACACTTTTCAGAAGACCATGACTTCATCGTCGTTTACGCCAAAAACGGCGAAACCTGGCGGCCGCATCCCGTACCCAGAAGCGCGGAAGCCGACAAGAGATACAAAAACCCCGACAATGACCCCAGAGGGGTGTGGAAAACGAGTGATTTATCCGCCCGCAATCCTTACAGCGAGGGGACATACTCCATCACTTGCCCTTCCGGCCGCGTAATCCCCGGGCCGCCGAAAGGTTCATACTGGCGGGTGTCTGCATCAAAATTCAAGGAACTCGACAATGACAACCGGATTTGGTGGGGAAAAGCCGGCAACAACATCCCTGCCATAAAACGGTTTCTGTCCGAGGTGAAGCAAGGGGTGGTGCCGCAAACTCTCTGGTCCTACAAAGAGGTCGGCCACACCCAGGACGCCAAGAAGGAACTCCTCTCCCTGGTGGAATTTGCGGACTCGGCGTCTGTTTTCATCACTCCGAAACCGGTCAA
Organism: Thermodesulfobacteriota bacterium; assembly: GCA_049323655.1. Taxonomy (GTDB): domain Bacteria; phylum Desulfobacterota; class Desulfobulbia; order Desulfobulbales; family SURF-16; genus DB1. The sequence continues at coordinate 7,386 of JBMONO010000041.1, read as the reverse complement.
TCTCATTCGCCGCATCCTGCAAATCGCCACGGATAAGGATTCCATCGTCATGGACAGTTTTGCCGGCAGCGGCACAACCGGTCATGCGGTACTGGCGCACAACAAGGATGACGGAGGAACACGAAAGTGCATCCTCGTCGAGATGGACCGCGACATCTGCGGTCAAGTCACCGCATCCCGACTGAGACGCGTTGTCGAAGGAGATGCACGGCAAGGCGGTTACGATTCGGAAAACGCTATCGCCGGCTTCGGTGGTGGTTTTCAATACTGCAATCTCGGGGAAACCCTTTTCGACAGCAACGGTCAAATCGCCAAAACCGTTCCCTTTATCGACCTCGCCCGCTTTGTCTTTTTCAAGGAAACCGGCCGACCGCTGCCGGACACAGTTTCCGGCAAATCCCCGTTGATCGGCGTCCATGACGAGATCGCCGTTTATTTGCTGTACAACGGCGTTTTGGGCGACAAGACGCCACAGGGAGGCAATGCCCTCACCCGCGCCGTGCTGGACGGCCTGCCGCCCCATGACGGCCCCCGGGTGGTGTACGGGACAAGCTGCAGGGTGGGTCTTGCCCGGCTGCGAGAAGAAAAGGTGATTTTCCGGCAGATCCCCTATGAATTGAGGGTGGATTGATGTTTGTACTTAAAGATTACCAGGAATGGGCGCTGGACGCCTTGCGCTGCTACTTTCAGGAATGTTCCCGCGCCGGAGATGCCAATGTCGCTTTTTATGCGGTGACGCCGAAAACCCTGCGTCAGGAGATACACGTCCCTTACAACGACGTGAAAGAGTTGCCGGGTCTGCCCTATGTCTGCTTGCGCATCCCCACCGGCGGCGGCAAGACCATTGTCGCCTGCCACGCCATCGGGATTGCGGCGCGGGAGCTTATCCAAACCGACTGCCCGGTCGCGCTGTGGTTGGTGCCTTCCAATGCCATTCTGGAGCAGACCATCTCCGCCTTGCGCAACCGCCGCCATCCATACCGACAGGCCGTGGAGGAAACGATGGGTGCCGTCAACGTTCTGGAGGTCGAGGGTGCGCTGTACGTCAAACGGTCGCAGCTCGACAGCGAGACCACCATCATTGTCACCACCATGCAGGCCTTCCGGGTCGAAGACACGATTGGACGACGCGTCTACCGGGATTCCGGCGACTTGATGGATCACTTCTCCAACATTTTGCCCCATCTGACGGACATCCTGGAAAAAGGGGAAGGCGACAACATCATCCATTCCCTTACCAATGTCCTGCGATTGCGGAGACCCATTGTCATTGTCGATGAGGCACACAATGCCCGAACCCCCTTGTCCTTTGCAACTCTGGCCCGGTTCAACCCCTCCTGCATCATCGAGTTTACCGCCACCCCGGCCAGGGAAGACCACCCCAGCAATGTCTTATACAGCGCATCCGCCGCCGATCTGAAATCCGCCCAAATGATCAAAATTCCTATCCGCCTGGAAACAAGGCCGAATTGGAAAGAGCTGCTGGCCGATGCCGTCCATTGTCGGAACGGGCTGGAAAAAATTGCCCATCTGGAGCGGCAGCAGACCGGTGAGTATATCCGCCCGATCATGCTGATTCAGGCGCAAGCGCAGCGGCAGGGCCAGGAAACGCTTTCCGTTGACGTGGTGCGCCATTGCCTGATGGCAGACCACAAAATCCTGGCGGAACAAATTGCCATCGTCACCGGATCAATCAGGGAGCTTGAAGGAATCGACATTTTGCAGGCTGATGTGCCGATTCGCTACATCATTACCGTTCAGGCCTTGCGGGAAGGATGGGATTGCCCCTTTGCCTATGTGTTGTGCAGCGTGGCGGAGTTGCGATCGGCAACAGCCGTCGAGCAGATTCTTGGCCGGGTGATGCGGCTTCCGAAAGCCACCTGGAAAAATCATGAAGAGCTGAACATGGCCTATGCCTTTGCAACTTCCGCCGCTTTCGGCGAAGTAGCCAACACCCTGACCGATGCCCTGGTGAAAAGCGGCTTTGAAAGACAAGAGGCAAAAGACCTGATTATTCCCGGCAAGTCAACACAACCAGAACTTCCCTTTTCTCCGACCGCGCCATTCATGGGCATGGCCACCGTCGCCATGCCGGAAAAGCCGCACCTTGACAAACTCCCGGATGAAACCAGAAAAAAAATCACCTTCGATGAAAAGAGTAATTCGTTTTCCTTTGTCGGTGAAATGAGCGAAACCGAGAGAGAGGAAATAAAGGCAGTTTGCGACACAGATGAGGGGAAGGCCGGAATTGATCAGGCGTTTTTCGTCTCTACCGGCAGAAATCCGGAAGCTGAAAAACGCACCCCGTCAGAAAGAAAAATCCCCTTTGCGGTCCCGGTCCTGTCGATCAGGCAGGGAAACCTTTTTGAACAGTTCGAGGAAACGCATTTTCTTGACCATCCCTGGCAACTGGCGACATGTGACGCGGCGCTCACCGAGGAAGAGTACTCCGCGAGAAGACCGGATGGGCGAAGCGGCGAGATTGACATCACCGAAAACGGTAAGGTGTCGGCCAGATTTGTTTCCACGCTGCAAGGTCAGATGCAACTTTTCGCCAGTGATACAAACTGGAGCGTGGCAAGCCTTGTGTATTGGCTGGATCACCAGATCCCCCATCCCGATATTTCTCCCGATGATGCCGGCATTTTCCTGACCAGGCTTGTTCAAACCCTTATCGACCAGCGGGGCATAAGTTTTGAACAGCTGGTCCTTGACAAATACCGCCTGAAAAAAGCCGCAGAAAAGAAGATGGACACGCATCGGCGGGCAACTCAACACAGGGTGTATCACGCGCTGCTGTTCGGGGAAAAAACGGAAGTGGCCGTTCGCCCGGATGTCTGTTTTTCCTATGCGGACGACCCGCGAAAATATGTCTTTTCAAAAGCCTATCGAGGAAGATACGAATTCAAGAAACATTATTACCCGGAAATTGGCGACCTGGAGGACAAGGGTGAAGAGTTTGAATGTGCCCAGTTCATCGACCAGATGGAGGAAATACAATTTTGGGTGCGAAACCCGGTCAGGCGACCAGGTTATTCATTCTGGCTACAAACCTCGACCGATAAATTTTATCCGGATTTTGTCTGCAAGCTCAGAGACGACAGAATACTGGTCGTGGAATACAAGGGTGGTCACCTGTGGAATGACGAATCAAAAGAAAAGAAAGCTCTCGGCGACCTGTGGGCGGCGCGCAGCATCGGGACCTGCCTGTTTGTCATGCCGACCGGAAAAGATTATGCGGCGGTGCGGCGGATTCTTGATTCTCGTTGACAACAGACGAGGTTGACAATGAATGCTTTTGACTTGCGATTCGAAGCGTTGGAACCTGGACTGAACAGGGCCGTGGGAGCCCCCCCCCCGGAAATCACGCTCTCCAAACCGGATGCCGGGTGGATTCGGTTGCGGCTGCGTGGCGATGATGTCGCGCTGGTTGTCCGGATGAGCTATCTCTATCCGCCATTTGTCTCGTTGTGGGCATGGACGGCGGCAATTGCTCACCACCTTTTCCCGGTAACGGTGCGGATCGTCGAAGAAGGACTCTATACAGAACTATGCGCGGAGCAGGAAGACGAGGCAGTGTACCTCAAGATTACAATTCGACAATTCGATGCGAATGGCCAGGAATCGGATCGGTTTATCTGGCATGAAAAAGGGCTTGACTGGCTGAAGCGAACAGGTGTCATCTTTGGACGCTTTTTTCAGGATACCTTCGAAAAAAAAGAATGGCGCTTGGGGGAAAGGCTTTGGCCCGAACCAGGACACTATGTACCATGGGAGTGGCCTTGCACCGTCATGCAACGTCTCGCTCCTGCCCAAAAAAACGACTGGCCGCTCTCTGTTTTGCGGGCCTGGTTTTTCATGACCCTTGCCCGGCAACTCGATCCCTACGTTCTGCGCACCGCCTGGTGTCCGAATGATCAAGAGAAATTTGTCCGCTTGCAATATCTTTTGGCCATGTTGCGGCACGAAGCGTTGAACGGGGCATGGACAGAGATGGACAGTTCGACGCTGCAACGTTCCTGTTCCTCTTTTGTCCGGTGTATCCAGGAAACGAAAGATTTGCTCGAAGAGCTGGAGATGCTGCGGGAGTCCGGCACTCCGACCCGCCCTGAGCTGACCGACAGGCTTTTCCCTGCGGCATTAAATTTTGGGACCGAACTCCACGGCCTGGAGCGAGAGACAATGAAAGAGTTATTTGCCAGGTTGCCTCCTCGCCAAGAAAAATGGCTGATTGACGAGCAGGGCCGGCCCGGCCGCATAGCATTCAACGAGGGCCATCGGCTGGTAATCGACTGGGGTGAATTTGGTTTCACCACCGAATACGGCTTTCACTGCGGTTTTCGGTCCACCTGGCCCTGGCCAGTCAGGGAACCTCGCAATTTCATTGCGCCCGACACCCCCTTATTCCGGCGCTGGCGGATTTTCTCCATCTCGCCGCAAACCATGCAGTTTCATATCTGCCCTTGCTGCGGTTATCCCCATCTCGAATGTGAAGAACCGGTGGAAATTCAGGACTGCCCGCTTTGCGGATGGCCCTTGTATTTGACCCTGCACACCCCGCTGCCGCACCTTGACCAGCCACTCATCCCCGAAAACTTGCCGGCCTTGCGGGTATCACGGCAACACTTCGACACCCATGGCGATGCCTTTTCCCCGTCGGATTCCATTAGTACGACGTGGTTGCGCCGTCATGACGTTGCCGCACTGCGAAAACAGGTGATCGCTCAATTCGAATCCTGGCTTGCCGATCCGCTCCGCGATACCCATCCGCTTTTCCAGGAAGACTGGTGGCGGCTGAAATAGAGAGAGGTGGATTTCCCTGACAAAAAAAGAAGCCACCAAATCATGGCGACTAGCGATCCGCATCAGTAAACCAATCCGGTATCACGATGCTTCTCAACGGGCTGTTATCGAGGCAAGGATAAACATCAATGACCGAAACGGGCCAGAAGAGCGACATGAGACATGAGCCAGACAATACCGACGAGATCCTTGCGGAATTCCGGCAAAGAAGACAGTCCTTTGACCAAATCTGCGTCCGTCTCTGGGACAATTACAGCAAACCATACCAGGCTTTCAACCGGTGCACCTGCCCAGCCTGCGGCTATCCAACCATCGGCGCACGCTCTCAATACGACATGTGCAGGCTGTGCTGCTGGGAGGATGACGGCCAGGATGATGAAAAGGCGGACGAAGTATGGGGTGGGCCGAACGGAGATTACTCGCTGACTGAGGCGCGACTGAATTTTTCCCGTTTCAGTTGCATGTTCCGGCCTGAGGATACTTCGGATACAGAATGGGCCACCAGTGATCTGGTCACCAATAACAAACTCCGACGAATCTACAGCTCATTGTTGCATATCACCGACAATAACAAGATCGCCGAACGGATTACGGAAATAAAGAAGCTTGAGGGAAGTCCGACGACGCTGGAAGAATACCTGGCAAGGATGCCCTTGAGTTACGATCAACGCAAGGGTAATTTTCTCGGCGATCAGTGGTTGCCTCATCCTGTTTGGCGCGAAATTTCTACCAGGTACCGGGGATTAGCCACACGGGATTCCGCACTCAGCAATTTTCTTCATCGTTTCACCGGGATGAAGGAGGTATGCCAACGTCTCAAGGAGAAAAAGCCAGGTTTGTTTGATCGTTCCCCCTGTCCCTCCTGTGGTTTCCCCACCATGACAACAGATGATGATCGTTGCCTTTTGTGTGATTGGCGACAACCAAACAACTTTACCAGAAAGAAAAAAATGGTGGATGGCGATGACTTCCTGACAGAAGCGCGGGTAAATTTTGAAAAATATCTCACCATATATTGCCCGGATGATGAAGCGATTTTCAGCCGCGGTCAGGCGAACATACTGATGAAGTGCATCCTGATTTGTACATATCATGATCTTTTCGACGCCAGATTCCAGGATGAAAAAGTCATAAAGGAAATCCTCACCCTGGAAAACCAAATCTCGCCGAGGGAAAGCGCCTTACCCGAATAGTACCCGCGAAAGAGAGAAGCGCCCGCTCCGACCTACGGCCGGGCAAGGGCCTCGCGCACCTTTGCTGCCAGCTCCTTGATGGAGAAAGGCTTCTGGATAAAACAGACGTCGGCGTCGAGCACCCCGTGATGGGCGATGACATTGGCGGTGTAACCGGACATGAAGAGAATTTTCATATCCGGATAGAGGTCGTGCAGCCTGTCGGCCAGATCGCGACCATTCATGTCCGGCATGATGACGTCGGTGATGAGCAGATGGATCTTCCCCTCATGTTCCCTGGCCAGACGGATGGCCTCGTCAATCGACCCCGCCGGCAGCACGGCATAGCCGAGCCGCTGGAGCATGGTGGTGCTCATGGTGAGGATGGCTGTCTCATCCTCCACCACCAGGATGGTCTCTCCCTGGCCCCCCGAGAGAGGCGCGGGGCTCAACTGGTCGGAAACGGCAACCGTCTCGCCGTGGCAGGGCAGATAAATCCTGAATATGGTGCCCTTGCCCGGCTCGCTGTAGACATTGACACAACCCCTGTTCTGCTTGACGATGCCGTAGACCGTCGCCAGGCCGAGGCCGGTTCCCTTGCCCACCTCCTTGGTGGTAAAAAAAGGTTCAAACAGTCGCTCGCGGGCCTCCCGGCTCATGCCGCAGCCATCATCACTGACCGCCAGCACGACAAAATCACCGGGAGTAAAGCCCTCATGATCGTCACAGTATGCCTGGTCGATTGCCGTCCTGCCGGTTTCGATGGTGATCCGGCCGACCCCGGCAATGGCGTCGCGGGCGTTGACACAGAGATTAACCAGAATCTGATCGATCTGCGACGGATCCATCCGGACCGGGCACAATCCCTCGCCGGGCCGCCAGGCAAGATCGATATCCTCGCCGATGAGCCGCCGCAGCATCTTGAGCATGCCGGCGACCGTTTCATTGAGATCGAGTATCCTGGGGGCAATCGCCTGTTTGCGGGCAAAGGCGAGCAACTGTCTGGTCACCTCGGTGGAACGGGTGGCGGCCTTATAGACCTCCTGCAGGTCGGCATGGAGAGGATCGGCAGGAGAAACCCGATCGAGCGCCAGTTCGGTATAGCCGAGAATGACACTCAGCATGTTGTTGTAATCATGCGCCACCCCGCCGGCCAGTCTCCCGACTGACTCCATCTTCTGGGCCTGGCGGAACTGTTCCTCAAGTTTGCGCTGGGCGGTGATATCGGTGGTAAAGCCTTCGATGACAAAATCATCCTCGGCCTGGCGGGCAATGCGGGCATGCATCCTGAGCCAGATCTCGCGGCCGTCGCCGGTCTGCGCCCGGCATTCGAAATTCTCCGCCCGTCCCTTTTCCCGGAGCAGCCCCAGAAACCGATCATGACTCTGCGGGCTGACAAAAAGTTGTGTCA
>JBMONO010000040.1:0-41518 GCA_049323655.1 Thermodesulfobacteriota bacterium | reverse complement strand
GGGACGATGTTCCCGCGGCCAGCAGGGCACACAGGGTGAATGCAAAAAATGGTTTGAATCGCATAACGCCTCCTGAAATGAATGATGGTCGCGCAAAAACCCGCAAGCCATGGCGGGCGGGAAACGGGCAACAACGAGTTGCAATCCGCTGCCCTTCGGAATCGTAACTTTTGTACAATTTCGATAAATGAATGGAACAGAAAAAGGAAATCACCTGCCTGGAAAGGAAAACGGTGACCTCCTCCCGGTCCTTTTGCCTGTGACACATGACAGCGCCAATTGTTCTTGATTGTCGCTTTATTTTCAACTGTTATTTTGTGGTCGTCGTAAAAAGCGGGTCGGAATGGTCTGCCCCCTTTTCCCGCTGCATCATGAGGCGGGATAAAAGGACGGCCAGATGGAGAACCTCAGCGGCAGAGTCGGCCCGGCTGATGCCGGCGCGCCATTGGATGAGGCAACCGCTGCAGGTGGTGACGATATGTCCCGCCCCGTGGCGAACGAAATCCGCCAGGGCCGTAGAAAAAATTGTCCGGGACAGCAGGGGGTGAGCCAGGTGAAAGAGGCCGCCCTGGCCACAGCAGTGACTGCCGGAAATCGGGTCCGTCCCGCTGATTGCTGCAATGAGTTGCCGGGGTGAAAGGGTGACCCTGTCCGGACCAAAACGAAGATGGCAGGGATCGTGGTAGAAAATTTTTGGCCCGACCACAGCATCGGTCGGCGGCAGGGCGGCGGCGTAAGGAAGAAAAAAGGAGGAGAATTCCGTGACCCGGGCGGCGAATGCCCTGGCCCGTTTCGCCCAGGGCGGGTCATCGGCCAGCAGGGCCGGATAAGAGCGAAGATGGCTGTAACAGGAGGCGCAGGAGGTAAGGATCGGCAGGGAATGATCGGCAAAGGCAACGATATTTTTTCTGGCGAGCTCCTGGGCCTCGGCAATGCTCCCGGCGGCATGGGCGGCCAGGCCGCAGCAGACCTGATGTGTGGGTGCGACCTGACGGCCGCCGGTGAGGCGGCGGATCAGAAAATCGGTGGCGCGCTGGATTTCCGGATTGAGATGGCGGGCCAGGCACCCACTAAAATAGCTGATGGTCGGACGAGGGAGGTCGCTGCTGTCCTTGATCGGCGCTGGTGCCGGCGGCCGGGCCATGCCGGCCTCGCCGAGCAGGGTCAGTTTGCGGCGCAACCCGCTGTTTTCCGGCAGGAGAGCGTGGAAGGAGGCGGTCAGGCCGGAGACGGTTTTCAGGAGGGAGGGTGAGGCCAGCGTCTTGCGGACCAGAAGTTTTTCCGGGTAATGGGGCTGGGCATAAACGGGAGTGTCGCTCCGGCCGCGGATGATAAGAGAGAGGATGTCGATTTTGCGCGGACAGACTTCGGCGCAGGCGCCGCAGAGCAGACAGGCGGAAAAGATCGAGCCAAAACCGCGGGTGGGGGTGGTGGAGAGGTGGCTCAGCAGGTGAAGGCGCCCACGGGCGGTCAGTGATTCCCGGCCGGTCACCTGATAAACCGGGCAGACCGCAGTGCAGGCGCCGCATTTGGCGCATGCGTCGGCAAGGCGGATGGCTTCGGTGAGGTCACTGATCATCATGGCGCTGGTGGCGACCGAGGCGGGGAAAGGGGTGACGCCTGTCGGGATGCTTCTTTCCCCGCTCGGTTCTCTCCGGGCGGCTATTATTTCTGCCAGAGCAGATAGGCCTTGATGAAGGGATCGAGGCCACCGTCGAGCACTGCCTCGACATTGCCGGTTTCCTGGCCGGTGCGATGATCCTTGATCAGGCGATATGGTTGCATGACATAGGATCTGATCTGGCTGCCCCAGGCGATTTCCTTTTTCTCGCCGCCCAGTTCCTCCCGCTGCTCCTGTTGCAGGGACTTTTCCCGTTCGTAGAGACGGGCCTTGAGCATCTTCATCGCCATGTCCTTGTTGCGGTGCTGGGAGCGCTCGTTCTGACATTGAACAACGATGTTGGTGGGCAGGTGAGTGATGCGGATGGCGGAGCTGGTTTTGTTGACATGCTGGCCGCCGGCGCCACTGGCCCGGTAGGTATCGATGCGCAGATCTTTTTCATTGATCTCCACCTCGATGGTGTCGTCAAGTTCGGGAAAAATAAAGACAGAGGCAAACGAGGTATGGCGTCGGCCGCCGGCGTCAAAGGGTGAAATACGTACCAGCCGGTGAATACCCATCTCCGAGCGCAGGTAGCCGTAAACGTAGCGCCCCTTGACCATGATGGTGACGCTTTTCACCCCCGCCTCCTCGCCGGATTGCAAATCGAGAATGTCGGTGGTGAATCCCTTCTGTTCCGCCCAGCGCAGGTACATGCGGAGCAGAATGTCGGTCCAGTCCTGAGCCTCGGTGCCGCCGGCCCCGGCGTGGATGGTGAGCATGGCGTTGTTCTTGTCGTGCTCTCCGGTGAACATGCATTCCAGCTCAAAGGCGGACATCTTGTCGTCGAGGAGGGTGAGGGTCTGGGTCGCCTCTTTTGCGGTGTCCGCGTCCTCTTCGTCAATGGCCAGTTCCAGGAGCACCTCGGCGTCTTCCGCCATCTGCTCCAGTTCCTGCCACCCTTCGATGGGGGCTTGCAGTTTGCCGATCTCCTGCTGCACCTTGCGAGCCTTCTGGATGTCATTCCAGAATTCGGGATGGGCGCTCAGCGCCTCCAGTTCTTCGAGTTTTTCACGTTTGTCGGCTAATTCAAAGATGCTCCTTTAAGGCCAGGAGCCTTGTCTGGATTTCATAGAGTTTTTGTTTCAGTTCTGCAGACATATGTGTTCTTCGTGCTCTCTTGATGTGGTAATGAGGTGTTTGGCGAAGCCGTCGAATCACATAATATACCCGAAACTCTCCGGTGTCGCAACAGCAGACATCTTATGCCCTTACCGTTATTCTGCCTGGCAGGACGAGGATAAGGAGTCGAGGGTCGGAGTGGTGTGCAGCGGCGCTTGCCGCCGCAGGCAGCGCCGGATTGCAGGGGGGAAAAGCAGGAAGAGACAAAGCAGGGGAAAGAGGTGGCCGGAGCGGGCAAAGAAGGTGGGGCGTTGCAGCAGGGCAACAGTGCGGGATTCGGCGGCAGTGGTGAAAAGGGCAGTGCGGTTGCTGATCCGGCCGGTCGGGTCGATGAAGCAGCTGATGCCGGTGTTGGCTGCCCTGGCCAGGCTGCGACGGTTTTCCACGGCGCGCAGCACGGCCATGGAGAGGTGCTGGATGGCGGCGCTGGAACGGCCGAACCAGGCGTCGTTGGTGATGTTGATCAGCAGGTTGGCGCCGGCTGTCGTCTGCAGTCGGGCCAGATCGGGAAAAATCGACTCGAAGCAGATGAGAACACCGATGCGGGCGTTGCCGTCGGCGAGCGGCGCGGCACTGCGACCCGCGGAGAAGTTGCCCGCCGACTGCACCAGCGGACCGGGTAGCGGGAGAATGTCGGCAAGGGGGATGTATTCGCCGAACGGCACCAGCTGCTGTTTGAAATAGATGGCGCGGGAATGGTCCGGCCTGATCAGCAGGGCGCTGTTGTAGAATTGCCGTCCGTCGTCGCTGTCGAGGAAGTAAGGGGCGCCGGCAAGCAGGGAGAAGCCGTGGCTGAAGACGGTGCGGTCCAGCAGTTCGGTAAAGAGCGGATTGGTGGTCGGGTAAAAGGGCATGGCGGTTTCCGGCCAGACCACCAGTCGGGAGCCGTGCCGGAATGCCTCATCCAGGCTCAGGTCGATATATCGGTCAATAGTCTGCTGCTGGTTTTCCGGCAGCCACTTCTGGTTCTGGTCGATATTACCCTGGATCACCGAAACCGAATGGCTCGGGGCCTCTGCCGTTTCGCCGGATATCTGGTCGAGGCGGAAGACGGCATAGCCGATCGCGGCGACGAGCAGCAGGGCGGCGCTGCCGGTCTGCAGGCGGAGCGTGATGCGGCGCCAGTGCCGTTTGTGACCACGGGTAAGCAGCAGAGTGGCGCAGAGGGTGTTGGTCAGCAGGATGAGAAAGGTGATACCATGATGACCGACCAGGTCGGCAGGCTGGAGCAGCAGAGGGTTGGTGAACTGGCTGTAGCCGAGATCCTGCCAGGGGAAGCCGCTGAAAAGGCAGCCGCGCAGGGCGTCGAGGACAACCCAGAGTAACGGACCGCTCCAGATCGGTGCCGCTGATTTCATGAACCAGCTGAGTGCGGCACAGAACAGAGCAAGGTAAAGACTCATATAGGCGGCAAGCAGAACGAGGGCGATGCCGCACAACCACCAGGGCAGGTTGCCGTAGGTGGAAAGGGAAATGACGACCCAGTAGAGCATGAGAAGATAGTAGGCGAGGCCGGCAGTGAAGCCGAAAAGGGCAGCCTGCCTTGGCGGAGTACGGGCGCAGCCGGCGATCAGCGGCACGAGGGCGAACCAGGCAAGGGCGGACCAGCCCGGCCCGGGCGAGGCGAGCCAGAGCAGCAGGACGCTAAGCAGAAAGAACGGCAGGCTGATCTGCTTTTTCCTGGGAAAGAGTGAGCGCCCGTAAGGAGTTGGTGGTGTCATTTGTGGAAGTGGTTCGCCGGAGGAGGATAAGGTATGCTGATCAGGGGATTTTTTCTATCCTGACCGTCCTGATGTGTCTTTTGCTGGCGGAAAGCACGGTGAAGGTGAGGGGGCCGAAGCCGACCTGTTCGCCGTTTTCCGGGATGCGATCGAGCTGACTGATGATAAAGCCGCCGACCGATTCATAGAGGCCTTCCGGAAAGTCGATACCGAAAAATTCCTCAATCTTTTCAATGTCGACCTTGGCTGAGGTGATCACGATGTTTTCATTTACCACCTGCCATTCTTCCACCTGCCGGTCGGTTTCATCGGCGATATCGCCGACGATTTCTTCCAGGATATCTTCCATGGTCACCAGGCCGCGGATGCTGCCGAATTCATCGGTGACAAAGGCCATGTGGCATTTCCGGGTCTGAAAGTCGAGGAGCAGGGCGACGATTTTGTCGTCCTCCTTGACAAAAAAAGGCGGGTTCAGCATCTCACGGCTGGGAGGCAGCGGCGGTTCCGTCGAGCAGGTCAGCAGTTGCTTGGCGTGCAGAAAGCCGATGATATTGTCAGGGGTCTGCTCATACACGGGGATGCGACTGTAACCGCTGCTTTTGATGAGGCTGATGATGTCGCAGGGCGAGGCGGTAGCCGGGGCGCTGACGATATCCGTTGCCGGGGTCATGATTTCCCTGGTCACGGTGTCGCGAAACTCGAAGATGGAGCTGATCATCTGTCCTTCGTGACTGGAGATGAGGCCCTGTTCTTCCCCTTCTTCGATGAGTTCCTGGATTTCCTGTTCCAGGTCTTCGGCGGTGTCCGGCTGGTTGGCGAGTCTGGAAAATTGCAGCAGGCGGCGAAACAGTGACTGGTGTGCCTCGCCGGCAGGGTGTTCTTTGTCCATAGGGTGTGGTGTTCGTCTGTTGTTAACCCCCCGGCGCATGCTTGCGGCGGGGCTTTTTTCCCATCTACTGGCTAAGGGAAATGAAGGGTTATGTCAAGAAAAAAAATTGACGGGGCTGGGCGAAATTATGTATAAGCATCTTTCTTTGAGTAGGCACAGGGGCGAAAAAAGGGTATACTATCGCCAATGCGCTGTTTCCCGCAAGATGAATGTCATTCATAATCCAGATAGAGAAGCCGGCAAGAAGAAGTGACCCCCCATAGTCGGCCCGGGGCGGAATACTCTCCGGGACGGGTGGTTAACTGTCGCGTTTTTCATGATGGTGCTGCAGGCGCTGCCCGTCATGGACAACAAGGCGGCCGTGTTTGCTTGCCGGCCCTACCGATCAGGTTCACAGTTTGAAAGAAAAGGTACTGATAGCCAACAGAGGCGAGATCGCCATCAGGATTGCCAGGGCATGCCAGGATCTGGGGCTCGACTTTGTCGTGATCTACACCGAGGCGGACAGGGAATCGGAACATGTTAAACCCTACCTCGGCGAGAGCGACTCTTGTCGCCGGGCCTGGCGGGTTTCCGGCTACACCGATCCCAACGACATCCTTGCCGTTGCCGACCATACCGGCTGTACAGCCATCCATCCCGGCTACGGTTTTTTTTCCGAGGATTTCCGGTTTGCCCGACGGGTGACGATCCGTGAGCGGCCGCTCACCTTCATCGGCCCCAAATGGGAGGTGATCCGCGATCTCGGCGACAAGATCAACACCAAGCGAGTGGCCAATCGCCTCGGCATCCCGACCATTCCCGGCACCGACGGGCCGATCTACAACGAGATGGAGGCGGAGGACATCGCGGCCCGGCTGCTGGATGACCAGCGGGCTCAGAAGGTCAAGGAACCGTCCATTCTTGTCAAGGCGGCGGCCGGTGGTGGCGGTATGGGCATCGAGGAGGTGACGCGCATCGACGAGTTCCGCCGCACCTACCGCCAGGTGCAGAACTACGCCAAGCGTCAGTTCGGCGACAGCGGCGTGTTGATCGAACAGCGGCTGCGCGATTACAATCATCTCGAGGTGCAGCTCGTCTGCAGCCGGCACGGCGAACGGATTCACTTCGGCACAAGAAACTGCACGATCCAGAGCACCGGTCGGCAGAAAAGGCTGGAGGCGGCGCCCGGTTTCGACGACGGCTGCTTTGCTTACGAGTTTAATGCCAAGGAAGTTCTTGACAGGATTGTTCAGTATTCGTTAAAACTTGCCGCCCATGTCCGCTATGACAATGTGGGCACCTGGGAATGGATTGTTTCCCGCAGCGGCCAGCCCTATCTGCTGGAGGTCAATACCCGCATTCAGGTGGAGAATGACGTTTCCGCCCGCATCAGCTACATCGACGGGAAACAGCCCAATCTGATCCGTGAGCAGATCCGGCTCGCCTTGGGCGACCGGCTCGGCTACAACCAGAAGAGGGTACAGTTCGAGGGGGCGAGTATCGAGTTCCGGATTGTCGCCGAGGATACCAGGCGTGGTTTTGCGCCCTGGATCGGTACCATCTCCCGGTTCGAGTTCCCCTCCCATGAGTGGGCCGCCGTCTATACCCATGTCCCGTTTGATCGACCCTACGTCATCCCGAGTGATTATGATCCCAACCTGGCCCTTGCCATTGTCTGGGGTGATTCATTCGCGCAGGCCAAGGAACGGGGGCGACGCTTTCTCGATGAGGTCCGTATCGAAGGGAAAAACGGGGCGGGTGATCCGATTCTGACCAATCTCACTTACCTTAAAGATAATATCGATAATTTACTGACATTTTAATGGACGACTTACGAAAACGCCTTCTCAAGTGCGGGGAACGCATCACCTACCTGAGCCAGATCCGGGACGGAATGGAATGGGGCAATCTGGCCGGCCTGCAGGAGAAGCTCGAGACGATTAAAAAGTCCTTCTACGATATAGGCGAGGACGTTCTGCTCGGTGAGGTGCGGACCCTGGAGGAGAGCATCGTCTTTCTTGAACAGCGCTGCGAGGAGAATCTCACTCCCATGGAACGGGTGCGCATTGTCCGCAGCCCTTTGCGTTTTTCCCTGCAAGACATCCTTGAAAACGTCTATGACGATTTCACCGAACTGGGCGGCGAGGACGAGGCCAATATCGATCCCGCCATGGTGGCGGCAAAGGCCACCATCGTTCGCCGGGTCAAGAACAAGACCATCACCCAGCAGGTCATGGTCATCGGCCAGGAAAAGGGGCATGGCGAGGAGTACCGCAACGGCGGTTCCTGTAAGCCGTGGGGCAATGAAAAGGCGCTGCGTTTCATGCTGGTGGCCCAGACCGAGGGCATCCCGATCCATTTCTATATCTTCACCCCCGGTTCCTTCCCGGTGGAGGATTATCCCGGCGCCGGCCAGCAGATCGCCCGCAACCTCTTTGCCATGGCCAAACTGCGGGTGCCGATGATTTCCGTCATCTCCGAGGGCGGTTCCGGCGGTGCCGAGGCCATCGGCCTGTCCGATTACCGGATGATGTTTTCCCACGGCTATTATTCCGTTATCTCGCCGGAAGGGGCGGCAGCCATCGAGGGCAAGATCAAGGAGGGCGACAAGGCCCCTGCCGAGCTGGTGGAATCCTGTGCCAAACGGCTGCGCATCACGGCAACGGATAATCTTAAACTCGGCACCATCGATCGTATCATCGATGAACCGCTGCTCGGCGCCAAGCGCGACGACTTTGCTTTTTTCAAGCGAGTGAAGTTTGAAATGATCCGGGCCACCGACGAGGTCATTCTCAAGACCAAGAGCCTGCGCGCCTTCCGCGCCTATGAATTGAAGTTGAAGAAGCACGAGGAGATCAATCCCGAGGATCATCTCATCGAGGTTTCCTGGGATCTCAACAACGACGAGATCAAGCGACTGCTGCAGCTCCGCTCTCGCAAGTATCGGGACATGGCCCTGGGCGGCTTCCGGGAAAAAACCACCCCTTTTGCCGAGTTTTTCGACAAGGTGAAAAAGGGAACGCACAAGATGTATTACAGTTTTCGCTATGACATTCTGCGCAGCCAGCAGAAACAGGTCAAGCAGGTGATCAAGGATGTCTCCGGCGAGGGCTCGGTGCTGCTCAAACAGGTTTCCGCCCCTATCGCCGCGGCCTATGACTTTCTGGCGAGCAAACAGAACGGCAGGCAGGCGCGGGCCACGGTTGCCGGGCAGCAGAGTGTGGCCCAGGAATTCGGCGATATCTATACCAGTCCCCTGGCCAATGAGGACAGGACGGTGAGCTGCCCCAATGCGGCTAAATACGGTTGCAAGGATCTCTGGGTGCCGGATCTTTATGGTGAGTTCTGTGGGGTGTGCGAATCGTGCGGGCACCATTTTCCCCTGGAATATCAATGGTATCTCAAGCACCTCTTTGACCGGGATTCCATCAAGGAGTTTAACGCCGACATCGCCTCCGGCAATCCTCTGTCTTCACCCGGTTTTGATCAGCGGCTGGAAGCAGCCCGTAAGAAGACGGGGCGCTGGAGCGCCATGATCACTTTTGAGGCGCGGGTGATTGACGTGGATATCGTCGTTGCCATGCTTTACAGCGATTTTCGCAACGGCACGGTGGGGGCTGCTGAGGGTGAGAAATTCGTGCGGGCTTGCGAGCTGGCCAAGCTGAAGCGGCGACCGTTGCTTGCCTATGTCCATACCACCGGCGGAATCCGCATCCAGGAAGGCACCCTTGGGGTGGTGCAGATGCCGAAATGCACCATGGCGGTGCGTGAGTATGTCGATTCCGGCGGCCTCTATATCGTTGTCTATGACAACAACTCCTATGCCGGACCGGTGGCCAGTTTTCTCGGCTGCTCTTATTATCAGTTCGCGATCCGCTCCAGCCGTGTCGGTTTTGCCGGACCGAGGGTTATTCGTGACACCACCGGTGATGATGTCCCGCCCGGTTATCACAGTGCCAAGAATGCCCTGAAACGGGGTCATGTCCATGGTCTGTGGGACCGACGCGAGTTCCGCCGCAATCTGCATAAGGCGCTGCTGACCATGGGCGGCAGAAATTTGTATTACCGTTAGTCTGGTTGGTCTAATTAGTCCGATTAGTCCGACCAATGAGACCAATCAGACCAACAGACCAATCAGACCAACAGACCAATCAGACCAACAGACCAATAAGACCATGCTGGTGGATGACATCGATTACGAAGAAGTGTTGCGGGCCTATCGAACTGATCCCTATGGGTATGTCGATATCTGTACCTCCCATACCGGACAGGTGCGTTTTCATGTCAAGCCGGGTGACACGGTCGAGGGCACGACCGGGAAATGGCATCATATCCCCGGCACCACTCTGTGCGTCGTTACCCGGGAGCGCAACAACAAGCCGATCATCGCCACCTTAAACGGGGTGGTCTCCTTTCTCCGCGATGATCTGGAGGGTCAGTTCGTCGAGGCCGGAGAAAAGATCATCACCATCAAGCACCCTCTGAAGAAACGGGAGATCATCGAACAGATTCTCCGCAAGGTGCTGCTGCCCTTTACCGCTCCGGAACGGGCCAAGTACTTTTTTTCCATGGAGATCCAGGCCAGGATCGAAAAATTCGGTCAGCGCTCCGTTTCCGTCAAGCCCGGCGAGGAGCTCTTCACCATGTCGCTGATGAAGCGTGACACCCCGGTCTATTACCAGGGTCCGGCGGGGATCATTCATTCCGTTTATTTCCAGCCCGGTGTGTCGGTGGATCAGGGTGAGCCGCTGATCGGCATCTGCCCGCCGGATAAACTGCCGCTCATCGAAAAGATCATTACCCGGGTCAAGGCTGAGTGGGAATAAGGGACGTTTTGGATTACCGGTGAACGCCTTTTCAATGTGAAGAGCCGGCAAATCATTTCATACCTGACCATCAACCCTCAAACTGGTTCATTGCCCCTCTTGTGTTGAAGAACACACCCTCCCCGCAACTGCAAGCGCTCTCCCCGGAACGTCTCCGGCGCTATATCACTACCCACGAGATCCCTTCTCGCTGTCGGTTCCTGCCGGCGGATGAGGTGCAGACCATTTTCCGGTACGGCGCCGTCGTCGGTTCCGTCATCTGTTCCTTTCCCTCCCTGGCGCGGGGCATGGACGAGGCGCGCCGCCTGATTGCAACCCATGAGGAGGAAAAACGCTCTTTTCCCAGCGGGCTGACCATTGTCGTTGGCTCACTGAGCGCCGGAAAGGGTCGCTTTCAGCGGTTCTGGCACGCTCCGATCGGCGGCGTCTGGCTGACCCTGGTGCTGGTCAATACCCTGCTGCCGGAGAATGCCCGGTTACTGCCCCTGGCCGCCGGGGTTGCCTGCTGCGAGACCATGCGGGAGTTCGGTATTGACGCCCGGATCAAGTGGGTGAACGATGTTCATGTTGCGGGCCGCAAGGTGGCGGGCATCCTGCTGGAAACGGTCCATGGCCGCCGATTCGGCGAGGAATATATCCTGATCGGCGTGGGCATGAACGTCAACAACCGCCAATTTCCCCCGGAGCTGGACCCCATTGCCGTTTCCATGGCCCAGCTTCTCGGCCGTGAGCTTGATCTCTGTCAGGTGGACATTGATCTCCTGGCAAAACTGGCCTGGAACATCGGTATGCTGCATCGTCAGGAGGAACTCGCCCTCGCCGGGGCGGAACCTTTGCCGGAGAGGGCCGGTGCCTGTCTGCTCGATCGCTGGCGCGTTCTTTCCGACTCCATCGGTCGCCGGGTGCAATTTGGTTATGACGTCCAGCAGCAGCCGCAGTTCACGGCGCAGGTGCTCGACCTTGACAACGATGGCGGCCTGCGTCTGCTGGTTGAGGATGGGGTCGAGATCAGCGAATACGCCGGTGAGATCATCTATCTTGATTGAGTGTGGCTAGCGGAATGAAAACCCATGAGCACGAATGCCGCTCCTCGCATCTCCGTCATTATCCCCACTTATAACCGGGCAGATTTTCTTTCCCAGGCCATTGATTCGGTGCTTGGCCAATCATTGCCGGCTGCCGAGCTTATTGTGGTGGATGATGGCTCCTCCGACGATACCGCCTTCCTGCTGGCCGGCTACGGCGACCGGTTGCGCGTCATCCGCCAGGAAAATCGGGGACCGGCCGCGGCGCGCAACAGCGGCATCAGGGCAGTCTCCGCTCCCTTTCTCGCCTTTCTCGACTCGGACGACCGGTTCGCACCGGACAAACTCGCCATCCAGCATGCGGCCATGCTTGCCCGGCCAGAGCTGCTCATCTCCCACACCGACGAGATCTGGTACCGGCGCGGCGTGCTGCTCAATCAGAAGAAAAAACATAACCGGCCGGGCGGTTTTATCTTTGCCCAATGCCTGGCCCTCTGCGTGGTCGGTATGTCCACCGTCATGGTGCGACGGGAATTTTTCGAGGTGGTCGGACTCTTCGACGAGGAGTTGCCTTGTTGCGAGGATTACGACCTGTGGTTGCGGGCCGCGATCCGGCTGCCTTTTCTCAAGATCGATGAGCCGCTCACCATCAAGCAGGGCGGCCGGCCCGATCAGGTTTCTGCACACTACCGACTGGGCATGGACCGTTTCCGGATCAGGTCATTGGTTAAACTCCTTGCAAACGCACCTTTGAGCCGGGAGCAACGCGCTTTAGCCGGCCGGGAGCTTGCCCGCAAATGCCGCATCTACGGAAATGGCTGTATCAAGCACGGGCGACCGGAAGAGGGCCGTCATTATCTCGATCTGGCCGCAGCGTACCGGTGATAGAGGGACCAGGCCAGGCCGGGGATGAGAAAGAGCAGGGCCAGTCGCAGTGCCACCAGCCTTGGGCCGACGCCGTGATCGAGCGCCGCGCCGGTAAAATAGGTGGACAGGCTCAAGATCAGGGTAAGGAGGGCCATTTCCGCGGCAAAGACCCGACCTCGGAAGCGGTCTTCCACCATCTTCTGGAGCATGGTGGTGGAAAAAACCCATTGCACGGCCCCGCCGAGGTGGCCGCAGAAGACAAAAAGGGCGGCCCAGGCCAGGGTCGGCGCCTGGCTGAAAAGGAGATAGGAGGCTGAGGCGACAAAGAAGCTGGCGCCGATGGAGCGCGACATGGCCCGGCCGCCCTCGCCGAAAAGTCGCCAGGCGAGCAGTGGTCCCAGGGCCGCGCCCAGGCCGCGCGCGCTGTAGAGGATGCCGCTGTTGCCGCCCTGGCCGTCGGGGCTGGCGAACACCTGCTCGCCGAAGACCGTGAGCATGACGAGGATGCCGCCGGACATGGCCCAGCCGCTTTTCACCAGCAGCAGGGCCGCCACCTTGGGGTGGCCGACGACATAGCGCAGCCCTTCCCTCAGGTCGTTGATTCCGAGAAAATCCTCCAGAGAAAAGGTGCGTCGCGGCCTTTCGTCCAGGGTTGGCAGCGTCAGGCCGCGGATCATCAGGGCGGAGATGAGAAAGGTGATGGCGTCGAGGACAATGGCTGTCTGCCAGCCGAAGCGGGCGGTGGCCAACCCGCCCAGGGCCGCGCCGAAGGCCAGCATCACCGACCAGGTCGCTCCGCCCAGAGCATTGGCCAGGTTGAGTTCCTCCCGGCGACAGAGGTTGGGGATGGCGGCGCGGCGAGCCGGATCGGCAAAGGTCCACAGGGATTCCTGGATGAGCGCCAGGGCGTAGACCAGCCAGACCTGCTCTGGCCGCCGGATCAGCAGAAAACAAAGCACCACCCCGACCCGCAGGATGTCGCAGCTTATCATAATCGTCTTGCGAGAAAAGCGGTCGGCGATCACCCCGGCCGCCGGGCCGAGGATGGTGGTGGGCAGGAATTTGGCGATGAGAAACCAGCTCACCGCCGTACCGGATCCGGTGAGCTGTTGGAGCAGGACAAAGACGGCAATATAGTTGAACCAGTTGCCGAACTGACTGATCACCCCGGCCAGCCACAGCCGGGTGAATTGGCGGTTGCTCTGAAAGAGGATGATGTAGCTGCGCCAGTTGCTGACGGACAGGAATTCATGTTGCGGTGGTGATGGTTTGCTGCTCATGATAAGTGAAATAGTCGAAACGGTGCGGCGTTGAATGGGGAAATGGTTGAATGGATGCGTGGGCCATGGTAACAATAAAGGTGGCGGTGGGCCGGAACATCCGCGGCTCTGTCGCGCATTCCCGAAGCGGATGTATAACCATTGAACACATGTTCACGTCAACTCATAAACACTAATCAGAGCAGGGAAAAATGAATAAGCCGCTTGGTATCACCGTTATCAGGCATATCGTTGACAGTCAGCGCCTCCACCCCGAGGCCACCGGCGATCTGTCCGGTCTCTTGAATGAACTGATCGTCGCCGGCAAGACCATTTCCGCCGAGGTCAACATGGCGGGCCTGGCCGATGTCCTCGGCATGTCGGGCAAGACCAATATCCAGGGCGAAAAGGTGCAGAAGCTTGACGAGTTCGCCAACAACACCATCAAGAAACGGATGGCGCGCTGCGGTTATCTCTGTGTCATGACCTCGGAGGAGGAGGATGATGTCATTCCGGTGGTCGAGGGTTACGAGGGTAAATATACCCTGGCCTTTGACCCGCTCGACGGTTCGACCAACATTGATGTCAACGTCAATATCGGCACCATCTTTTCCGTGCATCGGCGGCGTTCGGGCAGCGGTCCGGGTGACCGGGGCGATCTGCTCCAGAAGGGCCGCGATCAGGTGGCGGCGGGCTACATCCTCTATGGCTCCAGCACCATGATGGTATTCACCACCGGCGAGGGGGTTCAGGGTTTCACCCTTGATCCCAGCGTCGGTGAGTTCTATCTCTCCCACCCTGACATCCGTACCCCGGAGCGGAGCAAGTACCTGTCGGTGAACGACAGCAACAGCAAGTACTGGCCCGACAATGTCCGGCGCTGGATCGATACCCTTAAAGAGGAGAACCGGGAAAAGAAGCGCCCCTACAGCTCCAGGTATATCGGTTCTCTGGTGGCGGACTTCCACCGCAACCTCATCTCCGGCGGCATCTTCGCCTATCCCCGTGACAGCAAGGACCCGAAAAAACCCTACGGCAAGCTTCGTCTGCTCTATGAGGCGGCGCCGCTCGCCATGCTGATCGAGCAGGCTGGCGGCCGGGCCATCACCGATGACGGCATCAACATCCTCGACATTGAGCCCACTGACCTGCACCAGCGGGTGCCGTTGATTATCGGCAGCAGGGGTGATGTTGATGAGGCGGAGGCGTTTTTGAAGGGGTAGGGAGGAAGACAAAGGACAGAAGGACGGTGCGCGCCAGACGAAGGGGCGGAGCAGGCAGGGGGGCGTTGTCCTTCCCGGCGGTCAGCTTGTCCGGCGCAGCGGAATCCGCACCGTAAAGGTCGTGCCGCGGCCTACCTCGCTCTCCAGGGCGATTTCTCCTTCGTGCCTGGTGATGATTTCCCTGACGATGCTGAGTCCCAGGCCGGTGCCCACGCCTTCCCCTTTTGTGGTGAAAAATGGTTCGAATATTTTTTCCTGCATTTCCCGACTGACGCCGCAGCCGGTATCGGTAATGGCAACACACAGATGGTCGTTTCCCATAAAGGTGCGGATGGTGATTGTGCCGCGGCCTTCGATGGCGTGGGCCGCATTGACAAGCAGATTGACGAAGACCTGTCCCAATTGGTTGGGGTGACAGGTGAGGAGCGGGAGGTCGCCATACTCCTTTTTGATCTCCGCCTTGTACTTCAGCTCATTCCAGGCCACCGTGAGGGCATTTTCCAGGCATTCGTTGATATTGACGGTACTGCAGGCATCCTGCTCCTTGCGGGTGAACGACTTCAGGCCGGCCACGATTTTTCGTATCTTTTCCACACCTTCCAGGCTGTCGGCAATGATTTCCCGGCCGTCTTTCAGCAGGAAATCAATTTTACGTTCTTTCTTCTCCTCAAGCAGCGCTTTGTGTTTCTCCTCCGGCAGCAACGACAGGCAGTTTTCCACCAGTCGCAGGTATTCGTCAATCCTTACCAGATATCGTGCCAGGGCGCCGAGGTTGCTGCCGATGTAGCCGGTGGGATTGTTGATTTCGTGGGCCACCCCGGCTGCCAGGTGGCCGATGGTGGCAAGCCGTTCCTGATGCAGCAGTTGCTCCTGGGATGCTTTCAGATCCCGGCACACCCTTTCCAGCTCACTGGTTCGTTCTCGTACCTGCGCTTCCAGAGAATCTCGGTATTCCCTGTTGTTTCTTTCCAGTTCCAGCCGTTGTAATGTGTGTTCGATGTAGATGAGGAGTTCGTTTTTTTCAAAGGGTTTTATCAGATAACCGTGGATGCCGAGCGCGATGGCGTTTTTGGCGATATCCGGCTCATCGAGGCCGGTAACCATGATGACTGCGGTCGTTGTATCCGTTTCGCGCAGACGGCGCAGAACTTCCAGGCCCGACATCTCCGGCATGGCGATGTCGAGGAGGATGAGGGCCGGGTGGTGTATTTTGAGAAGGGCAAAGGCCTCGCGACCGTCGTTGGCCAGTAAAGGGCGATAGCCGACCTCCTGCAGCCAGCGGTGGGTGATTTTTTGCAAGGCCGGGTCGTCATCGACAATGAGAATTGCGGCGTTGGTGAACATGGGCTTCCTTGTTGTGTGATGGATTCGGCAAAGATCTGATCAGGGTGACGGATTGTTATATGAACGAATACTATCACATTATTTCATCTTTTTGGGAGTTTTTTTGTCATTTGTGGAAAATGTCCGGCAATATCAATTCAAATAGAGAATTTCACACTTGAGAAAAACCTGGTCGCGCATGTTCTCAAATTTTTCAAGAATGATTTTGCTGTCTGTCGGGAGAGTTTGGCAGATGAGGAAAAAAAGTGTTTGCAAGCGGCAGTCTGTGTGCGGTGTGAAACAGCCTGCAATGCAGCATGTCCCGTGTCAGTTCCGCACGATCTGCCCGTCGCGCAGCCGAAAAAGGGAAGGACCGATTTCAGTGGTAACGATGAGTTTTTTGTCGCCGATATGGATTTCACTGCCCGGATATACTCTTTCCCCCACATGAATGCAGGCATGATTCATGGCGGTTTCTATCGCGGTACGTAAGGAGGCAATGTCGTCGAGCACCGCCTTGTGGTGCTTGATCATTTTGCTGAGACCGGTGAGCAGCGTGATGATTTTTCCTCTTTTGTCGACGGATGCGGCGGTCAGCGTTGCCTTGATCTGGTCCGGCGAGGTGGCGTCAAAGGGAAGTGATCGCGAGATTTTTGCTATGTTTTCGGCGCATGAGAGCTTTTCTTCCTCGAGTTTGCGGAGCTGGGTGTTCACTGTCGGGTCGGGACGGATGGCGACGATGGTGGCCGGATTACCTGGGCTGCCGATCACACTCAGTTTGACGGCCCTGGCGGAGCAGAGAACGCCGCCCGCCGCGCTGCCGCTTCTGCGACTCCGATCTTTGAGAACCGTGAGAGCGCCGTTGGCCATGACCATGGCGTTGAAGAGATAGCTTTTGACGAGGATGTCGCCTTTGGCGATGACCTCCGCATCCTGAATGAAACCGGCGGAAAGGTTGCCCCTGGCAATGACCGTTGTGTTTTCCCCCATGATTCCCTTTTCCACGGTCAGGTTTCCCTGGGCAATGACCGTGGCGCCGGTCTCAATAAAACCCTGAATGGTGATATCACCCTCTGATTTCACCGAAAATCCGGAAAGTACCGACCCTGAGATCAGGAGATCAGTCTTGATGTCGATGTTGCCGCTGTGGTAATCGATGTCGCCGTTGATTTCATATATATCAGAGACGGCAAGGGTGTTTGCCGAAAATTTTACATTGCCGTTACGTTCAGCAATATATTGGATTCGGTCTTCTTTTCTCAGGAAACGCACCCCTTGGCCGACGGTGATCACTTTGTCGGCACCGTTGGTTGCCTTGATCGTTTTTCCGAACAGGGTGCAGCCGTCTTTTCCATTGGTGGCAAGCTGTTTTTCGGCGACCACCGTTCCTGCCGGGATGCTGACAACGGCATTGCGCTCCCGCAGATCAATGGAATCGTTGTGGAGGATTTTCCCCGCCTTTTTTTCCGCGTCGACAAAAAGGGTGAAAACAGCATTGCGGCCATGTTGCGGCGCCAGGGTTTCTGCAACTCTGATTACCCGGGGAAGAGAAGACCCTGTCGCCATCTGGCTCACCATTTTGTCAAGCACCAAGGTATTGATGCAGCGTTCGTCGATCCCCATCTGTTGCAGAATATGACGGATTTCGGTGGCGGTGGGGTATCGACAGGGGGTGATCTGGGGCAGAAAAATGTAACAGGCCGCCGTTTTGTCCGGCCGGATCCAGATGGGCGGGGCAATGGAGACGCGATCGCGATCGACAAACAGATATCCGTAAAGAGTGGCCTCATAGCCCTGATGCTTTTCGTTGAACAGGACGTTTTCTCCGGCCTGGGGCAGGGAGACATCCGGGCATTCCACCTCCTGGCCGAAAACATTCCTCCCCGGTCGTGCTGAGGGAAAATCGACAATCTTCAGAAAACATTCCCCTGAAGAGAGGGCCTTGACGTGCAGGGATGCGATTTGGATGCTCGCCAGGTCTGGGGCATGGAGAACGGCGTGGAGCTGGAGAAAGTCAAGGGAGTGGCCTGCGGTCAGGGACGGTGGGGAGACCGGCGGGCCATCGGGCTGGGGCAGAAACGAGAAAGAGAAGGTGCTTTTGTACTGAGGCGGCGTGCCGTGGGCAATGGCGATCATTTGGGCTGCCGGCAGGCGGGATGCGCGTTCCGCTTCCCGGAGGGCGTGCTGGTCGATGCCGTGGGTGATGCCGAATTTCTGCAGGGCAAGGGTGAGACGCTCCACCGAGAGTGGCTCACCTTCGGCGGCA
Organism: Thermodesulfobacteriota bacterium; assembly: GCA_049323655.1. Classification (GTDB taxonomy): domain Bacteria; phylum Desulfobacterota; class Desulfobulbia; order Desulfobulbales; family SURF-16; genus DB1. The sequence goes on along the minus strand of JBMONO010000040.1, from coordinate 23,355 downwards.
ATGGCCAGGGAAAGGGTCATACGATCAGCGGCAAGCAGCAGTGATTTGCCCTGCCAGCCTTTGATGTCTCGGATCGGGTTGTCCGGGGCTGCGAGCAGATCCGTCGCTGTTTCGTCGCTGCCGGCGACTCCGGCATGGTGATCGGACAAGCGACCGCTTTTCTTCTGCTCACGATTCTCCCCGGCAATGGCGTCCAGATAGGTGTCTTCCAGCGAGTCGAAGGATTTTTTCTTGGAGTGTTTTCCGTCAGCCGCCATAATGATATCCTGTTGTCATGGATTGTCGGGATCGTAAAAAGCGACGACTCCGACGGGCGGTGCATTGTAACTCGTTGTTTCCTTTTTCCGCCCGCCATGGTTTGCGGGTACTTACGAGACCATCATGACTTGATGGTCTTGTGAAAAGTGAACATTAACCACAGAGACCGCAGAGCATACAGAGGTAATCAACTGTAATAAAAGATGTTTTCTCTGCATCCTCTGTGCGCTCTGTGGTGAAAAAAGACTTTTTACGGGTTTGTCATGGCTTCACAGTGCTGATAATACTTCATCAAGGGAAGATTCGACCGCCGTGAAATTTGCCTGGAAACGGCAATCATGGATGCCAATGGCGGTCTGTCCGGCAAATCCGGCATAGGTGTGCATCTCTGCCGCATCGATGGGGGCGCCCTTTTTCCGGATGACGAGTACGCCGAAGCGCTGATCGCGTCTGGAGAGAGGAACAATGGCGCACTCTGCGTCTTCGGTCAGCGGTAACCGCAGCGCCTCGCCATTTGCGGCACTCTTCCGTATTTCTTTTTCCAGGCGTTGGCATATTTCCACGGCAGCCGTTTGTGGGAAGCCATGGACAGCAGCGGGAGCAGGTAAAACGGCGTTGCTGGCCGTGGTCAGCACAATGGCGGCGCCGTCGATTTCCGTCGCCTCGGCGAGGATGGCGAGGATGGCCTGGAGCAGATCGTCAAGGGGATGGATCTGCATGAGATACTGCTGGATACGGTTGCGTCCTTCGAGTTCCTTGACCAGTTTCCGTAATTCCCTAGTCCGCTCTTCGACCCGTTGCTCCAGGGCGGCATTAAGCTCCGCCAGTTCACGATTCCTTTGCTCGATTTCCCGGGTGAGTGTGCGGTTTTCCTCGACAAGCTCGAACCGGGAGATTGCTTCTCTGATGGTCAGTTTGAGGTCTTCGTCGTTCCACGGCTTGAGAATGTAACGGTATACTCCGCCGATGTTGATGGCATCCACTGCCGCAGTGATGTCTGCGTAACCGGTCAGAACCATGCGGATGGAGTCAGGCAGTATTTTTTTTGCTTCGGCCAGGAATTCGGCGCCCCCCATTTCCGGCATACGCTGGTCGGAGACGATCACCGTCGGTTTTTCTCCAGATGCCAGCAGGGTCAGAGCCTCTCTGCCGCTTTGGGCTGTGAGAATACGGTAGTTCTCGTCAAGAAAAAGGCGGGTCAGGGCCTTGAGGATGCTTTTTTCGTCGTCGACAAAGAGAATGGTGTGGGGTGTCATGTGTCGCTCCAACAAGGATTTGCGCAAACGTGCAGGACCGCCAGGATGGATGCACTGGTAAGTGAACGGCTCCGCATGACAGAACGAGAAGTTCGCGATATTTTTGCGTAACGGCTCATTCCATGTCCTGTTCGTTGTCGGCGGGGACAAGCAGAATGATTTTCCCTTTCTGCTGCTGTGCACTGTTCATCTCAACTCCCCTGATGAGATAGCTGCTTCCTGAGACGGCCATGTGGCCGACCAGGATTTTTTCCGGCGAAACGGAATGAATGAATCCGCACAGATTTTCCGGCAGAGAAGCTGTCATGTTTTTGCCGATCAGCGATTCTCCCGCGGCAACGAAAATCCGGTCGGAAAATCGATTGCTCTGGACAATCAGTCCGTCCGGGTCGATGCCGAGCACGGCGGCGGGCAGGGAATGGAGGACATTCTGGGCAAGCTCCAGCACCTTGTTCTGAAAGAGGATGTCATTGGTCCTGTCCTGAACGATCTGTTCAAGGTTTTGGTTGATATGGGAGAGTTCCTCGTTTTTGTCCTGCAGTTCCCGGGTCAGCATCTCGTTTTGCTGGTTGAGGAAATAAACCTCCAGGGCCTTGTCGATGGTGATTTTCAGTTCATTGTCATTCCATGGTTTCGGAATAAATTTGTAAATCTGACCTTCGTTGATGGCGGAGACGATGGAGGCGGTGTCCGCATAGCCCGACAGGATGATGCGAATGACTTTCGGCCAGTTTTCGCAGACCTGCTGCAGAAAATCGACGCCATTCATCCCCGGCATGCGGTAGTCGGAGATAATGAGCTGGACCGGATCATGCTCCTTGAGCAGGCGGAGGCCTTCTTCGCCGGACGAGGCGGTGATGAGTTCGTAATCGGTGTCCATGAACAGGCGTTTCAAAGCCCGAAGGACGTTGATTTCGTCATCAACGCAGAGAATTTTGATTGTCTCACTCATGACTGGCGGGCTCCATATCCCAGGCCTTCAGCAGCAAGGCATACTGTGCCGCGATGGTGGCGGCAATTGGTTTCAACTGTTCCCGTTTGATATTGAGTGATTCCCAGATGATCATGGGGATTTCCGTTCGTTTCGGGCTGCTGCTTTTGCCCAGTGACAGGACACGGACTATCTGATTGCCGAGAAAAAGGGCGTAAACGAGATCCTTCAGGTCCGGTTCGAGTTTTTTGCCGGACAGGTCCGCGTCGTGATGGTATTTGACCGCGGCAACGATGGAATCAGGAAATTTCCAGTGATCGAGAAGCAGGGCGCCGAGTTTTTGGTGGGTGGTGTCGATTACCTGCATTTCCGCATCGTTTTGCGGAACATTCTCCTCGTGCATCAGGTGGAGGATTTTTTCATAATCCTGCGGTGCCTCATTGATGATGACGATCTTGCCGATGTCGTGGAGGATGCCGAAGAGAAAGGCATCATCGCCCAGTTTCGGCTTGACCTGTTCGATGAGGATTTTTGCTGCCGCTGCGCAACCGAGACTGTGCAGCCAGAGTCCTTGCAAATCAATGGGGGAGTCGGGTTTTTTTTGGAAAAGCGTATGGATCGACACGCTCAAGGCAAGATTTTTGACCGTGTTGAAGCCGAGGATCATTACCGCCTTGTTGAGGGTGGTCACCTGTTTCGGCAAGCCGTAGTAAGCGGAGTTGGCAAGGCGCAGCACCTTGGATGCCAGGGCCGTGTCCTCGGCAATGATTTCGCCGAGCAGTTTTGCGGTCAATACCTCGCTCTGCATTTCCTGGTTGATCCGGGCGGCAACCATGGGGAGGGTCGGCAGCTCGCTTGTCTGGCTGATCAGTTTCTTGATGTGCATGGCGCGGTTTCCTGTGGAACTTCAAGGGCAGGGAGGGTGATGGTAAAGGTGGTGCCCTGGCCGACTTCGCTTTGCACGCTGATGTCTCCATTGTGTTTTTTGATGATATCGTAGACGATGCTCATGCCCAGACCGGTTCCTTTTCCCACTGCTTTGGTGGTGAAAAAGGGCTCGAAGATGCGGGAGATATTTTCCCGGGCAATCCCGCAGCCGTCGTCACTGATCGAGATGAGAACCGCATTTTCTTTGTGCCAGGTTCTGATCCGTATCTCTCCTTTTTTTTCGATGGATTGCGCCGCGTTGACCAGGATATTGACGAAGACCTGGTTGAGTTGCAGGGCCGAGCCGCGGACCAGGGGCAGCTCGCCGTAATCCTTGTTGACGGTGGCCTTGTATTTCAGCTCGTTCCAGATGATATTCAGGGTGGTATCGAGACACTCGTTGATGTTGACCGGCGCAACATCGTTGTTGTCCACCCGGGAAAAGTTTTTCAGGTTCTGGACAATGTTTTTGACCCTGTTTGCCCCGTCCAGCGACTCGTCGATGAGGGCCGGGATATCCTCGACAAGAAAATCGATTTTTAATTTTTCCCGTTCCTGACACAGTATGCTGAGTTCCTCTGTGCCGGCCAGGCCGGCAAGGAATTTATCCTGGAGGGCGAGAAATCGGGTCATTTTCCCTGCGTATTTGGCCAGTGACGAGAGATTGCTGGCAATAAACCCCATGGGATTGTTGATTTCATGGGCGACTCCGGCGGCAAGCTGGCCGATGGATGCCATTTTCTCCTGCTGGACGATCTGCGACTGTTTCTGCTTGAGTTCGCTGAGCGCCTTTTCGAGCTGGGTATTGGCATCCCGCAGCAGCTTTCTCTCATGCTGCAGGGAGATTTCGAGTTTTTTCCTGGCCGTGATGTCACGGGTGGTATGGATGACCTGGATCACCTCACCTGCCGCATCTCTGATCGGCGAGACGGAGATCTCGACAAAAGATTGTCTGCCGTTCCTGTCAATATGGATATGTTCGGCGCTTGCATGATTGCCGGTCTGCAGGAGTTCCAGCAGGGGACAGATGTGACGCGCTCCGTCACAGGGCGTGGCCCGATGATGGGTCACGGCAAAACAGGTTTTGCCGATGACCCGATCTTCAGGGAGGCCGGTTTCCTGCAGGAAGACCTTGTTGGCGCTGACGATGGTATAGTCTCTGGCGTCAATGATGGCGATGGCCTCATTGATGCCGTCGAGGATGATGCGGGGCAGTTCGTTGAGCCGTTTGATTTCATCGCGGAAAATTTTTTTCTCAACGATGCTGTCCAGCTTAGCAATGACCTCCGTCATGTTGAAAGGCTTCTGAAAAAAGGCCTCGGCTCCCTGGTGAAGGGCGTCCAAGGCAATGTCCAGGGTCGGATCGCCGGTGATGACGATGCAGAGCAGCTCCGGCTGGATTTTCTTTAAATCCCGGATCAGTTCAGTCCCCCAAGTGTCGGGCAGATTGATGTCGATAAAGGCGATGTCTGGACTTTCGGCGGCCATTAATGTGAGGGCTTCAGCTCCGTTTGCCGCCAGGGTGATCCGGTAGCCGAGATGGCTGAACATGTTGTGCGCCATGACACGCATATCTTCATCGTCATCGACGAACAAAATGTGCAGCGTATTCGACGTGGGAAAGGTGCGCTCAGGTGTCATCGGTAACACTTCTGTTCATGGCGGTTCAGCAGAGTTTTTTTCGGGTGCTCTCGGAAACTGGCGGCCACTTAACTGCCCGCGGCGAACCGTGGCAAAAGAGAACGAGAAAACAACGAGTTGCAATACACGGGCCGTCGGAATCGTGGCTTTTACGATTCCGACAAAACTGCAAAGTAACCGGGAGGCCGTTCTTGCCTGTCCGGTTAGAAGTCCTGGAAATCCTCATCGTCAAAGGGAATAACCTCTGCCGGCGATTTCCCCTTGCCGATTTTTTTGGTGGACGCGGTTGCCGGTGGCGGCGCGGATTGTGTCGCCGCCGAGGCGGCAGGCAGTTGCTTGATCTGTTTGGAAGCCACCTGGCCTGATGGGTGGGTTCCGGCCGCTGGGCTGTCCATTTCCGGGCCGGTAACCTCACCTTTTTGGCCGCCGCTCACCATCCGTTCCAGATCACCCACCACATCGTTCAGGTTCGATGCCTGGGAAGAAAGTTCGGTGGCGGCCGAGGCCGCCTCTTCCGCCACCCCGGCATTGGTCTGGGTGACCTTGTCGATTTCGTTGACCGCTCTGTTGACCTGCTCGATGCCTTGGGCCTGTTCGTTTGAGGCGGTGGCGATCTCACTGATCAGATTGCTGACCTTCTCCGTTGATCTGGCGGCGCTGGCAAAGGCGACGCTCGTTTCGTGCAGCAGGATTTCACCGCTGCTCACCTTGCTTACGGTGGTCTCGATCAGACGGGAGGTGTCCTTGGCGGACTGGGCTGCGCGCATGGCCAGGTTGCGCACCTCGCCCGCCACCACGGCAAAACCGGCGCCCGCCTCTCCGGCCCGGGCCGCCTCCACTGCGGCGTTTAAGGCAAGGAGATTGGTTTGAAAGGCGATCTCGTCAATGGTCTTGACGATTTTCTGGGTTTCGGCGCTGGCCGCAGAGATTGCGGCCATGGAATCGGTCAGCCTGTGCATGGAGTTGTCGGCGGTTGCGATGGCGGCCCTGGTTTCCTGCATGAGGGCGTCCGCCTGCCGGGTGTTGTCGGCATTCTGTCGGGTCAGCGAGGCCATTTCCTCAAGCGATGACGATGTCTCCTCCAGGGTGGCCGCCTGTTCCGCCGTTCCTTCGGCAAGGCCATGGCTGGCGGCGGCGATCTGTTCGGCCGCCGCGTCCACCTCGCCGGCGCTGGCAGTGAGCTGCCGTACCACCCCGGACAGCAGACCGATCAGGCCGCGGGAGGTAAAAAAGGCAATGATGGCGCCGGTCAACAGGATGATCGCCCCGAGGATGATGCCCTGAACCTGCATTTTTTCGGCGGCGGCCAGCAGGGCCTTGTCGGTCATGATGTTCTTCCTGGTTTCCGCGTGCACCTTGTGGATGAGATCCTGCACCTTCTGCAGGGCGGGAACGGTCTGAAAGGCAAAGACGTCGCTTGCTTCCTCCATGCCGTGCAGGGCGTGTTCGGCCTCGCTGCGCAGTTCGTTGAGGCGGGCGATGGTGGTGTTGAGATTGGGCAGGGTCTCCTGTTGGAAGATCAGAGCCGCGGCGTCGGTGTCTCCGGCGGCCAGGGCCTCCTTGATGCGGACCGCGGATTCATGCATGGCGGTATGGGAGACGGCTATGGCGTCCCATGCCTTTTTGAAGGCCTCGCTGCCGTTGGCGTAGGCGTTTTTCCCCTGCTCGGAAGCAAAAAACTTGCCCAGTTTGCAGATAGTGGGGTCGGTCTGCACGTCTTCCAGGGTGGCGGCGCCGGTGATGATGCCGGCGCTGATACGGTTCGCCCAGGCATGATGGGATGATTCGACGTCGATGATCCGCACCGGCAGGGTGACATCGGCGCGGCGGAAGACTTTTTTGATCTGAATGGCCGACTCGTGCAGCAGGTAATGGGGCTTTCCCATCTCCTTCAGCAGCGGGGCCAGCGAGGGGATCAGCCGTTCCGCCTCTTTCCGTTCGGGGCCGTACAGCCATTGGCCGAGACCGCATTTGTGGTCATCGGTCTCCACCTCCAGGCTGGTGGTTTCCGTGTTGTTGAGCAGATCACTGATCTTGGCCACCCAGTTGAGATGGTCCACCTCTTTCTGGCTAATTGTGCCGGTCAGGGAGTTGCCCTGAATGACGTTGTCCGCGTCCCGCACCAGCCGGCCGATGCTGAAATAGTTGAGGGCGGCGAAGAGAAGCAGGAGCAGCAGCAGAACGGCGTAGCCGATAATGATTTTTGTGCCGATGGTCAGGTTTTTCCATGTCATGTCTGTTCTCGCAGGGTCGAAAAGGAGAGGCGGCCGCCTCTCCTTTGGAGGAATGAGACGGATAATCATGGAAAAAATTCTATAATTACCGGATAGTCGGCGTCAAGGAGTCATTCACCTTTGCCGGCGATTTTCTCCCAGCTGTCGCGCAGGGTGACGATGCGGTTGAAAACCGGCTGCCCCGGCGTCGCATCGACGGCATCAAGGCAGAAATAGCCCAGGCGCTCGAACTGGTAGCGATCCTCGATGCCGGCCGTGGCCAGGGCCGGTTCGATCCTTGCGTCGGGCAGGGTGACGAGGGAGTCGGGGTTGAGAAATTCTTTGAAATTTCTGTCCTTGTCCGCCTCCGGGTTTTCCACCCTGAAGAGGCGATCGTAGATGCGCACCTCGGCGCGCAGGGCATGACGGGCCGAAACCCAGTGCAGGGTGCCCTTGACCTTGCGGCCGTCCGGGGCCGAGCCGCCGCGGCTGGCCGGATCATAGGTGCAGGAGAGCTCGATGACGGTGCCGTTTTCATCCTTTTTCACTCCGGTGCAGGTGATGAGGTAGGCGGCGCGCAGCCGCACCTCGCGGCCCGGGGCGAGACGGAAGAACTTTTTCGGCGGGTCTTCGAGAAAATCATCCTGTTCGATGAAAATTTCGCGGGAAAAGGGAATCGAGCGGCTCCCCATTTCCGCCCGCTGTGGGTGGTTGGCGATCTCCAGCTCCTCTTCCCGGTCTTCCGGATAATTGGTGATAACGACTTTGAGGGGGCGCAGCACCGCCATGGCCCGGGGGGCGTTGTCGTTGAGATCGTCGCGGATGGCGTTTTCCAGCACTCCCATTTCCACCCGACTCTCCCGCTTGGCAAGGCCGATGGTGTCGCAGAAATTGCGGATTGCGGCCGGGGTGTAGCCCCGGCGGCGGAGGCCGGAGATGGTCAGCATGCGCGGATCGTCCCAGCCGCTGACGTATTTCTCGGTGACCAACTGCAGGAGCTTGCGTTTGCTCATCACCGTGTAGGTGAGGTTGAGGCGGGCGAACTCGATCTGCTGGGGATGGCAGGGGGTATTCAGGGTGTCGAGCACCCAGTCGTACAGGGGACGATGATCCTCAAACTCCAGGGTGCAGAGGGAGTGGGTGATGCCCTCGATGGCGTCGGACAGGCAATGGGTATAGTCGTACATCGGATAGATGCACCATCTGTCACCGGTACGGTGATGATGGGCATGGAGGATGCGGTAGATGACCGGGTCGCGCATGTTGATATTGCCGGAGGTCATGTCGATTTTCGCCCGCAACACATGGGTGCCGTCCGGGAATTCGCCGGCCCGCATCCGGGCGAAGAGATCGAGGTTCTCCTCGACGCTGCGCCCACGGTAAGGGCTGTCGATGCCAGGCTCGGTGAGCGTCCCCCGGTACTGCCGGATCTCGTCGGCCGACAGGCTGCAGACATAGGCCTTGCCCATTGTGATCAGCGCCACCGCGTAGTCGTAGAGTTTGTCAAAGTAGTCGGAGGCGAAAAAGAGCTTGTCGCCCCAGTCAAAGCCGAGCCAGCGGACGTCCCGCATGATCGCCTCGACATAGGCCGCCTCCTCTTTCGAGGGGTTGGTGTCGTCGAAGCGCATGTGGCAGACCCCGTTGTTCTCGAGGGCCACCCCGAAGTTGAGGCAGATCGATTTGGCGTGGCCGATGTGGAGAAAGCCGTTCGGCTCCGGCGGAAAACGAGTCACCACCCGGCCATTGTTCTTATTGGCGGCGATATCCTCGGCAATGATGGCGCGGATGAAATCTCTCGATTTCGGATTGGGGATTGCGGATGGCGGATTGGTAGTGTCTGTCTGCATAATGTACTCTCAAGTTGCCGGTGGTATAGGATTGGATAGGTGAATCCGTAAAAGTCTCTCTTTACCACGGAGGTCACAGAGAATCACAGGGAAAACATCTTGAAGACAACAGGTATCTCCGTGTTCTCTGTGGACTCTGTGGTTGATTTTCAGTTATTGCGAAACCAACCTTATTGATTGCTGCCCGCAAATTCCCCCTGCCGGCAATCCGCATTCCGCAATCAGAAATCCGAAATCCCCAATCAGAAATATTTCTCCACATCCCGTAAGCGCTTCACCACCGTCTCCCGGCCCAGGTGGACAAAAAGCTCGAACATGCTGGGGCCCTTGACCAGGCCGGTGATGGCGGCGCGGGCGCCGTTGATCGGGATGCCCGGCTTGACGCCGATCTCCTCGGCAAATTCCCGGGCCGCAGCCTCGACGCTGTCGTGATCGAAGACGGGCAAGGCGGCGAAGCGATCGGCCAGCCTCGGCAGCCACTCTTTGAGTTGCGGCGTCTTGCGCAGGTTCTTTTCCAGGGCCTGGGGTTCGATGTCGTAGTCGTCGGCGAAATAGGCGCGGCCCAGGGTGGGAAAATCCTTCAGGGTATGGAAACGGTCACGGATCATGTCCACCGTTTGCAGAAACCACTCCTTCCGCTCATTGTCAAAGGAGTTGTCCCAGATAGCGGCGGCCTGCAATTCTTTTTTCACCAGCGGCGCGATCTCGGCCAGCGGCATGGTGCGCAGGTAGTGGGTGTTGATATTGATTGCCTTGGGGTCGGTGAAGAATTTCGGATCATCCTTGCGGTAGTTAAAGATCGAATGCGACTTGTTGATCCGCTCCAGGGTAAAGGCCTCGATCAGCTCCTCTCGGGAGAAGATCTCCCGGTCATCGCCGGGCGACCAGCCGAGCAGGACGAGAAAATTGACGAGCGCCCAGGGGATGAAGCCCTTTTCCCGGTAATATTGAACCGCGACGATCTCGCCGTGGCTTCTTTTCGAGATCTTCGCCTTGTTGAGATCCAGGGTGAGCGGCATATGGGCGAAGACCGGCAGCGGCGCGCCAAGGGCCTCGTAGAGGAGTATCTGGCGAATGGTGTTGGTGAGGTGGTCCTGGCCGCGGATAACATGGGTGATGCGGTCGCGGATATCGTCCACCACGTTGCACAGCAGATAAAGCGGCTTGCCGTTGGAGCGGACCACGACGAAATCCTCGATGTCGGCGTAGCGCTTCTCGATGCGGCCCAGCACCTTGTCGTCGTAGCCCACCACCCCGTCCCGCTCCGGCACCCGGAAGCGAATGGTAAAGGGAAGGCCCGCCGCCTCTTTAGCCGCCACCTCGTCCGAGGGGAGATTGCGGCAGGTGCCGTCGTAGCCCACCTCCTGTTTGGCGGTCATGGCCGCCTCGCGCTTGGCGTCAAGCTCTTCCTTGGCGCAGAAGCATTTGTAGGCGTGGCCGGAGGCGAGCATTTTGTCCGCCGCGGCGATGTGGTCGGCGGTATAGTCGGTCTGGAAATAGGGTCCCTCGTCCCAGTCGATGCCGAGCCAGGTCAGCCCGTCGAGGATGCCCTCGATGGACTCCTTGGTGGATCGTTCGGCATCGGTATCCTCGATGCGGAGGATCAGTTTGCCGCCATGTTTTTTGGCAAAGAGCCAGTTGAGGATGGCGGTGCGGGCGCCGCCGATATGGAGATAACCGGTGGGGCTGGGGGGAAAACGGACGCGGACTTCGCTCATAATGTGTTTCCTTTTTTCTGCTGGCCTGTTGCCCAGGGCAGGATGGATAGCGAGACGATTGTTGCTCTTGTCCACAGGGGCCGGTAAGCCGGGCATCCTGAAGACGGGTGACCGGACGGCTGAACGAGCGGATGCGGGGACGCAGTCAAAATTCGCACTATAACGGCATCATGGCACACTGTCAAAAAATGTTTGTGCCGGTGAGAAGGGCTGTGATAGCATTGAGAAAAAATGCGGCAGCGCGGGGAGATGTTTCTCGGGTCCGTCGTAACGCAGTGCTGGAGATGCAATGAAAGCCGAACAAACCATCATGGCCTCGCAAGAAACCGCAAACCATGGCGGGCGGGGAAGCGGGAACGACGAGTTACAATTCCTCGCTATCACGCCTTTGCGGCGCGGTTGCAGCAAGAGTTCGGCCGACCGGCCTCCGCCCGTTCGGCCCGCGGCTATGAGCTGGTCGAGGTGCTGGTCGATGCCCTGCGGCGTTGTGAGACCATCTCGGCGGCGGAGTTGAAAAAAACAGCTGCCGGCCCGGCCCTACCAGACGGTGATGGGAAAACAGGAGTTTGACCGTTCCGGCGACGTGATTCGTCCGATCTACGAGGTGGTGGTGGAAAACGGCCGCTTCCGGACGTGAGGAGAGATCTGACCGGCCGTCACTCGCCGAGGCCGAGCTGCCGCAGAAAGCGGGCATCCCTGGTCCAGTCCTTCTGCACCTTCACCCAGAGTTGCAGGGTGACGGGCACGCCGAGCAGCTCCTGCAGGTCGAGGCGGGCGCTGCGGCCGATCTTTTTCAGCATTGCCCCGCCCTTGCCGATGATGATCCCTTTCTGCGAGTTCTTTTCCACGTATATCGTTGCATCGATGACTATTTTTCTGGTCTCCTCCCGGAAACTGTCCACCGTGACCGCGCAGGAGTAAGGCACCTCCTTGGTGGTGTGGAGAAAAATCTTCTCCCGGATCAGTTCCGCGGCAATGAAACGTTCAGTGGCATCGGTTGGAATGTCCTCGGGATAAAGGCGCGGCCCTTCCGGTAACAGCCGCAGCAGCTCGCCGAGCAGGATGTCGGTGCCGTCGCCCCGTTGGGCCGAGATCGGGATCATGGCGGCAAAGGGGTAGAGATTTTTGTAGGCGTCGAGGATCGGCAAAAGCGTCTCGGGGGCCACCAGGTCCGTCTTGTTGATGAGCAGGATCGCCGGCCTGCCGGCGGCGGCGAGATGGGCGGCGGCATTGCCGACCCTGGCCGGGACGGGAAAGGTGGTGTCGATCATGAAAACGATGACATCGACCTCAATCAGACTCTCCACGGCAATCCTCACCATCTCCTGGTTGAGCGGGCTGCGCGCCTCGTGAATGCCGGGGGTGTCGAGCAGGACGATCTGGTGATCCGCGCCGTTGACAATGCCGAGGATGCGATTGCGGGTGGTCTGCGGTTTGGGCGAGACGATGGAAATTTTCTGGCCGAGCAGGGCGTTGAGCAGGGTGGATTTGCCGACATTGGGCGGGCCGACCAGGGCAACGATCCCCGATTTCACTTGCTTTTCCTGCGGGAAATCCATTAAGGTCTCCTGTTTTGATGTAAAGTTGAGAACTGGTGATCGGTTGACCGGGGATTGGTTGCGGCGATCCGTGGTCTTTTGTTTCGCGTCACGACCCTGATCAACCAATTTCCCGAATCCCCCCCGGTAACTCATCAACGACAACCCAAAATCCTCCGAGTGATAGCACATTGCAGGGAAAAATCATAGAATATGTTGAGCAGGGCCGGTTTTTCTGCGCCCTCGTTCTCCAGGAGCAGGACAGACGGCTGCGGGTTATCAACCAGAACGGTCGGGAAATGAATCTGCCCCAGGCCCGTATTCTCCATCAGTCGGAGCGCCGTTATCCCCTTACCCTGTCCAGGGAGGAGGCGATGCGGCTGCTTCAGGAGATGGGCCAGCGTCGGGCCGGGCTGGCCGAGGAGATCGATCTCGAAGAGGTCTGGCAACTGGCGGTGGAGGGCAAGGAGACGACCTTTTCCCCGCTCTTTCTTGCCGAACTCTGTTTCGGCGCAGCCGGTGACGACGAGGGCGCGGCCCTGCTGCGCGCCGTGTTCGCCGACCGTTTTTTCTTCAAGTTTCGCGACGGCATGATTTGCGCCCATGCTCCGGAGGCGGTGGAGCAGTTGCGGGAAAAGGCGGAAAAGGAGCGGCAGCGGCAGGAGATGCTGGAGAATGGCGGGCGGATGCTGCGGATGCTCATGGCCGGCGAGTCGCCGCCGCCATGGAACGAACGGCAGCACTGTCTCGACCTGATCCGTGATTTTTATCTGTTCGGCGGCGAGGCGCCTGAGGCGGAATTGGCCCGCGAACTGTTGAAGCAGGCCGGGCTCGGCCGTCCCCATGACCCCTATTTCCTGCTGGTGCGGGCCGGGGTCTGGCGGCCGGATGAAAACATCCATCTGCTGCGCCAGGAGGTGCCGGTGGAGTTTTCCGGCGAGGCCCTGACTCTGGCTGGCCGGATCGGTGAGCCGGAGGCGGACATGCTGCTCGCCGACAACCGTCGCGATTTCCGCCATCTGCCCCTGCTGACCATTGACGGCGAGTTCACCCGCGACTTTGACGACGCCCTCCATTTGGAAAAAGAAGATGACGGCTATCTCGTCGGCATCCACATCGCCGATGTCAGCGCCTTTATCCGGCCCAACGATGTCCTCTTTGCCACCGCCCGGCAGCGGGGCACGTCGATCTACTTTGCCGACGAGCAGATCCCCATGCTGCCCAAGTCCCTCTCCGAGGAGGCGTGCAGCCTGATCGAGGGCCGGGTGCGGCCGGCGGTCAGTTTTCTTGTCCGGCTGAGCGAGACGGGTGAGGTGCGCGATTATAAACTGCATCGCAGCGTGGTGCGGGTGCAACGGCGCATCACTTACCGCCAGGCCGAGGAGCTGCTGGTGGCCGGGGGTGACGAGGATCTGCGCATCCTTAACCTGCTGGCGGAGCGGTTGCAGCGCCAGCGGCTGGAGAACGGCGCGTTGATCATCCCCATCCCCGATGTGGTGGTCCACCTGGCGGCGGACGGCCGGGTGCGGGTGCGGCTGGAGGAGGTCGATTCCCCGGCTCGCAATCTGGTGGCGGAATTCATGGTGCTGGCCAACATGCTGGCCGCCGCCTATCTTGCCGACCGGCAGATCCCGGCCCTCTACCGCAGCCAGGACCCGCCCCGTCAGCGCCTCGGCGCCGGCGTGCAGAAGGATCTCTTTGTCAATTTTCGCCAGCGCCGCCACCTGGCCCGCGGTCTGCTCTCCACCGACCCCAAGCCGCACAGCGGGGTGGGCGCCACCCAGTACACCACCGTCACCTCGCCGATCCGCCGCATGCTCGATCTTGCCGTGCAGCAGCAGCTGACCCACGTCCTCGCCGGCAAGGGACCGCTCTTTTCCCTGGCCGACTGCCGGGATCTGGCGGCGGCGATCATGGCCGCCCAGGCCAAGGTCAACCAGGTGCGGCAACTGCGCCATCGCTATTGGCTGCTCAAGTATCTCGCCACCGAGGTCGGGGTGGGCAACCGCCTTGACGCGCTGGTTCTCGAGATCCAGCCCCGTCGGGTCCAGGTGCTGCTCACCGACATCCTCCTCGAAGGGGATCTCCCCATCAGTCAGGGCCAGCGGGTCAGCCCCGGCGACCACATCAGCGTCACCCTCGGCAAGGTCAGCGCCCTGGACAACACCTTCCGGCTCGACTGGTGAAAGCAATTGCGGATTGGGGATTTCGGATTGCGGATTGGGGATCGAAGTTTTTTTCAATCCGCATTCCCCAATCCCAAATCCTCAATCGTAAATAATGGCGGTGTACTGTTCGAGGATGGCCGATGTCTTGTCGTCGAGTTCCGAGGCCACCTCGTGGATCTGGTACTCCTGCCGGCATTTCTCGCACTGCAGTCGCACCCGGCGGCAGGAGCGCTTGACCACCAGTTCTCCCTTGCATTTGCGGCATTGCATGGCTGTTTACCCGGCCATCAGTTCATCGCGGGAAAAAAGCGCTTCCAGCCGGAATCCCTTTTCCGCCAGCATCTGGGCCCCCCCTTCCTGACGATCGACCACGGTGACGATCTGCGCCACCGTAAAGCCCTGGGCCTCGACCCGGTCGATGACCTTGAGCAGGGTGCCGCCGGTGGTCACCACGTCTTCCAGCAGGGTGACCGGGCAGCCGGCCGGCATGTTGCTGATTCCCTCGATGTACTGATTGGTGCCGTGGCCCTTCGGCTCCTTGCGGACGATGAAGGCGGGAATCGGCTCGTTTTCCAGGAAGCTGACGACCGAGGTGGCGGTCACCAGCGGATCGGCGCCGAGCGTCATGCCGCCCACCGCCCCGATTTTTTGCGGATGCCTGCGGATCAGCTCGAAAATGAGCTTGCCGCACAGATAGGCCCCTTCCGCCGACAGGGTGGTCTGCTTGCCGTCAAAATAAAAGTCGGATTCCCGGCCCGAGGTGAGGGTGAATTTGCCCTTGCGGAAGGATTTTGCCAGAATGATTGCTTTGAGTCGTTGTCTGTCGGTCATGGGCTCAGTGATAACGGTAAAGGTTGTCGTGGTTGAAGGAATGGAAAGTCTGGCCAGGGTTACGCCGGTTTTTGGCGGAGAATGAGGGTGTCCTGGTAATGGTCAGCTCCCTCCCCCCGGCCCAGTGTCCGTAAAGGCATTCTTCAACAGTGAAGCCGGCCTGGTGAAGCAGGGGGTAGATGAAATCCTCTTGGTGAGGCTTACAGTTTCTCGAAGTAATTGCGCAAATTCGCCCGGTTGTCAAGGCGGGGAACGATCAGGCCCTCTTTTGACGCCATGGCCACCATGGCGCCGGGTCCGTGTCCGGCCAGCACGCAGTCGGAATGGACGATGACGGCGATGACCATGGCCCCGGTCTTGTAGATGCGGCCATAGGTGGCGTCGGCGTCCTGGATGGCGACGATGTCACCCAGCTTGAGGTCGGCAAGGCCGAATTCCTCCACCGTCGGTTTGTCGAAGAGCTGGATGTCATAATCACCGGCGTGGCTGTGGGAGTGGCCGAGGCCGGAGCCCATGATCCGGGCCGGCACCACATGGGTCACCGGCACCTGCAGTCGGCCTTTCGCCAGTTTTTTCAGGCCCATGACCGCAAGCAGGGCCGGATCGAGGTTCATGATTTTGATGGACGGGAAATCGGCAAGCGACAGGCCGCAGCCGAAGGCCCTGATCTGGATCTTGTCGCCGATGACCAGCTCGTCCAGCACCTCCGGGGCAAAGTCAACCAGCACATGGTCGATGCCGCCGTGTTTGCCCGTCACCCGGCCAGTTTTGCCCTGGGCCTGGCCGGAGACGATCTTCGCCACATTGCCGACACAGGAAAAAAGGTTGAGCGCCCGGTTGGGGCCGGGCTGGCCCTGCACCTGGGTGAAGTTGGAGATGGAGACGCCCGGCTCCACATGGTCGGCAAAGAGGCCGCAGGCCGGATCGCCGATGCGGACGTTGTAGGTGATGCCGCCCACCCCGGGATAGATGTCGGAATGGCCGTCCGGATCGATGCGGTAGGGGTTGACCCCGCCGAGCGGCGAGGTGATCTCGCCGATCACCGACTGGCAGACCAGTTGGCTGATATTGGTTTTCAGCATGGATGTATGCTCCATTTTTTTTCCACGGAGAGCGCGGTGTTTTTTTCTCCGCGCCCTCCGTGTGCTCTGTGGTGAAAGCAGTGTCTTATGGGCGGCTACACATTGAAGCGGAAATTGACGCAGTCGCCGTCCTGGACAATGTACTCTTTCCCCTCCAGACGCCACAAGCCTTTTTCCTTGGCTGTTGTCTCGCTGCCGCAGGCGATGTAGTCCTGGTAGGAGATGATCTCCGCCCGGATAAAGCCTTTTTCAAAGTCGCTGTGAATGACGCCGGCCGCCTTCTGGGCGTTGGTGCCCTTGCGGATGGTCCACGCCCTGGTCTCCTTTTCGCCGACGGTGAAGTAGTTGATCAGGCCAAGCAGCTCGTAGCCGGCGCGGATCAGCCGGTTGAGGCCCGATTCGCTGAGCCCCAGGTCGGCCAGGAACTCCTTGCGTTCGTCGACCGGCAGGTTGGAAAGCTCCTCCTCGATCGCCCCGGAGATGAGGACAACGAGCGATCCCTCCGCTGCCGCCGCCTCTTCCAGTTGCCGCACCCACTGGTTGCCGCTGGCGATGTCCGCCTCCGCCACATTGGCGACATAGAGCACCGGCTTGGCGGTGAGCAGGCAGAGTTCCCTGAGCAGGGCGACGCCGGTGTCGTCGGTGTCGAGCAGCCGCGCCGGTTTGCCGCTGTCCAGCAACTCCAGCAGTTTTTCCAGGATGAGAGCCTGCGCCTTGTAGAGCTTGTCGCCGGACTTGGCCTGGGAGCGGGTCTTGTCCAGCCGGCGGCTGACCGTTTCCAGGTCGGCCAGAATCAGCTCGGTGTTGATTACCTCGCGGTCGCGCAGCGGGTCGATGGCGCCATCGACATGGACGATATTGCTGTCCTCGAAGCAGCGCACCA
This sequence comes from Thermodesulfobacteriota bacterium, assembly GCA_049323655.1. Taxonomy (GTDB): domain Bacteria; phylum Desulfobacterota; class Desulfobulbia; order Desulfobulbales; family SURF-16; genus DB1. The sequence goes on along the minus strand of JBMONO010000040.1, from coordinate 6,062 downwards.
CATGGGCGATGGCGTCCACCTGGCGGATGTGGCCGAGGAACTGGTTGCCGAGGCCCTCGCCCTTGCTGGCGCCGCTCACCAGGCCGGCGATGTCGACGAACTCCATCTGGGCATTGACCTTGTGGCGCGTTTTGGCAAGATCCGCCAGCTTGTCGAGCCGCTCGTCCGGTACCGGCACCCGGCCGACATTGGGCTCGATGGTGCAGAACGGGTAGTTGGCGGATTCGATGCCGGCCGAGGTCAGGGCATTGAAGATGGTCGATTTGCCGACATTGGGCAGGCCGACGATACCGCAGCGAAATCCCATGATCTGTTCTCCTTACAATACAATAGAAAAAGAGAACGCAAAGGGGCAAGACGGGACCGGGGCGCTTTGGGTTGCCTGTAAGTCCGTGCCGCTTTGCGTTTCATGCACGTTCTGGTTTGGAAAATACGGTTCTCTGTTGTGACAAACCCGTAAAAATCTATTTTCCCCACGGAGCGCACAGAGGATGCAGAGAAAACATCTTTTATTACAATCAGTTACCTCTGGTCGCTTTGCGGTCTCTGTGGTCTCTGTGGTTAATTTTCACTTTTTACGAGACCATCATATAATGATTTCTTTGCAATCAAGCAAGGATTGATTATCGTGGCAGGCGAAATGAGCAAACCGACACCGATCAGGACACTACTGCATTCACTGATTAGCGCCAAGGGCTGGGCGGGCCGCGTTGCCGTCCATCAGGTCTTTCTTCTCTGGGAGGAGCTGGTCGGCCCGGATATCGCCCGCCATGCGCAACCGTATCTGATCCGCAAGGATATTCTCTGGCTGCGGGTCTCTGATTCCGTCTGGATGCAGCAGTTGCAGTTCTTGAAGATCATGCTGCTTGACAAGATCAACGGGCGGCTGCCAAAAGGTCGGCTTGCCGATCTCCGTTTCCAGCTTGACAGCAGCCTGGGCCGAGAGTCCGCCAGTGAGGGCGAGCCGGCCCGGTCCGGGCCGCTGGCGCCGTCATCGGCGGAGCGGCAGGAATTTGAACGGCTGCTAGGCGAGATCGCCGACCGGGAGATCCGGGCGGCGATCCGGCGCTGCTGGCTTGCCACCGGCCGCCGGCGGCCCGGCGGGGAGTCCGGGCAGTGAGCGATGGGGCGCTCAGAAGATTTTTTTCGAGTCAATGAGCAGGGTCACCGGTCCGTCGTTGACCAGCTCCACCTCCATCATCGCCTGGAAGACGCCGGTGGCCACCGGCAGATGACGGGCCATGGCGGTGACAAAGGCCTGGTAGAGCTCGTTGGCCCGTTCTGGGGGAGCGGCGTGGGAATAGGAGGGGCGCCTCCCCTTGCGACAGTCGCCCAGCAGGGTGAACTGGGAGACGGCCAGCACCGCGCCCTTGATGTCGGCCACGGAGAGGTTCATCTTGTCCTGTTCGTCGGCAAAGATGCGCAGGTGCAGGATCTTGTCGACCATGAAGGCAACGTCCTGCTCGCTGTCGTCCTGGCTTACCCCGAGCAGGACGAGCAGGCCGCGGTTGATCGCCCCCACCGTGACCCCGTCCACCGTCACCGCCGCCCGTTTCACCAGTTGCACCACCGCCCTCACAGGTTGCCTCCGAGAAATTGCAGGATTGCCATGGCGGTGAGCGTCGCGGTTTCCGCCCGCAGCGTTCTTTTGCCAAGGGATACCGGCCGGAAGCCGGCCTGGCGCGCCTGATCGACTTCCGCCGGGCTGAAGCCGCCCTCCGGTCCGATCAGGGCGATGATCGAGACGGTATCATTCAATGGTTTGATATCGGCCAGCCGGGTGCTCTCTTCCTTTTCCCACAGGATGATTTTTTCTTCTTCGCCGCCCGCGCCGGCCAGCAGCGCGGTAAAATCGTCGATCTCTCCGATCTCCAGGGGGATGGGACGGCCGCACTGCTTGCAGGATTCCCGCACGATCTTTTCCCAGCGGGATCGCTTCATCTCCCGTGGCGGACCGGCGGCGCAGTGGGCTGAGGTGAAGGGGAGAAAGGCGGCCACCCCCAGTTCATTGGCCTTCTGGACGAGCATGTCCATTTTTTGCCCTTTGAGCAGGCCCTGGCCAATGGCAAGGCGCGGCCGGTCCGGCTCGCGGATTCCATGGTCGAGGATGGTGAGTTTTACCTCGCGGTCGAGTCGGATGATTGCCGCCGCAAAACAGCCGCCCCGGCCGTCGTAGAGTTCGACCCGCTCGCCCGGCGCCAGTCGCAGCACCCTGCGGAGATGGTGGGCCTCCTCCGCCCGGAGAATCGCCTCCTGACCGGAGATATCGGCGGGATCGACGAAGAAACGGTGCATGGCGGTCTGCTCAGGAGGAAAAGAGAAAGGCCTGCCACTCGCCCTCGGCAGGCTCTTGCCGGAGGGTGAGGCCGAGAGCGCCGAAGGTCTGCCGGATCGCCTCGGCCTGCTCGCCGACCAGGATGCCGGCCAGTACCAGGCTGCCGTGTGGCGCCAGCAGCCGGGACAGCTGCGGGGCAAGAAGAATCAGCACGTCACTGGTGATATTGGCGATGACGAGGTCAAAGGGACCGGCGCAGTCGGCAAGCTCCGCGCCGCTGACCGTGACCGCCCAGGTAAGTCCGTTGGCGGTGACGTTGTCTTGGGCGCAGACCACCGCATCCGGGTCATTGTCAATGGCCGTCACCGCGACTGCGCCGCATCGGGCCGCCGCCATGGCGAGAATGCCGGTGCCGGTGCCGACGTCAAGGGCGCTGCGCGGTTTCCGCGCCGTGGCAAAGCTCTCTTCGACAAGGGTGAGAGCCAGCCGGGTACTGGCGTGCAGGCCGGTGCCGAAGGCAAGGCCCGGATCGATTTCCAGGACGATTTCGTCCGCCCCGGCCTGGTAGGGCTCCCAGGTTGGCTTGACGGTGATGCGCCGGCTGATGCGCATCGGTTTGAAGTGCTGTTTCCAGTTTTTTCCCCAGTCCTCCTCGATGACCTCCGTAAAGATGACATCGGGAATGGCGTTGGTCAGGTCACGGACAAAGCGGAGAATCGTGGCCTTTCTCTCCTCCGTTGTTTCGTCGTTTTCCAGATAGCCGGTGACGGTGGAAGGGCCGGGGGCGGCGCCGGGCTGGGGCATGGACTGTTCGACGCCGCTGCCGGTCAGATCGCCGAGAAACCCGGCAATGATGTCGGAGAAATCGTCCTCCGCGGTGATGGTGACCTTGATCCAGCTGCGCGGCGGTCGGTGGGCGAATATATCGTTCATGGGTAATTGCGGTATGGGTTGTTCGGCTGCCCCTGTCTCATGATGGCGGCAGGAGCGGACGGGCTTGTCGAAGCCGGCAAGTTGGAGTAGACTAAAAGAAATCCGCTGCTTTTTTCTGGCGGCACAGACTATCATGGTGCCTGCGATTCGCGCAAGCCAAAACACTCTCCAAGGGGGATGGACCCGGCATGTTCTGGACGGATTTCACCTGGCGGGGCAAGTACATTCCTGTCCTGTTGCTGCCCGTTCTGCTTTTGATCGGTCTGGTCTGGTATGTGCAGCATGCCATTCTTGCCAGTGAAGAGGCGGCGGAAAAGATGGGTGTGCTTACCGGCCTGTTTGCGCGGGTCAACGAGAGCCATCTCAATATCATCAAGGCGGATGATCTCGCTGGTGCCATTGCCCTGTCCGGACAGGACAGGAATCATGTCAAAGCGGAAATTGTCCGCCTCTCTGAGGAATTTGCGCAAATCGCCGAGGGGCTCGCTCCCCACCTCGCGGTTGTCGGCGGGGATCGGTATGCGCGATTTGTCGAGCACGGCGAGCTCTTTTATCGTGAACTGCAGGGTTTGCTGTCGATAGTCGATAGAATGGAGCCTTTCAGTCTGTCCTGGCATGGCGAGAGGCGTGCGGTCCATGATGTTGTCAGGGAATGCCGGCTTGTTCATTATAAATTCGTCAGTCAGCTGGCGGCGCGGGTTAGAAAGCAGGAGCGTTTTCTGGGCAGTGCCGAGTATGGCAAGTGTACATTTTCTTCGTGGCGGGCGGGGCAGACCGTTCTCTTGGATCCGGCGTTGGAGAAAATGTTGGGCTCCCTTGAATCCTTGCATTTCGCTCTCCATGAGGCGGCCGTCAATGCGGACCGGTTGATCGGTGCAGGCCGCGGTGATGAGGCGAAAAGGGTGATGGATGGCGTATTTAACGATATGATTCTGCTTGATGGTCGACTTGCCGATATCGAACAGTATGGATTTGATAAATTCCAGGCAGTGCAAGCCGATTTCCGGGCCGGCAAAGAGAGAATTCACCTGCTGCGTGACGAGCTTCTTCCTGTCCTGGTTGAGTGGGAGCAGAGATTGAAAAACGGGACCCTGCCCGAGGTGCAGCGCGAGCTGCGGGAGTCGTTTGCCCGGAGTCGACTGCTCGTCGTCATCGCCGCGGCTCTTGTTTTTTTGTTGTCCTTGGCCGGTTGTCTGTTCACTGCCCGGAAAACGATCACCGCATTGCGGGTGACGCGAGAGTCGCATGAGGCCTTCCGGGCCAGCCTGGAGCGGCAACAGCAGCTCATCGACAATCTTGAGCGGGAAATCGAACAGCGCAAACGCATCGAGGCGGAGCTGCACACAGCCAACCAGGAGCTGGAGGCGATGGCTGTCACCGACGGTCTGACCGGGCTCTATAACCATCGTTTTATGAAGCAATTTCTCCATATGGAGCACAACCGGGCGATCCGTCACGGCCATGATCTGTCGGTGATCATGATCGATATCGATTTCTTTAAAAAGGTTAACGACGCTTACGGCCACGGCTGTGGCGACATTGTTCTGCTCGGCATTGCCGAGATTCTCCAGCAGCGGGTTCGTTCCACCGACATGATCGCCCGTTTTGATGTGGACCAGGCGGTGGTCGCTCGTTACGGGGGTGAGGAGATGGCGATTATCCTGCCGGAAACGCCGCTTGCCGGCGCGGTGGGGCTGGCCGAAGATCTGCGCCGGATGATAGAGAGTTATACCTTTCATTGTGAGGAGGTCACCATGAATATCACCGTTAGTATCGGGGTGGCGGCCAGCAGCAAGAAAAAGGATGAGACCTGGAGCACCCTGCTTGGCCGGGCCGATGCCGCCCTTTACCGGGCCAAGAGCGCGGGGCGTAACCGGGTCGAATATTTGAGCTGAGGTGATATGGAAACAAAGGAACTGGCCCGTTTGCTGGCAGATGTTCAGCAAGGGAGTTGCTCGGTCGAACACGCCCTTGCCAGGTTGCAGCTGCTGCGGCCGGATGATCTCGGTTTTGCCTGCCTCGATCATCATCGGCCGTTGCGCACCGGCGTGCCGGAAGTCGTGTTTGGAGAAAACAAGAGTGCGGGGCAGATCTGTGAGATATTCCGCAGCATGATGAACAGGGTCGGCGCGGTGTTGGCTACCCGGGTCGATGCCGAAAAAGGAGCTGCCGTCTGCCGGGAGCTGCCCTTTGTTGTCTATCATGCCGAGGCCCGCATGCTGGTGGCCCGGCAGGCGGCTGATCAAAAGACGGTTCCTTATTTTGTCGCGGTGGTGGCGGCCGGGACATCGGATCTGCCGGTGGCTGAAGAGGCGCGAATCACCCTGGAAAGTCTCGGCTATCGAGCCGTGCCGGTCTATGATGTCGGGGTGGCTGGTATTCATCGGCTTTATGAGCGGCTCGATGTTCTCGCTGCGGCAGCGACGCTGATCGTCGTTGCCGGCATGGAGGGTGCCCTGCCTGGGGTGGTGGCGGGGCTGATCGATATGCCGGTGATTGCGGTGCCCACCAGTATCGGCTACGGCAGCGGCCTTGGCGGAATCGCCGCCCTGCTCGGTATGTTGAACAGCTGTTCGCCCGGCATGGCGGTGGTCAACATCGACAACGGGTTTGGGGCCGCCTGTCTGGCTTCGCGTATTGTCCGGCAGCTGATCAGGCGGGAAGAATAGCTGTTTTCTCCAATAAAAACGGGTAATTGATTTAAATTGTTCAAGGGGGAGATGAAAAAGTATTGACAGTATCGCGGGAGTCAAGTAGGTTAGCGGGCTTTCGGCGGCGATGAGGAATTGGCGGCGGGAAAAAAGGTAGAAAAAAGAAGTTGACAGCCTGGGCGGGTCCGGGTAGTATACGCGGA
>JBMONO010000039.1:0-41824 GCA_049323655.1 Thermodesulfobacteriota bacterium | reverse complement strand
CGTTTCTATTTTTTTAGCTGGAATCGTAAAAACTGAAAATTAACCACAGAGACCACAGAGCGCACAGAGATAACTAATTGTAATTAAAGATGTTTTCTCTGCGTTCTCAGTGCGCTCTGTGGTGAAAAAAGACTTTTTACGGGTTTGTCTTTTTTAGCTGGCCGCAAAATTGCAGAATCCTCACCCGGACTCCCGCGGGCCGCGCCCGAATTTTGTCGGTATCGGACAAACCACGATTCCGACGGGCGGAGTATTGGATCCCGTCGTTTTTTCGTTCCTTCCCGCCATGGTTTGCGGGTTTTTCGAAACCATCAATTTTCTCCTTTTCATGGCACGGCCGGGGGATTGTATCCCCTTGTCATGCCGCAACGACAACGACATCATGACGATTCGAGATATTTTCGCTGGAGCCCGTCAGCTTTCCCTTGCGGAGGAGGACGCCGCATCCATGGAGACGATCTGCTTTCCCTGGCTCATCCATTTTCGCTGGGTGACGGGGGCCAGTCTGCTCTTTCTCGTTCATGTCGCCAAGGGGATTTTCGAGGTCAATTTTTCCCTGCTCATCGCCCTGCTGCCGGTTTTCATCGTCATCGGCAGCAACGCGGTGCTGTGGCGGCGGCTGCAAAACGGGCGACTCCTGCCCTCCGGCAGTCTGGCCGCGATCATCATCCTCGTGGATGTGGCGCTGCTTACCCTTGTCTTCTGGCGCATCGCCTGTGTGCTCAACCCTTTTGTCGTCCTCTATATTATTTATGTCTTTTTCTGCGCCCTGATGATCAGGCCGGCCCGCGCCGTGCTCCTCATCGCCTTTACCCTGGCCTGTTATGTCGGTTTTTTTGTCAGCGCCGATCCGATGGTGATGGACGACAAGGCGCTGGCCAAGGTGCAGGAGGCCGGCCTGCTCCCCGATGCGGAGCAGATGGCCGCCTTTACCCTGTTTGCCGGACACATCAGGGAGGATCTTCTCTCCTATTCGCGGGTGCTCTTTGCCGTTTTTTTCGTGGCCCTCATCATCATGGGTTTCCTGGTCGTCATGGTGCGTCTCTCCATCGAGCGGCAGCAACAAACGATCAATGAGCTGGAAAAGATCAGAAGCAGAACGGAGAAGCTCGCCGCCCTCGCCACCTTTGCCGCCGGAGCGGCCCATGAGTTTTCCACCCCGCTCTCCACCGTGGCGGTGGCCGCCGGCGAGATGCTTTATCATCTGCGGGAGCAGGGTGGCAATCCGGAGCTGATCGAGGATTGCCGGCTGATCCGGGATCAGGTGAGCCGCTGCAAGGAAATCCTCTATCAGATGTCCGCCGATGCCGGCGAGCATCTCGGTGAAAACGCGGAAACGTTCCAGATCCGAGAGCTGATCGGCACGGTGCTTGAATCCTTTGCCCCGACCCTCAATGGCCATCTGGTCTTTGCCAACAATGTCGAATGCATGCAGCTGACCCTGCCCATGCGCACCCTGGTGCGTACCCTCCGCAATGTCCTGAAAAACGCCATGGACGCCTCGGAACCGGGGATGCCGATCTTTCTTTCCTGCAACATGGACATCTCCCATATTTTTTTCACCGTCCGCGATCACGGCAGCGGCATGGACGGGGAAACCGTCAAGCGGGCGCTCGATCCCTTTTTCACCACCAAGGAACCGGGCCGCGGCATGGGCCTCGGCCTTTACCTGGCCCAGACCATGGTGCAGCGTTATGGCGGCGACATTTTCATCGACAGCCGGCCGGGGGAGGGAACCGCGGTGACCCTGACCTTTGCCCGGGACCAGGTGCATGCTGTGCCGGCGGCAAACTGACCTTGCCCGTCGGTGCGCCATTGATTGATTGCCCGGCCCCTTCATCATCAGGTCCGCCTGGTCCGCGATCCGCTGTTGCGGTTTGCTCCGCAGAGATGGTATACCATCGACAGGTGCGGGGCGTGGACCTCGCCACAGTTCTCGTCGGGACGGTTATCTGTTGGGATGGAGGGAGAGATGAAACGGGTAGATGCGGTTGTCAGTGCATGCGCCACCTCGCCGTGGCGGGAGATGGTGACGCTTGCCGCCGATGCGGCCCTGGCCGGGGGGCATATTCTCGCCGATCTGTTTGATCAGCCGCATCAGATCCGCTACAAGGGGGAGATTGATCTGGTGACCGAGGCTGATCTGGCGGCGGAAGAACGGATTCTCGAAATCCTTCGGCAGCGCCAGTCAGGGGTGACGGTTCTTGCCGAGGAGTCTTTTGCTCGCTATGGCACGGCGCCTGCCGGCACGGTCTGGGTGGTCGATCCCCTCGACGGCACCACCAATTTCGCCCATGGCCTGCCCTGGTTTGCCGTCTCCGTGGCCTGCATGGTGGACGGCGAGAGCGTGGCCGGGGTCGTCTATGCGCCGATGCAGGATGAGCTGTTCTGTTCCTGCCGGGGCGTCGGCGCCTGGCTCAATGGCGAGCGGCTGGCCGTTTCCGGTTGCCGGGAGCTGAAACAATCACTGCTTGCCACCGGTTTCCCCTATGACGTGGCCCGTCGCGGTCCTGAGGTGCTCGGCGCCCTGGGCCGGCTGCTGCCCCTTTGTCAGGGGGTGCGGCGGGCCGGGGCCGCCGCCCTTGATCTGGCCTCTGTGGCCTGCGGCCGTTTGGAGGGGTTCTGGGAGATCGAGCTTAAACCCTGGGATACCGCCGCCGGGCTGCTCCTGGTGGCGGAGGCGGGCGGCCGGGTCAGCGATTTCCGCGGCCGGCCGTTTTCTCCCTTTGTCCCGGAGATTGTCGCCTCCAACGGCCTGATCCACGACGAGCTGACCGCCTGCCTGGCGGAGTTTTCCGCTATCCCCTGAACGCCTGTCGCCGCCGGACCGCTGCCGCCAGACCGACGAGACCGCTGCCGAAGAGGAGCATGGTGGCCGGTTCCGGGATGGGAACGGCGTCATCAAAGCATCCTTCGAGGTTGACGTTGGTGAGGGTGATGGTCTTGTTGTATTGGGTGTCCAGCCCGGTCAGGGCCACCGTGACGGTATAGCCGTTGTCGGCAATGCTGTATGGGTCCCAGAGCGATCCTCCTGGAACGCCCCAGTCATAGAGGCGAATCGGGTTTGCCCAGTCGTCGATGATTGTGCCGTTGACCGTCAGTTGCAGGAAGGTCGAGGTCGGGGCGCCGAAAACATTGTTGGGGTCGATGCGCAGCGTCACGTAGTGAAGGTCGTAAAGCGGGTTGTATGAACCCCAGTAATCCGCTGTGTCGACATCGGGGGTCGGGCCGCCGGTGGTCGAGGTGGGGATGTCGAGTTTCCACAGGGCCATGGAGTCGTGGGCAAGGTCGAATGTCCATGTCCAGCTGCTGAGTTCCGACACGGTGGCGTTGCTGACATCGGCGAGATCGACGTACTGGATATGGGTGGCCTGGGCCAGGGCCGCCGACCCCGCCCAGCAGGCCAGGGCGAGCGGCAGGATGGATGTTTTTTTCATGGTTATTCCTCACGGTGTGAAACCCACGCCGTTCCCCTCAACGGCCGGTTTTCTCTCTTCGTCGCGCGGCTCATCCACTAAAACGAGCCGGATGTTCCCTCCCGAAACGCCGCGCTGCCTCGTGGTAATTATTTGCAGATTTCGCGCCAGGCGGGGCGGATGCTGTTTTGTTGTGAATTGATCTGGAATATTGATGGGTTGGAGGCGTTGGGCAGGGGGGATGGTCTTGGCGGGGGAGAGTTGGTTGTTGTTTCCGGGAATAATTCCGGTTTTTTCGGAAAATGGCGTGACGGTATAAAAAAGGGGAAACCGGTTGGTTTCCCCTTTTTGGGCGCCGGCCTGTTGCCGTGCTTAGGACTTTTTCATTTTGCGCCGCGCCGCGCCGGCCAGTCCGGCCAGACCGCTGCCGAAGAGCAGCAGGGTGGCGGGCTCGGGAACGGGGGTGGAGGGGTCAATCTCGCCGAGGTGGCTCAGTTTGCCGATGTTTTTAATCTCCAAAACGTTGGCGCCAAGCTGATCGACGAGGTCAATGACCGCCCAGTCCAATCCGGCAAGGTTCTCGTACAAAAAGGTGTCAAACTGGTAAAAAGGGTTCGTGTCGCTTAACTGTAAATTGCCGGTCTTGATGAGAAAGTAGGCCGGGGCAGTTTCCAGCTCATGGGCATAAGCGCTGGCATCATCAGTGAGCTGTATCCACCCCTCGCCATCTTCTGTGTCGTATTTGAGATAATCCGCAAGCGTGTAGCTGGTGCCAAGGACGCTGTTGATCCAGTCAATTTCGGTCTGATCCCCTGAGTTGCCCAGCTCGGTGCCGGCAAGAAGATCGTCAATCGAGCCGACATCGCTCAGTGAAAGGGCTTTAGCCATTTCTGTCATGCCAAAAAGCAGCCCGGCGCTGACCAGGCCGGCTGCCAGTGTTTTCGTCAGTGTTTTTTTCATTTCTTCTCTCCTCGGCGAGGCGAAATTTCAGTCTGGGGGTCGGTGCTGCTGGTGTGGGTCATGGAGAGCTTTTTTTTAATAGTCATGCAATTGTAAGGCCGTGTTGCGTCTGTTTGCGAAAAATCTTGAATGTCTGAGAAATTCCGGTATGTTGTCCGGAGCGTCCTGCCGGGCGGTGTCTCTCGTTTTTCTGTTTTTCCGTCCGGAATTCCGGAATTTTTTCATTTTGACGGAATCAGCCGCGCCGCCCGATCATGTCATTATGTTTTATTGTAATTAGGAATTATTGTCTTGTAAAGAGAAACAATGACCGCCAGCTATTGCATTCCCCTTATCTTTCTCGCCGCCGGCTTCACCCAGGGCGTGTCGGGTTTCGGTTCGGCCCTGGTCGCCATGCCGCTTTTGACCCTCTTTCTCGATATCAAGATCGCGGTGCCGCTCTGCATGTTGAATGGGCTGATCATCACCAGCTATCTCTCCTTGCAGCTGCGTCGCCACGCCGACTGGCAAAAGATCACGCCGCTGCTCATCGGCGGCCTGCCGGGCATCGTCCTCGGCGCCTCTTTCCTTAAAGAGGCTGATGGGAACCTTATCAAGCTGCTGCTCGGTCTGATGATCACCAGCTATGCCCTCGCCAATCTGCTGCTGACCCCGGCGCCGCGGCCTATTCGGCCGGTCTGGGCCTATGTCGCCGGTTTTTTCACCGGCGTTATCGGCAGCGCCTTCAGCGCCGGCGGTCCGCCGGTCATCATCTACACGACGTTGACCGGCTGGAGCAAGGACGACATCAAGGCCACCCTCTCCGTCTTCTTCTTCACCACCGGAGTGGCGGCGGTGGTCGCCCATGCCGTCAGCGGCCTCACCACCCTGACCGTGCTGCGCTATCATGCCCTGTCCGCCGCCTTCGTGCTGCTCGGGGTCTGGGCCGGCTCCCTCTGTTACGGCCGGATCAAACGGGAAAGCTATCTGCGGATCGTCCTTTCCCTGCTTGTCGTCATGGGCGGCATGATGATCGTTTCGGCCATTTGAGGATTGCGGAATTCGGATTGCGGATTGGGGTGGTCGTCCGATTCCGTTCAATCCGAAATCCGCAATCCCAAATCCCAAATCTCCAATCATCGTTGCGCCGCGACATAGCCTTTGGCCCGCAGCAGCGCCACCAGGCTGCCCTCACCGACCAGATGGCCGACGCCCACCACAACCAGAGTCGCTTCCTCTTCCTGCATGAGCTTTTCCAGCACCGGCAGCCAGTTGCGGTTGCGATCAAGCACCAGCCGCTTGAACTGGCCCGAGTAACCGGCAAAACTCGTGGTGATCATGGCGGCGAGCGCCGTTTCATCGCCGCTGCGCCAGGCTCGTTCCAGCTCGCCGGCCTGTTTTTCCGCCTGGTGGAGGTCCTGCAGCGACTGGCGGAGAAAATCCTCCTGCTCCCGCCGCGACTGGCTGTAGAACAGGCTCAACTGGAAATCGGCCGATTCGAGGGGAACGATTTTTTTGCCATCCCTTTTCGCCCGCTGAAAAAAATGGCTGTCCAGCCCGTAGCGGGCGGCAAAACCCTGTCGCTCCAGCTCGCGCACCGTCAGGGTGAGGGCGGCGAGCCAGGGCCGCAGCCGCTCGATATCCGCGCTTTTCATCCCCAGGGCAATGATCCGCCTTTGCACCAGCTCCCGGGTTGGCGGGGTAATGACCTGGCTGAGGCGCTGGCCGGCCGGCAGGGTGCCGTAGCTCAGGATCTTGCGTTGCATGGCCGGGCTGTTGATGGCGTCGAGGTCGGTTTCAAAGGCCAGGGTCGAGCTGGCCTGGTAGACCTCCTCCATCAGGGCCGGCAGGGGGTAGGAGCTTTCCTGCAGAACATGGAGGGAGCCGAGCAGATAAAGGACGTGGCTGCCTGCCCGCACCTGCCACAAGCTCGTCTTGGCCGGACAGACGGCGGGCCAGAGGAAGAGGGCAATGAAGAGAAAAGCAAAAAAACGGCGGGGCAGGCGGCGAGAAGGCATCACGAATCTCCGGGCTGGGTCGGTGGCCGGCCGTTTTGCCGGAAAACGGCGGTCATCAGGTCGTTGTAGTGGTCAATCCGGTGGATTTTCTGGATCTTTTTGAGGAGCTTCTTGCCGTCCGGCAGCGAGCCGGCCAGATAGAACCAGACCCCTTTCAGGCGGCCGAGGAGATGGCCGGGACCGGACTGGGTTTCGGCAAACTGGGCAAAGAGCGCGTCATGAAAGGCGGCCAGTTGGGCGAGCGGATCGGCCGGCAGGGGCAGACCCTTGATGCGGGCCGGCAGAAAGGGATCGGTGAGGGCGCCGCGGCCGATCATCCAGCCGGCCACCCGGGGAAAGCGGGCGGCAAGGCGGCTGTAATCGGCCGTGGTGACGATGTCGCCGTTGTAGATCACCGGATGGCGGCACTCCTCCAGGCAGTGGGCAAAGGTGTCGAGATCCACCGTGCCGCCGTACATCTGCACCCCGGTACGCGGATGGATGATCACCTCATAAAGCGGGTAACGGTTGAAGATCGGCAGGAGGGCCAGGATTTCGTGGGGGTCGCGGCGGCCGAGCCGGGTCTTGATGGAGATGTCGGCGGGCAGGGTGCAGGCCTTGTCGAGAAAGGCGTCGATGAGATCGGGATGGGGCAGCAGGCCGGAGCCGCGCATCTTGTTGGCCACCATCGGCCAGGGGCAGCCGAGGTTCCAGTTGATCACCGGGTAGCCCAGCTCGCAGAGGGTGCGGGCCACGGCCACGAAGTTGTCGGGATTTTTCGAGAGAATCTGCGGCATGACCGGCAGGGACGCATTGTTTTCCGGCAGCAAATCGCGCAGGCGGGCCGGTTTGATCCGGCAGCCCTGAAAGGTATTGATAAAGGGCGCCACCGCGGAGTCGAAGCCGGGAAAAAAGCGGGCAAAGAGGGTGCGGAAGGGCGCCTCGGTGATGCCGCGCAGCGGTGCGAGGATGAGGGGGGCGGTCATGGCCGCGGTCCTGCCGCCTGGTCGGCGAGCCGATCATATTCGGCGATGATGGCGCGGGTGATATCATCGCTGCCGTCATGGAAAAAGAGGCTGCCGGCGTTGCTGTTGATGACGTGGGTCAAGCCGCGCTGGCGGGCAAAACCCTCCACCACCGTATGGATCTCGCGGATGACGGCGCCGATCAGCTCCTCCTCGGCCTGGGCGAGATTCTCCCGGCCGGTGCGCGCCATCTCCTCATATTTTTCCCGGGCCTCGCGACCGCGGCGGGAGCCATTGATGACCTGCTGGATGTCGATGACCGCGATATGCTGTCCAGGCGGCGACGTTTTCTGGCCGCCCTCCGTCGTATTGCGCGTCTGTTTGCCGGTGGCCGGGACAATGGTCTTTGCCGCGGTCGCGGCAGCGGGTTGAACCGTTTGTTCCTGCCGGACCGGAGCCGGAGGCAGATGGATCCAGCCGTGGCGGTCGCTGCCTGGCAGGGTGATTTTGCCCCAGTCCGCCAGCCGGTAAAGGATGGTCACCCTGGTGCCCTTTCGCAAGGGGGCAATGACCGGGTAGGATGGACCCGGTCCCTGGCGGAGATTGGCGTCTGCGGCAAGGGCGATCTCTTCCGCCGCCGCTGACCGGGGGGCCCCAGCAAGAAGGGCAACAACCAGAAAGAGAGCGAGGATGATTCGTTGTATCATGGCAGTAGGAAAAAGGTCAGACCGCCGCCGAACCCGGGGTGCGGGGAAAGGCGATGACATCGCGGATGTTGGCCATGCCGGTAACGAACTGGACCAGCCGCTCAAAGCCGAGGCCGAAGCCGGCATGGGGCACCGAGCCGAAACGGCGCAGGTCGAGATACCAGCGATAGGCGATTGGATCGATGCCGGCCGCCGCCATCCGCTGGCAGAGGAGGTCATAGCGTTCCTCGCGCTGGCTGCCGCCGATGATCTCGCCGATACCGGGAAAGAGGATGTCCATGGCAGCGACGGTGGCGCCGTCGTCATTGGCGCGCATGTAAAAGGACTTGATCTCTGTGGGGTAATCGGTGACGATGACCGGCCGTTGAAAGAGCTTTTCCGCCAGATGGCGTTCGTGTTCCGATTGCAGGTCCGCCCCCCAGCGCACCGGAAAGGCGAAGGGCTCGTCCGCCTCTTCGAGCAGACGAATCGCCTCGCTGTAAGAGATGCGGACAAAATCCTCGCGCAGCACACTGTCGAGCCGGCGTGGCAGTCCCTTGTCGACAAAGCGGGCAAAGAGGTCGAGGTCATCGGCGCACGCCTCCCGGCAGTCGCGGATGAGAAATTTCAACAATTCCTCGGCCAGGTCCATGTCCCCGGCCAAATCGCAGAAGGCCATTTCCGGCTCCACCATCCAGAATTCGGCGAGATGGCGGCTGGTGTTGGAGTTTTCCGCCCGGAAGGCGGGGCCGAAGGTGTAGACGTTGCCAAGGGCCAGGGCATAAGCCTCGGCCTCAAGCTGGCCGCTCACCGTCAGGCTGGCCGGCTGGCCGAAAAAGTCGCGGCTGAAATCGACCGGGGTCGTGGCCCGGGCCAGTGCATCCAGATCAAGGGCGGTGACGGTGAACATCTCGCCCGCCCCTTCGCAGTCGCTGGTGGTGATGATCGGCGTGTGGATCTGGAAAAAACCCCGTTCCTGAAAAAACTGGTGAATGGCCCAGGAGAGACGGCTGCGCACCCGGGCCACGGCGCCCAGGCTGTTGGTGCGGCCGCGCAGGTGGGCGATGGAGCGGAGAAACTCGAAGGAGTGGTGTTTCTTCTGCAACGGGTACTCCTCCGGCGGCGCCCAGCCCAGCACCTCGATGGTGCTCGCATGCAACTCCACTGCCTGGCCCTTGGCCGGCGAGGGCACGAGCCTGCCGTGGACGCGCAGGGCGCAGCCGGTGGAGAGCCGGGTGATCTCGGTCGAGTAGCTAGCCAGGGAGTCGGCGGCGATGATCTGCAGGCCGGCCAGGCAGGAACCGTCGTTGAGGTCGATAAAGGAGAGGCCTTTGGAGTCGCGCCGCGACTTGACCCAGCCCTGCACCGTGATATCCCGGTGCAGGGGGGGAGCGGCAAGAAGATTTTTGATGCGAAAGGTGGTTGCCATTTTGTCAGTCGTGCTTTTTTTTGTAAAGTAATGAGGATTGTGTGCCTCACTTTACCCATTTTTGCCGTTTTTTCACAGGAGAATAGCAGATGGAACATTTGAAAAGACTCGATCCGCAGCACACCGGGCTGTTGGTCGTTGATATCCAGGAAAAGATGATGCCGGTGATCGCCGGCCGCGACGAGGTGGTGAAAAACAGTGTGCTGCTGCTGAAGACGGCCCGCATCCTGAGGATGCCGGTGGTGGCCACCACCCAGTACGGGGCGCGCATCGGCGCCCTGCTGCCCGAGATCGTCGCCGAACTCGGCGGGGTGACGCCGCTTGACAAGCTCGAATTCGACTGCTTCGCCAACCGGGCGATTCACGCCCACCTGCATATGTTTGACCGGGTCGAGACCTGGGTCGTCTGCGGGGTGGAGACCCATATCTGCATGTACCAGACCGTGCTGGGCGGACTGCAGGCCGGTTATGCCATGTGGGTGCCGGCTGATGCGGTCAGCTCGCGGACGGAAAAAAATTACCTGACCGGTCTGGAGCGGATCCGCCAGGTCGGCGGCCTGGTCGGCAACACCGAGATGATCATCTACGAGCTGCTCGGCCGGGCCGGCACCCCGGAGTTCAAGGAGCTTCTGCCTTTTATCAAGTGAAGTGACCGGTTGCCGTCATGCGGTCGGCACGGCCTCGGCCACCGGCAGATCGACAGTGGCAACGGTCGGGCCATCGGGCGTACTTTTGAGTGCAAGGAAACCGTTGTGATCCCGCACCAGCCCCTTGCTGATGTTGAGGCCGAGGCCGGTGCCCTGGCCCGGCGGTTTGGTGGTGAACAGGGTGTCGAAAATATGACTGATCACCTCAGCGGGGATGCCGGTGCCCCAGTCCCGCACCTCTGTGCGGATGAACTGGCGGCCCTCCAGCTCGATGACGCCGCTTTCGATCTCCAGCCGTTTTCCCGGATCTTTCCCCTGATGCTTCTGGTTGAGGGCGTAAACGGCATTGGTCAGCAGGTTGACAAAAACCTGTTGCAGCTGCTGCGGGTTGCCCTTGAGGAACGGTAGCTCCGCCGGCACATTGACGGTCAGGTGAATGCCGTCCTTCTGGAGCTGGTGCATGAGCAGGGCGAGGCTGTCCTGGATGACGTCCTTGATGACGATGCATTCGACGATTTCGTCCCGCTGCCGGGCAAAGGAGAGCAGGTTGCCGACAATGCCGGCGATCCGCTCTCCTTCCTTGATGATGCGGGCCATGATGTCACGCTGGCCGGCGCTGCCTTCGTCTCCGGCCTCGGTGTCGTCGAGCAGGATCTGGGTGTAATTGATGATGCCGTTGATCGGGTTGTTGATCTCATGGGCGACCCCGGCCGCCAGTTCGCCGATGGCGGCAAGCTGACCGGTGCGGACCGCCTCGGCTTTGCGGATTTTTTCCTCGGTGATGTCACGCACCGTGGCAATGAGCAGGGCCGAGGGGCCATGCTGCATTTCACTTAAGGAGATTTCGAGGGGAAATGCGGAGTGATCCTTTTTTCTGCCGGTCAGCTCCTGCTGGCTGCCCATGGCCTTTCTGATGTCGAACTCTTTCTCGTTCTTGCGGCCGGCGTCCCAGTTCGGGACAAAAGGGAACTCGATGAGGGCGTCGATGGGGCGGCCGACTAATTCTCCGGCATCGTCATAGCCGAACATCGCACAGCAGGCGCTGTTGACCGATTCGATCCGCCCACTCTGATCCATGGTGATCAGTCCGTCCAGCATATTGTCGATGATGGACCTGGTTCTGGCCTCTGCCTGTTCCCGTTCCCGCATGGCGTGATTGATGCGGGAGGAGCCGAAAAAGATGCCGAGCAGGCCGAGGCTCCAGAGAATGGCGTGGGCCAGGGAAAACATGAAGACATCACGGTAATAGATGTCAAAGAGCAGGGACATCGGCACTGAAACGCTGATGCCGCCGCGGATGTCCTCGGTCTCGTAGCCCTGCTGCGCGTGGCATTTCAGACATCCAGTTTCGGTTATGAGCGGGCGCATGAGGCGCAGGTAAGGCTTACCGTTGATCTCCTCCACGGAACTGATTTCCGTTGCCCCCTCCTCAAAGGCGTTCAGCGCCGCGGTTTCCCAGAGATCCGCGGCGTTTTCCGAGCGGATGGGATCAAGGCTGGTGATGTGGCCCAGAACGCCGGAAGAGGGTGAGTGCATTTCATAGACCTGGCGGATCATGTATTCCGGATTGACCAGGGTGAGCGGGGTGTTCAGCGAGGTGATTCCCTCGGTGCCGGGGATATCGGCGAGATATGGATTGGGTTGGGTGTTTTGGGTGATCGGGACAAAAACTCCCTCGGTTCTCGTGGCCCAGCGATAATAGATCATGTCCTTTTCAAAGATGGTGCGCGCCTCGTTGGTCGCCACCTGCATGATCTCCTGCTTCTGGCGGACGATGTTCCAGCCCAGCGAAACGGCGAGGATCACGGTCCAGAAGGCCACGGCAAAGCAGACATAGGGACCGAGCCGTGGCGACGACAGCGGGCCGTCGCCGGATGACCGCCTGCCGATGCAGTTTTCAACGGCAACGCAGAGGGTAATGATGACCAGGATGCTGATCCCGCCGGCAATAAAGTGTTGCCGGTCAAAATAGGGAAGATGGGGGTGGAGAATCAGGTCGATGAGGGCGGCGAAGTTTGCCGCCAGCACTGCGACGAGAAAATAGAGGGCGATCCGGAAGGTCTTTTTGCCGGCTGGAGTGGGCAGAGAGTTTTTGCTGGTGTTCATGGCATGTCCGTTGAAAAGAAGGTTCGCCGCAAATGCCCTGCCGGCGGTTCTGCCGGGGTGATGGCAGGAACTGAACAACAGCTCAGTTTTTTTTGTTCTACCCCCTTGTGACCCTTCTGTCAATTCTCGGAGAGGGTCCGGCGACAATGCCCCCTGCTCTTTTCTCTGGCAATTTTCGATAGTCTCGTGAAATCTGAACAGGGTGCGTGGTAAGGCCGCTATTGTAGTCATCCGATTTCCTTGCAAAATAATGGTAACTATCCGGCCGCACCCCATCTGCTTTGTTACAAGCCTGCTCGCATATTCAAGTATAGCTCGCCGGCTTGTGTCGCGCATCTGGAGCGCTGCTGAATAGTCACGGTCCCCCGCTTGTGCTCATTCCGCGGCACTAAGCTGGATAGTTACAAAAAATGTAAGCTCAGAAATTGACGACAGCATAAACGGAAGCGTCTTTATCCGTAATGATGGTTGTGGTATTGTGTTGGTCAGGTACAGCGCTCCTTTGTGAAATGAGATGGGCGGGGCAAAGAGTACCGGCTCTGGAGGAGCCAGGTAATTCGCGGGATTGGGCGAAGTTTATTTGAGCAACCGACTGTTGGAAAAAACCGGAAAGGTTTGCTGAACAGACTGATGATCATCAGCAGGGCAGGGGAGACGGATCGAATGACGGAAACAAATCCTTTTGTTGAAATAGCGGCAATACTGGGCTTGGCGACGGTGACCGGCATTATTGGCCAGAAATTACGACAGCCTTTGATCATCATGTTTCTGGCAACGGGCATTCTTGCCGGTCCTTCATTTCTGGGCATCATCCGCAGCTATGAGCAGATCGAGCTTCTTGCCCATATCGGCATAGCTCTCTTGCTGTTTATCGTCGGACTCAAACTCGACTTGACTCTGATCCGAACCACCGGTCCCGTCGCCTTGGCGACCGGTCTCGGCCAGATCGTGTTTACGGCGCTTATCGGCTTTGTCATTGCCGTTGCCATGGGCATATCATATCTCAGCGCCGCCTATGTCGCGGTCGCACTGACATTTTCAAGCACGATCATTATCGTAAAGCTTTTGTCGGATAAAAAAGAAATCGACTCTCTTCATGGCCAGATTGCTCTTGGCTTTCTGATTGTTCAAGATATCGCCGCCATTCTGGCGCTGGTTGGACTGACGACATTGGGGGCATCTGTCAGCGGGGATGGTGCGGAATATCTCTCGTTGCTGGGGATCGGCGTCAAAGGCGTGGGGCTGTTAGTCGTGGTTGCCCTGTTGATGAAATATGTCATCCCGCCCCTGACCCTGCGTCTCGCGCATTCACTGGAACTGTTGACGCTGTTCGCCATTGCCTGGGCGGTCCTTCTCGGAGCGGGCAGCGAGGTGTTGGGCTTCAGCAAGGAGGTCGGTGCCTTCCTGGCTGGTGTCTCCCTGGCGTCCACTCCATTTAGGGATTCAATCGGGGCGCGACTCACAACCCTACGAGATTTTCTCCTTCTCTTTTTCTTCATTGATCTTGGCGCGCGATTGGATTGGTCCATGGTGGGCTCACAATTGGCTGCATCCCTGGTTTTTTCGATTTTTGTCCTCGTCGGCAACCCATTGATTGTACTCATCATCATGGGAGTGATGGGGTATCGCCGCCGCACCGGTTTTCTCGCCGGACTCACCGTGGCTCAAATCAGCGAGTTTTCGTTGATCGTGGCGGCCATGGGATTAAGTATCGGCCATATTACCGAAGAGACGGTGGGACTGATCACCCTCGTGGGGGTGGTTACCATTTTCCTGTCTACCTATATGATTCTCTATTCTTACCCGCTTTATCGTCTTTTGTCCGCGCCTTTGAAGATTTTCGAAAGACGAAATCCTCACCGGGAAACGGCGATAGACACCCTGGCGGAAACGGAAGCTGTCGATGTCATTCTGGTGGGATTGGGTAATTATGGCAGCGGCTTGATGGAACACCTGCTGCGACGAAAGAATGCCGTCGTCGGTATCGATTTTGATCCCGGTGCTTTGGATAAGTGGCGTCGGCGCGGAGTGCCTGTTCTTTACGGGGACATGGCCGACCCGGAAATGCATGAGCAATTGCCGTTGAAAAAGGCGCGGTGGGTCATCAGCACTGTTCGTTCCAGGGAGATGAACCTGGCGCTTGTCCATAACCTCAAGAAGGATGGGTATACGGGAAAAATCGCCTTGACTGCTGTAAATAGCCTGGAAATCGCTGAGTACGAAAAGGCAGGCGCCCATCTGGTATTTCGGCCTTTCAAGGATGCAACGGAACAGGCGGTCGATGCCTTGACCTATGCGATGGATTTTTTGCCGGAAAGTGTTGATTGGCCTGTCTCGTTCCTCGAGCTGCGTATTCGGTCGGATGCGTCGGCGGCCGGGAAGACCATAAGGGAACTCCCGTTATCGGCATTGGGAATCTCCATTCTGGCGGTCAGCCGGGGGGGGCCGTATCTTTTACGAGCCGATGCCGGATTTCAGGATTTTCCCGGCAGACCGCCTGCTCCTCATGGGACATCCGGATGGCTTGAAAGAGGCGGAAAATATGGTGAATCAACCCGAGGCGCAGAGAGACGCGGAAGGCCTAGACCGCTTTGAGATCGCCGAAATAAGGGTGTCGGAAGATTCGGGTCTTTCCGGAAAGTCTTTGGCTGAGCTTCATTTTCGACAAAAGTTCGGCGCGACCCTTGTCGGCATACGCCGAGGCCAGGATCAGATCACGACGATCAATCCTGGCGATCATTTGCAAGGCGGGGATTGTCTGATCATTATCGGCAAGGCCGGTGCTGTCAAAGAGCTGAAAGACCTGGCTCCTCTTTAGTGGCGGATTCTTTTGAAAGAGACGGACGCCGTGAATAACACATCGATATGGAGTGAACCATGAAACAATTCAGAAACATCCTTTATGTAAACGAACCGACTGTGGACCAGGCATCGGCGGTTGCCCGCGCAGTTACGTTGGCGGAAAACAGTCAGGCTGATCTGACCGTGATCGATGTGATCCCGACGCAAGTCGTCACTGCTGGCTTCGGCCGGCCGTCTGGAGGGCCGATCTCCAGCGAGTTGCGTGTCGCTGTGGAGTCTGGTCGTCGCAAGGCGCTGGAAACAATGCTTGAACCCTTCAGGCAACGTCTGCAAATCCGTCTGGATGTCTTGGTTGGCAAGACCTTCCTTGAGGCAATCCGGGCCGTACTGAAATATGGATATGATTTGCTCATTAAACCCGCGGAAAATCCGAATTGGACCCATAGGCTTTTTGGTAGTGACGATCTGCATATTCTCCGGAAATGTCCGTGCCCGGTCTGGCTCATGAAGCCGCCGGAAAAATCGAACTACAGCCGCATCCTGGCGACTGTCGATTTCGATCCGTTGGCGCCGACTGAGCATGAGCTTAACCGCGAGATTTTGGAGGTGGCCGCCGGACTGGCACTTTCCGATTTTGCCTCCCTGAATGTCGTCCATGCCTGGGAAGCCCTTGCCGAAGGGATGTTGGCGTCAAGGGGAGGCGCATCACCTGCAGGAATAGCCGATTACATTGAAGGGGAGCGTGGTCGCCACAGAAATGGACTTGACATGCTGGCCGAGGAGCTGCGGGGATGGATAGGTCAGGAAGCTTATGATTATCTGTCGCCTGGTTTGCACCTGGTAGAGGGGCCTGCCAAAAAGGTGATCGCGCCATTGGCGGCGGAGTTGCAAGCAGATCTTGTCGTCATGGGGACGGTCGCCCGTACGGGCATACCCGGACTGATCATCGGTAATACTGCAGAGGCCATTCTCGACCAGCTTGCCTGTTCAGTTCTTGCCATTAAACCCCCTGGGTTTCAGACTCCGGTGACGGTCGATTCGTAAGCTCTTGGTCATCCCGGCTCCGCGGGCCGCAATTTTTTTGAACCGGGGAAGATGAGGTAACGAGAAAAAGTGTTGGAGAGAATTATATGATTTCCGATAGGTAGAGATACATTTGTTTCCGGAGGAGAGCACCATGGTGGATAGTGGCGAAGAAATGGGGATGAGCAGGGAACGTGATCCTGAAGAGTCGCCGGCGGCTGGTCCGGCCGCGGAAGAAGAGGGTGCCGGCGGCCCGCGGAAGAGAGGCGTCCGGCGGCGCCGGCAGAGGAAACCGTCGGCACCGGAGCGGAGCGCCGCCCTTTTTGCCGGCAGCGGTCCGGAAACACCTTTGCGGGTCTATGATGAACGGGCCTTCGAGCGGTTGCGCATGCCGCGTGCTCCCCACTGGGCGGTGGCTTGGTCCGATCTGATGATGACCATGTTCATCCTCTTTGCCGTTCTCTATATCTATCAGTCCGCCAACCGGGAGCTCGTTCTCGGCAGCGGGGCACAGGTAGATTTTCCCGTGCCCGGCGCGACAGGCATTCGGGGAGGTCTTGCCGATCCCTTTGGCCGGGGAGAGGACAACAATCTCACCCGCATCTATGACGTGGGCCGCAAAACGGTGCGGGAGGCCAATCTCGATGATTTTGCCGCAGTCAAGCTGGCCCCGGACAAAACGGTGCGCATCGTCCTCACCGGCGATCTCCTTTTTGACAGCGGCAGCGCCGATCTCAAACCGCAGTCTTTCGATGCCCTTGCCCGCATTGCCGAGCTGGTGGCGCAGACACCTTACATGATCACGGTGGCCGGCCATACCGACGACATGCCGATCAGCACCGCGGAGTTTCCTTCCAACTGGGAGCTTTCGCTGGTGCGGGCCAGCCGGGTTGCCCGTTTTCTCATGGAGCGGACCGGCATTGGTCAGGAACGCTTTGCCGTGACCGGTCATGCCTCTTTTGTTCCCCTGGCGCCGAACAGCAGCGCCGAGAACCGGGCTGCCAACCGGCGGGTGGAGATTGTTCTTACCCGTGAAAAACCGGGGGTGGCCCCCGGGGCGGGAGGTAATAATGATGAAGTATAAGAACAGCATCGGTCTGGTCTGCTGCCTGCTCCTCTTTCTCGCCGGTTTTCTCTTTCAGGGTAATCTCGCCCTCTATTTCAACCTCTCCGGCGCCCTGGTGGTGCTGGGCGGCACCCTGGGCGCCACCCTGGTCACCTACCGGCTGGAGAAACTGAAAATCGTCTGGCGGGTGCTTTTGTCCTCCTATACCACGCGCACCCGAACCCCGGAGGAGATCGTCGAGATTCTTGTGGATTTGTCGGTAAAGTCAAAATTCAAGGGCATTCTCTCCCTGCAGGAGGATGAGGAGGAGACGACTCTGCTGTTTCTGCGTCGCGCCCTCGGCATGCTGGTGGACGGCTACCGGGGGGAAGTCATCCGCGATATCCTCAGTACCGAGATGTATTTTTTTAAATTACGCCGGGAGGACTGTGAGCGGGTTATCCGCACCATGGGCGAGTTTTTCCCTTCCTTCGGTCTGGTTGGCAGCGTGGTGGGGCTGATCGGCATGCTGGCCGGCGTCGGTGACAGCAGGGTGATCCTTGCCACCGTTCCCATCGCCTTGACTTCCACCCTTTACGGCATCATTCTTGCCAATTTCTTCTGCGTGCCCTTTGCCGGCAATCTCAGGGAGCGCACCGATCATGAGCTGCTTTTACAGAAGATTATCATGGAAGGGGTGATCTCCATCGAAAGTAACATGGATCCCCGCAGCCTGGAGCGGAAACTGCACTCCTTTGTCACTCCCTCGTCGCGGAATGTCCAGCTGGTTTCCCTGAAGCGCATTCAGGAGCGTTTTCATATCAGTCCGTGATTTTATCTGAAATATCAAAAGGTTAAATTTTAAGGTTTGCGCCTCGCCCAGCCCCGGGCGGCCTCCGTGCCGGGCGGTGAAAGAAAATTATTGGTAATTACTTGATTTTTTAAATGAAATTTTCATACCATGAAATAATAATGGTCTCGCAACAACCCGCAGCCATGGCGGGCGAGAAAGTGAAAACAACGAGTTACAAAACACCGTCCGTCGGAATCGTGGCTTTTACGATTTCGACAAAATTAACCACGGGGACCGCAGGGCACGCAGAGGCAACTAATTGTAATTAAAGGTTTTTTCTCTGTTTCCTCAGTGCGCTCTGTGGTGAAAAAAGACTTTTTACTGGTTTGTCAATAATTGCTCAGACAGGAAGAAGCGGATAGGAGGCTCTGGGGAGTGGACGACAGGAGTGGAATTGCCGAACGGCGGAAATACGAACGGCTTGACAAAGAGATGGGTTTCCGTTACGGCCTGTATGGCGATCTCGTCACCGCACGTCTCGATGAGCAGGGGCTGATTCTTGATATCGGCGGCGGCGGACTGCGTTTCCTTTCCTCGCGCCGCTGGCGCAAGAACGACGAGCTGCTCATGCAGCTTGATTTCAGCGGCTGGCGGCTTGACGGGGCAGCCGGCGATGCGGTCTTCACCGGCGAGGATTGCGACAGTCTGCTGGTGGTCGGCTCCGTCATGTGGGTAACGGATGCGGTGGAGGATGAGCAGTTTGAAGTCGGGGTGCGATTCACGGCCAGGGTGCAGCGACCTTCTTCGGTGGAGAGCAGCACAGAAAGATGCTCTCATAAAAACTGAAAATCAAATACGGTGATCCACTCCGCACGCGGTGATACTGATTGTGATTCAAGATGCTTTCTCGGTATCCTCTGTCCTCTCAGCGCTAAAAAAGACTTTTTACGGGTTTAACATGATAAAAGGTGACAGGAATGGCGACGGGCAATAAACCGGAAATCTACCTTGAGATCGGCGCCGGATTTTTCAGGATTCCAACCAGTGAGGCGAATTACAATATCACCGTTCTGGCCGGTCCGGAAACCTCCGTCACTCGGGTGGTGGAAAAGATTGTCGAACGGGAGAAGGAGCGTCCGCCGTCCGCCCTTCCCGACCCGGTGATGGAAGCCGTTTCCGAGGGGCTGGCCGCGGCCGGGGAGGATGATTTCTACCGGGAGATCTCAAGCGATATCTATCATGACATCGGCAAACTGGCCAAGAGTCTCAGCTCCACTCTGATGGACATTCCGGCCGAGGACCGGGTGAAGAAACGAGTCGAACTGGATGAGGCGGGCGACAAGATCGAGGACGCCAAGAACCAGCTCAAGGATGTGGTGGAGATGACGGAGAAAGCGGCCATGCAGATCATGGACAAGGTGGAGGATGTCCAGGGTCGCACCGATGATGTCAAGGAGTTGCTGTCCGGCCTGCGCAATCATCCCGCCTTTGCCGTGGACGAGGGTGGGGACGAGGCCGGGGAAGCGGACGCCACCCATCCCTGTGGTGATATTGAGGCGCTGCAGGAACGAATCGGCCGGGCCCTGGATATGGTCGCCAGCATGCGGGCCGGCGGCAATGAGCAACCCCTGCCGCCGCCCGAGGCGAAAAAAGAGAAGAAGGTCAGATATCTATTTGATCTCGATGTTATTTTCCAGACCCTCTACGAACTCTGCACCAATGAAACAGTGAAGGAGCATATCGCCACCGCCCGGCAGAAGGCTGCCGAGATCTTTGTCCGGGAAACTTTTTACGATGCAATCTCGCCAAAGGCGGCGACCTATGAGGCGGATAGCGATAACTTTTTCACCGTGCCCATGTCCGATGTTTTTTCCGCCCTGTTCAAGGCCTGTCGGGATAAGGGGATCTGCAATCTGCTGAAGAAGATGGACGCCGGGCAGAGTTCGATCTTTCTCGATCAGACCATCCCGCTTGAGGTGCCGCCCACCGAGGAGTTCGAGGTGGAGGTGGCGGCGGAGGAGGCGGCGCCGGCGCTCCCGGCAGCCGCGCCGGATCCCCGCCTTGATGAGCTGGAGGAGCTGTTGGCCCGCGCCCTGGAACAGGTTGTCGCCATGCCGGACAAGGCGGCCAAAATGAGGCCTCCGGCGGAGTGCAGTTCCATGACCATGGAGGATCAGAAGGAAATTTTCCAGCGCATCGAGGACGCCTTCGCCATTGCCGCCACCATCAGCGGCGATGTCTCCAAAATCACCGAGGCCCTGAGTTTTCAGGATCTTTCCGGCCAGCAGATCATGAAGATCATCAAACTGCTCAGTGATTTTCAGGTGCAGTTGCTCGCCTTGGTGGTTTCCTTCGGGTCGCAGCTCAAGCACAAGGAAAAAAATAAAGGGATCACCCTGGAAGAGAGCAAAAAACTGGCTCAGGAAGATGTGGATAATTATATTAACCGGCTTGCGGGCGGTGACGGTGAAACAGGCGGCGTGCTCGATCAGGATACGGTCAACCGGATGCTGGAGGAAATGGGTTTCTGAGCGAGGTGGCGAGCAGCTGAAAAATCCGGCACCGCGAGTGCCGGTTTTTTTTGGAGCAAATCTTTGATGGTCTCGTAAAAAGTGAAAATTAACCACAGAGACCGCAGAGCACACCGAGATAACTGATTGTAATTAAATATATTTTCTTTGTGCTCTCCGTGCACTCTGTGGTGAAAAAAAGACTTTTTACGAGTTTGTCAATCTTATTCGGTGAAAAGCTGGGAAGGGGAGTAGAAAAAAGGATGGAGGCGGCGAGCGGATTTGAACCGCTGAATAATGGTTTTGCAGACCACTGCCTTAGCCACTTGGCTACGCCGCCTGTCGTCTAACCGAGTCCCCGATATTAAACAGTGTTCTTTTTTTTGACAAGGAAAATATGGGCCTGGCGCGAAAAAAGCTTCTGCCGGACCTGGTGCATGGAAGGAGGAAAAAAAGGAAGAGGCGAGGGAGCAGGTACACGGCAGCAGACAAGAAAAATGATTTCGTAAAACTGACAATCAACCAGTGAGACCACAAAGCAGCCAGAGAGAACTGACGGTAATTTATTTTTTTCTCTGAGTTCTCTGTGGGCTCTGTGGTAAAAAGACTTTTGCGACGTCATCAAGAAAATGATCACGTTTTTCCGGTGTCTGCTGCCTTCTGTCTGTTGCCCGCCGTCTGACCTTGGCGAGACATGACGACACTTGACGCACTGCTGAAAAAAAATGCCGGCCAGCTTGAACAGTTTCAGGAGGGGCTCGGCCATCGTTTCCGGGAGCCGGCCCTGTTGCAACGGGCCTTTATTCACAGTTCCTATGCCTTTGAGCAGGGGCAGGATCTGCCCTGTGACAACGAGATTCTCGAGTTCCTCGGCGACGCCGTCCTCGATCTGACCATTGGCAACGCGCTGATCCAAAGCTATCCAACCATGAAGGAGGGAGAGCTGACCCGACTGCGCGCCGCCCTGGTGCAGGAAGGGTATCTTGCCGAAATGGCGCGTTCTCTTGCCATCGGCGACTGTCTGTTGCTCGGCAAGGGGGAAAACGCCTCGCGGGGCCGGGAAAAACCGTCCATTCTCTCATCCGCCTTCGAGGCGGTGATGGGTGCGGTCTTTCTCGACGGCGGCTATCAGGCGGCGGCGCTGGTGGCGGAACGGCTCTTTGTTCCCTGTTTTCAGGAGAAGAAAGAGGATATGTATCTGGCCGACTCGAAGAGCAGATTGCAGGAGTTGATCCAGGCCAGATACAACGAAGGTCCGATTTATGTGCTGGAACGAACGGAGGGGCCGGATCACGCCAAGCTTTTTTATGTGGCGGTCCGTTTTCAAAACAAGGTGCTGGCCCGGGGAACGGCCCGCAGCAAAAAGGAGGCGGAGCAGCAGGCCGCGGCCGAGGCGGTGAGGCATTTCGATGAGTTCGGCCTTTAGGGTTGCCGGCGGTTCGGGCTGAACGAGCCTCGAAATCGGCTTTTGGCGCTCCTATCGGCGTGTGAAGCCACTTATGTGTCCATCTCCTGGTTCAGCACCTGGTGCAGAACTCTGCTCAACTCTTCCACCTTGAACGGCTTGCCCAGCGCCCCCATGAATCCGTAGTTGCGGAAGCCGGCCATGATCGGATCATGGGAATAGCCGCTCGAGACAACGGCCCTGGCCGCGGGGTCTATTTCCCGTAGTTTTGCAGCCGCCTCTTCGCCGCCCATGCCGCCGGGAATGGTGAGGTCGAGGATCACCGCGGCAAACGGACGGCCTTCGAGCCGGGCGCTGCGGTACATGGCGAGCATCTCGGCGCCGTTTTGGGCGCCGACCGCGTCATAACCCAGATGGCTCAGCATCATTGTCGCCACCTCGCGGACGATCTCCTCGTCGTCCATGACCAGAATGCGGCCTTTCCCTTCCGTCAGCGGGGTGTCAGGGGTCGGCTTTTCCTCGAAAACGCTGTCGTTGGCCGGCAAAAAGACGGTGAAGGTGCTCCCCTGACCTGGGGTGGAATCAACCCGCACCTGGCCGCCGTGGTGGCTGACGATGGAGTGGACAATGGCCAGTCCCAGGCCGCTGCCCTTTTGAATGCTTTTTTCTTTGGTTGTGAAATAGGGATCGAAGATTCTTCCCAGATGGGCGGCGTCAATGCCGGTGCCGCTGTCGCGAATGCTGATGGCAAGATAGGCGCCGGGCGGCAGGCCATGATCATTTTCCTGCTCCAAAGTGAAATTGGTTGCGCTGATGGCCAGTCTTCCTGCGTTGTCCATTGCCTGGCAGGCGTTGAGGACGAGATTCTGAATGACCTGACTCATCTGGCCCGGATCGATGTCCACTGCCCGGAGGTCCGGGGCAAAATGATACTCGCAGCTGACCTTGCTGCCGGAGAGAATGAATCCCGCCGAATCACGGATCAGCTCGCGGATGGAGGCGGTCTGTTTGATCGGGGCGCCGCCCTTGGCAAAGGTGAGGAGCTGGCGGGTCAGATCACGGGCGCGCAATGAGGCCTTTTCCGCGCTGTGCAGGACGTCGTGGGCCGGATGGGTGGGGTCGAGCAGTTTCACCGCCATGTTGATGCTGCCGAGAATGGCGGTGAGGATGTTGTTGAAATCATGGGCGATGCCGCCGGCCAGGATGCCAACCGATTCGAGCTTCTGCACCTTGAGCACCTCTTCCTCCAGCCGTTTGCGGGCCGTGATGTCGCGGCAGACAAGAATGGCGCCGACAATGGAGCCGTGGCGGTCGAGGATCGGCGCGCCGCTGGCGGAGATGGCCTTGCTGCCGCCGCTGCGGTCGAGAAGAAGGATCGTGCCGCTGATGGTCAGGGATTTTGCCGTGCGGATGATCTCGGCCGCCGGATCGGCCTGGCGCGCCCCGGTTTTTTCATCGATGAGCGCCAGGATTTCGCCGAGGGGCATGCCGGTCGCCTCTTCCTTCTCCCAGCCGGTCAGCATCTCGGCGCTGCGGTTTATGAGAAAGACCCGGCCGGTGCAATCGGTGGCGATCACGGCGTCGCCGATGCTGGCCAGGGTGACGGCCAGCAGCTCTTTTTCGTCGGCCAGCCGTTGTTCCGCCTGCCGGCGGGCTGCGATTTCCTGCTTCAGGGAGGTGATTGCCTCCTGCCGCTCACTGATCTGCTCCTCCAGTTCGGCGGTGCGCTGCTGAACGGTGGCCTCCAGATTTTCGTTTGTCTGGCGCAGCGACTCGTTTAAGCCGAGAATTTTGCGAAGCAGGGCGCCGAAGGTGAAATAGAGGGTGAAGAGGACAACGGCAAGCAGGGTGGCGGCGGTGAGGGCGACTCCGGCGACGGTGCGCCGCAGCTTTTCCCTGGCGGCGGTGATGTCGAGGCCGAAGACGAGGGAGCCGATCGCTTTTCCCTGAAAGTCATAAAGAGGCAGAGAAGCGGCAACATGAAAGGAGCGGCCTGCCTGGCTGATGCGCCACGGTCCGGGCAGTGCGGCCAGGGTGTCGAGGGGGATGGCGGAGAAGAGGGCGCTGCCGCTGGGCAGCAACATGCTGGCGGCGACCGGCCGCGCTTGCGGGTCGGGGGTGAGTTCGATTTTCTGGAAATGGGCTCGGTCGAGGAGCAGGGCGACCTCATTGCCGGTGCTGGTCCGCAGCGAGTGGAGCAGGGGGGCGAGACCGATGCCGAATTCCACCCCGCCGATATAGGCGTCATTGACGAAAACAGGCTGGACGACCCGGTAAAACAGGCCCTGGCGGCCCACCGCAAAGCCGGTCTGCTGCCGGTGGCTGTCGTTCACCGCCGCGACAATGGGGCGCAGCTCGGCGAGGTCCTGGCCGTTGACATCAGGACGCCCCATGCAGAGGAAGGTGGTGTTGTCCGGCAGAAAGAAGTGCATGACGGCAAAGGCCGGATTTTCCTTTTTCAGGGTGTCGAAATAGGGCAGGCCGCGTTGGTAGAGTTCCTCCCGGTTCCGCTCGGCAAAGAGGGTGATCAGGTCGCCGCGGACGCGGACAAAGCTTTCCGCCCTGCGGTTGTAAGTGGCGGCCATCTGTTTGATGCCGTTTTCCGCCAGGGCGGTGAGCAGCTTTTCCTCCAGACGGATGGTTTTTTCCAGGTGATCGTTCTGCAGGGTGACGGACTGGTGGAGATGAAAGGCGGCAAGCAGCAGAATGCTGAGGGCGGCGATGCTTATGGCCTTCCATCTGCTGTTCATATTTGTTATCCGTAGAGAGAGGTTAATACGTTCGTGCGTCGGTGTCTCAGGAAAAAGGATAGCATTTCCGTGAGATAGGCGTCAATCTTATTTGCGGGCGGAGTGGCGGCGCATGCGGAGAAAACAGGAGCGGCATCAGGAGATGGGGGAGGAGGGAGACTGTTCCCCCTTTGTCATTCCCTTTTTTATCGCCCAGCAGGGCTGCCCGCATCAGTGCCTCTTCTGCAATCAGCGGGCGATCAGCGGCGCTGCGGGGCCGGGGCCGGATGGGGCGACGGTGGCGGCGACCATCCGGAACACCCTGGCCCGGCCGCGGGACCGGCGGCGACCGGTCCAGGTCGCCTTTTACGGCGGCAGTTTCACCGGTCTTGTCCGCAGCCGTCAGGAGGAGCTGCTCGGCGCGGTTCGGCCCTTTCTGGAAGGTGGCGAGGTCGTCACCATCCGCATCTCCACCCGGCCCGATTATCTGAACCCGGAGATCGCCTCTTTTCTGAAAAAACAGGATGTCGGCCTGGTGGAACTCGGCATCCAGTCCTTTGACCAGCGGGTGCTTGATCTCTGCCGCCGCGGCCACCAGGTCGAGCAGGTGGAGGAGGCCTTTGCCCATCTGCGCGGCGCGGGGATCGGGGTGGGCGGCCAGCTTATGGTCGGTCTGCCCGGGGAAAGAACCCGGGAAGTGCTGGCCGGGGCGCGCCGTCTGGCCGGACTCGCCCCGGAGCTGGTGCGGATCTATCCCGCCCTGGTGCTTGCCGGCAGCCCACTGGCCGACCTTTACCGCGAGGCTCGTTTTCGGCCCCTGACTCTGGCCGGCGCTGTCGCCCTCTGTGCGAAGATGGCCGCGATCTTTGCCGAAGCTGCCATCCCCGTTGCCCGGATCGGCCTTCAACCCGGTCCCTCCCTGGAGGGCGATCTCCTTGCCGGCCCCTATCATCCCGCTTTTGGCGAGCTGGTGCAGGCCCGGCTCTATTTCAAACGGCTGCGATCCCTGCTTGCCGGCTTGCAAAAGGAGAGAGCGGCGGCTACAATACGTGTCATCCTCGCCGCCCGCGACCGCTCCCTGCTCAGCGGTCGGCAGGGATATTATTACCAGCGTTTGTCTTGTCTGGGACTGCTGGGCGGGGTGGAACTGGCCTATGTGGCCGGGCTGCCCCGGCTGACCATTGTCCCGCAAATCGACCCCGTCTGAACAGGCCCGGTCGGAAAAGAGGTCGCCGCCGGCGCCGCCAGGTATCGCTATGAATCCCCTCGCCCGCATTGCGGAAAGACGAATCAGCCAGGCCATCGAGGAAGGTTCGCTTTCCTTTGCAAAATGGAAAAACAAGCCGCTGCCTGAGGATGCTGATCCGCAGGTGCCCGATGATCTGAAAATGGCCTACAAGATTCTGAAAAACGCCGGCTATTTGCCCCCGGAGATCGAGACGAAAAAGGAGATCCAGCGCCTGGAGGAACTCATCGCC
The DNA here is from genome assembly GCA_049323655.1 of Thermodesulfobacteriota bacterium. Classification (GTDB taxonomy): domain Bacteria; phylum Desulfobacterota; class Desulfobulbia; order Desulfobulbales; family SURF-16; genus DB1. Next base: position 15,854 of record JBMONO010000039.1, on the reverse strand, counting down.
GTCACCGAGGACGAGCATGTCCGCCTGCGGCAGATGAAGAAGCTTAACGTGCTGCTGATCAAGGTGGACAATCTGCGCGGCGGCACGACCAATTTCGCCGCCCAGGAGGAGTATTACCGCAAGATCGTCGAACGTATCTCCGTGCGCAGCGGCAGGGCCGAGCGCTGAAGTTGCGGCGTATGTCCGGCGGGATCAGGCCATGGCCTTGACAAACACCCTGAGCGGGGCTGGATAGCCTTCGACGGTTCGGTTCGGGTCTGCCGGGTCGATGAAGTCGGCGTAGGATTCGAAGGTCATCCACTCGGTGCGGCGCTGCTCGGCGCTGCTCATCGGGTGAATGCAGAAAATCTCCACATCGGTAAAACCGGTGCGGATGAGCCAGTTCTGTACGCAGGCGGCGGTGGGGACAAAATAGGTGCCCGGCACTTTGGCGTAGCGGTCGGCCGGAAAGAGCGCCACCGGCTCCTCACCGGGAATGGCCTGGGTCTCGATAATCAGCGTGCCGCCTGCCTTCATGCTTTTCCGCACATCTTTCAGCATCTCCACCGGCGAGATCCGATGGTAGATGACCCCCATCAGAAAAATCACGTCGAAACAGTCCGGATAGAGCACCATGTCCTCCACCCCGAGTAGTTCGATGTGCAGGGAGGGGAGAGCGGCGAAGCTGTTCAAGGTGCGGAAGGTGAAGTAGTGGTGGTGGTAGGGCTCGAAGCCGATGACCGCCAGCGGCTGGTGATGGGCCATGCGGAACATGTAGTAGCCGTTGTTGCAGCCGATGTCGGCGATGACCTTGCCGGTCAGCTCCGGCAGGGCCGGCAGCAGCCGGTCCCACTTGCGGAAGCTCCGCCACTCGGCGTCGATGTCGATGCCGAAGATGGAAAACGGTCCCTTGCGCCACGGCATGAAGCCACGCAGCACCGCCCGCACCCGTTCCCGTTCCTCCGCGCCGATATCTTCCCGTGCCCCGATCCGCACCGTGTCCCCGGCCAGATCAAGAGATGAGGCGCGCAGTTCGCGCACCGATTCCCAGGCCCGGCGGTAGCTGAGAAAACCTTTTTTGTCGCTGCCCAGCCGTTTTTCATTGGCCTGCCGCCGGGCGAGAATCGCCGGCCGGCAGGCGGCGGGCAGCAGGTGGAGATAATCGTGGTCGAGAGGCATGGTCACGCTTTGCGGGCAAGATAGGCGGCAAAATTGAACCACTGGAAAAAGGGCTCGACATGGAAAAAGCCGGCCTCGCGCAGCAGGTCGACGTTTTCGGCGGTGGAAAAGGGAATGAGGACGTTTTCCAGGGCCTCGCGCTTGCGGGCGATCTCGGTTTCCGTGTAGCCCTGGCCCTTCTTGAAGTCGTGATAGAGGGCGATGAAGGCGCGGTTCAAAAGTGGATCGTGGCAGATGGTCTTTTCGGTAACAAGCAGCAGCCCGCCGCTCGGCAGGGCGTCGTGCAGACGGATGAGGAATTTTTTGCGGACAATGGGCCGGATGAACTGCAGGGTGTAATTGAGCAGAAAGGCCCGGCACTCCGGCAGGGGAATGTCGGCGATGTCGCCGTGGAGAAAGCGCACCCGCTCGGTGCGGGCGAGCATTCGCGCCTTGAGTCGCGCCTTGTCGAGCATCGGTTCGGAGCTGTCGATGCCGATGAAGTCAAGGTCGAGGTCGGCAAGCAGCCGGGAGAGTTCGAGCAGGGTGGTGCCGGTGGAACAGCCGAGGTCGCAGATCGTCTCGCCCGGGCCGACAAAGCGGCCGAGCAGGGCGGCCATCATCTCGATGACCTGCCGGTAGCAGGGCACCGAGCGTTGCAGCATGTCGTCGAAGACATCGGCGACGCCGGCGTTGAAGGTGAAATCGGCGGTCGGCGGATTCTGCTGGTACAGGGTGTCTTTTGTCATGGGCGGCTCATCTGGTCTCTTACGGGAAAAAACACTAATATGCCATAAACGCCGGCATTGCACCCGAAATTTCTATACAGCGGCAGGCTCGTTTTGCTATGATTTTGTTATGAAGAGGCTGGCGCCGATGATGAGAACGGTTCGGTTTTGACCCGGACTCCGGAGGCGGAAGAGGAGTGCACGACAGAGTAAAAAAAATGAGGAGGAACGATCATGACGGAGATTGCCAAAATTCTGGTCCCTGTGGATTTTTCAGCCAACACCGAAAAATTACTCGATTTTGCCGCTTTTTTTGCGAAAAAATTCGGGGCAACCCTTTCCCTGCTTCATGTGGTGGAAAACCCGGCCGCCTATGAAGGCTATTTTGTCGCCAAGATCGAGGAGGAGATCCGGGCCGCCATGGCCCAGAAGATGACCGCCCTGCTGGAAAAGTATCCGGGCAGCAGCGGCGAGGTGCTGATCGGCGACACGGTGGACACCATCACCACCCTGGCGCGCAGATACGATCTCGTCATCATCGGCACCCACGGCTACCGCGGCCTGGAGAAGATCGTCATGGGCAGCGTCGCCGAGCGGGTGGTGAAAAATGCGTCCTGTCCGGTGCTGGTCTTTAATCCCTACAAGTAACCAGCGATGCTGCTGAGACCATGACGCCCCTGCCGTGCGCAGGGGCGTTGGTGTTTGTGAATAATGGTCATTTTTTTTTAAACAGCCGGCATTCCATGCCTGAGCTTTCATAAACGACCAGGGCGGGATTCTTTTTCGATTTGAAGCCCATCGCCTTGCAGCCGTATGGGTGGGAGGCCTGATAGGTGATGTAGAAGTGGCGGCAGGCAAAGCAATTGGGCCGTTCTCCGTTGTTTACCTGACCGCTCATCGCGATTCCGCCAAGTGCTGCCTGGCGGTTTTTTCCAGGCCCTTGATCAGGACAAAGCGTCCCAGCGGCACCACCGTGCAGGGAAAACTCGCGACAAAGAGCGGATTGTCGCACAGCCCGCCGGAGAGATAGAGCAGCGGCGGTGAGCCGGCAAAGCGGTAGGCGTTGATGGCGATGCCCTTGACAAAACGGGCCACTGCCTCGGCCTCGGAGATGCCCGAGGTAACGGCGTCGAAGATATGGCTCATGCCGAGCACCCCGCAGGTGACGGAAAAGGTGGTTTCCGGCACGGCCAGGCTGGCGTAATCGAGATTGTAGTAGCGGGCCAGCAGTTCGATGGTAAATCCCATGGAGGCGCCGCACTCGCTGTTCCAGCCCATGTCGTGCAGGGTGCCGTTGCGGTAGCTGACGAACTTGATGTCGCGGCTGCCGCAGTCGAGCAGGACGTAATCGGCGGCGCCGATCAGCTCCTCGCCGCCCCGGGCCAGGGCGGTCAGTTCGTTGACATAGCGGTCGCTGAACCGTTTGCCGTTATGGCCGGTGGCAAGATCGACCCGCAGATCACGGGGCAGATCCTTGGTCGGCAGCAGAGTCGGGGTGGCGTCCGGCGTGCCGAGATCGAGAAACTTGCAGTAGGAGGTGCCGAAATCGGCGAGCATCATGGCGCCGCTCCGGACAGTTCGAGAAAGGCCTGTACCTTGGCCCGGGTGCTGCTGCTGCAGGTGACATCGACATCAAGACAGAGCGCCCGCGGGTGGCGGGAGGCGAGGAGCTTGGCCAGGGCGGTTTTGGCGCAGAAGGACTGGGCGAAAAAGACGGTGGGCACCTCCGGGTTGCAGACGGTTTCGAGGTCGATGTCAGCCGGGGTCTTGTTTTCCATGCAGCGGGTCCAGCCGTAGATGTGGGTGGTGTCCGGAAAGAGGGAGAGCAGGGAAAAATCACGGGGCGGCACTCCCCAGAAACCGGCGGTGGGCCGGCAGGGCGGATAGCGCCAGGCGTCATAATGACCGCTCTGCTGCACGCCGGCGGTGATCTTTTCAAATTTTTCGACAAGATCCATGCGGGTGGTGCAGAGGGGGTGGCCAAAGGGCTCGCTGTCTTCATTGCGGGTGGCAATCACCGGGATGGTAAGCATTCCGGCAAGCACCTGGGCGGTGTGCAGGGCACAGTCGCATTTGCCGGGCCCGATGTCGATGAAAATCAGGTCGAGCGGCAGATGAAGGGCGTTCAGGACCACGGTGCGGAGGATGGCGCAATAGACCCGCGGCAGGTGGGGTGCGGTGAGTTCCATGTCGGCCCGCACCTGCGGTTCGTCGAGGTCGTAAATCCGGGCCTCCTGGTCATTGAGTCTGCGAATGACCGCCAGCGGCGGTACCCCGACAATGCCGACCCGGGTGCCGCGTTGCAACGGAAAATCAAGGCCCGTCTTTTGGTGCAGGTTGATCCGGTTCATGGCTATCTGCGGTTGGCTCGCCAGAGGAGAAGGAACCCGGTTGTCGCCAGCACGAGATGAATCGACCAGGAGGCGACGACCGGATGGAGGCGACCGGCCTGGCTCAAGGCCTGACCGGCGTTCCAGGCGGCCCAGGCGAAAAAGGCGAGAACGCAGCTTGCCGGTACCGTCATGGCAAGATCGCGGCTCCACTGGCGCTGCATGGCGTGGAGCAGGGGAAGGGCCAGCATCAGCAACGGGATGCCGAAAAAAATAAAGGAGAGGCGGCGGTTCAGGTCGATCAGGCCCTGCTGTATGCCTTTATCGAGATCCGTCCGTGCCTTGTCCGCCAGTTCGAGCAGGGAAAGTTCCGCGGTTCGATAGGCCGGAATGAAGAACTGTTCCGGCCGGTCGGGCAGATCAAAGGCGCGGTGGCTGAAAACCTCGATGTCATAGCCGCCGTCCGGTCTTGGTCTCTTGAGCTGGCCGTTGGCAAACCGCCAGCCCGCTGTCTCGTCCCATGCCGCCACTTCGGCGGTGAGAAAGAGGCGGACATTGCGACGCGTCTCGTCCCATTCCGTATAGGTGAAGTGGGAGAAGCGAAAGAAGCGCGGATCGGGCCGTTTCAGGGCATAAATCCCCTGCTCGCCCCGGTGAAAGATGCGGCCCTTGCGGACAATGCCCTTGGCCACCTGCTGGTTGACCTCCTGGTACCAGATCTCGTTCATGCGGCTGTTGCTCACCGGCAGCACCAGCTGCGCCACGATCAGCGACAGCAGGGTAAAGAGCAGCGAGGCGACCAGCACCGGCAGGATGATGCGGGCGAGCGAGATGCCGCCGGCATTGAGGGACATCAGTTCCCGGCTCTTTTGCAAGAGACCCAAGGTGATGACACCGGCGAGGAGGATGCAGACCGGCGCCATCTGGTCGTAGATCAACGGGATTTTCAGGAGCAGGTAGGTAAAGGCCAGGGAAATGGGCTTGCCGGCCTCGGTGAAGTTGTCGATCCGCTCAAAAAAATCGACCAGCAGGTAGATGGCCACCAGCGAGACGAGCACCAGCAGCAGGTTCATGAAAAACTGCCTGATGATGTAGCGGTCAAGCAGGGTCATGGCGCATCCCCTTTGTCCGGTCGGGGCAGGCGGCTTTGCAGGCCCTCGATGGCGGCAAGCAGCAGGTCGATGATGTTGAGGGTGCTTTCCCGGCCGGCAAAGCGAAGGATGTAGAGGGTGAGAGCGGCGAAGACAAGGTTGGGGCTCCACATGGCAAGCCAGACCGGCAGTGGGGTCGCCTGGCTGATGTTCTTGGCCAGGGTAAGGACGACGTAGTAACTGATGAAGATGAGCAGCCCCAGAGGGACGCCGATGGAGCGCTGTCCCGGTCGGGTGCGCATGGCCAGCGGCAGGCCGAGAATGGTGAGGATGAAACAACCGCCGGCCAGGACCAGGCGGAGATGATATTCGATCTGCATGTCGACCGCCTCCGGCGATCGCCGGTCATGGGCGGCGACAAAGCGGCGGATATCCCCTTGCGTCATTTCGTTCTTGCTCAGTTCCTTTGCTTCGCTCGCGCCGATGGCGTCCGCGCCCTGCACAGGGATGTGGAGGGCGTAGGATTGGAAGGAGGCGGTTTCACTGGCGCTCCCCCGGGCCGCATGCATGGAACCCCGTTCCAGTTGAAGACTGACGACCATCTCCCTGGTGTCGGCGGTGAGTTGGGCGGATTCGGCAATGATGGTAATCGGATTGTCGCCATCGCGGGTGTCGGCGACATAGATGCCCTGCCAGGCGCCGGTGGTGTCGTCTTCGTCGTCGATGTAGACGACAACGCCGGGCAGCCCTTCGCTGAAATGTTTTTCCTGCAGACTGCGGTCGATCTTTTCCTTGGCCAGCCGAAAAAAGAGCTGTTTTGTCGCCACGGTGCCGACCGGGATCAGGGTGGTGGAAAAATAGCCGGTCAAGAGCGAGGTCGCCCCGGCAAAGACAATGACTGCCGGCAGCATGCGGTTTAAGCCGATCCCGGCGGCCTTAAGGGCGATCAGCTCGTTGTCGTTGCCCATCCGGGTGAAGCAGAGGATGACCCCCAGCATGCTGGCCATGGGAATGGCGAAGAGAAAGAGGTGCGGCACCATGAAGGCGCAGAGCCTCAGAAAATCGGCCGGACCGATGCCGAAGTTGATGATGAAGTCAAAAAGGGGGATCAACCGGCCGAGAAAGAGGATGGCGGTCAGGATGAGGAGGCTCCCGAAAAACGGCGCCAGGGTCTCGGTGATGAGATATGTGGAAAGCAGCAGCGGCACTTTTCCCTCTGGATCGGCACGGGGCGGGCAACGCCGGCCGGATTTGTATCATAAATTCATTGAGCCGCGGGCAATGCGGTGGTAAAAACTACTCTTTTTAGCATATTTGTCCCGCTCCCGACACCATTTTTCTGGAAAGCAGCCATGCCCCCTTTTGTCTACAGCCGTGCCGTCCATGCCGCTCCGCCCAGCCTGCACGACAATACCGGCGACATTGACCGCCTGCGCCGCGCCCTGCACCAGGCCGGCCTGTCTGATGTCCGGGTGCCGCGCGCCCGGCTCGCTGATCTTGCCGCCGCCTTCCGGGGCAGTAATTTTCAGGGTGCGGCCCTGCTCGCCGATCTGCCCGGCGGGCCGCAGCTCCTTGATTTTCTGCCGGCGCAGCCGGCCGTGCTGGCGGCCATGGCCCTTGATCTCGGCACCACCCACCTGGAGGCGAGCCTGGTCAATCTGGCGGACGGCAGGGTGCTGGCCCGGGCCAACCGGGAAAACAGTCAGATCGCCTGCGGCGCCGACATCCTCAGTCGCATCCATTTCGCTGCCAGAAACGATGGTCTGCCCATCCTCCACGAGACAATCATCAGGGCGATCAACCTGCTGGCCGACGAACTGGCCGACCAGGTCGGGTTGCCCGCCGCCGCCATCCGCGCCCTGGCGGTGAGCGGCAACACCACCATGATCCACCTGCTGCTGAAGCTCGATCCCTTTCATCTTATCCGCGAACCGTATATCCCCCTCGTCAACCGGATCGACCCCTTCGCTGCCGGCGAGATCGGCCTCGCCCTGGATCCGGCTGCGCCGGTCTGGGTTATGCCGAGCGTCGGCAGCTATTTCGGCGGCGACCTCATCTCCGGCATCCTGGCCAGCGGCCTCGATGGCAGCGAGGAGACCGCCATGCTGATCGATGTCGGCACCAACGCCGAGGTGGTGGTGGGCAACCGGGAGTGGCTCATTGCCTGTGCCGGGGCGGCCGGTCCGGCCCTGGAGGGCGGAGTGGCGCGGATGGGTATGCGGGCCGGGCCAGGGGCCATCGAGCATGTGACCATCGAGCCGTCCTCCCTGGCCCTCGACTACCGCACCATCGACGGTGGGGCGGCCCGTGGCATCTGCGGTTCCGGTATCATTGATCTGGTGGCGGCCATGTACCTGGCCCGCATCATCGATATCCGCGGCAAGTTCCGGCAGCAGCGCTGCCCGCAGCGCTTTATCGACACCCCTGGCGGCCCGGCCTTTGTCGTCGTTCCGGCCGAGGAGGCGGCCGCGGGCGAGCCGGTGGTGCTCGGCCAGGTGGACATCGACGCGGTGATGCGCTCCAAGGCGGCGATGTATGCCATCCTCACCACCCTGATGGGGCAGGTGGGGCTTGGTTTTGCCGATCTGCACCGTATTTATGTCGCCGGTGCCTTCGGCCGGCACATCGCCCCCCGCCAGGCCATCACCCTCGGCATGCTGCCCGATCTGCCGCTTGCCGTCTTTTGCCCCATCGGTAACAGCTCGCTGGCCGGCGCGGAACTGGTGCTGCGCGAGGAGGAGGCCCGGCAGCGCTGCCATGCGGTGGTGAGCCGGATCACCTACCTTGAACTCAATGTCAACCAGGAATTCATGCTCCGTTTTTCCGGCTCACGCTTCATCCCTCACACCGAAACATCCCTCTTCCCTTCGGTGCCGGTTTTCGACTGAGAACGGCGGAGAACATCGGCGCCGAGCAGGACGCCGACCCCGAACAGCGCCGAGAGCAGCGAACCGATGATGATGCCGATCTTTGTCATGTCGATCAGCTCCGGCGTCTGAAAGGAAAGGCCGGAGATGAAGATGCTCATGGTAAAGCCGATGCCGCCCAGCATGCCGGCGCCGATGACGTGCAGCCAGTTCATGCCGCTGGCCAACGGCGCTTTCAGCAGTTTGGCGGCGAGAAAGGAAAAGAGCGAGATGCCAAGCGGCTTACCGATCACCAGGGCGACAATGACGCCGAGGGTGGCATGGTGCTGGATGGTATCGGCAAAGTTCTCGCCCTGGATGACCACCCCGGCGTTGGCCAGGGCAAAGAGCGGCACCACCAGATAGGAAATCCAGGCACCGAGGCCGTGCTCGAGACGCTGTAGCGGGGTTTCCGTCTTGTGGCAGGCAAGCTCGATGGCCTGCACCGCGCTCAGGTGATTCTGGTTCAGCAGGATGGTGTGACCGCAGTCGCCTTCCCGGCAGTCGATGCGGACGAGAAAGGAGCGGACCTGGTCGACAAAGGTGCTGGTGTCATATTTGCCGCGGGCCGGGATAAAGAGGGCGACCAGGACGCCGGCGGCGGTGGCGTGGATGCCGGCGCCGAGAAAGGCCCACCAGATGCCGAGCCCGAGCAGGGCGTAGACCAGGGCATGACGGATCCACAGGAGATTGGCAACCAGCAGGCAGACGAGGAGCAGGGCGGCAAAACCGAGATAGGCCCAGTGGATGGTCGACGTATAGAAGAAGGCGATGACCAGCACGGCGCCGATGTCGTCGGCAATGGCGAGGGCCGAGAGAAAGATCTTGAGCCCATACGGCACCCGCCGGGAGAGCATCGACACCACCGCCAGGGCAAAGGCGATGTCGGTTGCCATGGGGATGCCCCAGCCATGGGCGGCATCGGTGTTGTGGGTGAAAAGGGTATAGATCAGGGCCGGCACCAGCATGCCGCCCGCCGCCGCCGCCACCGGCAGCAGGGCGCGGCGCATGGAGGAGAGTTCGCCGATCAGGATCTCCCGTTTGATCTCCAGGCCGACGACAAAGAAAAAGAGGGTCATCAGTGCTTCGTCGATCCAGTGGAGCAGGGATTTGGCAAAGGTCGCGTCGCCTAAGGAGATGGCAAGCGGCAGATGCCAGAGATGCTGGTAGGCGGCCGGATGGAGATTGGCCCAGAGCATGGCGGCCAGGGTGGTGTAAAAGAGGATGAAACCACTGGTGGTCAGCTTCTTGACCAGGGCCTGAAAGGGTGAGATGATCCCCTGAATGGGTGTTGTTTTGCGGAAGAATCTTTTCAGCATCACGTGTCCTCTGTCGCAACGGTGCAGGGCTCGCCGCTGCAGCGGTTAATTTCCAGAGTAAGGTGGGTGATCTTGTCGAAGCCGGCCAGCAGCTTTTTGTAGTGGCCCGGATTTTTGGGATAATGGGTGACGATGGAGATGATGGCCGCATAGTCGGCCGGTCCCACCTTCCAGATATGGATGTCGGAGACGCGATTGTCGCGGTCCTCCTCCAGGGTCGTGCGGATCGCCTCCCGGTAGGGACCGCTGATGCTGCCGTCGAGCAGGATCGGCCCGGTTTCCCGGATCAGGGAGTATGACCAGCGGGTGATGACCACGGCGCCGACCACCCCCATCAGCGGGTCCATCCAGCCCCAGCCGAGGAATTTGCCGGCAATGAGCGCGGCGATGGCAAGCAGCGAGGTGAGCGCGTCGGCCAGGACGTGGAAATAAGCGGCCTTCAGGTTGTGGTCATGATGGTGATGATCGTGGTCATGGTGATGATCGTGGTCGTGACCGTGGTGGTCTTGCAGGAGCAGGGCGCTGACCAGGTTGACGGCAAGGCCGAGCACGGCCACGGCAATGGCCTCGTTGAAAGAGATGGTCTCCGGATTCCAGAAGCGGCGCACCGATTCGGCCAGCATGACCAGCGCCACCACCGCCAGGGCCACGGCGCTGGCAAAACCGCCAAGGACGCTGACCTTGCCGGTGCCGAAGGCGAATTCGGGACTGCTGGCGTGGCGGCGCGCATAGCGGTAGGCAAAGATGGTGATGAGAAAGGCGGCGGCATGGGTGCCCATGTGCCAGCCGTCGGCGAGCAGCGCCATGGAACCGAAGGCCATGCCGGCGCCGATCTCGATCAGCATGGTGACGGCGGTCAGCGCCAGCACCTGGAAGGTGCGCCTCTCCCCTTTCTCGTGAATAACGGCAAAGTCATGCTCGTGCCGCCACTCTTCCATATTGTGGATGTGCATGGTTACTCCCTGCAGAATACCAGTTCCGTTTCGGCGGACAAATCAGCGCGGAAACGATATCCCTCCCGGTCAAAGCCCTGCAGCTCGTCGCTTGTGGTCAGCCGGTTTTTGATGACGAAATCGGCCATCAGCCCACGCGCCCGCTTGGCCGTCAGGCCGATGACCCGGTAGTCGCCGTTTTTCCTTTCCTTGAAGGTGACGGTGACCACCCTCCCTCTGATTTCTTTCGGCCGCACCGCCTTGAAATATTCGCTGGAGGCGAGATTGATCAGCTCGGGCTGCCCGTTATCCGGCAGGGCGGCGTTGAGCGCCTCGGTGATCCGTGCCCCCCAGAAGGCGTAGAGATCCTTACCCCGCTCGCTGGCGAGCCGGGTCCCCATCTCCAGGCGGTAGGGCTGGATGAGATCAAGGGGCCGCAGCACGCCGTAGAGGCCGGAGAGGATGCGCAGATGGGTCTGGGCAAAGTCGAAATCCTCGTCCTCGTAGTTGTCGGTGTTCATGCCGCCGTACACGTCGCCCTTGAAGACCAGCAGGGCCTGGCCGGCGTTCTGCAGGTCAAAGGGGGTGTGAAACGCACGGAAACGCTGGCAATTGAGGCGGGCGAGGGCGTCGCTGATCCCCATCAGCTCGCCGAGTTGCTTTTCGGTGAAACCTTTCAGTATTTCGATCAGCAACCGGCTTTCGCCGAGCAGGGTCGGCATGGTGTAGCGGCTGCAGGCGCGGCAGTTGATATCCTGGGTCTTGGCGGGTGAGATGACAAGCAGCATGAGTGCTCCTTTGCGTGATGATCGCGGCCGGTGGAGGGAGCAGGGTCACTGTTCGCGCCGTTCCACCGAGGAAACGCGGCCGGCGGTGAACTCCACCCGGGCCACGGCATATTCCTGTCTGGTATCGCGGTTGATCCAGACATCCTGGTAATCGATATAGCTGCGGCCCGACCGGCCATAGACCCGCACCGGCACCGTCATCCGCTCGGTTTCGGTGTGGATCATGGTCCGGCTGTAGGTCCAGACCACGGCCTCGCCCTGCTCGGTGGCGCGGCTGTATATCTCGGCCGGGCTGCCCCAGGCCAGCCGCACCATCTCCTCGGTGAAGCCGAGTTCGATGCGGCCGGCCCGGATCTTCTCCTGGATCTCCGGGCTGAAGGCGTCGAAGATCTCCTGGCTGGCCGCGATGCGGCGGTCGCGGATCTGCTGGGCAGTGGCGCAGGCAGCAAGCACGAACGCCGTTGCCAGAAGGAGGAAAAGGAGCTTGAGGTGGCTGGTCATTGACGGATCTCCCGCGCGCCGGCGGCCCGGCGCCGCCGCTTTTTTATCCTGTTCCGACACCGGCTGCCGGAAAATGTTCGTGCCTTATTGTAAACACGATCGCCGCGGATAGGAAGGGGAGAAAAGCGACAAAAGGGGAAAAGGGGCTGGAAGGATTGCTTGCCGTCTCCCCCGCGTCAGGCGGACCTGACGGTTTTTCTTGTTGACGCGGCTGGTTGAGGTTCTTGCAAAATGAACTTTGAATATCTCTTCCGTCATACCGGCGAAAGCCGGTATCCGCTAAACACCATGGATTCCAGGTCGCGCTTTGCTTGCCCGGAATGACGAAATGACAATTCCTGTCATTTTGAAAGAAGCTCTGTTGTCCCGTGAATTTGCGTGAATTTGAATTTTGGGGGAATTCCGGGGAATTTTGTGCGGACGTCACTGCTGCCAGGCAAGTACGCGGTCTTCACCCATCCTTGCGCGTCTGCATATGTAAGAATTTCAGCGCTACGTCAGCCACTCGTCAATGATCTCATCAATGGCGGAAGGCAGCAAGCCTGCGGCAAAGCCGAGACTCACGGAAGTGAAACGTTCCCGGATCGAGGCGGCATTGCACACGGCGTGGAAAAAGTCTTCCCGGGTCCATCCGATATCCTCAGGCCGATGCGCACCACCAGCCGACGCGAGACAGTGTTTGATCACGGACGGGGATCGCAGCCGTGGTTTCAAGTGTGACCTCAGCGCATCCCATACGCCGGGTCTGCGAAGAATCTCGATGGCCGAGCGCGTCCGGGTTACAGCGCGATCATGCTGTTCCCGGACATGGTCGGCAAGAGGGCCCCAATACGCGGCATCGAAGTGGAGCGCGTCCTTGTTGAATGCCGGGGGGGCCATATTGAGAAGTCTGTCGTACACGGCGGCGGCGAAGATCGTAGCCACCCCGACCTGGCGCCCGTGGAGATCATGGACGCGCGCCTCAACATGCGCTTTCATGTCCAGCGTATGGCTGATCAGGTGCTCGCCGCCGGAGGCCGGGAGCGAGGAGCCTTGTAGTGTCATTGCGCAGCCGGAAAGCACGAGTGCTTCCAGAAGCCCCTGAATAGCCGCGGGATCCTTTGCCTTGATGCCGTCGGGATGATCCAGATAGGTCGGTTCCACGTGCGTGATGATGGCCGCAATCTCTTCGGAGTAGGGCTCTGCAAAGAGCTGGTGGTTCATGACCCAGTCGGACGTGCTGACAGGTTTGGCCAAGACATCGCCCAGTCCGGCCGTGGTGAGCAGGCTCGGTGCTGATTCGATTACGGCCGGGTCGGCAGCGATAACGACTGGGGCCCTGGCCCTGAAGAGGCTCTTGATGCCATTGATCGAGGGGGCAACGTTTGCGGCCGCATACCCGTTCATGGAGGCTGCTGTAGCGAATACGGCATAAGGCTTGTGAGCCTCGGAGGCCAGCCATTTAACAAGATCATTGATCACACCGCTGCCCACGGCCAGGTAAGCGTCGGCAGTCGGCAGCGCGGAACGGAGCCTGTGCATGGTGGTGTCATCGCATACCGGGGACGATCCGTCAGGGCCGTCAGGGATCACGTATTCCAGGACAGTCCAGCCCGAGGCCTTCAGGGCATTGAGACAGGTCTCCCCGGCAACGGCCCGCGTTCGTCGGTCGCAGAACACCAGGACGGACGACATCCGGGTTTGAGTCCTGAAACTCTCGGCGAGATACGCTGCGGCATCAGGCCCGTACCGGAACTCGCGGGGCAGTTCCGGGATCCTCTCGACGGCGGGTCCGTGCAGGTGCATTTTCAGGAACTCGGATAGATTCATGGGGCAGCGTGTCATGTTCATTGGGAATCCTCGTTTGCCTCCCGGCAATTCTCTTCATAGGCAGGCCGAGATTTTCTGCAATGTCGCCAGGGTCGATAATCAGATGCACATGGTTGGTCATCAGGCAAAGGCGTATACCATGCAGTTTCCCTTGGCTTTTAACGATGGTTGACGAAGACGAGTTTGTTTGTGTCAAAGCCAAGCGTTTTCGCTCTTCCGATGAGCGTCTTCTTCAGTTCACCATCAATGTCAGGGCTTCTGGCCAGAAGCCATAAGTAAGATTTATTCGGCCCGCAGACGAGTGAATACTGATACCTTGCATGGTCAAGTTCAAATATGACGTAAGATCCATAGAAAGGTCCAAAGAATGAGACCTTCAGGAACCCTTGATCTGCTTGGTTGACGAATTTGGCTCTTCCTTCAGCTACTTTCCATTTTCCATCCTTTTCGGAGTAGCCGCGGTTCAGTACTTTGACATCACCGTCTTTCCGCAAGCTGTATTCTGCGGTTACGTGGGACAACCCTCGTTCAAACGAATGATCTAGTCGTGCAATTTCGTACCATTTCCCCAGGTATTTCTCCAGCGCGAAATTGTCGACCGGCGTGACATCCTTCGGAATTCCAACGCACCCACACAAGACGAAACCCAGCAGCGCCGATATCTTTTTCAAATCCAATTTGCAAGCTCCTATTGACAAACAATAAGCCCCACACTATAAACAAACAAATTGCCTCAAAAATCAGCCGGGCTCCGGACCGAAAGTCCCGGCCTGTTGAGTACATGTGTGTAGATCATGGTTGTGGAGACATCCGCGTGTCCGAGCAGTTCCTGGACGGTGCGGATGTCGTACCGGGCCTCCAGGAGATGGGTGGCGAAGGAATGACGCAGGGTGTGGCAGGTGATCCTCCTGGTCAGCCCCGCCTTGGCCGCTCCCTCCTTGACGGCCTTTTGCAGGAGGGTCTCATTGATATGATGCCGCCGCACGGTAGCGCTTCGGGGATCAACCGAGAGTTTCCTGGCCGGGAACACATACTGCCATACCCATTCGTTGGCCGCCTTGGGATATTTGCGGGCCAGGGCGGGCCAGATATAGACACCGGGAACCCCATTGGCCTGGTCCTGCTCATAAAGAATCTTGACCCTGGCAAGATGTTCTCGCAAAGGGGTAACAAACCGCTCCGGCAGCATTGTTACCCGGTCCTTCCCGCCCTTGCCGTCACGCACCATGATTTGATGGCGGCCGAAGTCAATATCCTTGACCCGCAGCCGCACACACTCCATGAGCCGCAAGCCGCCGCCATACATCAGGCCGGCCATCAGCCCGTTCACCCCTTCCAGTTGTTCCAGCAATGCCTCCACTTCTTCCCTGGTCATCACCTCGGGCAACCTTTGCGGCCGCTTGGCCCTTACAAACTTCTCCATCTCGCCAAAAGGCTTGCGCAAGGCATGGGTGTAAAAAAAGACAAGGGCATTCAGGGCCTGGTTCTGGGTGCTGGCCGCAACCTCTCTCCCCATGGCGAGATAGTCAAGGTATTCCTTCACCGCCGAGGCCGGGTCGATGCCGGCCGGGTCGGCATAGCCATGAAAGGCGACAAAGCGCCGCACCCAATCAACATAGGCCGTCTCCGTGCGGATCGAGTAATGGCGGCTGCGGATTTCAGACTTCAAGGCATTCATCAACGGCGAAAAAAGCCGCTCGACCTCGCCGGGAATCACCCTGTCGCGGAAATCTCCGGCCGGAGCCATCGCCCTGCCGGGGTCTTTCCTGTGCTCAATCTCCGGCAATGGTTTCGCGCCACTCTCAGGGGAATAGGCGGGAAGAAACACTTCATAAAGGATTTTCAGGGCATGTTCCGCCTGCTTAACCTGCCAATCTTTGTTGCCCGGACGTTGCCCCAAATCCGCCAAGAAATCTTCGATATCGTCACGGGAGCGATCGAGCAGCCGCTTTCCGGGCAAAAAATCGACAAACGCCTGCGCCCATTTGACATAAAAAATCGATCGGTCCGGCCGCACCCGGTTCTCCTCCGCGCAGGCCTGAAAAGCGTGCCAGAACTTTTGCGCCTTCGAGAGCTGGATTTGACTTTTTTTGTTCATAAATTCAATCAAATTCGGATAGTTAATGGATGTTTCCCGGTGCCATGCTAGACAGAATTATTATACCACTTACGAAAAAAGTATCGCAACAGTTTGATATTATGTAATTTTGATTTTTTCGAGAATGGCATTGATCTGTATATAATATTGAAATAATTGAAGAATTATTTTTGCGCGAAATTCTGTAATATGCGCTTTTCAATCTAATATATGTT
>JBMONO010000038.1:0-172866 GCA_049323655.1 Thermodesulfobacteriota bacterium | reverse complement strand
GCCGACGATAAGCGAAGTTTAGGCCGACTTCTGTCCGATTAGTCATGCGAGTAGTGCCAACACATTTTTTGCATGGCGTATTGTACTGAAATCGTTTAATTATTTTTTTTTAACTGTAGAAGATGAGCTAAGCAGTGGGATACCCAAAGCCGTGACAAGTCGGTGCAGACAGTGGTGCGCATGGCCGTTTGTATGGCCAACGGTGGTGGCGGCACAGTGGTCTTTGGTGTTGCTGACCAAGTCAGAGGACGAGCACAGGCCATCCTCGGCATACCGCTGGAAATCGATATCAATATCCTGAAAAAAGCGGTGTACGACCAGACTGACCCCAAAATCATGCCGGTCTTTGAAGATCTGCGCGTCCCAGAAGGCACCGGCCGGCTCCTGCTTATGCAGATTCATCCTGGACTACCACCCTACACCGACACCTCCGGTCGTGGCACCATTCGCATTGGCAGGGATTGCCAGCCGCTTACCGGCACCCTGCGACGCAAGATCGCTGTGGAAACCGGAGAAACCGATTTTTCTGCCGAGCTTGTACCAGGAGCCACGCAAGAGCTGCTCTCCCTGTCCGCCCTGGAAAAGTTGCGCGACCAGGCTCGCAAGGAAAGAGCGCCGGACGACTTGCTTCGTCTTTCCGATTCCGAATTGCTGACGACCCTGGGCCTGCTGAAAGATGGTACCCTGACCAGGGCCGGTTTGCTGATGGCTGGCAAGGAAGAGGCTCTGCAAACCAGGATGCAGGGCTATGTCTGGACCTGGTTACGGATGGAAACGGATACCAGCTACAGCAACCGGGTTGATGGCCGCTCAGCCCTCCCGGTCGCCTTGGAGCGTCTGGAGGAATTGATCAGCGCGGACAATACCATCACCACCCTCGAACACGGCCTCTTTCACTTCGAGTACCGGGTTTACCCGGAGATAGCCATCCGTGAAGCGCTTTTGAACGCTCTGTGTCATGCCGACTACCAAATTGCCGGCCCCATCATGGTCAAACAATATCCCAACCGCATTGAGATCAGCAACAATGGGGGGTTCATCGCCGGGATCACGCCGTCCAATATTCTGCATCACCAACCCGCCGCCCGTAATCCTCTTCTGGTGGAAGCCTTGGCCCGCTTGCGTCTGGTGAATCGCAGCAACCTCGGAGTAAGCCGGATGTACGAGGCTCTGTTGATGGAAGGGAAGGAGCCGCCATCCATACAGGAAATCGGCGAGTCGGTGACCGTGACCTTTTTGCGTCGGGATCTTTCTCCGGCCTTCCGTTTGTTTGTCGCTGAGGAAAGCAAGGCTGGACGAATCCTGGGCGTCAATCGCTTACTGATCCTTCAGTATCTCCTGAAGCATTTTGAAATGGACACCGCGACCGCCGCCAGACTCTGCCAGCAGTCGGAGGAGCAGTTGCGCAGCGTGCTTGCCGACATGGAAGGCCTGCATTATCTGGAGCGGGGAGGAACCGGCAAGGGGACCTACTGGACCCTGTCCCCGGAGTTGCATACTCGCTTGCAGGAGAGCAGCAATTTGGAGCATAGCCGCCGGATTAATTGGGATGCTGCCAAGACCAGGGTGCTCAGCGTTCTCATGGAGCGGGCCATGAGGGGGGATGCGGGATTATCCAATCGTGAAATCCGCCAGATTACCCATTACAGCCGGTATCAGGTCATTCGCCTCATGAAAGAATTGATGCGTGAAAACAGCGCTATTCAGCCACCTGGCCTTGGTAAGCACGCCGTCTACCTCTACAGGCAATCCCACCAAACGGGTTGAATGTTGTCTGCAATGTGAACGTGCATTGCCTTGCAACATTGAATCATGTTAATGTTGCAGTTAATGTTGAAATATCATTGGGACGCATATTGAGGAGCCATGAAAGCGCTCGACAAAACACTCAGAAACCGACTCAAAAGCACCATAAAGGATGCCCGTTATATTGCCGAGGCAGCTCCAGTGAAAGATAGCTGCTGAAGGGTAACACCATGACTGATCGAGAACTCGTTAATATGCTTGGGCCTTTTGTACAAGCTATAGTAGGCGCAACTAGCACTGAGTCTGTCGAGTTTGTAGGAAGTGGCTTTTTATTGAAACAAAATAATACGATTAAGCTTGTTACCGCCGCCCATGTTCTTGATCATCATGATGAGAACGACTCACCATTATTTATTGCCACAACTACTGGCTGTGTAAGAGTGGAGGGGGATGCATTCATCTCTCCGATTGCAATGGGTGCTCAGCGAAAAGATGATAAGATTGACTTGGCAGTTGTTATCCTCGGAGCAGACAGCTGCACTAAGTTGCGAGAGATATCATTTGTTTCTTATGACATGCTGGACATAAATAATGTCCATGATCGTACCCTTGGCTATTTCGCTATGGGTTTCCCCGTTAAGAAAAGTAACAAGTTAATAGATCAAGCGAACAAGGTGCTTGAGCCAGAGATTTATGGCTTTCATGTTGAGGAGGCCGAGGATCGAATATATGAAAAACTTGGGGTAAGCCAAGCAAGTCATCTTGTTTTGAATTTTAACAAGAAAAAGATGTTTTCAGAAACCGGAGGACAACGAACGGCACCTGACTTAAATGGGCTCAGCGGAACTCCGATATGGGGACTGGTTAGAAAAAGCGCAACAGAGGTGAAGGCCATGATTGTGGCAATATTAACAGAGCACCATCAAGGAGCTCTTAAAGCTGTTGTAGGAACAAGAGTAAGTACAAGGATTTTTTAGAGGATGCAAGGCTCAAGGGAAAAATGATGCAGCCACTCGACAAAACACTCAGAAACCGACTCGAGCGCACCGTCAAGGAGGCGCGCGATCTTGCCGAGGCCGCCGCCCGTGTTGCGTTGGAGCAGCTGGGCGTGGGGGAGGCGACTCCTTTTGCGCACCTCTCCGGGGAGGAACGGGATCTGCGCCGCCGGCTGCGGGCGCATGGCCGGCAACTGGGCGACAGATTGAACGGCGGCAAGATCCAGGAGATGGACCGGTTGATGGAAGAGGTGGCCTACGAGCATTGGCACCGGATGCTCTTTGCCCGCTTTCTGGCCGAGAACAATCTGTTGATGTACTGGCCCGACGGTGATGACGAACCCATCGACATTCCGCTTGAGACCTGCCAGGAACTCATCGACGAAGGGACCGAAGCGGCCGGCAGCATGTGGGAGCTTGCGGCCCGTTTTGCCGCCCGGATGTTACCGCAGATCTTCCGCCTTGATTCCCCGGTTTTTGAACTCCACCTACCGCCCGAGCATCAGCGGCAGCTCGAACGCCTGGTTGCCGAGCTGGAGCCGGCAACCTTCACTGCCTCCGACAGCCTCGGTTGGGTCTATCAATTTTGGCAGGCCAAGAAGAAGGATGAGGTCAACGCCTCCGAGGTGAAGATCGGCGCACGGGAGCTGCCCGCCGTCACCCAGCTCTTCACTGAGCCCTACATGGTCAGCTTCCTGCTCGACAATTCTTTAGGCGCTTGGTGGGCGGCACGTCGCCTCACCGAATCGGATTTGAAAAACGCCAGCAGCGAAGAGGAACTGCGCCGCAAAGCGGCCATCCCCGGTGTGCCGCTGGACTATCTGCGCTTCGTAAAGTCCCCCTCTCCCTCTGGGAGAGGGGTTAGGGGTGAGGGAAAAAAAGCACCAATCCCAGACGATATTCTCAAAAACGCCCGTGAACTGCGTCAAAACCAAACCGATGCAGAACAACTGCTTTGGGGAGTACTCAGAGATCGTAGATTTGATGGTAAGAAATTCCGCCGCCAACATCCTGTTGGTCGTTACATTCTCGATTTCTATTGCCATGAATTGAAATTGGCGATTGAACTTGATGGCGGCCAACATAACGAGGCTACTACGCAACAATACGATGAGGAACGTACACGGTTTTTGAATGAACAGGGCATTCAGGTCATTCGTTTCTGGAATAACGAGGTTTTACAGCAGACTAATTCAGTATTGGAATCGCTGTGGAATGCCCTCACCCCAACCCCTCTCCCAGAGGGAGAGGGGCTTTCAGAGCTCCATTCGCCCTCGGGGAGAAGGCCTGGGGATGAGGGATTTATCTGGACACCGGCCGCCGGAACCTTCGACGGCTGGCCGGAGCAGCTTGCCGATCTGAAGACCCTCGACCCCTGCTGCGGTTCGGGTCACTTCCTGGTGGCCGCCTTCCTGATGCTGGTACCCATGCGCATGGAGCGCGACGGTCTTTCGGCCAGGGAGGCGGTGGACGCGGTGCTGCGGGAAAACATCCATGGTCTGGAGCTGGACCAACGCTGCGTGGAGCTGGCCGCCTTTGCCCTGGCGCTGACCGCATGGAAATACCCCGATCTCCCCTCGCCCTCTGGGAGAGGGGCTGGGGGTGAGGGAGAGGCGAAGCCAATAGGCTACCGGCTGTTGCCGGAATTGAATGTCGCCTGTTCGGGGTTGTCCGTGAGCGTGGCGAAAGAGGAATGGAAACAGCTTGGTCTGGGCAAAAAGAACCTCACCATCGCCCTCGACTGGATGCACGACACATTCAAGGATGCACCGGTGCTGGGCAGCCTGCTCAATCCCGCCAAAACCGATGCCGCCAAGCTGGTGCAGTGGGATGAACTCTCGAGCGCACTGGAGCAGGCGTTGAAGCAGGAGCAAAGCGAGGAGCAACAGGAAGTCGCCGTCGTGGCCCAGGGGTTGGCCAAGGCCGCAACCCTGCTGGCGGGGCGCTATCAATGGGTCATTACCAACGTGCCGTATCTTGGCCAAGCTAAGCATAGCAAGGCTCTTCAAGATTACTGTGTGAGTAACTATCCAGAAGCAAAGGCTGATCTAGCAACCGTCTTCCTTGGTAGGTGCTTAGAATTATGTGTGCAAAATGGGACGTCAAGCATCGTATTACCGCAAAACTGGTTATTTCAGACAAGCTACAAAAAATTTAGAGAAAAGTTGCTGGCAAATGATGAATGGCATTTGATTGCTAGGCTTGGCCCAGGAGCATTCGAAACAATAAGCGGGGAAGTTGTAAAGGCTATCCTCATTTCATTGAGCCGTGGAAACGTAGGGTTTGGAGATGGAGAACTGTTTACAGGTAAAAAAAGAGACCACCTTATTCGCGGTATAGATGTTTCAGATATTCACAGTAGTTCTGAAAAAGCTTTAGCGTTAATAGCCGCTGATATTTTTTCTGTGGATCAAGCAAGGCAGTTAAATAACCCTGACGCACGAGTCACTTTTGAAGACCGTGATAACACACCATTGCTTTCTGATTACGCGAATAGTTACTGGGGGCTTGGTTCAGGTGACGGACTACGTTTTGCTCGCAATTTTTTTGAATTACCGCAGATCAATGATGATTGGGAATTTTTAAATTGTTCGTTTAATGAGACCATTCCTTATACAGGAATGCAAGAGATTGTATTCTGGCAAAATGCCAGCGGCGAATTATACGAAATGGCCGAGGCTGCAAAAAAGAAGCTTAAAAATATTTGGCAGAGAGGAAAGGAGGCGTGGGACAAAAAAGGAATTGCTGTGCGGCTGATGGGCAGTATCCCAAGGTCTCTATATGGAGGTCAAATATTCCAAAATGGAGTGGCGACAATCATTCCAAAGAAACCGGAACTTCTTAAGCCAATTTTCGCATACTGCTCGACGGACCAATATGTTGAGGAGGTCCGAAAAATTGATCAAAATTTAGCAGTCACAAACCATACCTTAATAAAGGTGCCATTCGACCTCGACCACTGGACCAAAGTCGCTGAAGAAAAATACCCCAATGGCCTGCCTAAGCCCTACACCGACGATCCCACCCAATGGATCTTTCACGGCCACCCCTGCGGCTCGGTGGTCTGGGATGAGGAAAAAAAGTGGACCGCTCACGGCCCGCTGCGTACTGACGACAGCGTGCTGCACGTCGCCGTTGCCCGCCTCCTCGGCTATCGCTGGCCTGCCGAAAGACCCTCACCCCCGACCCCTCTCCCGGAGGGAGAGGGGAGAGAAAGAAACCCTCGCCCTTTGGGAGAGGGTGGCCGCAGGCCGGGTGAGGGTGAAATGGAACTGGCCGACGAGCAACGCGAATGGGTCAAGCGCTGCGGAGCCCTGGCTGGCTACGCCGATGATGACGGCATCGTCTGCATTCCGCCGGTGCGGGGTGAGGCTTCTGCGTCCGACCGCCTGCTGAACCTGCTGGCCGCCGCCTATGGTGACGCCTGGTCCAACGACACCCTGGCCGCGCTGCTCACCAGCGCCGACCACGCGGGCAAGACGCTGGAGACCTGGTTGCGGGAGAAGTTCTTCACCCAGCACTGCAAGCTGTTCCAGCACCGTCCCTTCATCTGGCACATCTGGGATGGCCTGCGCGACGGCTTCGCGGCCCTGGTCAACTACCACAAGCTCGACGCCAAGTTGCTGGAGACCCTGATCTACACCTACCTGGGCGACTGGATCAGCCGCCAGAAGCAGGACATCGCAAGCCACGTGGACGGATCCCAGGAACGCCTGGCCGCTGCCGAGGCCCTCAAGAAAAAGCTGGAGCTGATCCTCGAAGGCGAAGGCTATCCAGATCAAGGTTATGGCTACGATATCTTCGTGCGCTGGAAGCCCCTGGAAAAGCAGCCCATCGGCTGGGACCCGGATCTCAACGACGGCGTGCGCCTCAACATCCGCCCGTTCCTCAGCGTGCCCGATGTCGGCAAGAGAGGCGCGGGGTGCTTACGCGACAAACCCAACATCAACTGGAACAAGGACCGGGGCAAGGATGTGGAATCCGCCCCCTGGTATCACGTCTTTGCCGGCGACCGCATCAACGACCACCACCTGACCCTGGCCGAGAAACGCGCCGCACGGGAGAAGGAGAAGCAAACATGAACCCGAACCAACTATCACGCATCGTCCTGCGCGGGTTCAAATCGATCCGCGAATGCGATTTGGAACTGAAAGAGTTAAATGTACTGATCGGCCCAAACGGGGCTGGTAAATCCAACTTTATCGGCTTCTTCCGCCTGATCCAGCAGATGCTTGAAGGCAACCTTCAGCCATATGTCAGCAAGCAAGGCGGTCCGGATGCGCTGCTGCATTTCGGACGGAAGAGAACAGAGAAACTCAGCGCAGAATTATATTTTGGAGATAACGGCATTCTGTTTTCCCTAGAGGCGACACAGGATAACCGGCTCATGTTTGGCGATGAGTCAGTCTGGTGGAAGCATGGTGGCATTAAAACGCTTGGCAGTGGTCATTTTGAAAGTATTTTTTTTCACAGTAGCGGGCATTATATTGACCACGTCTTGAAACCTGCTATCTATAAATGGCGTGTTTATCATTTCCACGACACCAGCGATAGCGCCTTGGTCAAGCAACCCCACGGCATAAATGTAAACGATTATCTGAGGCCCGACGCTCGTAATCTGGCGGCATTTCTGTTTCTGCTTAAAAAGCAACATCCAGTCAATTATGAACGTATTGTCAAAACAATCAGACTAGTCGCGCCATTTTTTGGTGATTTTTACCTCCGCCCGCAACCCGACAACAAGAACCAGATCGAGTTGGAGTGGACGGAAAGAGGTGAGGACACCCCTTTTAAGGCTCACCGCCTTTCGGACGGCACCTTGCGCTTTATCTCTCTCGCAACGGTTCTGATGCAGCCAGAGGAATTCCAACCAGAAACGATCCTGATCGATGAGCCTGAACTCGGCTTACATCCTTTTGCCATTCATTTACTGGCCTCCCTGTTACGTTCGGTGTCGAATATTCGGCAGGTAATTGTTTCAACCCAGTCCACCGACCTGTTGGACGAATTTGAGGCGAAAGACATTATTGTTGCGGATCGGTCAGAAGGTTGGACCAATTTGCGCCGCCTTGACGCAGCCTCGTTGGCTAGCTGGCTTGAGGAATACTCCCTTGGGGATCTCTGGCAGAAGAATATCCTGGGCGGGAGGCCTTCCCGATGACAAGGATACATGTTTTCTGCGAAGGTCAGACAGAGGATGTCTTTGTTCGAGAGGTACTTTCCCCCCACTTCAAGCGGCTTGGTATATGGCTAAACCCCATTGTTATCCGCACTGGTCCCCAAGGGAGAGGTGGCGCGGTGGCCTATGGAAAAATCAAATGGCAGGTTGAGAGGAAGTGCAAAGAAGATCCCAGCTCCTGGGTAACAACGCTCCTCGATTTTTACGGGTTGCCCAAGGATTTTCCCTCCGCACCATCCAAAAGGATCCTCGCGATCTGTAGCAATTACGATAAGCCCCTGCATGGTTCGCTGATTGCCCTCGGTATTGGCCTGGATGTCATTCGCCGAGAATGTCCCTTGTTTGACAGTTGGGTGAGGCGCCTCGAAGGGTTACAGGCGGGAGAGCCGTCATGAAAGTGATGGACCACCTTCTCAAAGCGGTTCGTGACGCTGCCGTCTTCAATCCGGAAGTTCAGGTCGCTCCGGCCTGTATCCTGTGGCCGGATCGTGACCGTCAGTGGGAAGCCGTTATGCCCGTTCTTCAGGCCGAACTGCCTGAACTCATGATCCTGGGCGGCTATGCGCCCGAAAAGCGGATTGGGCCTGCCATCTGGTTGCGTTGCGTTCTAGCAAGGACTAATTTTTTGTCCACGGAAAACACGGAAGACACGAAAAAAGAGAAGAATAGTTCAGTGCTTTCCGTGACTTCCGTGGACAAAACTCCCATTTTTTATCTGCCGGGCGTCAGCCGCCAGGACCTGCGGGCTGTCGAAAGTTGCCCGGATCACCTTAAAGCCCTTGCTGAACTGCAATACCGGGGCGTGATCTGGTCACAAATCAATGCGAAAGACTGGACGATCCTGGCCTATCTGAAATCCGACCAGGGCGGGCTTGGGCTGGATGTCGCCCAAGACAACGATGCCAAGAACGCCATGCAGCTCGCGTTGTATCGGCTCCTTGACGAGGATGTCTCCTTGCTGAAAGGCAAGCGTCTGGACAAGGACTACTTCAACACCCTGTTGACGGGTGGTGATCCGATTCGTGATCTGCTGCAATGGCTCGATCAGGGGGACGCCTTCCAGGCAAGTCGGGGCGAGAACGAATGGAAAGCCTTTGTCGAGGTCTGCAAGTCCCAGCTTGGCTTTAATCCGGGAAATGAGGGGATGCTTGCCGGCGCGGCTAAACTGGCTGTTCACGAGGGACCTTGGCAAGCGGTATGGGAAAGGTTTTGTGAAGCACCGAAGCGATATCATAATATCCCTGCTCGAATTCACAAATGTAACCCACCCAGTGATACTATTTTTTGGCACACGGGGGATGGATCTTTCGATGGTTGGCCACAGTGGAACGAAGAAAAGGAAAAGGGGCTTCAGCGGGAACTCAGGTCTTTAGCTCATGTTCCTGTGCATGAGGCAAGAAACAAATTGTTGGAGCTGGAAAAGAAACACGGTCAGAGGCGGCAATTGATCTGGGCTGAGTTGGGAAAAGCCCCCCTCGCATGCGCCATGGAACAGTTGTCCATGTTGGCCGAAATCACAAAGACAAGCCTTGCCGCAGGTACTGTAGAGGACCTTGTTGCCGGTTATCGCAATAACGGCTGGAAAGCGGACGACGCCGTGATCCGCTCCTTGTCTCATGCTGACAATATGGAAGTCTTTGAGGCTGTTTCTACTGCAATCCGCTCGGTGTATTTGCCGTGGGCTGAAGAATCGGCCCGCCACCTGCAGAAAATACTCGATGGATCATCCTACCCTGGGGGAACATGCCTTACCGCGAAGCCTCTTCCCGTTGCACCCGGAGAATGCCTGCTGTTTGTTGACGGCCTCCGTTTTGATGTTGGAAAACGGCTGGCACTTATGCTGGAGATGGCAGATTTCAGCGTGGAAGAAAATCTTTTCTGGGTCCCTCTGCCAAGCGTGACCGCAACGGGTAAGCCGGCGGTAGCCCCGCTGTTTAACAGCAGCCAAACTGCCGAAGAGACGGCAGGTTATGATTATGAACCTATAACCGCCTATCTGTTTCGGAAAACTCTCGAAGAAAAAGGGTGGAAGATTTTACAACGCTCCGATGATGGTGACGGACAGGGGAATGCATGGTGTGAATTTGGTGATATCGATCATGAGGGACATGACCGCGGCTGGAAATTGGCAAAGCACCTGGAGGTATTGCTGGCTGAGATCCGGGAGCGCATCTCCTCTTTATTAACGGCTGGATGGCAGAGAGTGCGGGTTGTTACAGATCATGGCTGGTTGCTTCTGCCTGGCGGGCTTCCCAAAATCGACCTGCCTAGCGCTTTGGTCGATACTAAATGGGGGCGTTGCGCTTCTCTCAAGCAGGGCGCGACTAGCGAAGAACGTCTCTTCCCGTGGTACTGGAATCCGAATCAGCACTTTTCCCTTGCCGATGGAATCAGTTGTTTCAAAAAAGGGGAAGAATACGCCCATGGCGGCTTAAGTCTGCAGGAATGCCTCACCCTGCAATTGGTTGTTTCCCGATGTGGTACCGCAGAAGAATCAAAATTCTTTGAAATAACCGATGTGGTCTGGAAAGGGTTACGCTGCACGGTGGCCGTTGACGGCAATTATCCTGGCTTGTCCGTTGATATTCGTGCCCAGGCTGGCAATGCAAAGTCCAGCATCGTGGTTGGTGTGAAGCCCTTGAAAGACAACGGGACAGCGTCGGTTGTCGTCGAAGATGAAGATCTGGAGGGAAGTGAAGCCACACTTGTCTTTCTTGATGCGAAGGGAATACTGATTGCCCAAATTGCCACGATTATCGGTGGAGGGAAATAATGATTGAATTGGATCAGCTCGATAAAATTGCTGCCTCTTCACTTGACGGGTATCTGGTTCGAAAGGATCTGGTCCGGACGTTCAGTCGGCAGTTCCCTGTACCAACCTATGTCGTCGAATTTCTGCTCGGCCGATATTGCGCAAGTACCGATCAGGAGGAAATCGAAGAAGGGCTGGAAATTGCCCAGCGACAGCTTGCCGACCGCACGGTTAAGGCCGGAGAAGAAGAACTTTTCAAATCCCGTGCACGAGAAAAGGGTGAAGTGAAAGTCATTGATCTCATCACCGCCCGATTAGATGCCAAAACCGATTCCTATCTGGCAACCCTCCCGAGTCTGCGTTTGAAGGACGCCAGAATTGAGGCAGAGTTGGTCAGCCGCCATGAACGGATGTTGACCGGCGGTTTCTATGCTGAGATTACCTTGGACTATGATTCAGTCATTGCCCAGGAAAAGAATGGACGACCTTTCGGCGTGAAAGCATTGCGAGAAATTCAACTCTCAAAACGCGATGTCCTTGATATCTTGGCCGAAGCAAGGATCCATTTTACAACAGAAGAGTGGAAGATTTTTTTGCTTCGTTCCATCGGCATTGAACCCTTATCTCTATCCGAGCGCCAGAAAAATGCTTTTTTCCTTCGAATGGTACCTTTTGTGGAGCGGAATTACAACATGGTGGAACTTGGCCCTCGCGGCACTGGGAAGAGCCACCTTTTTCAACAGGTATCGCCATACGCACATCTAATTTCAGGTGGCAAGGCTACGGTGGCGCGGATGTTTGTGAACAACTCCACCGGACAGCGCGGTCTGGTCTGTCAATACGACGTTGTCTGCTTTGATGAAGTATCCGGTATATCTTTCGATCAGAAAGATGGCGTGAACATCATGAAAGGTTATATGGAATCAGGTGAGTTCAGTCGAGGCAAGGAAAGCATCCGGGCAGACGGCAGCATAGTGCTGGTGGGAAATTTCGAGATCGACGTTGAGCATCAGCAGCGCATTGGCCATCTTTTTGGTCCCATGCCCTCAGAAATGAAGGATGATACCGCCTTTATGGATCGCATCCATTCGTTTCTGCCCGGATGGGATGTCCCCAAGATCAGCAAGGAGCTGCTCACCAACCACTTTGGCTTGGTGAGTGACTTTCTTTCAGAATGCTGGGGCCAGCTTCGCAATCAAAGCCGTGTAAATCTTTTGCAGAATCGAGTTTTCTTCGGTGGCGCGCTCTCCGGACGCGATACGAACGCGGTGAACAAAACCGTGAGCGGTCTTCTCAAGCTCCTGTATCCTGGCGGCGGCAATAGCGTCTCGGAAGAGGATATGGAGTGGGCTGTCAGAATTGCCATGGAATCGAGACGACGCGTCAAAGAGCAGCAGAAGCGTATTGGAGCGGCAGAATTCCGTAATACCCATTTCAGCTACGTGATGGGGGCTGATGGCGTAGAAAAGTTTGTCTCGACTCCAGAACTGCAAAGCGAAAACAGCATTGGTGGAGATCCCCTTGAACCGGGCCAGGTCTGGACCATCTCGCCAGGTGGCGGTGAAGAGCACCCGGGACTTTACCGTATCGAGATCAATGAAGGCCCAGGTTCCGGCGTCAAGATCCTCAACAAACCCGTGCCGCCTGCATTCAAGGAAAGCATGGGCTACGCAGAGCAAAACCTCTACGCCCGGGCGATGCAACTGGTCGGGGACAAAGACCCTCGTCACCATGAATTCACCGCTCAACTCCGAGCCTTTGACGCATCCAAGTCCGGTGCGAAACTCGGCATGGCATCACTCATTGCGCTCTGCACAGCTCTCTTGAAGAAGAGTGTTCGCGGTGGCCTCATCATCGTGGGTGAGATCAACCTGGGCGGATCTGTCGAGCCTGTTTACAACCCCGTCACTATTGCCGAGATTGCAGTTGAGAAAGGGGCATCGGCTCTCTTGATGCCGGTTGTCTGCCGTCGGCAGCTTTTCGACTTGTCCGATGATATGGCGACGAAAATTGATATTCAATTTTATTCCGATGCCAGGGATGCATTATTGAAGGCCATAACGGAATAGGGATCTATTATAAGGGCTATCTGGTGTCGGTGTCGGCCGACAAGCCATTGCTGAACGGCAATGGAAGGTATTGGGAGACAGGAGGAGAAACTGATCTGTGATGGACTTGCCGGATTATCGGGACGACTGCTGAAAGGGTTTCAAGGACGTCAGGGGACGTCTGCGACAGGCGCGGGTGGGAGAGCGGTTCGGCTTTCTCTGCACTGCGGAACAGGCGGTGAAGATGGAGCGGGTGGTGGTCTGCGCCGACGGCCGCATCATCGAGCGCTGGCCCACCCTGGAGGGGGTGCGGATGGTGGTGGAAAAGACCTGACCGCTGCACAGGACGATTGCGGCGGCAACTCACTGAATTTTGCAGGTTTCCTCCTCGTCAAAGAGGTGGCGCACCCCGTGCATCTCTTCTTTCTCCGCCATTTTCCGCTGCAGCTCGTCCTCTGCAAGCCCCAGGGTATCGGCAATTGCGGTCAGGTCATAGCAGGGTTCTCCTTCCGGGGTGTAGCCGGCCGGTTGCAGCTCCGGGTAGCAGGCGCAGGTCGCCGTCTGCGAGGCCCGGCTCAGCAACTCGCGGATGGGGGTCGGCCCATAGAGGAGCAGCCACTCCACCGCCTCGGACCAGGTGTCGCTGTCGATGGTCGGATTTTCCAGCACCGCCATCGCCATCTCCAGGTTCCATCTCTTTTTGAAATCCGTCATTGTCGCACCTCTCTGCCGATGATATCATGACCACGGGCGGGAACTTTTTTCACTTTACCCATCTCCAGAAAAGAAATCAAGCCGCCGGAACCAGCTCAGGGTTCGTAACCTTCCTGATTTTTTTCTTTCACCATTTGGGAGCACTATGAAACTCGATTCTGTCGTCCTTCTTTTCTCGCTTTTTCTTGCCGTCATGCTCGTGGCCATTCCTGCTGTCGCCGGGCCGCCACGGCTCGACCTTACGGTTTCCTTTGTCCCGGAACGTCATCTCCTCCAGGGAGTGGCCCGCTTTGTTCACCCCGGCCAGGAGGCGGTGCGGCTGCGGGCCGACGGCATTATCATCGACGCCCTCCGTCTCGACGGGGTCAGCCATGCGGCCGAGATCGAGGCGGACGGCATCCTGGTGCTGCCCGTTGCGCCCCGGCCGCAACAGGTGGAAATCTCCTTTGCCAAGGAGTATGCCGCCAAACCGGCGGACAATTCCATGGTCGATCAACAGGGCATCGTTCTCCTCGACAGTTGGTATCCGGTGTTGCCCTGGGCGGCGGTGATCAGCCTCACCGCCGACATCCCCGCCGGTTTTTCAGCAATCTCCGAGGCGGATGAGATCAGCTATGCCGAGCAGGGCGCGACCCGTCGGGTCAGCTTCCGCTTCGATCATCCCCTGCCCTTTGTCCATTTTGTCGCCGGCCCCTATGAGGTAAGCGAGGAGACTCTGCCCGGCGGCGCCATCCTCGCCACCTATTTCTTCCCGGAGGATCGCCAGCTCGCCGCCACTTACGGCGCGAAGGCCAAGGCCTATCTGGCCCGTTATCAAGAGCTGATCGGCCCCTATCCCTTCAAACGTTACAGCGTCGTCGAAAACCGTCTGCCCACCGGCTACGCCATGCCGACTTTCACCCTGCTCGGTCAGAGCGTGGTGCGGCTGCCCTTTATCAGCGACACCTCGCTGGGCCACGAGGTGCTCCATTCCTGGTTCGGCAATGCGGTTGGGGTTGATCCTGCCGGCGGCAACTGGTGTGAGGGATTGACCACCTATCTGGCCGACCAGGCCTATGCCGAGGAAAAAGGGGAGGGGATCGATTTCCGCAAGAACCAGCTCATCCGCTATCAGGGGGTGGTGGCGGCGGACAATGCCATGGCGGTCAAGGATTTCCGTGATGCGGCCGATTACGGCACGGTGAGTCTCGCCAGCCGGGCGGTGGGTTACAACAAGGCGAGCATGATCTTTCACATGCTGCGGCTGCGGGTGGGCGATGAGGCCTTTTTCGCCGCCCTGCGCGCCTTTTACGCGGAGCACCGTTTCCGTGACGCCGCGTGGAATGATCTGGAGCGCGCCTTTGCCGCGGCCGCCGGCCAGGATCTCACCGGCTTTTTCGCGCAGTGGCTGGAGCGGGCCGACGTCCCCCGGCTCACGGTTGATAAACTGCGGCTCACCATCAAGGACGGCAATCCGGAGCTTGGCTTCGAGCTGGTCCAGGAGAACACGACGCCCTACCGGTTGACCGTGCCGGTAAGGATCATGGCCGGCAGCGAGGTCGTCGAGCAGGCGGTGGCGGTTGACCAGGCCCGCACCCCGGTGACCCTTGTCTTTACCGCCATGCCCACCGAACTGGTGGTCGATCCGGACTACAGTCTGATGCGGGAGCTGGCCGCCGACGAGTTGCCGCCGGTCTGGGCGCGCTTCCAGGGCGGCGGTGATCAACTCGCCGTCCTGCAGGATGGGCAGGAGGAGGTTTTTGCCGCCTTTCTGCCGCTGCTGGCGGAAATGGGCTGCCAAGTGGTGAGCGAGGCGGAGCTCGACGACAAGGAGCTGGCCGGCCGCCACATCCTCTTTCTCGGCACTTCCTCCAGGGCCGGGGCCGGGCTTTTTGCCGTGCCGGATCTGCCGACAGAGGGTTTCTCCGTTGAGGTGCGCACCAATCCCCTTTCCCCGGATAAGGTGGCGGTGCTGGTCAAGGCGGCCGCCGCCGCCGAGGTGGAGGCGGCGGCGCGCAAGCTGCGCCATTACGGCAAGTATGGTTATCTTCACTTTGTCGGCGGCGCGATCCAGGACAAACGCATTCCGCCTTCCCGCACCGGGCTGGTCCGGCAGCTCGACCAGCCGCCGCGCGGGGCGGCGGTGGAAAAGAGCCTTGATTTCGCCGCCATCATGGACCGCGTTGCCGAAAGCCGGGTGGTTTATGTCGGCGAGACCCATGTCAACCAGGCGGATCATATCCTCCAGTACCGGGTCTTGCAGGCCCTGCACGCCCGCCATCCGGAGCTTGCCATCGGCATGGAGATGTTCAACCGCAGCGTCCAGCACGCCCTGGATGCCTACGTCAACGGCGAGATCGACGAGCGGCGGTTTCTCAAAGATGCCCGCTACTTCAAAAACTGGGGCTATGACTACCGTTTTTACCGGGATATTCTCCAGTTCGCCCGGGCCAACCGGCTGCCGGTCATTGCCCTTAATCTCGACAAGGCTGTGGTCAGCGCCACCTTCAAGGGCAGCGGCATCGCCGGTCTGCCGGAAGAGACGCGCCAGACCCTGCCGCCAGAGCGCGATCTCTCCATGGCCGGTTACCGGGAACGGTTGCTCGGTGTTTTTGTCGGCCACAGCGGCGCCCATTTCACCGAAGACAAGGTGGCGAACTTTGTCCAGGCCCAGGTGCTGTGGGATGAAACCATGGCCGAGACCGCCGCAAATTTTCTTCGCGCAAATCCGCAGAAAAAGATGCTCGTCATCGCCGGCTCCGGTCATGTGGTGAAGAACAACGCCATCCCGCCCCGCCTCGCCCGGCGCCTTGACGTCACCCAGTCGGTGCTCCTCAATGCCCGGGAGGGCGAGCTGGCGCCGGAAGATGCCGATTACGTCTTTTTCTCCCCGCCGGCCGAGCTCTCGCCGCAGCCCATGCTCGGCGTCATGCTGGAGGAGAAGGACAAGGCCATTGTCGTTGCCGGCTTTGCCCCGAACGGCGGAGCAGAGAAGGCAGGCATGCGGAAAAACGACGTCATCCTGGCGGTGGACGGGCAAACGATCAGTGAGGTTGAGGATATCAAGATCGCCCTGCTCTACAAGGAACACGGCGACACCGTCACGGTGCGGGTGCGGCGGCCGGTGCCGCTGTTGCCGGATGCCCTGCTTGAGTATGAGGTCGCGATCTGATTGTTCCCGGCTGCCGCGAAAAAAAATGCGTCGGACGGAGGAAGAGGATGAATCGGGGGAAATGTGTGCTATAATACAATCAATTGTTCAGCGAGACGAGCCGCGCAACATGCACCATGGTGCGTCGGCCCCCAAGATGTCCTTTTTCTTCACGCAGTGACGGGAGGAAAGGAAAATGACGAGCAGGCTCAGCAGCAGCAATTTCCCCGCCGCGTCGGCCCGGGAGAGCAATATCCTGGCCGAGGAACTGGCGAAAATCCTTTCCCGTGACCTGAGCGGCGATCTCTTCGCCATGCTGGCCGGCTACCAGCGGGTTCTGGCCGACAACAACCGACGGAACGAGTGGCCGGCCCTCCATCACAAGCTTGAGGTTCTTTTCAAGTGCGGCCGGCCCGAGATCATCGACGGACCGATGATCGGCGTTCCCCTCTCCATCCGCGACAGCGATTATTTCAAAAACACCGCCGCCCTGCTTGGCGAGGACCGCTCCCGCATCGCCGCCATCGAATGGATGGCCACCGCCTGGAACCTGACCTTTGCCGATACCGGCCTGTGGATGGGCAAGACCTTCGAACCGGTCAGCCGGGCGGTGGTGGCGGACAGATGCGGCAACGACGCCGAGGTGCTCGCTGCCTATGATCCGGCGGCAAGCCGGATCGGTCGCAATTTTTTCCGCGAGCCGGCGGACCGGGATCTGTTGCGGCGTCTCGGCATCCCGGTGTTGAGCGAGGTGTGGCAGCTGGTTGACCGGCCGACCGCGGTGGATCAGGAGTTGTTCGGCGGCGCCCTGCTCCCCGAGCATCTGACCAGGGAGCGGCTCATTCCCTACAGCAAGACCGGCGGCGTCTTTCTCTGCGAGTTCAACGCCTCGGTGGTGCCGGCCATGAACGGCAAGCAGGTCTACCAGCTCAACTACCGTTGGCCGCGGCTTTCCCCTGCCTATCCGATGACCCGGCTCATCGACGAGCTGGTGCAAATCGGCGAGGGCATCTATCTCGGCCAGCTCATTTACGCCACCCGCCATTACAGCTTCGGCAGTCTGCGGCTGCCCTTCGCCCCGGAACTGCCCGACATCCCGCTGGGCGAGCCTTACAATCCCGCCCTCCACCGTCTCAATCGGGCGTTGAAGGAGGCCATCGGCCGGGAGAATGACTACTACGGCTACCAGAACAACGGCTATTTCCTCATGATGGATCCCCGGTTGGCCGAACGGGTCTACGCGGACGATGTTTTCCCTCAACTGCGGCCGCGGCCGGGGGAGAGCGGCTATGCCGAACTGGGCTACGGCGGGCCGGCTATGGTCCGGAAAGACGCGGCGGAGCGGCAGACCATGGACTGGCAACAGGGCTGGCAGGACGACGAGCGGCTCCGCCGCAAGTTCACCACCCTGATCACCGAACCATCGCCCCGGGGGGCAGAGGACGGGAACGTCCGCGAACTGCTGCGGGACAACGAATCGGTGCTGCAGATGCTGCAGCGCCTCAGCCGGGAGATCTCGGCCTCCACCCGCCACGACGACCAGCTCGTCCATTTTGAATCCCTGCACCGGCTGTTCCGGGCCGGGGTCGCGCCGCTGGTGCGGGACGGTCTGTTTCAGGGCAGCGGCGCCCGGGGATTCAACGTCCGGGTTGACAGTACGGAAGGGCGCGACTGGTACGGCAGGCCGGAGCCGACCCGTGGCCTTGACTACTACCACGGCGCCAATCTCAACCTCCATCTCGGTTTCCGTGACACCTTCCTGGCCGATGCCGATGCCCGTTTCGAGGCAAGCGTCCTCTTTCCCGGCTGTCTGGCAGACAGTATCAGCCGAAAAAGGCTGCCCCTGCCGAACCTGCTTGACATGGTCTGGCACAGCATCGGCAAGTATCTCTTTCCCTGGGCCGGCAAATCCTTCGAGCGGATCAGCGGCCGGCGGCTCAGCATGCTGCTTGATGAATCACCGGATCTCGCCCGTCGCTATCCGGCCCGGGTGCGGGAGCTGCGCAATCATGCGGCCAGTCTGCTCCACTACGACCTGGTGGTTAAAAACGCCCAGGGGTATTGGGAAAATCCCGGTCTGTTCGCCGACCATCTGGCAAGCGGCCCGTGGGACGATGGCATGGCGGCATCGGACAAGGCCTTCTGGGAAGAGGAGGCGGCGCGCCACTGGCTCTTCGGCTGCAATCTTCAGGATGAGCGCATCGTCGCTTTTGATCCGCTTTTGCGGGTCGTTGACATGAACTACCGCGTTCCCGATCCCTCCCTGCGCCGGGTGGCCGAACAGGGGCCGTCTCCCTTTGCCCGCCAGGGCTACATCTTTCTCGGCGTCTCGGAGCGGGAGTCGATTTTGCCCATCACCAACGGGCCGGCGGGGGCCAAAAAGGTCTTTCAGTTTCATTACCGCTATCCGCTCATCGGCGGGCCGGCGCCCATCGGTTTCTGTCTCGACCAGTT
Source organism: Thermodesulfobacteriota bacterium (assembly GCA_049323655.1). Lineage (GTDB taxonomy): Bacteria > Desulfobacterota > Desulfobulbia > Desulfobulbales > SURF-16 > DB1. The sequence continues at coordinate 153,848 of JBMONO010000038.1, read as the reverse complement.
GGTCGAGATCGCCGACGGCCTTTTCCTCGGCCAGCTCATCTATGCCACCGCCCTCCAGGTGCCGTTCCACTCCGCGGTTGATCCGGCCGAGTACCACTATCAGCTCTTCGGCTATTTCCTGCTGCTTGACAACGACTGGCAGCGGCATCGCCTGGCGATCGGGCTCGATATTTTGTGAGACTGAGAAGGGGTTTGTATGGGTGTTTTCGGATGGAAGCGTTGCGAGATGATTGAAACAAAGATGTTTCGTCACTCTATCAAGCCAAGAGCTATGACAGGAGAACGATGGGTCCAACGGTGTTCCGGGAAAGAGGTTATCGTTTCTTTTTCTTTTCCCGTGAGGAATCACGGATGCATGTGCACGTCCATTGCGGCGACGGAGAGGCGAAATTCTGGCTGGAGCCGCATATTGAGCTTGCCACCAATTGCCGACTTTCCCGTAGCCAGATTAAAGAAATCGAGAACATTATCGAGGTACACGACGATGAACTTAAGCGCGCTTGGCGCACGAACTTTCCAGGTTGAGGTCACGCATATCTCCAGCCATGGGGTGTGGTTGCTGGGGGGGGGAGGGCGTGAACTCTTCATGGCCTACGATACCTTCCCGTGGTTCAGGAATGCACCTGTGGCCAAAATTCTCAACGTCGAGGAGTTGACGCCGGGTCATTACTACTGGCCGGAGCTGGACGTGGATTTGACGGAGGAAATAATCGTGCATCCGGAGCGTTTCCCGCTTCAGGCGAAGTTCACGCATCCCGTCGGATAACTGCTGGTTGACCGGTGAAGGTTTCGGCCAGTCTTTTGAATTGTGAGGTTCTTTTCGGTCCGCGGCAATTCGGCGGCGTATCCTGTGCCGCAAGCAGCCCATTTTCAGCGGGCGGATAAAGGAGGCCCATCATGACCGCACTCACCCTTGCCGATATCAGGCTGGCCGACCACACCCTCGACTCCCTGCCCCGCTTGGCCGAGCTGCGGCGGCAATCCCTGGCCGCCCGCCCCGAGATCTGCATCGAGCGGGCCCGGCTGGTGACCGAGTATCTGCGCAAGTACGACAAGCCGGCCGACAGTCCGGAGCTGCGCCAGGCCAAGAAAACCGCCCATTTCCTCGAAAACAAGGAACCGGTCTTTCTGGACCGCAATCTGCTGGCCGGCACCACCACCAGCAAGGCGCTCGGCGCGCCGCTTTTCCCCGAGTTCTTTGCCCTGACCCTGTGGCCCGAGCTCGACACCGTGAGCAGTCGTCCGAAAAATCCCCAGCGCCTCTCCTCCCGGGATGCCGCCGAGCTCAATGACACAATCTTTCCCTTCTGGATGGAGAAAAACGTCCAGGAGGTGGCGCGCCGGCAATTTCATGAACCGCAGTGTCTCCGTCTCTTTGAAAATCTCGTTTTTTTCATCGCCGGCAAGCTGGGCTGCGTCTCCCACTGCGTGCCGAACTACCGGCTCATGCTGGAAAAGGGACTGGTCGGCCTGATCGAAATCGCCCGGCAGCGGCAGGCGGCCCTGGCCGGGCGGCGGGACGCGGAGGCGACGGGGCAGGCCGCCTTTTACCAGGCGGTGCGGATCAGCCTCAAGGGCATCATGCAGTATGCCGAGAATCTGGCGAACCGGGCCGAGGCCCTGGCCGCAATCTGCGCCGATCCGCAGGGCCGCCGGGAATTTCTCGATATGGCCGCGGTCTGTCGGCGGGTGCCGGCCCTGCCGGCCCGCACCTTCCGCGAGGCGGTCAATGCCGTCTGGCTCTGCCAGGTCGGCATCCACGCCGAGAACATCAACATGGCGATGAGTCCGGGCCGGCTCGATCAGGTGCTTTATCCCTACTACTGCCGGGACATAAACGATGGGCGGCTCGATATCGGCGGGGCCATGGAGCTGATCGGCTGCCTGTGGCTGAAGATCGCCGATAACGTGGTGATGGTGCCGGAGGCCTCGGAGGAGATGTTCGGCGGCGCCGGCACGGTGCCGGCCATCACCCTGGGCGGGGTGGACGAGGAGGGTAGGGATGCGGTCAATGATCTGACCTACGTTATGCTCAGGGTCACCGAGCTGCTGCGCACCCGCGACCCCAACGTCAATGCCCGTTACCATTACGAGGTCAATTCCCGCGCCTATGTTGAGCGGGTCGCCGAGGTGATCCTGTCGACCAGGGCGGTGCCCGCCCTGTTCAACGATGTCGCCAACATCGCCGCCCTGGTTGGCCAGGGCGAGACGGTGGAGCACGCCCGCGACTATGCGGTGGTCGGCTGCGTCGAGCTGGCCAGTTCCGGTCGTGACTATCCGGCGTCGAGTTCGATCATGCTCAACCTCGCCGCGGCCCTGGAAATGGCCCTGTTTGGCGGCAAGCGCCCGGTCACCGGCGACCGCCAGATCGGCCCGGCCACCCCCCTGCCCGAGACCCTCACCAGTTTCGAGCAGTTCTGGGAGGTGTTCAAGACCCAGCTCGACTGGCTGGCCGGTCAGGCGGTGCAGCTCAACGACTATCTCGGTGCCGTGCACCAGCAGATGATGCCGAGCCCCCTGCTCTCCGCCTTTTTCGAGGGGCCGCTGGAAAAGGGCCGCGATCTCATTGCCGGCGGCGCCCTCTACAACTCCTCCGGCGCCACCCACATCGGCTTTGCCGACGTGGTCGATTCGCTTTCCGCCATCGAAAAGGCGGTCTTTGGCGACCGCAAGTACACCTTTGCCGAACTGGTCGCCGCCCTTGTGGACAACTTCCGGGGGCCGGGCGGCGAGGCGATGCGCCAGTTTCTGAAAAACCGCACTCCCAAGTACGGCACCGAGGAGCCGCTGGCCCGCAAGAACGCCCGCAACCTGATCCGTCATCTCTACGAGTTCTATCAGGCCCGCACCAATTACCGAGGCGGCCCCTACCGGCCGGCCTACTGGACCATGACCAACCACGCCGGCCTGGGCGGCATCAGCGGCGCCCTGCCGAGCGGCCGCCGGGCGGGCGAGGTCTTTGCAAGCGGCATCACCCCGGTGTCCGGCGCTGCCCCGCAGCTCACCGCCTGCCTCAACGCGGTGGCCGAGCTGGGCGGCGTTCAGGTGCCCGGCTGCTGGGCGCTCAATCTCAAGTACACCCCGGAAGCGGAGGAGGCGGCGACCGTCGTGCCCTTTGCCCGGACAGTGGAGGCCTATTTCCGCGCCGGCGGCCAGCAGGTCCAGTTCAACATCATGACCTACGAGCTGCTCATGGATGCCAAAAAGCATCCGGAAAAGTATCCGGATCTCATGGTGCGGGTCTCCGGTTATTCCGCCTATTTCAAGGATCTCAATCCGATGATGCAGGATGAGCTCATCACCCGTACCCAGTACGATCTCGGCAGCGGCCACGCGGTGCCCTTTCCGGAGAAGTGACAGCGGCGGCCACGGGACGAAACAGAGCAACGTAGGGCAGGCAAGGGTGCCATTATGGAAAAGAACATCATGACCGAGATGAGCAGCGACCTCAGCGTGCGCTTTCGGCAGTGCATAGCCTCCGAGACAGCCGAGGAGTTTTTGCAGATCCTGCTCAACCTGATGAGCGTCGTCTTTCTCGTCAACCCGCAATACCGGGCCAACATCAAGGGGTTTGTTGGCCGCTACCAGTTTTGCAGCGCCGACGGCCAGGTGACCATGGCCGCCATCTTCAAGGACGGGAAAATGGAGGTCAAGGAAAAAATGATCGCCAATCCCCATGTCACCGTCACCTTCCGCAACGGCCGCGCCCTGCTTGATTTTCTCCTGGCGCCGCGCCAGGATATCCTGGGATCCATGCTGCGCAACGACGTCAGCACCAGCGGCAATCTCAACTATCTCTATAAATTCGGCTATATGGCGAAAAAACTGCAACTGCTGCTGACAGGGCCGTGAAGCCGGGGTTGATCGGCGACATCGGCCGGCACCGCACCGGCGACGGGCCGGGCATCCGCTCGCTGGTCTTTTTCAAGGGCTGTCCGCTGGCCTGCCCCTGGTGCCATAATCCGGAGTTTATCGCCCCCGCGCCGGAACTTGCCCTGTATCCGGCCCGTTGCCTCGGCTGCGGCGACTGCCTTGCCGCCTGTCCGCAGCAGGCCCTGACCCTGACCCCGGCCATCGAGGTTGACCGGCGGCGCTGCACCGTCTGCGGCGACTGCGCCACCGTCTGCCCGACCAGGGCGCTGGCGCCGGTTGGCCGGAGCTATGATTTGCGCGATTTGGTTGACGAGCTGCTGCGTGACCGCCTCTACTGGCAGGTCTCCAACGGCGGGGTGACCCTCTCCGGCGGCGAGCCGACCGCGCAGATGGTCTTTGCCGGCGCCCTGCTTGAACGGTTGCACAGGCAGGGGGTGCACACCGCCATCGAGACCTGTGGATTTTTTCCCTGGACGGACTTTGCCTCACGGCTGCTGCCCTGGTGTGATCTGCTGCTCATTGATCTCAAAATTGCCGATGGCCGTCGCCATGCCGAGCTGACCGGTCAGGGCAACGAAATCATTTTCGCCAATCTGGCGAAAGCGGTGAGCTCCGGCCACGAGGTCATCGTCCGCATTCCCCTTATCCCCGGTTTCACCGCGGAACAGGAGAATCTGGCCGGTCTGGCGGCGGTGATGAAACGGTGCGGGGTGACGAAATGCACCCTGTTGCCGTATCATCCCTTTGGTTTGGCAAAGGCCGGCGCCATCGGCCGCCAGCCGTGCTTTGCCTTGCCGGAGCGGCCTATGAGCCGGGCCGAGGCTGACCAGTGGCGGCGCTGTTTCACGGAGTTTCAGCAGGTTTGAACGAGGAGATGACGAGGGATTGCTGTCAACTGAACAGGAGGAGAGCCCATGCAGATCGATTTCCATCATGCCACCACCTATGTCGCCGCCCGGCTCGCCGGGTTTACCGAAAAAAACGCGGCCATTGTCGCCCATGCCGCCCAGTATGTCGATGACGCCACCAGCAGCGGGGTGGTTCACTTTACCAACAAGGCGCTTTATCACCGGCTGAGTTCGGCCCATAAGACCCTCGATCCGCGCAACTCCATCGAGCTGAACAATCATCTCGTCTGGATTCCCTTTCATTTTTTGCCCGGCAACGGCGGCGGCAGCGCCGCCGACAACCCGGATCTGTCCTTTATCGAAAAGATCGTCTGCCGGTCCGGCGATGACAACCCCATTGCCGGCGAGATGGTGCGGGAGGCCATTCGGGTCAAGGGGCGGCCCTGCAGCCTGCATCGGCTCGGCATCACCATGCATGTGCTGGCCGATACCTGGGCGCATCAGCAGTTTGCCGGGGTGGAGGACACGATCAACGAGGTGGAGGACGCCGAAGACACCGGCCAATCGGGCGTCTTCAGCCGGACCGGCTTGAAACTGATGGACCTGCTCGACGATACCCTGCCGCCGCTCGGCCATGCCCGGGTCAATGTGCTGCCGGACATGCCCTTTCTGAGCTGGGAATATACCAACGGCGCCGGGCTCCAGGTCCGGCGCGACAACACCGAGCTGTTCTGCGCGGCGGCCGATGAGATGTGCAAGGCCATGCAGCGCTTTGCCGCCGGCGACCCAGAGCGGAAGGTGCCGGGCCTGCCGGCCGATGACAAAAAACGGATGCGCGAGCTGTTTGCCTCGATCAAGGAGAAAAAGGGCGAAAAGCGCCATCAGGAATGGTTGGCCGCGATCAGCGCCGGCGCCTTTTCCTTCGGACCGGACAAGGATGTCGGTTATGTCGACAAAGGGCGGGGCTCCTGGAAGGAAAAGGCGCTCGGCACCAGCAACGTCATCCCTCGCTATCCCTATCGGAAATCCTTTCTGAAAAGCGACTGGAAGCTCTTTCACGACGCGGTCAAGGCCCACGTCGTCTATGTCATCAACGAGCTGCTGCCGGAGTATGGGATCTGCGCCGGCTGACCAAAAAAATCATCGTTTGCGCGGCTGGGCCCGGCTGGTGGGCCGGGCGGCCAGTGGATCGTCCGGCCAGACGTGCTTCGGGTAGCGGCCCTTGAGCTCCTTTTTCACCTCCGGATAGGCGCGCTGCCAGAAGCCGGCCAGGTCACTGGTCACCTGGATCGGCCGCTGGGCCGGGGAGAGGAGGTGCAGCAGCACCGTGACCCGGCCATGGCAGACCGTCGGTGTTTCGGTCTGGCCAAACAGCTCCTGCAGGCGGACCGCCAGCACCGGCACCTCGCCGGGGCGGTAATCGAGGAGGATACGTGAGCCGCTCGCCACCTCGATCTTCTCCGGTGCGGCGGCGTCGAGTTCCTGCTGCTGCCGCCAGTCGAGCCGGTCCCGGAGGATGCGGGTCAGATCGAGCTGCCGGAGCTGGTCGCGCCGGGTGATGCCGGTTAGATACGGCCGGATCCAGGCGAGATCCGCGGCAAGGGCGGCGTCGTCAGTGGCCGGCCAGTTGCCCTCCGGCTGCCAGTGGCGCAGGCAGCAGATGCGGGCCTGGAGGCGGCGCGCCTCGCGGCTCCAGGGCAGGCAGGCAAGGCCCAGCCGCTGGATGCCGGTCAGCATGGCGGTCAGGGTGGCGTCCGGGTCGGGCCGGGACAGCGGTTCCTCGCGGAGGACCAGTTCGCCGAGCATCTCCCGGCGCAGGGCGGTGACCCGTTCGCCAGCCTCGTCCCAGGCCGTTGATTCCCGCCAGGAAAAGAGATCCGGCCGGGCCGCCCGCAGTTCATCGATGGCAAGGGGGGCGGCGACGAAGATCCGGCCCTCCCGCGCCCCGGCATCGAGCTCGGCCGCGACCAGCCAAGGCGTGCCGGCGAGCGGGTCGTGAGAGGGCAGCACCGCCCCCCGGCCGCCGGAAAGCAGATAGCGTTCGCGACTCCCCGGCCGCAGTTTGGCGATGCGATCCGGATAGGCAAGGGCCAGCAGCAGCCCGGCTTTGTCCGCATCCTCTTTTTTCCCTTGGGCAATGTTCAGCAGCCGGCGGTACTCAGCGGCCACCCGTTCCACCCGGCGACAGAGATCGACGTCCACCCCCCTTTCCTGCAACTCCCGCACCTCGCCATGGCGGAAACGGTTTATCGTCTCCAGCCGGTGGCCGATATCGGCGCCCCTGGCCACCCTTTCGCCGGCCAGGATGTCCCGTTCGCCGAGCAATGCGGCGAGATCGGCGGCCAGCGCGCCCAGGCCCATGGTCGTTGCCGCGATCAGCATGGCGGCCAGACGTGGATAAAGCGGCAGGGCCGCCAGTTGCCGGCCAAGGGCGGTGATGCGGTGGTGGCTGTCCAGGGCGGCGAGGGCGCGGAGCAGATCGCGGGCCGCGGCCAGGGCCGGCTCCGGCGGCGGATCGAGCCAGCGCAGGGCGTGCGGGTCCGTCACCCCCCAGAGGGCAAGCTCCAGCACCAGGGAGGCGAGATCGGCGGCGCGGATCTCCGGTGGGTGAAAGTTCACCAGTCCCTCATGCTGGTGGCGGGTCCACAGCCGCAGGCAGAAGCCCGGTCCCAATCGGCCGGCCCGGCCGGCCCGCTGGCGGGCCGCAGCCCGGGAGACCCGCACCGTGTCGAGCCCGCTCAAACCGCTTGCCGGCCGAAAGCGGGGCAACCGCGACCAGCCGCTGTCCACCACGTTGACAATGCCTTCGATGGTGAGGCTCGTTTCGGCGATCGCGGTGGCCAGCACCACCCGGCGTCGGCCGCGGCGGTCCGGCAGCAGGGCCTGATCCTGCTCTTCGCGGCTCAGGTTGCCGAAAAGGGGAGCGATGACGATCGGCGCGCCCGTCGATTGCCGGAGCAGGTCATAGGCGCGGCGGATCTCGCCTGCGCCGGGCAGAAAGGCGAGGATGTCGCCCTCCTTTTCCGTCAGAATCCGGTTGATGCCGCGCACGGTGGTTTCAACGATGGTGCCGGTTGCCTCCCGGTCGAGATAGGCGATCTCCACCGGGAAACTTTTCCCCTGGCCGCTGATCACCGGCGCCCCGCCGAGCAGCTCGGCAATGGGGGCGGCATCAAGGGTGGCGGACATGACGAGCAGGCGCAAATCATCGCGGATGGCGCAGAGGTCGAGGCAGAGGGCCAGGGCCAGATCGGCGTGCAGGGAGCGTTCGTGGAATTCGTCGAAGATGACAAGGCCGACGCCGGCGAGCTCCGGATCGGCTTGGATGCGGCGGGTGAGAATACCCTCGGTCACTACCTCGATGCGGGTTTGGCGCGACACCAGCCGCTCGAAGCGGATGGCGTAGCCCACCGTGGCGCCGATCTGCTCGCCAAGCAGCGCACTCATCCGCGTTGCCGCGGCCCGGGCCGCCAGCCGTCGCGGTTCGAGCATGATGATTTTTTTGCCAAGGAGCCAGCCTTCGTCGAGCAGGGCGAGCGGCACGCCGGTGGTCTTGCCCGAACCGGGCGGGGCGCAGAGCACCGCCGAACCGTGGCGCAGGGCCTGGCGGATCTCGGCGAGGCCGGCATGGATGGCGAGGGCGGCAATGGGGGCGGGCAAGGGGGTGGGAAGCATCGCTGATCAGCTTGCCATGCTTTGTTCGTAGGTGCGCCGGCGGCTTCGGGCCGAGGCCTCCAGCACCCCGACCGGATCGAGATAATCGAAGACCTTGGGCTGTTTGCCCGCCGCCGGCCGCAGGATGCGGCCGATGACCTGGGTCAGCCGGCCCTCGAACTTGATCGGCGTGCAGAGAAAGAGGCTGGTCAGACCGGGGCAGTCGAAGCCCTCGCCGATAAGCTGGATGGTCGCCACCAGCACCCGCACCTCGCCCTGTTGAACGCGGCGGACAATATCGGCCCGTTCTTCCCCCGACATCCTGCCGGTGAGCAGCACCGGCTCTATCCCTTTTTCGGCAAGCAGGCGGCAGAGGGTTTCACAGTGGGCGACCCGGTCGGAGACGACCAGCAGGGTGCCGGACTCAGCCGTCGCCTCGCCGGCGATATCAGCGGCGAGCAGGGCGTTGCGGGCCGGATCGCTGGTCAGCGCCGCCATCAGATCCTGGTAGTTGCGGCGGTAGGTGAAGGTGAAGGCGGTGGGCCGCACGATGATGGTCGGTTTCAGCACCGCGCCGTGCCGGTCCAGCTCCCGGCCGGAGACGCGGTGGACGAGGTCGCCGATGTGCCAGCCGATCAGCTCGGTCAGGCCGTCGCGGCGGAAGGGGGTGGCGGTCAGCCCCAGCATGAAGCGGCAGTCGAAGTGGGTGATGATCTCGGTGAACATCGAACTCGGGGTGCGGTGCGCCTCGTCAACGATGATGTGGCCGAAGCGACCCGGCAGTTCGGTCAGCCGTTTGCGCACCGAGTGGATGAGCCCCACCGTCACCGGTTCGATTGCGCAGGAGCCGTCGCCGATCAGCCCCGGACTGAGGCCAAGGAAGTGTTCGATCCGTTCCCGCCACTGGTAAAGCAGTTCCTTGGTGTGGACGAGGATCAGGGCCGGCTGGCCGCGGCCGGCGATGATGGCTGCGGCCATCACCGTCTTGCCGCTGCCGGTGGCAGCCTCCAGCACCCCGAAATCACGGGCGAGCATGGCCTTGCAGGCCGCCTCCTGGTAAGGTCGCAGGGTTCCCCGGAAGGTGAGGACAACAGGCGGCAGGGTGCGGCGCTGGTCGATGATCTCCACCGTGCAGCCGTGCTGGCGGCAGAGCAGCACCGCCTGGTTGGCGAAGCCGCGCGGAAAGCGGATATCCGCGCCGCTGATCGTGAAGAAGTGCAGCTCCTTTTTGAGATTCTTGCCGATCCAGCGGGCGTATTTGACCGCATCCCGGTACTGGGGGTTGATAAGGGTCAGCCTTTTCTTCAGCGCGGCCAGCAGGTCGGCAGGCGGGGCGGTCAACCCGCAGTCGCGGCCGACAACGAGGGAGAGTGTCTTCATGACTCGACACTCTAGCGGCCGGCCCGGCCAACGTCAAGCCCGAGGGGCAAATCGAAAATAATTTCACGGAAAAACTGTTTCTTTTCAGTTTGTTGGTATAGGATAAGGGAAAGGGGATATTCTGTCAGGGAGAACTGCATGCAACGAAAACTGGAAGAGTTTTTCAGTCGGCACCCGCTTCTTCAGCAGGACAAACTGACCGACGCCCAACTCCAGCAGCTGCTGGCCGCGGTCGAGTCGGAGTATCAGACATGGTTTCTTTCCACCATCATTCAGGAGACCGAGGAGATCATGACCATCGATCCCCGCCTGTCGGTCAGGGAGATTCTCCGGGTCGCGGCGGAACGGATCGTCGCCAATCTGGCCGCCGATGCGGCGACGATCCGCCTCTTCGATCCCGATTCCCTCCGGCTCGTCAGCTTCGGCGCCTACGGGGTGGACGACTATGACCGCATGTCCGCCATCCCGGTGCAAAACACCATCTCCGGCCTGGTGGTGCAGGAGCGCCGCTCCATCGCCGTGCCGAGCATCATGGCCGATCCCCTTTATCAGAACAAGGAGATCGTCCGGGCCTGGGGCTTCAACTCGCTGCTCGCCGTGCCGCTTTTCATGCCGCTGCCCGCCGCCTCCGGCGACACGCTGCTCGGCTCGCTGCAGATCTATTACCGGGAGGACAACCGCCGCTTCGACCAGCTGGAGATCACCCATGCCGAGCTGCTCTCCCGCCGGATCAGTTTCGTGCTGGCGAAAAAGAAGATCCTCGACCTGGAAGAGCTGAACCGGCGCAAGGAGACCATTGTCAACAAAATCTTCGTCAAGCTGAGCCGGCGGGAGGGGATCAGGCTCAAGGATCTTTTCGTCCAGCTCGTCCCGGAGATCCGCGAGCTCCTCGATGTCCGCAACTGCTCGCTCTTTGCCGTCTCGCCGGACCAGCTCTACATCAACCTGGAGGCCGCCTATCCTCAGGACAGCTGCTACCACGACCCCGGTTACAGCTTCACCGTCACCCATCACCCCTATTTCGATGCGGCGATCAATAAAACACGACCGGTGGGCGATACCGAACACGAGCGCATCACCTCCTCTTATGTGCTGATCAAGGACCCGCAGCACAGCACCCTGCTCAGCGAGAAGCTCCAGCAGTTCACCGCCGAGCAGCAGATCCATTCCATCCTGCTGGTGCCGTTGAGCGTCGACGAGCGGGTCAGCCATCTGCTCGCCTTTTACGCCACCAACCAGAAATATCTCTTTTCCAGCGAGGAGATCGAACTGCTCACCTTTTTCGGCAAGGAGATCATGAAGGTCTCCCGCCTCGAATTTTTCGGCGACGTCCTCCACGACATCAGAAATCCGGCCATCGCGGTGGCTGGCTTCGCCAACCGGGCGCGCAAGCTGCTGGAGAGTGATGATCTGGAGCGGGTGCGGGGCAAGCTCGAATCCTATCTCGACATCATGGCCCTGGAGGCCGGCCGTTTGCAGGATCTGGCCCAGGCGATGACCGGCGAAGGGCGGGAGACGGTGGTGGATCTTGCCGAGGTGGCCCGGGCCCGGCTCCGCATCAGCCGGGAGATGGCGCGGGAATCGAAATTCCGCGATGTCGTCTTTCTGCCGCCGGAACTGGTGGACGGCGTGCTGGTCTCCTGTTCCCGTTTCGCCCTGGAGCGGGTCCTCGACAACCTGCTCGGCAACGCGGTGGCGGCGGTGGCCGACCAGGGCGGCGAGATCGGCCTGCGGGTCGGCCGCCGCAACGGCGCGGCCGCGCTCATCATCGAGAATTCCGGCGAGATCGGCGCGGAACGGCTCGCCCAGATGCGGCAAGGCTCGGTGCGCGGCCGCGGGCTTAACATCGTCAACCGCTTTGTCCACACCAACCACGGCAATATCGACATCGAGACCGCCGCCGGCAAGACCCGCTTCGTCATCACCCTGCCGCTCGCCGAACCGGCGGGGCAGTGAAAACGGCCCCGTTCCGCTGGCGGCTGTTCCATTGGGCATCGGCGCGTCAGCCGCGCCCCGTCTCCTCAAACGATGTTTTTCCTGTCAGGAAAGGTTTCCGTTTTTGCGGAAAATGCCGGCCCGGGTGGCGCTTTCCTCACTGTATTTTCCTCGCCTGACGCGGCGGCGGTCCGTTCCCGGCCGCGGCGATTGCCGGTGCGGCTGTCCGGTTTTCCGGAAAAGTTGCTCCATCGGCCTTGGCGCGGACGGTCCGGGCCGGCGCGATTCGCCACATAAAAAGCAATAATTTCAAATAGTTGACTCTTCTCTTCTCTTCTCTTCTCTTCTCGTGAGGCATCAAAATTGCTGATGCCAACCTGAGTTTGTCAGGTGATGGCGTCCAGCTCAAAAAAACGGCCCGGGTGCGGGCCTCACTATCGTAAGGAGACAAGGCATGAAAAAGCGGATCGCGGGTTTTGTTGGTGGAATGGCGGTGTTGGCCCTGGCCGGGGTGGCCCGGGCCGTGCCGGTGGATCTGAGCGGCTTCTCGGTCTTGGAGAACGAGCCGGGCAGCGTGGTGGAGAGCGGCGGGGTGGTGAGCTTCACCGAGAACATGAGCGACGCCGCCCTCTATTTCTACAATGACTTTTTCGACGTCGCGGCAAACGCCGTCAGCCTGTCATTTGATTATGAGTTCGCCCTGGGGGATGACGACGCCGGTGACTACCTCCAGTTCAATGTCGATTACGCCGAGCAGTGGTTTGTTGATGGCAGCGGCGGCGGCCAGGTCGTTTTCGATCTGACCCCCTGGCAGGGCCAGACCATCTCCCTCGACTGGGGGCTGATCTGGAATGGCGATGAGGTGGCCGGCAGCACCGCCCGGATCTTCAACATCGACCTCGCCGCCGCCCCAACCGGCGGCGCCGATCCGGTGCCGGAACCGGCCGCCATGCTGCTCTTCGGCTCGGGCCTGGCCGGCCTCTATGGCGCGGCCCGCCGCCGGCGGGGCGGGGAGTAACTCTCCATGAACCACAAAGACCACGGAATTGGTGGGCACGGCCCTGCCGTGCCCACGCGGTGCACTGATCCCGCCGACGGCTTCCGTCTCTGCGCGCGCAACGAAAAAGCCGTTGCGCACCCTACTGATGTGGATGGTTTATACAGATTTGCCGGTGCGGGTGGGATGGGCACGGGTTTTTGTGCCCACGCGGTTCTGCCGTACCGGCATGGGATGCCGGCCCGCGGCCGCGATAGCGATTTTTGCCATCATCGACAGACAAGATAAGGAGAGGAAAAAATGAAGAAATGGGGGAATGATACCTGGCGGGCCGGCGCTATCCTGCTGCTGTGCCTGTTCTTGTTCGCATCCGCGGCCTGGGCCGAAACCGATGTCACCACCATGGTGAAAATAAACCCCGGCCGCCTGCTCTACGACCGCCTCACCAAGCAGAGCTATCTCGATGTCTCGGCAACCAACATCTCCACCGATGTCCTGCTCACCCCGGTCAAGGTGGTGATCGATTCGGTGTCGCCGTCCACCGTGACGGTGGCCAACGCCGACGGGGTGACGGATGATGGGAAGCCGTATTTTGAATATGGCATGTCCGACAGCCAGCTCCCTGCCGGTGCCACCACTCCTGTCAAGCGCTGGAAATTTGCCAATCCGACTGCAACCCGGTTCACATACACAACAGCCGTTCTGGGTGCTGGTTATGTGAACATCCCGGCAACAACAAAAGTTATTGACACTCAAACCATCCAGAGCCTTTCCGAAGTCTCGCCGGATGGCGAAACTTTTATCTTTGAGGCAACGACACCTCAGCTTCAGGATGTAACAGCCGGGGAGATTCTCGTTTTTGGTGTCTCGCGTACCACGCCCCAGGGCACCCTGCGTCGTGTTGTCGACAGGTACCAAATTGGCGATACTGTTTTCTTGGCAACCGAGCAGGCAACCATTGCCGAGGCTCTTGAAAATTGCTCTATCTCCGTGAGCCAGATGTTGAGCCCTGGTGACGTCCTTTCCGGTTTTCCTTGAAGGACGTTGTACTATATGATGACGATGGGAATCCCGCAACAACAATGGATCAGGTGAGGGCAAACGGCCATCTCAATATTGAAAGCAATTTTGATTTTGATATGGAAATTCGTGGCCACAGTGTCACCGAGCTCAATTTTGCAAATCAGGTAACGGAAGATTCGCTGTTGAACATCACTGCCGGCGGTTCTTTTTCTGTCGATAAGAAAGTGAAAATTGCCGTTCCTGATCTTCCCGCTTTAACCATTTGGGTGGGGTGGTTCCCAATTGTCATTGATCCGCAATTGGTAGTGTATGTCGGCATTGATGGTCAGGTTTCTTTGAACATGACCGCGAGTGTGAGCCAGGATGCTGATTATATCGCGGGATTGCGATACAGCGATGGGGCGTGGGATCCGATAAGTGACTTTGCATACAGTTTTGATTATCAGGAACCATCGGTTACGGCGAATGCGGGTGCCAAAGCGTATGTATCTCCTGAACTGAATTTGTTTTTGTACGGGGTCGCCGGGCCATCCGCTGACCTTGAAGCGTACCTTGAGCTTGATGCTGATGTGTTTAGTGACCCCTGGTGGCAACTGTACGCAGGGTTGGGTTCCGAAGTTGGCGTACAAGTGGATATTTTCGATAAAGTTTTGCTTGAATACAGCAAAAAATTGCTCGATTATAGGGTTCTGCTGGCGCAGGCACAACAGACGACGCAACCCGTGCTTTTCTCCTCCCTCCCCGACACCGGCCAGACGGTCTGCTACAACAACTCCACCTCCATTCCCTGTCCCAAGCCGGGGGAGCCGTTTTTTGGCCAGGACGCCAATTACACCATCAACCCGCCGGCCTACACCGATCATGGCAACGGCACGGTGACCGACAACGTCACCGGCCTGATGTGGCAGCAGGGGGACTATGGCTCCACCAACTGGTACAAGGCCTCCGGCACCGTCAATTCCTCCTACAACCCCACCGGCGTCGATGTCTGCGGCGATCTCACCCTGGCCGGTTACACCGACTGGCGGCTGCCGACGAAAAAGGAGCTGGTGGGGCTGGTGGATTACAGCCGGCCGTATCCGGGACCGACCATCAATACCACCTATTTTCCTAACACAAAGCAGTCCACCTATTGGTCGTCGTCCACCCACGCCAGCTATCCGGACTACGCGTGGTACGTCCACTTCAGCAATGGCTACGTCGGCAACGGCAATAAGTACCTCAACAACTACGTGCGGTGCGTTCGCGACGGACAGTGAGTTGGGTATTTGGTGATTTGGTAATTTGGTCTGGTTGGTCTGATTGGTCTGATTGGTCGGGTTGGTCGGGTTGGTCTGATTGGTCGGGTTGGGCGGTCGGACATTGGGGAAATCATGGCGCGGTATGAGAATCTGCCCATCTTTCGCAAGGCGATGGAGCTTGCGGTGGCGGTGGAGGAGGCGGTGCGTCGCTTCCCCCGCTACCATAAGTACGCCATTGGCGCCGATCTGCGCCATGGGGCCCGGCGGCTTGTTTCCCTCATCATCCGCGCCAATTCCCAGGCGGACAAGGTGGCAAGCCTCACCGAGCTGCGCGACGGCAGCGAGGAGATGAAGGTCATGATCGTCATGGCCCGGGAGGTCAAGGCGTTTGCCGGTTTCAAGGAATTCGAGCGCCTGGCTTTGCTTGCCACCGAGATCAGCAGGCAGAGCGAGGGCTGGTTGAGGAGCCGGCAGCCTGGGTAGGGTGGGCGCGGCTTCATCGCGCCCACGCGTTCTGGCGTTCTCTTTTCCGCGTGGGCTACCTGCGGTTGCCCACCCTACCGGCTGATGGTACACGGGCAGGCCGATGACAGCTAAGCGAGCGCAGCGAGACTGCGACGCAGATGGGGTGCTGCTGGACAGTTACTAAGCAGACAGAGCGGGACGGGCGGTGGGGCCGGCGGGCCGGTGGGCCGGAATTCCCGGCGCCGCCGTGCGCCGGGGAGCGCGCTTACGATCACTGTGCGCCCGCTCCGCCCGTCCGTCGTGGCCGGGCATGAAAGGGCAGCGGGCCGTACCTGCGGGATCGGTCCGCGAAGGGCCTCTAAAATGAGGCCGGCAAGTGAGCGGGTACAACGTCCACCTATTGGTCGTCGTCCACCAACGCCAACAATCCGAACAACGCGTGGAACGTCAACTTCAACAATGGCAACGTCAACAACAACAATAAGAACAACAACAACTACGTGCGGTGCGTTCGCGACGGAAAGTGATCATGGGGATCTTGCCGCCTTTCGTTGCCTGCATGCGGCCTATCTTGCCTGCCGGAAACGAAAGCGCGGGACCGTCAACGCCCTGCGCTTCGAGGTTGATGTGCTGGAAAACCTGCGAAGCCTGGGGGAAGAACTGGCCTCCGGCTCCTACCGCCCGTCCCGCTCTGTCTGCTTTGTCACCACCGCCCCCAAGCTGCGGGAGATATTCGCCGCCGATTTCCGCGACCGGGTGGTCCATCATCTGCTGGTACCCCGGCTCGAAGCGATCTTCGAGCCGAAATTCATCCACGACTCCTACGCCAACCGCCAGGGCAAGGGCACCCATGCCGCGGTGCGGCGGCTTTCCGAGTTCATGAACCGGCTGACCGGGGGCGGCCGCCGGCCCGGCTGGTTTCTCCAGCTTGACATCAAGAGTTTTTTCATGAGCATCGACCGGGACATCCTGTTTGCCATCCTGCGGCGTCATGTGACCTCGACCGTTCTCCTTGACCTGGCCCGGACCATTCTCGATGCTGACTGCACGACCAATTACCTGGTCAAGGGCGATGCCGCCCTGCTTGCCCAGGTGCCGCCCGGCAAGTCGCTTTTCCACCTTGCCCCGGGCAAGGGGCTGCCCATCGGCAACCTCACCTCGCAGTTTTTCGCCAATGTCTATCTCAACGAGCTGGACCAGTTCATCAAGCATGAACTGAAATGCCGTTTTTATCTCCGTTATGTCGATGATTTCATTTTGCTCCATGAAAGCCCGGAAACGCTGATCTCCATGCGGCGGCGCATCGCGGCCTTTCTCGCCGATCGCCTGGCATTGTCGCTGAAGGCGGCGCCGCCGGTGTGCCGACGGGTGAGCGATGGCGCGGATTTCCTCGGCTACATCGTCCGGCCCGCTTACCGGCTGGTGCGCAACCGGGTGGTGGGCAATCTCAAGTCCCGGCTGCGGGATTTCAAGCGGCGGCTGGTGGTGGAAGGCGCCATCGGCCGTGACCGCTACACCATCCTCCATCCACGGCCGGAACGTGTGAGCGGGCTGCGCCAGGTGCTGGCCTCCTACCTCGGCCATTTCCGCCACGCCGATTCCTTCCGGCTGGTCCGTTCCCTGTGGGAGAGGCATCCCTGGCTTGCCGAACTTTTCACCGTCGATAATCAGGGGAGGCTTCACCCCTGTTATGAGCCGACCGCGCCAAAAAGCCTGGCTGAACAGTACGGCTGGGCCCTGCGCCGCTTTCCGGGCCATTGCCTGTTTTTCCAGGTCGGCCGCTTTGTCGAGTTCTTCGGCGAGCAGACGGAACGGGCCGCCGCCCTTTTCGGCCTGAAGGCGCGACCGCAAGGCCGACCCGGCCTTGGCCCCTGTTGCGGCTTCCCGCTGGCGCGGCTGCGGGCCTGCAAAAAAGAGGCCCTGCGCCGGCGATTGTCCTACGCCGTCATCGCCGAGCACGGCCGGGCCACCAAGCGCTTGAAGCGGCGGGTGCTGACCGAGAAGGTGACATTTGCCCATGCGCCGTCAGTGGCGCTGGCGGCGTGAAAAGACGTCTTATTGGTCTGGTTGGTCTTGTTGGTCGGATTGGTCTTGTTGGTCGGATTGGTCGGATTGGTCGGGGGGGGCGGCGTTGCCCCACCGTCATGCCGGGCCTGACCCGGCATCCAGGGATGTGGTTGTGGATGTGGATTCCGGGTCGCGCTCCGCTTGCCCGGAATGACGAAAACGAGCGGGTAGGGTGGGCACGGGTTTTTCGTGCCCACGCGGTGGGTGATGGGTGTGGCAATGAACCACGCAGATGCGGGCCGAAACCCGACAAATAGGTACTGATGAATAAGGAGAGAGCAATGAAAAAAACGATGACAACCAAGAAAATCCTTGCCCCGGCCCGGGCCGGCATCGCCGCCTGCGCCGTCCTGTTGCTTGCCGCCGCGCCGGCCCTGGCCGGTGATTATACCGATAACGGCGACGGCACGGTGATTGATAACGCCACCGGGCTGATGTGGCAGCGGGAGGACGACAATAGCACCCGCACCTGGCAGCAGGCCCTTGCCTACTGCGAATCCCTGGAGCTGCCCGAGGGTGGCTATGACGACTGGCGGCTGCCCAATGTCAAGGAGCTGGAATCCATCACCGATGACAGCCGCTATAATCCAGCCATTGATCCGGCGGCTTTTCCTAACACAAACTCGTCCGCCTATTGGTCGTCGTCCACCGACGCCTACAATCCGGGCAACGCGTGGTACGTCTACTTCCACTATGGCCACGTCAGCTACTACATTAAGGACAACTACAACTACGTGCGGTGCGTTCGCGCCGGACAGTGAGTTGGGGATTGGGTTATTTGGTAATTTGGTCTGATTGGTCTGATTGGTCGGGTTGGTCAGGTTGGTCGGGTTGGTCTGATTGGTCGGTTGCCGCGCTGGGCGGGCCGGCGTGCTCTTTCGCCTTGTTTTTTTTGTAACATGTAGTTAAGATATCTGCATGTACAAAATAGCGTTCAGTAAAAATGCGGATAAGGTTCTGCGCCGGATGCCGCGCAATATCGCGTTGACGATCGCGACGAAAATCAAGGAACTCGCCGGCAATCCTCATTCGATGCGCAACGTGAAAAAACTGACCAATCATCCTGGCTACAGGCTGCGTGTCGGCGACTGGAGAATAGTCTACACCGTGCATGACAATGAATGCGTCATCCTCGTCATCAGCGTGAAAACCCGCGGGGAGGTTTACAAATGAATGTGCAGATTATAGAAAAGAACGGAAAACCCGAATGGGCTGTTGTCCCTTTCCGGGAGTATCAAAAACTCCGGGAGGCGCTCGACGACGCGGAAGACAGGAAAGATCTGGAAGAGGGCGTGCAGGCTCTGCGGGAAGGGGCGGAAACAACCGTGCCGGGGGAAGTTACCTTTGCCATTCTTGACGGGATGAGCCCGATACGGGCCTGGCGGGAACATAAACAAATCAAAATGAGCGAGCTGGCAAAAAAAGCTGGTATCAGTTCAGCCTACCTTTCACAGATCGAGAAGGGGAGAAGAAACCCGACCATCGACACGCTGAAAGCAATTGCCGGGGAGCTCGGCATTGATATCGAAATGCTCATATAATCCCGAAAAGGCAATTCCGAAGCAATTCGCGAATAGGGGTCAGGTCTTGAGAAATAACAATCTACGTGCGGTGCGATCGCGACGGACAGTGAGTTGGGGATTGGGTGATTTGGTAATTTGGTCGGGTTGGTCGGTTGGTCTGGTTGGTCGGGTGCCGCGCTGGAGGGGCGCGGCTGAATCCCGAGCACTTCAGACCTCCGCCGCCCCTACTTCTTTTACAGGAAGTCGTCAGGAAAGATGTCTGCTTGTTGAAGAATGGCCCGGAGAGTGCCTTCCGGCATGTCTCCGGGATGATTGGGGATTGTGGTGTATCTGCCCGTTTGCTCATTGTGCCAGATTTCATGACTTCCGGCTGCCTGGCGGTCAAAGGCGAACCCAAAAGCCTTGAGCCGCTTGGCTATTTCCCGGTACCGGAATCCGGAGAGCCGTCCCATTACGCACCGATCACCAAGGCGCAATCAAATGAATCGCCAATGACGGGCAAGGCCGGGTTATTCCGTCTCTCCGCCTGCGCCTCCAGAATTTTTCGAGCGACATCACGGGCAATTTCCATGGTTTCGGTCACTGTCCGGCCTTGAGCCACCAGACCGGGGATATCTTCAGAAGTGGCGAGATAGACCCCTTCCGGCAGTTTTTCCACGTGGATATTGATGATTTTTTCCATGAGCCTTTCACCTCCAGATGGGTAATGCGCACAGTCTCTTTTTATGTTATGGGAAGAAATGATTGGCGTCAATGAAAATAACGGGGTCAGGTCTTGATATATCAGGAAAATAACGGGGTCAGGTCTTGATATATCAGGAAAAACATGGCATGGCGCGATCACTCCGCATAGAATACCCGAAGGTAATTCGGGGGCACCATACTTCATTGCAAAGCGGTCTGTCGAGTCGGTGCAGCGTGACCCGACCTTCAGGCTTAACTGCAAAGAAGTGGCTGCTCGGGTTAGGACATGGGCAGTAAACCCGATGGCATTGCTTTTTTTTCGTTACGGCTCGCTGTGCTGGATGGCCGGTATCCTGGCGAGATGCTTTTTGTCATAGGAAAAAATCTCGCTGACCTGATGGCGTTCCATCGCCGCCCTGTTGCTGGACGCCGCTCCCGCCCTGGCCAGCGTTTTACCCCCCCCACGGCGACGGCACGGTGACCGACAACGCCACCGGCCTGATGTGGCAGCAGGAGGAGGACAACAACAACACTACCCGCACCAGGGCCGCGGCCCTGGCCTATTGCGAATCCCTGGAGCTGCCCGAGGGTGGCTATGATGACTGGCGGCAGCCCAATGTCAAGGAGCTGGAATCCCTCACCGATGACAGCCGTTACAACCCGGCCATTGATCCGGCGGCCTTTCCTGGCAAAAACACGTCCACCTATTGGTCGTCGTCCACCAGCGCCAACTATCCGATCAACGCGTGGGGCGTCAGCTTCCTCTATGGCTACGTCTACGGCTACGGTAAGAACTACAGCTACTACGTGCGGTGCGTTCGCGACGGACAGTGAGTTGGGGATTTGGTTATTTGGTTCTTTGGCGGGGTGGGTTGGATTGGTTAAGGCTGGCGGGTTGGGCAGGCAGGTAAAGTGAAGGAGTGGGGTATGTTCTGGATTTGTCCAGAGTCAGGGGAGATATCGCCTGATGTCCAAGGCGCCATGAAAGACACCTAAAATATCGATCACTCCTTCATGCCGTATCAGGTGCGCGATCCGGTAATGGCCATAAAGCAGGACTCGTATGTCACCTTCCTGCTCTGAGCGGTATTTGTGACCAAGCTCTGGGTACTCCCGCAGCATCTGTGCTTTGCCGTAGATGCCGGCAATCACCTTTTGCGCGGCAACGGGATTGTCGCCGGCGATGTAGTCATGGATATCCTGCAGCCATCGCTCGGCTTCCGTGGTCCATCTCAGCTTTGCCATGTGCGAATCCGGTGCGCCAGTTCTTCATCGGCGATCACCCGTCCGGATCGGGCGTCATTGAGCCCCCGTTCGATCATTCTTTCAAAGGCGAGTTCCCGCATGATCTCTTCATAGGTGGCGTCATCCGGTTGGGACATGAGAATTTCCGTTATTTTTTCCTTTACCGTTTGCATGGGTGAGCTCCTCCAGTAGGGATAAATTCGGGGACAGTATATTGGATTTTCTCCTGCCCGGCTCCATGGTAGATAAATAGTATGTAGCATATCAGGGCTCATTTTTCATCTTTTTTACGTACGCAAAAATTTGGGGTCAGGTCTTGCTGTGTAAGAAAAAATATGGCATGCTGTGTTGATGGCGCGACCACTCCGCATAGAATATCCGGGAGCAGTGTATCATATCTCCTCCCGGGGCAACGCCCGCCAGGACATCTTTATCGATGACGGCGACCGCCAGGGGTTTCTCACGATCCTGGCCTTGGTTGTCGAGCGCTGCAACTGGCTCTGTCATGGCTATTGCCTGATGGACAACCACTACCACCTGCTGCTGGAGACGCCGGAGGCGAATCTGTCCCTTGGCATGCGTCAGCTCAACGGCGTCTACACCCAGCGCTTCAACCGGCGGCATGATCGAGTCGGCCATCTCCTGCAGGGGCGCTACAAGGCGCTGCTGGTTGAAAAAAACGGGCATCTCCTCGAACTGTGCCGCTATATCGTGCTTAATCCGGTGCGGGCCGGGCTGGTGGCGGAGCCGTCTGCCTGGCCCTGGAGCAGCTATCAGGCAACCGCCGGACTGGTCGCAGCCCCCGAGTTCCTGCGCACCCAATGGGTGCTGTCCCAGTTTGCCCGGACAAAAAAGGCGGCGCGGACCCGCTATGTCCGTTTTGTTGCCGAGGGCATGAGGACAGACGGCGAGGCACCGTGGGCAAAGGTGGAGGCTCAACTTGCCTTTGGCGGCGAGGATTTTGTCGGCGAGATCCGCGAACGGCTTGACGAGGCGCGGGAAATCGGGGAAATTCCCCGGTCCCAGCGCTTTTTCGGCCGTCCTTCCCTGGCCGCGCTCTTTGACCCGGAGTCGATCAAAGACAAGACGGTGCGGAACCGGCAGATGGAAATCGCCCATGTCCGGTACGGCTATACCCTGAAAGAGATCGGGGCGCATCTCCACCTTCATTACACCACGGTGAGCAGGGCGGTGGGCAGGGTCAGGAAATAGGAGCCATGGGGCTGCCGATTGCCGATTGGATGAGGGGGCGTTTTGCCCCTGTCGACCCTGCCTTGCTTTGCCGGGGTACCGGCGCTTGCTCGTGAAAACGGCACCTCCGGCAGACCTGGTCTGAGGATGCCGGTTGCTCTGCCCCAGCAAGGAATCGCATGAATCAATCCCCCGATACAGCCGCCTCTCTTGACCGTGCCATCGCCCATCATCAGGCGGGTCGTCTGCAAGTGGCGGAAGCGATCTATCTGGAAATACTGCGCGGCCAACCGGACGATCCGGATTGCAATAACCTGCTGGGGGCCCTCTATTGTCAACAGGGCCGAGCGGAACGCGGCCTGCAGTTCATCGAGGCAGCCCTGGCGCGCAAACCCACGGAGTCTGTCTATCTCGTCAATTACGGGGTGACCCTGATGGCGCTGGGACGCTTTGCGGAGGCGATCACGGCGCTGACCACTGCGCTGCGCGCCAATCCCGGCAGCGTGCAGGCATTGAACAATCTTGGCAATGCCCTGCTGGCCATGGGGCGCGAGGCGGAGGCGGCCGCGGCCCTGACAAAGGCCTTGCAACTGCGGCCGGTCGACCCGCAGATCCACAACAATCTCGGCCTCGTCCATCTGCGCGCCGGTCGTTTGGCAACGGCGAAAGGCTGTTTCGAGGAGGCGGTTCGCCTGTCTCTCTCCTACGCCGAGGCCTGGAGTAATCTTGGCAATACCTTGGCCAAGCAGGGCAGGATCAGCGAGGCCGTGGCGTCCTATGAGAGGGCGCTCTCCTGTCGTCCCGGCTTTGCCAGCGCGCACAGCAATCTGCTGATGACCCTGAACTATTCCCCTGAGCTGACCGGCCCCGAAATGGCGAGGCGGGCGCGCTCCTGGTGGGAAATACATGGGAAAAGAGGCCAGGTGGGCGGGGCATTCCCCAATGACCCGGATCCTGAACGGCCCCTGCGGATCGGCTATGTGTCGGCCGATCTGCGCCGCCATTCGGTAAGCTCGTTCTTGCTGCCCCTGCTCGCTGCCCATGACCGGCAAAAAATCGTCACGTACTGTTATGCCAATGTCGAGCGTCCGGACGATATTACCGAACGGATCCGCCGGACAGCGACGCACTGGCGGTCGGTTTTCGGGCAAAACGACGAGCAATTCTGCGAATTGATCCGGGCCGATCGTATCGATATTCTGGTCGATCTCTCCGGCCATACGGCGGGCAACAGGCTGCCGGTCTTCTGCCGCCGGCCTGCGCCCCTGCAGGTAAGCTGGCTTGGTTATCCCTCTACCACCGGCATCCCGATTATCGATTTCCGGCTGACTGATCACATCGCCGATCCGGATGGAGATTCGTTCTACAGTGAAAAACTGTTTCGTCTGCCCGGCTGCTTTCTCTGCTATGCGCCGTTGGAGCCCGCTCCCGCTGTCCAGCCTGCGCCTTTTTCCAGGAACGGTTTTATCACCTTTGCCTCTTTCAACAATCCGGCAAAAATCAATGATGCGGTTGCCGCCTGCTGGGCGGCAATTCTCGATGCTGTTCCTGGCTCCCTGTTGTTGCTGAAAGGAAAGCCGTTTGTCGACGAGCCGACGGCGCAACACTATCGGGATCTGTTTGGCAGGTTCGGCGTCGCGGCCGCGCGGGTCAAAGTGCTGCCCGCCACCCGTTCTATGTCCGAGCATCTCCAGCTTTACGGTGAGGTGGATATCGCCCTTGATCCCTTCCCCTATAATGGTACGACGACGACATGCGAGGCATTGTGGATGGGGGTTCCTGTTGTTGCATTGGCCGGGCAAAGTCATGCGGGCCGGGTGGGCGCCAGCATCCTCCATGCCCTGGGACTGGAACGGTCGCTGCTGGCCACGACGCCGGGAGATTATGTGGAAAAGGCGGTGCAGCTTGCCGGTGGCACCATTGCCCCTATCCCGGATCGGCAGCAACTGCGGGCAACGATGGCGAATTCGTCACTCTGCGACGCCGGGGAATTTGCCGAGAAGATCGAGATTTTCTATCGGAAAATCTGGCGCGACTGGTGCGGCGACACTGCGCGGTGAATACCCTGGAGTCTGGTCTGGAAGAAAATGCCGCTTATTCATGAGTGTGCGAGGGAAAAAATATGGTATTTCAAGACCTGACCCCGGACGAGTATTTCCGGGCAGGGGTAGGGGCTGCCATCACGGATGGCGAGGGGAGGGTGCTGACCTTTGAGCGGACCGGCAGGCCCGGCGTCTGGCAGTTGCCGCAGGGGGGGCTTGATGCCGGCGAGGAACCGGATCAGGCCGTACTCCGGGAGGTGTGGGAGGAGACCGGCATTGGTGCTGACGCCTTGGTTTTGCTTGCCGCCCACCCCGAACCGCTGGCCTATGAATTGCCGGTCCCGTTGCGGCGCAGGAAGTTCGGGCGCGGCCAGGTCCAGTACTGGTATCTTTTCCGGCTGCTCGATGAAGGAAGGATTAATTTGTGCGATAGTCAGGAATTCACCGCCTGGCAGTGGATGAGCTGGCCGGAGCTCATTGCCGCCACCGTCGAGTTTCGCCGGCCCCTTTATCGCCGGCTGCTGGAGTGCTTCGGGCCGTTTCTTGAGGCTGGGTCGGAAAAGGGGCGGTAAAGGGGCGGGCGCGATTTTTGCGGAAATATCTTGCGGTTCATGGTATCAGAGCGTCATGTCAGCCCGTGAGATAAAAAAAACATGAAAAAGAAACGCGATCAGTCGAGGATCCTCGTCATCGATGATGACCCGGACATGCTGCGGTTGGTGGAGGCGATGCTGGTGGCCGAGGGCTACCATGTCCTGACCGCGAGCAGCGGCCGCAAGGGGTTGGAGCTGGCCGAGATGTCCAGGGGCGCTGTTGATCTGCTGCTGACCGATGTCGTCATGCCGGAGATGCGCGGCGAGGATGTGGCCCTTGCCTTCCGGCGTTCCTATCCCGGCACCCGCGTGCTTTTTATGTCCGCCTATCTGAAGCCGTCGACCGAGAGGTATGGGGCTGCCTACGGTCCGGTTGATTTTCTGATCAAGCCCTTTACCACCGCCAAACTGCTCGGAGCGGTCAAAAAGATTCTCGCCGTCTGATTTTTTTGTTCTCCCCGTTCTTCTTCTCTTGTTTTTTGTTCGTGCCTGCTCTGGTGACTCCTATCGTTTTTATTTCCGCGATTTTTGTCGGAATCGGAAAAAGCCACGATTCCGACGAGCAGTGCAATGTAACTCAAATTTTTCGCTCAGATCCTGAAATTATTTTGCTCTGCCTCTCTTTTTGCGGTTAAAGTAGCGGCGGATATGTTCGGCATATGAGTAATGCGCGGAGGTGGTATGGGCGGGCGGACAACAGAAAGGGAAGAGAAGGCGGCGCAACAGGAGCTGTTGCGCATGATTCCCAAGGTTGATGAGTTTCTCGGCTGGATCGGCGAGGTTGCGGCCCCAGACCGCTTTGTCAAGGCGGCGGTGCGGGAGGTGCTGGCCCGAGAGCGCGAAGAGATTTTACAGGGGCGGCTGTCGGCGCCCACCGCCCTGACCCGGGAGGCGTTGATGCCGAAATTTTCCGTCCGTTTGCGGGAGAAAATGACCCCCACTTTCCGCCGGGTTATCAACGCCACCGGGGTCATCATCCATACCAATATGGGCCGTTCCCTCTTGCCCCCCGAGGCGATGGCGAGCCTTGCCATGGTGGGCGGCTGCTATGCCAACCTCGAATTCGACCTCGCCACCGGCAAACGCGGCAGCCGTTACAGTCTGGTGGAGGAGCTGCTCTGCGAGTTGACCGGGGCCGAGGCAGGGCTGGTGGTGAACAATAACGCCGCCGCTGTTTTGCTCTGCCTCGATACCCTGGCCAAGGGCCGCGAGGTGGTTGTCTCCCGCGGTCAGCTGGTGGAGATCGGCGGCTCGTTCCGCATCCCCGAGGTCATGGAAAAAAGCGGCGCCCGCCTCCGCGAGGTGGGCGCCACCAACCGCACCCATCTGCGCGACTATGAACAGGCGATCACCCAGGAGACGGCGTTGCTGCTCAAGGTTCACATGAGTAACTACCGGATCATCGGTTTTACCTCCGAAGTGGGATTGCCTGAACTGGTGGAGCTCGGGCGGCGGCACGGGCTGCCGGTGATGGAGGATCTCGGCAGCGGCAGTCTGGTCGATCTGACCCGCTTCGGCCTGCAAAAGGAACCGACGGTGCAGGAGGTGGTGGGAGCCGGCGCCGATGTCGTCACCTTCAGCGGCGACAAGCTGCTCGGCGGTCCCCAGGCCGGCTTGATCGTCGGTCGGCGTCAGGTTATTGCCGATATCAAGAAAAACCCCCTCAACCGTGCCCTGCGGATCGACAAGTTTACCCTGGCCGGACTGGAGGCGGTTCTGCGCCTCTACGCCGACGAGGATGAGGCCCTGGCCCGCATCCCCACCCTGGTCATGATGGGCGAACCGTTGGTGAAGGTTGACCGGCGGGCGGCGCGGCTGGTGCGGCACATCAAAAACGAGCTGGCCGGCCGTTGTCAAGTGACGACGGAGGCAACCTTTTCCCGGGTGGGGGGGGGCGCCATGCCGGAACAGGATCTGCCGAGCCGGGCGGTGGTGCTGCGGCCGCTTTCCCTGCGGATCGTCGATCTGGAAAGAAAATTGCGGAGCAGCGCACCGCCGGTCATCGGTCGCATTGTCGATGACGGCTATCTGCTCGATATGCGGACCGTGGCCGATAACGAGGTCGCGCTGCTGGCTGCGGCTCTCCTGCATGTCTTTAAGGAAGACGGCGAATGACGTTTCCGTTTACGTGGCGCCCTCGGGAGGTGACGGAAGGGGATCTCACCCTCTTTGCCCATGAATTTGCCGACATTGTTGCTGCCCTGCTGCCCTGCCGGGATGTGCGCTTCGTTGCCGGTCGCCCCGGCGCCGAAGCGGATCGTGTCTGGCTGGCCGGGGTGGAGGCGGTCCATCGTGAGCGGCAACCGGTGGTGGAGAGCGGCGATGGGTTGGAATCGTTGTTTCTACCGCTGTGGTCCGGCGCCGAGGCGCTGCTCGGGGTGGCCATCCTTGCCGGTCCGCCGGGCGCCTTTTCCAGTGCCTCTGTCGGCGTGCTCCTGGGAAAAAGTCGAACAATCTCAGAGCAGATGGCCCGTACCAAGCATCTGTTGCTCGATCCGTTGACCGGTCTGCCCGGCGGTTTCTATCTGGAAAGACGGTTGGGGCTGGCCTGTGCGCCGGAAGAGAGGGATAAAGGGGCTGCCTTTGTTTTTTGTCTTCTGGATGTGTCCCCACGGGCCCGGGATGCCGCCCAGGCCCTTGCCGACATCACCGGCCGCGCCGCCTTTCTCGATTCACTGATCGGGCACCTCTGCGTCCTCTGTCATTTGGGTAACGGTCTTTTTGCCTTCCTGCTGGAAAAAACAGGGGAAGAGCAGGCCCGCAAACTGGCGGAAATGCTCTTGCGCTGGCTGAAAAGGGAGGGGCTGCCCCGCGCCGCTATCGGCATGGCGGCCGGCGGCCCGGAGAAAGGGCCGGTTGCCGCCGACCGTCTGCCGGAGCAGGCGTGGGATGCCCTGACCATTGCCCGCAAACGGGCGCCGTTTGCCCTCTGCTCCTTTCAGGGGCCGGAGGAAAAGGCCGCCCATCCCCTCTGTCCGCCTGCCTCACGAGTGGTTGTTGCCCTGCGGCGGCATTGGCGGGATGTCGAGCGCGGTGTTCTCCTTCTCCTCCGGGCCGACCAGTCTGGTCAGTCCGGTGCTGTGCCTTGGCAGGAGTGTCTTGACCGGCCCTACGTGGCAATGGGGGAACAGGAGGCCTTTGTTATGCTGGCAGATTGCGACGCGGCCGAAGCCGAGCGATGGTGCCGGGATCTGCAACAGCGGGGAGCCCCGCGGCAACTCGTTTTTTCCATCGGCGCCGCCGTCTATCCCCAGGGTCGCTTCCGCAAGACGGACCTGCCGCTCAACTGCCGTAAGGCATTGATTCACGCCGGTTTTCTTGGGCCAGGCGCCCTGGTTTTTTTCAACGGCGTCAGCCTGAACATCAGTGGCGATATCTATTACAACGAAGGAGATCTGGCCCGGGCGGTGCGGGAATACCGGCTCGGACTGGAATTTGCCCCGGACAATCCTAATCTGCACAACAGTCTCGGTGTCAGTTTCGCCCAGATGAATCTTTATAAAAAGGCCATCCCGCTGTTTCAACAGGTGCTTGATCTCTCCCCTGCCGATTTCATGGCCCTTTTCAACCTGGGCTTTGCCTGGCTGGCCTGTCGGCAGGAGGAGAAGGCCCTCCAGTATCTGGAAAGGGCGCTGGCTGTGGATGATACCAGTTTCGATCTGCTGCTGCAACTTGGCAAGCTCTACTGCAAGACGGGGCGATACGGGGAGGCGGTGCGGGTGCTGAGCAGGGGGGAACGGATCGGGCCGGTGGGGTCGCGCGACGTCAGCCACGGCGCGGTGCATCGCTATCTCGGCGAGGCGCACATGGGGCTTGGAGCAAACGGCCCGGCCATGGCCAGCCTGCAACGGGCGGTGCGCCATAATCCGCGGGATGCGACGGCTCTCAGTCTGCTCGGCGAGCTTTACTGTCGTGAGGGGCAGGGCAATGATATCGCGCGCGCGCTGTGTCAACAGGCAGTCCTCCTGGAGGAGGGCTGCTGGGAGCACTGGAACCGGCTTGCCCGGGTCCTGGAGCGATCCGGTCATGATGACGAGGCCCTGGCGGCAGCGGAAAAGGCCTGCCGGCTCGCCCCGCGCAAGACGGAGCCACTGGTCTTGCTGGCCGGGATTTACCGGAAGACGGGGCAGGAGGCAGAGACGAAAAAGATCTGCCGGAAAATCCTCCGTCGCGATCCGCAACACCGACTGGCGACAGCAATGCTCGTCGAGCCGGGCACAAACAGTCAACAAAGAAACGATCATGCCGGTCGGAGTGGCGGCGAATGAAGGAGTTGTGGGAATGAAGGCACACTATGGCGCCAACAGCGAAAGTCAGCAGTACTGGCTCGATAACTTCAAGGCCGGTGATTCCTGGCGGCTCTTTCGCATCATGTCCGAATTCGTTGACGGCTTCGATACCCTGGCTGCGGTGAAAAGGCCGGTGGTCTCGGTGTTCGGTTCAGCCCGTACGCCGGAGACAGATCCCTACTATCAGCTTGCCGTCGAGGTCAGTCGTCGGTTGGCGGAAAGCGGCTATGCCATCATGACCGGCGGCGGTCCGGGCATCATGGAGGCGGGCAATCGCGGCGCCGCCGAGGTGGGGGCCCTCTCCATCGGCCTCAATATTACCTTGCCCTTTGAGCAGGAGGGGAACAAATATGCCAATCTTCCCCTGGAGTTCAAGTACTTTTTTGTCCGTAAGGTGATGCTGATCAAATACGCCATGGCATTCATCGCCATGCCCGGCGGATTCGGCACCCTGGATGAGCTCTTTGAGGCGATTACCCTTATTCAGACCAGACGCATCAAACCCTTTCCCATTGTCCTGGCCGGCAGTCAGTACTGGTCCGGTCTGGTGGAGTGGATGCGCTCCACCCTGGTTGCCGCCGGCACCATCAAGGAAGAGGATCTTCATATCTTTCAGGTGCTGGACAGTGCCGATGACATCGTCACCTATATTCGGCGGACCGTCATTATCTAAGGCGGCTATTTTCTCCTCCACTTTGTACCCACTTTTTTTTAAAGAAAAAAATCACCTGATTTCCTTTTCTTTTCTTCTCCCTTCCCATATATTGCGGCATGAGGTTGCCATTGCCCCCAGATGTGGGAGCAGGGGGTGCTGGTCTCTTTCTGTCCCTGCGCTGTCTCCTGGTTCCTGAAATATTTCTTCTTGACACTGTTGTTCCTTGCTTCGTATAAGGGAGCATGTTGTGGTGTAAAGTGGGGAGAAGAGGCGTAGAGGGGGCAAGGTGGCGTGAGCGAGTCAGGGAACAGAAATCAACCAAGCCGGTTCCGAGGTCGATCGGAACACACCCTTGACGACAAGGGCAGGCTGAACGTGCCCTCGCGTTTCCGTGACGTGCTGCTGCGTGACTATGACGACCGGTTGCTCATCACCCCGCCCTGGCGTACCTGTCTGCGGATTTATCCCCTGGCCGAGTGGGAGAAAATGGAGGCTACTCTGCTGGAAAAGGAGAAGAAAGATCCCCAGTTCCAGAAGATGATCCGCTACCTGATCGGTGGCTCCTTCGAGTGTCAGATCGACAAAAACAGCCGTATCCTTCTCCCCGTGCCCTTCCGCAATCAGCTTAATTTGAAAAAGGATGTCGTCATGAACGGCATGGGACCTTTTTTCGAGATCTGGGATAAGGAAACCTGGGAGGCGGAGAGCGCCATGACCCCGCAGGATTTCGACGCCTTTGATGCGACCCTGCATGATCTTGGCCTCTTTTAGCGGCCAATGAAGGCCAACCAGCCCCTTCATCAGCCGGTTCTGCTGGATGCGGTCATCCGTTGGCTGGCGCCACGGGATGGCGGGGTCTATGTGGATGGCAATCTCGGGCTTGGCGGTCACAGTGCAGCGATTCTTGCGGCCAGCAGCCCTGGCGGCCGGGTGATCGGTCTGGACTGGGACGAGGATGCCATCCGGCAGGCGGAAAGGAATCTGGCGATCTATGCGGATCGTATCACCATCCTCCGCCGCAATTTCGCCGAAATTCCGGCGGTGCTGACTGACCTGGGGCTGGACCGGGTGGACGGGCTGCTCCTTGATCTCGGTCTTTCTTCCCTGCAGCTTGATGCCAGCGGCCGGGGGTTTTCTTTTCAGGGATGCGAGCCCCTCGATATGCGCATGGACACCCGCTGCCGCGGAACAGCAGCTGATCTGCTGAATCAGGCAGCGGAAGACGAGCTGGCTGACATCTTTTTTTATTACGGGGAAGAGCGGCAGGCCCGGCGCATCGCCGCCCGGATCGTTGCCCGGCGCAAGAACGAGCCGTTCACCACCACCCGGCAACTGGTGGAACTGGTCGAGGAGGCGGTGCCGCGGCGCTTTCATCCGAAAAAGATCCATGTGGCGACAAAGGTCTTTCAGGCGCTCCGCATCGCGGTGAACAGGGAGCTGGACAATCTGGAAAAAATACTCGCCGGCCTCAGTGCCATTATCCGGCCCGGCGGCCGGATCTGTATCATCTCCTTTCATTCCCTGGAGGATCGGCTGGTGAAGAATGCCTTTCGCAATACCCCCGGACTGCGTGCGGTGACCGCGAAACCGGTGGTTGCCGAGGAAGGGGAACTGCAGGACAATCCCCGGGCGCGCAGTGCCAGAATGCGTTGTGCCGAAAAAACGATGGAGGGCTAAAGCGATTCGGGAAGGGGAGATTCCTTAATCGTCCGGCAATGATGAGTCTGTAACATGAAAATCGCTGGTTGCCCGTTTTCGGTCCGGAACGGAGCGTCGGCATCGGCTGCGACAGCGGCAAGGGAGGAAGGAAATGATAACCGGCTATTCTTCTAGGTATGGGATTGCATGCGGAAAGCGTGCAGTACGGCGCAGGACGGTCAGTCAGGATCTGCCGGTCGGCGGGCTGTTCTGGAAGCTTTCCGGCGCTGTTGTTGTGATCGCGACCCTGCTTGCCCTGATCGGCAGCTCCTGGATTTCCTGGAGCATTAAAAAAGGGTTGGGGGATCTGGCCGCAGCCCAGGTGCGTAAACAGGAGTTGCGAAAGGACCACAAGGTGCTGGCGGATCAGCAGAACCTTCTCTTTTCCCGTAAAAGCATCGAGGATATCGCGGAGAGCAGGTTGGCGCTTTATCCCGGTGAGGAAACGGACCTGGGCGGTGGCCTGGTCGTTCTGGTGCCCGGTAAATGAAAAAAGGCAGAGGCGGCTCCGGACATCCGGGGTGGTCGCAGCGAGGGGAAAAGAGCAGAGAGGATGAGGCGCGAAAAAGACTGGTGAGGATTGCGGCACTGGTAGCTGCAGCAGGGGTGTTGGCGCTGCTCGCGTGGTTGTTGTTTCGCGGCAGCGATCATGCGGCCGCTCCGGAAACGCAGGAGCACGAGGAGACAGCATCCCCACCCGTCACCCGGCCGATACAGGAGGATGTCCGGCGTGGCAGTATTTATGACCGCAATTACCATGAGCTTGCAATCAGTTTTAATGTGAATTCCATTTATGTCAAACCACTGGAATTTGATGACATCGAAAAAACGGTGGCGCAGCTGGCCCAGGCCCTGGAGCTTGATGAACAGTCGGTGCTTAATGAGGTGAAAACCCAGCGCAGCTATAAGTGGCTGGTGAAGTATATAACACCGGAAAAGACGCGCGAGGTGCAGGCGCTGAAACTTTCCGGCGTTTATTTTTATGAACAGGAACAACGCTATTATCCCTATCGGCAGGAAACGGGTCACATCATCGGCGAGGTGAAAGACGAACATGGTCTGTCGGGTATCGAACTTTTTTATGACGGATTGCTGTCCGGCAAGGAGGGGAATGGCGACGGCGGCGACACAAAACGAAAGAAAGGCAGTGATCTGATGCTGTCCCTCGATGTTCGCATCCAGAAGCTGCTCGACCAGCAACTGGTCGAATTGCTTGATGCGGTGAAGGGCGAGGAGGAGGCAGCCAGCCGCTCCGGTGTCGCGGCATTGCTGATGGAGGCTGATTCCGGTGAGATCCTGGCGTGGGGCAGCATTCCTTCCTTTACCGGCATGAAAGCCCTGGATGGAATGATCGGCACAGCGGACAAAGTGGTAACCGGTGCTGTCGATCCGGGACCGCTTTCCCTGCTCTTCAAGGTCGGCGCGGCCCTGCAGGAAGACTATCCACTTGAACCGACGACGAAGAAGGTGGTGACAATCAAACGATTGAAGCCCCGAAAAATGAAAATGGCCGCTGGTGGTCCGGATAAACCGGAATGGGTCGAGCTCGAGGACGGCAATTTTCTCTCCGAGTGGCTGGCTGCTGCCCTGCCCGAGGAGGTGGTGGAAAATCTCCATGATTTCGATGACTACTTTGACGGGTCGGGCGGCTACAGTCTCGATCTGCCCGATATCGCTGTCGGCGAGCAGAGTGGCTTGGCGCTGCTCAGCCGGTTCGCGGCAATGGTGAATGGCGGGAGAAGGGTCGCCCCTCATTTTCGCAAGGCCCCCCTGATCGCCGATAAAGGGGAAAGAGCGGCCCCGGCTGCCCCGGTGGATGACACGCTGATCAGTGCCCAGGCCAGTGGCGCCCTTGTCCGCTATTTGCGCAATGCCATGCCAGCGGATGCGTCGGTATTGAGCGCTGAGACGCTCTCGCCTTATCCATCTGTGGCGCCGGCGACGGTGTCCCTGGGAGCTGAGGTGGGTGATGGTGCTGATGGGGCGGTGATAAATGTCGAGGTGGCGGCCGCAGCCGGAGGGGAAACGGTTGCCATTGATCAGATGGTGCGCAAAAGTTTTCGTTGTGACGCGGTGGTGCTGGCCGCGGCGCCGGCTGCGGCGCCGAAACTCGTTTTGTTGCTGCTTGCCGACAATGCCCGGGTGGCGATTGACCGCGGATCGCCTTTCCGGCAGCATGCGACCCTGCTGCTGCAAAATGCCCTGCAGTTTTATGACAGGAAGGCTGATCGACGGGCAACGACCCTGAAGACGTCGAGGGAGACGCTGTTTCACCAGTGGCTGCGACAGGGCGAGCAGATCGGCGCCGAGGAAAAGGGAGAGGTCGCGGCAAAAGACGTCATGATTGATCTCAAGGGGTTGAGCCTGCGCAAGGCTATGCAGGAGCTGGAGCGTTTCGATGTCAAGGTGGTGGTCAAGGGATCGGGTGTCGTTATCCGTCAACACCCTGCTGTCGGCGATCGGGTAAGGGCCGGCGGCGTTGTCGTGTTGCAGGCGGAACAGAGGTGAGAGCGATGACGATTCCACCGAATATGGAGCTGGGCGTTTTGTGTCGGTTCGCCGGACTCCGCTGCCCGCCTGGAGCCGAGCAGGTCGTGGTGAGTGGGATCACTGAGGATTCCCGTGTCGCCACGGCCGGTATGCTCTTTGTTGCCGTGCCGGGTACCCGGGTGGACGGGCATGACTTTATCGGCCAGGCGGTGGCAAACGGCTGTGCCGCGGTGCTGGTGCGGGATGATGCCGGCGGACAATGGCCGGTGCCGGTTATTCGGGTCGCGGACACCGGCCGGACGCTCGGCCTTCTCGCTGCGGCGCTGTATGGTTTTCCTGGAGGTCGAATGCGAATGATCGGCATCACCGGCACCAACGGCAAGACCACCAGTAGCTATCTGCTCGAATCAATCATCCGGGCCGGAGGGGGTGAGCCCGGGGTCATCGGTACGGTGGCCGTGCGTTTTGCCGGTCAGGATATTCCCGCCGCGCTCACAACCCCGCGTCCGGTGGAACTGCAGAAGATTCTCTGGCGGATGGCGGAGGCCGGCGTCACCCATGTCGTGATGGAAGTTTCCTCCCATGCCCTGGTCCAGGAGCGGATAAACGGTCTGCAATTTGATGTGGCGCTTTTCACCAATATCAGCCGTGATCATCTCGATTTCCACGGTAGCATGGAGAGCTATTTCCTGGCCAAGACAAGACTCTTTGCCGATTACCTGAAACCGGACGGCCGGGCAGTGGTGGTGCTTGATGCGGGCCGAGGGAGCACGGATCAATTGTCCGGCTGGAGCGGACGGCTCATCGAACTGCTGCACGGGCAGGGCCGGCACTGCCTCTCCTGCGGCATCGGCGCCGGTGACGTCTGCGCCGACCGTTTTCAATTTGATCTGCGGGGGATCAGCGCCGAGGTGCGTGGTCCTGGCGGCAGGATGGTGCTGACGAGTCCGCTGGTGGGGGAATTCAATCTTCGCAATATCCTCGGCGTCGTCGGATGTGCTCTGGCCTTGGCCATTGCCCCTGAAACAATAAGGCAGGCGGTTGCCAGCTGTCAGGGCGCACCGGGCCGGCTGGAGAGGGTCGTCGGTCGGACGGAAGAGGTGGAGAAACTGCCGCAGGCAGCGGTGTTTGTTGATTACGCTCACACCCCGGATGCGCTGGAAAAGGTACTGGTTACTCTGCGGCAACTGAAACCAAAACGGCTTATTGTCGTTTTCGGCTGCGGCGGCGACCGGGATCGGGGCAAACGGCCACTGATGGGGGGTGTTGCCATTCGGCTGGCTGATGTCGTGGTCGTCACCTCTGATAATCCGCGCAGCGAGGAGCCGGGGAAAATTCTTGCTGAAATTGCCGAGGGAGTGGTGGAAAACGGTGGCGAACGGATTGCAGCGGCACAACTCATGCTTGAACGCAATCGCCGGGGTTACGATGTCATCGAGGACAGGGCAGAGGCGATTCGCGTCGCCGTCCGTGGAGCAGCTCCGGGCGATGTGGTGCTGATCAGCGGCAAGGGTCATGAGTGCTACCAGATCATCGGTAACCGGAGACTTGACTTTGATGATCGGCAGCAGGCGAGGCATGAATTACAAAGGGCCGGAAAGGCGGCATAACGGCAAACGGAGAAAGAGGCATGGAACTGGGACGGAGTCTGGGAAAAGAGTTCTGCCGACAGGGGGCCGATCGGGCGATGACGGATTTTGGATGCGGCTTTAACACGGTGCAGGATCCGGTCTGGACATTGAGTCAGGTGTTGATCGCCACCGGCGGCCGTTTTGCCGGGGGGCCTTCCAACGCCAAATTCCGGACGATTTCCACTGACAGTCGCACCCTGCAGCCCGGTGATCTTTTTCTCGCCCTGAGCGGCGAACGCTTTGACGGGCAGCTTTTCATCGCCGAGGCGATCCGCAAAGGCGCAAGCGGGGTCATCGTCGCCGCGCAACCGGAGACGCCGCTGCCGGTGCCGGTCATCCTCGTTGCGGATACCCTGCGAGCCCTCGGTGATCTGGCCGCTTACCGGCGGGCGTTGATGCCGAACCTTCAGGTTCTTGCTTTGACCGGCAGTTCCGGTAAAACCACGGTCAAGGAGATGTGCGCGGCAATCCTGCGGCTCGAATACAATATTTTGAAAACAGAAGGGAATCTCAACAATCTGATCGGTTTGCCGCTTACCCTGCTGCGGGTTGATTGCCGCCATGACGTGGCGTTACTGGAGATGGGCATGAACCG
The DNA here is from genome assembly GCA_049323655.1 of Thermodesulfobacteriota bacterium. Taxonomy (GTDB): domain Bacteria; phylum Desulfobacterota; class Desulfobulbia; order Desulfobulbales; family SURF-16; genus DB1. Next base: position 117,729 of record JBMONO010000038.1, on the reverse strand, counting down.
GCCCGGTGAAATAGCCCGGATGACCGAGATCGCCGATCCGGATATTGCCTGCATCATCAATATTCAGGGCGCCCATCTGGCGGGGCTGCATAATATCGAGGGTGTGGCCCGGGCCAAGGGTGAACTCTTTCGTGGCGGCAAGACGTGGGCCAGGTTTTGTGTCAATATCGATGACCCGCGGGTTCGGGCTCTGGCGCGGGAGTGTCCTCAGGAGCAGATCCTCTTTGGTCTGGGGTGCAAGGCTGCGGTCCGCGCCACCCATGTCAGGAATCTCGGCGAAGACGGCATGCTGTTCTCCCTGCATGTCGGCGCCCGGAAACAGCGAGTTCAGCTCCACGCCCTGGGTGAGCATAACGTCGGCAACGCCCTGGCTGCCGCGGCCATGGCCCATGCCGCCGGGGTGGAGATGGATCAGATCGCTGCCGGACTCGGGGAGTTCCGACCCTACGACAAACGTCTGCAGGTGCTGACCATCGGCGGCCTCAAGGTGGTTAATGACTGTTACAACGCCAACCCTTCTTCCATGCTGGCGGCCTTGAACACGGTGCGCGGCATGAAGAAGAACGCCAAAACCGTTGCCGTGCTCGGCGACATGCTGGAGCTGGGTAGCGACAGTGATCGTGAGCATCGGCGTCTGGGGGAGACGGTGGCCTGCAAGGGCTTTGATTATCTTTTTGCTGTGGGCGAATTTTCACGGAAAATGGTGGAGGGCGCCCTCGATGCCAGTATGACCATGAAGCAGGCCAGGCAGATGGAGGGGAAGGAGGAGGTCGTGGAGGCCATTGTCAAGCTGGTGGCCCTGGGTGAGCTGCAGGGGGGGGATTACATTCTGATCAAGGGATCGCGGGGCATGCGGATGGAAACTATCATTGAGCAGCTTGGCAACAGGCTGTAAGAGCGGAGCGCCATGCTGTATCATCTGCTCTATCCTCTCCATACCCTGTTCGGCGGCTTCAATGTCTTCCGCTACATCACCTTCCGGTGTATAGGCGCCATCGTCACCGCCTTTCTCATCACCCTGCTGCTCGGGCCGCGTTTCATCGCCCTCATGAAAAGCAGGCAGGTCGGCCAGGTGGTTCGTGATGACGGGCCGGAATCTCATTTCAGCAAACGTGGGGTGCCGACCATGGGTGGGCTGCTCATTATTGGGGCAGTAACTCTTTCCACCGTCCTCTGGGTCGATCTGACTAATGTCTATGTCTGGCTGATTTTGGCGTTGACTCTTTGGTATGGGATGATCGGCGCCATCGACGATTATCGCAAGATCAGGAAGAAAAACAGCAAGGGCTTGAGCGGACGGGGAAAACTGCTGCTGCAGACCGCTGGCGTTCTGATTGTCGGCGTCGTGTTGGTGAATCAACCGGGTTTTGATACCTCGCTGAGTTTTCCTTTTGTCAAGGATGTGAAACCTGAACTGGGCTGGTTTTACCTGCTCTTCATGGTGCTGGTCATTGCCGGCGCCTCAAATGCGGTGAATCTTACCGACGGACTTGACGGTCTGGCCACCGGCCCGACCGTGGTGACGAGCGGGGTCTATCTCCTCTTCTCCTATCTGGCCGGCCATGTCGGCATGTCTGCCTATCTGCAGATTCCGTTTGTTCCCGGCGCCGGGGAGGTGACGGTGTTTTGCGGGGCGCTGGCCGGAGCCAGCCTCGGTTTTCTCTGGTTCAATGCCTTTCCTGCCCAGGTCTTCATGGGTGATGTCGGATCCCTGGCCATTGGCGGGGCGATCGGCATGGTGGCGGTAATCATCAAGCAGGAGATCCTGCTGGTGCTGGTGGGGGGGGTGTTTGTCATGGAGGCGCTCTCCGTTATCCTCCAGGTTGGTTACTTCAAGATTTCCGGGGGAAAACGGATCTTTCTCATGGCCCCTTTTCATCATCATTTTGAAAAAAAAGGGTGGCAGGAGCCGAAGGTGGTCATTCGTTTCTGGATCATCTCCATCATCCTCGGACTGACCGCCCTGGCCACCCTCAAGCTCAGGTAACCGGCGATGGCGTTCATTGAAACACTGAAAAACAATCCTGCCGGATGCACGCTGCTGGTGGTGGGGGCAGCCAAATCGGGATTTGCCACCATGCGGTTGCTGCACAGGATGGGGGCCAGGGTCATGCTCAGTGAAAAGGGACCGGAAAGCGGTCTTGATCCGGCGCTGCTCGACTGGCTGCGGACAAACGGAGTCAGATTTGAGACTGGCGGGCACAGTCGGGAACTATTCCAGGCCGCTGACGGCATTGTCGTCAGTCCCGGTGTGCCGCTTGACATGCCGGAGCTGGTGGCGGCCCGGGCGGCCGGTTGCGAGATCGTCGGCGAACTGGGGCTGGGAATTGCTTTTCTCGACATTCCGGTGGTTGCCATCACCGGCACCAATGGCAAGACGACCGTGACCCAGCTCATTCATGATCTGTTGGTTTTTGCAGGACGCAAGGTCTTTCTCGGCGGCAATATCGGAACACCACTCACCGAATACCTGCAGGGGGAGCAGGATGCCGAGGTGGCTGTGCTGGAAGTGAGCAGTTTTCAGCTCGATACGGCAGGCGACTTCCGACCGGCGGTGGCTGTGTTGCTGAACATCAGTCCGGATCATCTTGACCGCTATCCCTCATATGAGGAGTATGCGGCATCGAAGATGAGCATTTTTAGAAATCAGCAAGCGACTGATGCGGCTGTTCTCAATAGTGACGACGAGGAAACCTTGCGCAACCTGCGAATCTTTCCTGTTCCGGCAAGACAGTTCTGGTTTTCCGGGACAACGGCGCCGGTCAACGGTGCCGGTCCAGGCGGTCAGGACGATGAAATCATCCTCTTCGGTGATTTTGCCGGTGAAAGCTATCGACTGCCGGAGAGCCTCGCCAAATCGCCGAATCGTGAAAATGCCATGGCCGCAGTGCTGGCCACCCGTCTGTTGAAGTGCCCGCCCGAGGCGGTGCAGGCCGGACTGCTCCGCTTTCAGCGGGCGCCCCATCGCCTTGCCGTAGTTGCCGAGATCAACGGAGTGGTCTATATTGACGATTCAAAGGCGACTAATATCGGCGCGGTGAAATCAGCCCTTGACGGCATGACCCGCCCGGTCATCCTGATCGCCGGCGGCCGCGACAAGGGGGGGGATTATCGCTACCTGGCTGATGCTATCCGTGCCCGGGTCAAGGCCATGGTGCTGATCGGCGAGGCCCGGGATAAGATGGCGCATTCACTGGCCGGTCTCGCTCCCATCACCATGGCGGAGAATCTGGCGGAGGCGGTGGCAACGGCTGCACGGTCGGCCAGTCCGGGGGATGTGGTGCTGCTTTCCCCTGCCTGCGCCAGTTTTGACATGTTTCGGAGTTACGCCGAACGGGGCGAAAAATTTCAGCAGGAGGTCCGGCGGCTGGCGGGAACGCGAACCGGGATCGTTGGCAAATGACGCAATGACGAACGACAATGACGCGGGAAATGGGAAGGGAAAATGGAAAAAATATGCTGCCGCTGCAGACGGAATGAACGCGACGGGCAATGGGTGAGGATCAAAGTCGACGATGAGAAAGTCTTTTCCTATGGCTTTTGCCCCAGCTGCTATCAGGAAACTTTAGCCGAGATCAAGATGGCATTCGAGCACCGGCATGCAAAACCGGTTGAGTTGCGGGTCTGACAGGGGCGATGGGGAAAACGGAGATGCGGGTCATGGTCAGCGGGGGGGGAACCGGCGGCCATCTTTTTCCGGGAATAGCGGTGGCGGAAGCGATCCTGGCGCGTTTTCCCGGCGGTCGGGTGCTGTTTGTCGGCACCGGTCGACCGACGGACGAGAGGGTGCTGGCAACCCGACATTTCGAGAAGACCTCCATCCGCTGTGCCGGCCTGAAAGGGAAATCGCTGCCGGACAAAGCTGCCGCTCTGCTGCAACTTCCTTTTGCTGTCATTGCCGCCCTTGCTCTTGTCCGCCGTTTCCGACCGGCGGTGGTGCTGGGGGTCGGTGGCTATATCACCGGCCCGGTGCTGCTGGCCGCGAAACTGCTGGGGGTTCCGACCTGTATCCATGAGCAGAACTCGGTGCCTGGCCTGGCCAACCGCAAACTGGGCCGCCTGGTGGATCGGGTCTTTCTGTCCATCCCCGGCAGCGAACGTTTTTTCCCTGCCGATAAATCGGTTCTGACCGGCAACCCTCTGCGGGGTGAACTGCTGGTCGCGGCAGCGCGGGAGCGGGATAAATGCGGCAGGAAAACCGTACTGGTGCTGGGCGGCAGTCTCGGCGCCCATCGGCTCAATACCCTGGTGCCGGAGGCCATGGCCATTGTTCGGCAAGGGTTGGGCGACACCTTTGATCTCATTCATCAGACCGGCAGGGATGATGAAGCGATGGTGGCCGACCGCTACCGGCAATCCGGGATGCGCGCCGAGGTCAGGGCCTTCTTTGATGACATGGCGGCCCTTTATGGTCGGGCGGATCTGGTCGTATCGCGGGCCGGAGCAACAACGCTTGCGGAAATGACCCTGTTTGGTCTGCCGATGATTCTGATCCCCTATCCTTACGCGGCTGACGATCACCAGCGTCACAATGGGGAATCACTGGTGCGGGGCGGGGCGGCCCTGCTCTTTGGGCAGGATGAGCTCACCGCCCAGGCGCTGGCCGGGGCGATCGGCGATATGTTGACTGATGACGAAAAACGGCGGCAGATGGGGCAGGCAGCGAAAACACTCGCCCGGCCGGATGCCACCGGGGCGATCGTCGAGCAGTGCCTGGCGCTGATGGGTCGACAATAACGGAAAAAGGCTGAGCGCAGCCTGGAACGGACGAAGGAATTCCTTGTACAAAAAAACAAAACATATCCATTTTGTCGGTATCGGCGGAATCGGCATGAGCGGCATCGCTGAACTGCTGCTCAATCTCGGTTACAAGGTGAGTGGTTCGGATCTTCGGGAAACCGACATTACCCGCCGGCTCGCCGCGCTTGGCGGCAGGATCCATCGGGGCCATGCCGGTGCCTGGGTGGAGGGGGCCGATGTGGTGGTCGTTTCATCGGCGGTGAAAGAGGACAATCCGGAGGTCGTAGCGGCACGTGCCGGCTTTATCCCGGTCATCCCCAGAGCAGAGATGCTGGCCGAGCTCATGCGGCTGAAAAAATACGGCATCGCGGTTGCCGGCAGCCACGGCAAGACTTCCACCACGTCCCTGGTGGGCTGGATTCTCGGGCAGGCCGGTTTTGATCCGACCGTGGTCATCGGCGGCAAGGTCAACAGCCTCGGGACCAATGCCAGGCTCGGCGATGGCGAGTTTCTGGTGGCAGAGGCGGATGAAAGCGACGGCTCATTTCTCCAGCTGTCGCCGGTCATCGAGGTGGTCACCAACATCGATCTGGAACATCTTGATTTTTATGAGGATATTCATCAGATTAAACATCTCTTTCTGGAATTTATCAACAAGATCCCCTTTTACGGAGTGGCGGTGGTTTGTCTTGACGACGACAACATTGCCTCGTTGCTGCCCCATATCAAGAAACGGGTCATCACCTACGGACTGAGCGCCCAGGCGGACTTCTGGGGTCGCATGATCCGGACCGAAGGGTTGCAGAGCCGCTACGAGGTCTGCCGGGGCAGTGAGGTGCTGGGTGAGGTGACCATCGGGTTTCCCGGCCGCCACAATGTGTTGAACAGTATTGCCGCCCTGGCGGTCGGCCTTGAACTGGATATCCCTTTTGACCGCATCGTCGCCGCCATCGCCACTTTTTCCGGAGTGCAGCGGCGTTTGCAGATCAAGGGGGAGGCGCGGGGTATCACCATCATCGATGATTACGGCCATCATCCGACCGAGATCCGGGCCACTCTGGCCTCGATTCGCGATGCCTGGCCGAGCCGCCGGCTCGTTGTCCTCTTTCAGCCGCACCGTTACTCCCGAACCAAGGGCCTGTTTAAGGAGTTCTGCACCGCCTTTCATGACGCGGATCTGTTGGCGCTGACCGAGATCTATCCGGCCAGCGAAAAGCCGATTCCAGGCGTCACAGGCGAAAGTCTGATGACCGGGATCCGTGAACACGGGCAGCGGCATGTCTTTCTGGCGGAACGGGTTGATGAGATCGCGCCGCTGATCGTGCCCATGCTGACCGCAGGCGATATTGTTCTCAGTCTGGGGGCCGGCGATATCTGGCAGGCCGGAGAGCAGGTTCTTGCCGCTCTCGCGTGACCGAAAGACGCCGGAATGGGCCGCGGCTTTCGCCGAGGCAACGGCCGGTTTTTTGAGCGGGAAAATCCGCTGGCATGAGCCGATGGCGGATTACACAACATACCGGATCGGTGGACCGGCTGAGGCGCTGGTGTTTCCGGAAAGCAGCAGCGAGATTGCCCGTCTGCTCCAGGTGCTGCGGCGTCTCGATGTCCCGTCGCTGCTGCTTGGGCGGGGCAGCAATGTCCTGGTGGCCGATAGCGGAGTCAGGGGAGTCGTCATTGTCCTGGGCCGTTCCTTCGGGGCCATCGAGATTGTCGGGCAGGTGGCGGCGGGTGTTCTGATCAGGGTCGAGGCCGGATGTGCCCTGGCCCGGCTGGTAAACTGGACGGTGGAGCAGGGACTGGCTGGTCTCGAGTTCGCCGTCGGTATTCCCGGCAGTGTCGGTGGGGCCATTGTCATGAATGCCGGGGCCTGGCAGCAGGAGATGCGCGATGTCCTGGAGCAGGTGACGCTGATGGATGGCTGCGGCGCAGTGGCGGTGCGACCGGTGACGCAGATGGCTTTTTCCTACCGGAGCTGGGGAGAGGCAAGCGATCGTATCGCCCTGGAGGGCAGATTCCTCCTGGCTCCGGATGATAAAGAGGAAATACGGCGGCGTTGTTTGGCAAACCTGGCCAAGCGCAGGGCGCGGCAGCCACGGATGGCGGCGAGTTGCGGATCTTTTTTTAAGAACCCGGGCGGTGGGCGGACCGCGGGCCAGCTCATTGATCAGGCAGGACTGAAAGGGGTGCGGGTCGGCGGGGCGATGGTATCACCGGTGCACGCCAATTTTCTTGTCAATTGCGGCGGCGCTACGGCGAGCGACATTCTGAATCTGATGAAGGTGGTGCAGGACCGGGTGGCAGAGACGTTTGGGGTGCTGCTCGAACCGGAAGTTCGGTTTGTGGGGATAAAGAGCCGGACAGGCCATGACCTGCCGGGCCCGCCGCGCCAGAACATCACGAGAACGTGAAATCATGACAAACCCGTAAAAAGTCTTTTTTGCCACAGAGCGCACTGAGGACAGAGAGAAAAAAAATTTAATTACATTTACTTGCCTTTGTGTGCTCTGCGGTTTCTGTGATTAATTTTCAGTTTTTACGAGACCGTCAACCATGAAAAGAACGAAAAAAGGATTGAGAATGCATCGGGGCGGCGGCGTCCCGAACTGGTCGATTGAACGGTTTCTCAAGAAGGCGGGAATCGTGATCGGGGCGATCTGTGTCAGTGCTGTTGTCCTGTTTTTCGTCTATCAGGGGTTGTGTCGGTCGGTTTTTTTTCAGGTGGAAAGGGTGCAGGTCACGGGCTGTGAGCGCACCACCGCTCAGCAGATTCTTGCCTGGACAGGTCTTGATGTCAAAACAAATCTCTGGGCGATACGCACCGGCCGAATCAAACGGCAACTTGAGGAACAGGATTGGATCGAACATGTCGAGATTTCCCGTAACTGGCCGAATCGACTGACTATTGCTATCCGTGAACGGGTTGCCGTCGCCTTGGTCAGTGGCAAAAACGGGCTGAGTTATGTGGACAAAGACGGGGTGGTCTTTGCCGAAACCTTGGCCGGCGATGACTGTGATTATCCGATTATCACCGGAATTGAAGAGGGAAAGGCGACGCCGGAACGGTTGCAGGAGCCGATGCAATTACTTGCCTTGGCGACAAACGGTTCGGTGAATCTCCCAAAACAGAATATTTCGGAAATCCATGTCATGTCGGATGGGGAATTGGTCCTGTTTATGGCGGATAACCCCTTTCCGATCAGACTCGGCAGCGGCGAGATGAAAAAGAAATTCAATCAGCTGACTCGGGTGCTTTCCTGGCTTTACCGGAAAAAACAGGTTGCGGATGCCGCTTATATTGATGTCAATTATCTGGCCGGGATCGAAACGGACGGAAAAAAGAAGGAACGGGTGCTGGTTCGTTTCGTCGAGTCCTGATTTTCTGGACAGATGCCGCTCCCTCCGGCGCATATACGGACGAGCCCGGCGACACCGTTTTGTGGGGATCTGAGGGCTACAGGCGGCCGGCGGCGACGGCAGGGCAGCGATGTGAGGAAGACTATGGCGCAACAGGAAAGAGGAGAACTGGTTGTCGGGCTTGATATCGGCACAACAAAGATTTGTGCCGTGGTTGGCGAGGTGATCGACAATCAGGTTGATATTATCGGAGTCGGTACCCATCCCTCGGTGGGCTTGCGGAAGGGGGTGGTCGTCAATATCGAGAGCACCGTCAACTCCATCAAAAAAGCGGTGGCGGAAGCAGAGATGATGGCCGGCTGTAATATCTCCTCGGTCTATGTCGGCATTGCCGGCAGCCATGTCACCGGGATCAACAGCGATGGGGTCATTGCGGTGAAAAACCGGGAGATACGGCAGGAGGAGATCGACAAGGTGGTGGAAAACGCCAAAGCCGTCCCGCTGGGACAGGACCAGGAGGTCATTCATGTCCTGCCCCAGGAGTTCAAGGTGGACGGCCAGGGTGGCATTCAGGATCCCCTCGGCATGACAGGGGTGCGGCTTGAGGCCAAGGTGCATATCGTCACCGGTTCGGTCACGGCGGTGCACAATATTATCAAGTGCTGCAACCGGGCGGGGCTTGAGGTGGATGACGTGGTGCTCGAACCCATCGCCTCGGCCGAAGCGGTACTGACTCCCGAGGAGCGTGAACTCGGGGTGGCTCTCATCGATATCGGCGGCGGAACCTCGGACCTGGCGGTATTTGCCGAGAACTGCATTCAGCGTACCTATGTGCTTGGTATTGGTGGGCATAATCTCACCAACGACCTGTCCATCGGCCTGCGCACCCCATTGAAAGCGGCGGAACAACTGAAGGAGCACTATGGCTGTGCCATTTCGTCGATGATCGACAAGGATCAGGCCATCGAGGTTCCCAGTGTCGGTGGCCGCAAGTCCCGGCGTTTGTCACAGAAAGTGATGGGGGAGATTCTCGAGCCCCGGGTCGAGGAAATGCTCAGCCTCATCAATCATGAACTGGCCAATTCAGGAACCAAACACATGGTTAATGCCGGGCTGGTGCTGACCGGCGGCACGGCGATGCTCACCCATATCTCGGATCTGGCTGAACAGATCTTCGATCTGCCGGTGCGCATCGGTTATCCTCGCAACATCGGCGGGGTGACCGATGTGGTCAACAGCCCCCAGTGCGCCACCGGAGTCGGCCTGGTGATTTACGGCATGAAGTCCGAGCATGAGCGAGTGGCGCGGGACCGCGTCGGCAAGGGCATTGGCGGGCTCGCCCGAAAAATTAAGGGACTTTTCGGAAAAATAATGTAGAGATGCTGGATGGTTAGTTGTATGATAGCGAGAGTTGCAGGCAGCGGCGTTGTGAGTCGGTACATGGGTCAAGGGGGGCGATATGGAGTTTAAAATGGCGGAAGAAACATCACGGGCCAGGATCAAGGTCTTTGGCGTGGGCGGCGGCGGTGGCAATGCCGTCAATACGATGGTGGAAAGCAAGCTCCAGGGGGTTGAATTTATCGCCGCGAACACTGATATCCAGGCGTTGGAGCATTCCAAGGCCGACATCAAATTACAGCTCGGGCCCACCGTCAGCAAAGGCCTGGGGGCCGGGGCCAAACCGGAGAAGGGTCGGGAAGCTGCGGAAGAGAGTCTTGATGCCATCAAGAGTTGCCTCAAAGGCAGCGACATGGTGTTTATCACCGCCGGTCTCGGCGGCGGCACCGGCACCGGCGCTGCCCCCATTGTCGCCAAGGCGAGCAAGGAGCTGGGCGCGCTGACCGTGGCGGTGGTAACCAAACCGTTTGTCTTCGAAGGTAAGGCCCGCATGAAAAACGCCGAGGCCGGCTGGGAGCAGCTGAAAAAACATGTGGATACCATCATCACCATTCCCAATGATCGGATTCTCTCCCTGACCCAGAAAAACACCAAATTTCTCGACAGCATGAAGATGGCGGATAATGTCCTGGTCCAGGCGGTCAAGGGGATAACCGATCTTATCAATCTGCCCGGCTACATCAATCCTGATTTTGCCGATGTGCGCACCGTGATGAGCGAGATGGGGCCGGCCCTGATGGGCGCCGGGGTGGGGGTCGGCGAAAACCGGGCGCTGGAGGCGGTCAACATGGCCATCGCCAGCCCGCTTTTGCAGGATATCAGTATCGACGGCGCCAAAGGTGTGCTGGTCAACATCTCCGCCCGTGAGGAGACCCTGACCATGTCCGAGGTGACCGAGGCAACGACGAAAATTCACGAAGAGGTTCATGATGACGCCAATATCATTCTTGGCGTCATTTTCGACGATTCCCTCGGCGAGGAGCTGCGGGTCACGGTGGTGGCAACCGGCATCCGGGTGGAAGAGGAGCTGGAGCCGTTGCCGGATAAGGTGACTCAGCTGGTCAAGAAGCAGGAGCCGGCTCCGGCGGCGAACAGATTTTCCTTTCTCCCCGAAGAACGGCGTTCGCACATCGAAAGTCCACCCGCTGCACCGGAATCGCGGAAAAGGGTTTACACCGTCAATCTCTTCGATGAGGATGAACTGGACGAACCCACCTTCTTGCGGCGCAACGAGAATTGATACGGCATCGGCTGCTGTCAGGAACGCCGGTTCCGTATCCGTTCAGAGACGAGCCACCGCCTTGCCGCCCGCATGAAAGGTCATCGCCCGCCAGTCCAGGAGAACGGTGCTGTCCGCAAACGTTGGACCGGGCTGCTGCCAATCGCTCTGCTCTTCCCCAATGTCTATCGGCTCGGCATGTCGAATCTCGGCATGCAGACTGTTTATTCCCTTGCCAACCGACACCCGGCCGTTGTCTGTGAGCGGATCTTTCTCCCGGACACTCCCTCGGCACCGCCACGTTCCATCGAGTCCTCCCGGCTGTTGATCGATTTTCCTGTCCTGCTCTGCTCGATCAGTTTCGAACAGGATTATATCAATCTCATCCGGCTGTTCGTCACCGGCGGAATCAGGCCGCGGGCCATTGAACGGGAGCAGGAGGGAGAGATTCGTCCCGGCAACCCTCTGGTTATTGCCGGCGGCGTGGCAACCTTCATCAATCCCGAACCCCTTGCCCCCTGTGTCGATCTCTTTTTGCTCGGGGAGGCGGAAGTGACCCTGGAACTGCTGATCGAGAAACTGCTTGCCATCGGCGCCGATACCCATTACCCCCAGCGCCGGGAACTGCTGGCCGATTTTGCCGCCACTGTCCCCGGTTGTTACGTGCCCAGCCTCTACACGATGCATTGTGGTGAGAAAGGCAGGCTTGCCGCCATTGTGCCGGCCAGTGATGCCATTCCTTTTCCGGTACGGCGGCCGACCTTGATCAATAGCCCGGTTGCCGGCCATTCGCGCCTGCTCACCCCGGACGCCGAATTTGCCGACCTCTTTCTGGTCGAGATGGGCCGGGGATGCAGTCGCGGGTGTCGTTTCTGTGCCGCCGGCTTTGTCTACCGACCGCCACGACTGTGGACGGCGGAGGCGATCGAGGCTGCCCTGGCGGAAAAACCGGCAACTGTGGAGCGGGTCGGCCTGCTCGGCATGGAGATGGCCCGTCCCGATGATCTGGCCCGTCTCGCCGTGACGCTGGAGGCATCCTCCTGCTCGCTCGCCTTTTCCTCGTTGCGGGCCGATGCCCTCGGCCCCGAGCTTCTCGCCCTTTTGCAAAGCAGCGGACTGAAGACCGCGGCCATTGCTCCGGATGGTGGTTCCGAACGGTTACGCCGGGTGATCAACAAGGGGCTCGGCGAGGAGGATGTCCTCCGGGCCGCCGAACTGCTCGTTACGGCCGGCGTCACCAATCTTAAACTTTATTTTATGGTCGGCCTGCCCGGCGAAAACGACGAGGATCTGGCGGAGCTTGCCGATTTTACCCTGAGAATCCGGGAGCGCGCCATGGCGATTGGTCGCGAACGCGGACGACTCGCCACCATCATCGTCAGCCTCAACTGTTTTGTCCCCAAGGCATGGACTCCTTTTCAGTATGCCGCTTTTGCCGGCGTCCCGGTTCTGAAGAAAAAAATTGCTTATCTGCGCAGCCGCTTTGCCGGGCAGGCTAATTTGCGGATGAATTCAGACAAGCCTGACAACGCCTTTTTGCAGGCGGTGCTGGCCCGGGGTGACCGTCGGGTTGGGGAGATGCTCGTTGCCCTTGCCGTTTCCGGGAAAAACTGGCGGCAGCTCTTCCGGGGACATGGTATTGATCCCGACGAGTATACCCGGGCTCGGGACCGGGGCGAGGTCTTTGCCTGGGAGGTGGTGGATCACGGTATACGGCGGGACTATCTTTGGGCCGAATACCGGCGGGCATTAGCTGGCAAAACGACCGGGCCGTGCGACACGGTCCGCTGCAGACGGTGCGGGGTGTGCAATGGTGAAGCGTGACAACGGCGATATGGTCAAGCCGTTCAGACTGGTGAAATTCTTTTCCTTTACCAGTCTGGTGGTCATCCTCGTTACCTCGCTGGTTCTCTCCTTTGTTATCTCCAACTACGCCAAGGATGTGCTGCTGGAGCGCAGCAAGGCCTACACCCTGGTGCTGGCCGAAAATGTCGGACACCAGGTTTTTCAGCAGTTTGTACTGCCCCTGGCCCTGCAGAACCGGCAGATCGCCGTCGAAGACCCCAGGCAGTTCCGGCAGCTTGACCTGGTAGTGCGCAGTGCCACCCACGGCACCAATATCGCCTCTGTCACCATCTTTTCCAAGAAGGAAAATCAGGTATCCTACAGCACGATCCGTGAGTTGGTCGGCAAAAAGGATATTGGCAAGGAAGAATATGAAAAGGCCCTGACCGGGGAAAGCGTCTCGGTGCTGCAGGTCAAGGGGCCGATTTTCAGTTTCCTCTGGGGGTCGGATAAAACTGTCTGTCAGATGCGGACCTTCATCCCCCTGCGCAAGGAAAAGCCTTTCAGCCCCACCGAGGACGTCATGGGCGTCATCGAGATTGTCCAGGATCTTACCGATGAGGTGGAGGATCTGATCCAGATGCAGTCATGGATCATCTTCGTTTCCTTGGTCATCATGGGCGGGCTCTTTTTTACTCTCCGTTTTATCGTGGCCCGGGCCGACCGAATTATCGCGGCCCGGGCCGAAGAGCGCAGTCGCCTGGAGGTCAAACTCAACCAGGCGGAACGGCTGGCATCGCTGGGGAAAATGGTGGCGTCCGTCTCCCACGAGATCAAGAATCCCCTGGGTATTATTCGCAGCACCGCGGAGATTCTCGGCAAACGGTTGGCAAAGTCGGCGCCGGAAAACGGGAGACTGGCTGATATCATTGTCCAGGAGACAAGCCGACTCGACCGGATTGTTCGTGAGTTTCTCGATTTTGCCCGGCCGCAGCAGCCACGACTGAAGGAAATCGACATCAATGAGGTGCTGATCCGGGTGCTCGATTTCATGGTGCCGGAGTTTGCCGACCGCCATATTGAGGTGACAACCAATTACGGGCCGGATCTGCCGAGGATTCAGGGGGATTTCGACCTGCTCTATCAGGCGTTTCTCAATATTCTGGTCAATGCGGTGCAGGCCATCGAGGAGGGAGGCACGATCTTTATCACCACCTGCCATGCGGTGGAGAAGAAGTGTCTCGCGGTGACCGTCGCCGACACCGGGACGGGCATGTCAGCCGACATGCTGGCCCAGATCTTCACCCCTTTTTACACCAACAAAACCAGGGGAACCGGCCTCGGGCTCGCTATTGTCAAAAACATCATAGACGCCCACCACGCGAAGATTTCCGCAGTCAGCGAGGAGGGGCACGGCACGGAATTTATAATGGAATTTCCTGTCTGAGACGGTTTCGTTCCCGCCCAAGCGCATTTCGGGGCACCGATGTGCGGAGATGTTTTGCATCCGAAGCATGACAAACCCGTAAAAAGTCTTTTTTCACCACAGAGCGCACTGAGAACGCAGAGAAAACATCTTTAATTACAATTAGTTATCTCTGTGCGCTCTGTGGTCTCTGTGGTTAATTTTCACTTTTTACGAGACCATCAAGCATAAGGGGTCAGGCCGCGCCGCTGTCCGGGAAACGGTCTGACCCTGCCAATGTCAACATCCTCTGTCAGCAGCCACAACTGCCACTCGAACAGGAGCCAGCGCAGCTTCCTCCGCCGCCGGGCAGCGGCCGTTCGGACGAGATGGAAAATCCGCTACCGCCGCCACTGCCGCATCCGCACCCGGAACGGGTCGGCTCCACATAATCCACCGTGATCCGGCCGCAGAGGTCAACGAGCTCGCGGCTGACCAGCAACCGCAGCGAGTCTTTTTCGACGACCGCATCACTGTCCTTCGCTTCATCCAGGGAAAGGCCGAGGGACGGGCCGCCACACCCGCTCATGGCTATGACCCGCACCGCGGAATCAAGATTGTTGTCGGTGAGGTACTGTTTGAGTTTTCTTTCGGCAACTGCGGTCACTTCAATCATAGTGCGTCTCCTTGAGATTTTGAGAAAAAGAGGTAAAAAGGCCGGACAGGTGGTGGAACGCGCCGCGTCTGTCCGAATTCATGGTTGATGTGCTGAACCATCCAGGCCGGCCAGCGCCTTGGTGCAGCTTTCCCGCTCCAGGCCGCAGATGGCTTTGTGAGAGAGCCGGGGGGGGGCGGCTTGGCGGCGCAACCCGCGCCCTTAACCGTGCGGGTCAGGCGAATCGGATGGTCAGTTCCCATGCTTAGGCAGCTCCTCAGGTACCGTTGTTACCGCCACCGCGCAAACCTTGTACTCCGGGGTCGAGGCGATCTCGTCGCGGCCGGGACTGGTGATGGTGTTGACCAGCGGCGTGTCGAAATGAAAAGCCGCGAAAACGCTGCCGGGCTGGCTCCGCTCCGTGACCACGGCCGGTAAACGAATAGCGCCCCGGCGCGAGCGGACTTCCACCGTCATGCCGTCAACGATCCCGAGCCGCCCGGCGTCGTCCGGATGGATCTCCAAGGTTTCTTCCGGAACAAGACCGAGCAGTCCCCGGCAGCGGCGGGTCATCGAGCCGTTGTTGTAATGGGCGAGGCGGCGTCCGGTGATCAGGATCAGGGGATACTCGCTGTCCGGGCTTTCCAACGGCTCGGCATTGGCCAGCACCATGAATCGCCCCTTGCCGCGGGTGAAGCTCTGGGCATGGAGAATGGGGGTGCCGGGATGGTCGGTGGTGGGGCAGGGCCAGATCAGTCCTTCGCCCTCCAGCCGCCGGTAGTCGATTCCTCCCAGGATCGGGGCGCTTCTGGCTATTTCCTCCATGATCTTGTCCGGCCCGTCATAGTGCATGGGGTAGCCCATGGCCTCGGAAAGGTGGCAGGTGATCTGCCAGTCGGGCAGGGCCTGGCCGGGAGGCGAAACCGCTTTTCTGATCCGCCGCACCCGCCGCTCGGCATTGGTGAAGGTTCCGTCCTTTTCATAGAAACAGGCGGCTGGTAGGACCACATGCGCCATTTTGGCGGTCTCGGTGAGAAAGAGGTCCTGGACCACCACCATCTCCATGGCGGCGAAGGCCTTTTTCACGACAGCGACGTCGGCCTGGGTATGGACCGGATCGTAGCCGATGCAGTAAATCCCCTTGAACTGCCCGCGCAGGGCGGCCTCGTACATCTCGGGTTCGGTCATCCCGGCGGAGGTGGGCAGCTTCGCCCCCCATGCCATGCTCAGCCGCTCGCGGGCCGTCTCGTCGGCAACGTCCTGATAGCCGGGATAGACATAGGGCAGCGCGCCCATGTCGCAGGAGCCCTGCACATTGTTCTGGCCGCGCAACGGGCAGATCCCGGCACCCGGCCTGCCAATATTACCGCTGACCAGTGCCAGATTGGCGAGTCCCATCACTCCCTGGGTACCGTTGCGGTGCTCGGTCATGCCGAGGCCATACAGGATCAGTCCCTTGCGGGTCGAACAGTAGAGGCGGGCGGCCCGGCAGACCAGTTTTGGCTCCACTCTGGTGCGGGCGGCCATTGCCTCCGGTGCAAAGTCTTTGACATGCTCCCGCACCGCCTCGACATTTTCCGTGCGGCTGGCGATGAACTCCCCGTCTTCCAGACCTTCCGCGAAGATGGCATGGAGCAGGGAGTTGAGGAGCAGGACGTTCGTGCCGGGCGTCAGTTGCAGCCAGAGGTCCGCCATCGCCGCCAGCGTGGTGCGGCGGGGATCGATGACGATCAGCTTGGCGCCGGCCGCCACCGCTCGCCGCACCTTCATGCCCACCACCGGATGGGCCTCGTCGGTATTGGAGCCGCTGACCAAAATCACCTCGGCCAGGCCGATGTTATCCAAAGAGTTGGTGGCGGCGCCGCTGCCTAGGGCGATCCGCAGGCCGCTCACCGACGGGGCGTGGCAGACCCGGGCGCAGTTGTCGATGTTGTTGCTGCCGAGCGCCACCCGTGCGAATTTTTGCGCCACATAGTTCACCTCGTTTTCGCAGCGCGACGAGGAGAGCACCCCGATCCCGGATGAGCCGCATGCGGCCAGCACCTTTCTGAAACCGGCAGCGACGAGAGCCAGGGCCTCGTCCCAGCTCGCCTTGCGAAACGGGTCATCGATGGAGGTGCGCACCAGGGGATGAATCAGGCGATCCCGGTGCCGGTGAAAATCAAAACCGAAGCGGCCCTTGACGCAGAGGTCGCCGTGATTGGGCGGCTGTTCCCGACAGGCCCTGACCTCGAGCAGGAGGCCATTTTTGACCTGGAGGTTGACATTGCAGCCGGTGCCGCAGTAGGTGCAGACGCTTTGCACTTCCCTGGCCTCGCCGGGGAGCAAGGGCAGGAACAGATCCTTTTTGGTTAAAGCCCCGGTTGGGCAGGCGTCGACACAGGCGCCGCAGGAAATGCAGGCGTCGGAGATGGTCGGAATAAGGCTCGGCCGTTCATCGGTACCGCCGCGGCGCAGGGTGAAGGCGTCGAACTCGCAGACTCGCACGCAGCGGCCGCAACCGATGCAGCAGTTGGCATCGATGACGATAAATGGGTGAGCGAGGTTCACCTCGGCACGGGGATGGGTGAGGGCGTTCCGGGTCTGGAGCTTCAAGGTATTGAGGAGCGGCCGGAATTCGCACTTGGACAGTCCCAGGCAGCCGCATTGCAAGCAGCGCCCGGCCTCGCGCCGGGCCATCTCCTCGCTGTAGCCCAGTTCGACCTGGTCGAAGTCGTCCAGTCGCCGCTCCGGCGGCCGAGCCGGAATCGTCTCCCGCAATCGGATGGCCTGGCCGCTGAAGATGGCCATGTCCACCTCCTCGAATTTGCGACCGCGGCTGAAATTGATTCGCCCCTCCTCGGCTCTTGCCATCGCCTTGCCGGCCAGCTCCCTGTGGATTGCCGCCGCGGCCCGCCGGCCGCTGTCCACCGCCTGGATGAGGCTGCGGGGGCCGCTAACCACGTCACCGCCGGCGTAGATTTTCGCGACGCCGGTAGCCATGGTGGAGGGGTTGACCTTGATGGTTTTGCCTGGGGTCAGCGCCAGTTGTGTTTCCAGATCCCCGTAGGCGGTGCAGGCGCCATCGCTTTCCTGGCCCAGCGCGGTCAGGACGCTGTCTCCTTCCCACCAAAGGGAAGAGCCAGGCATGATCATCGGCTGCCGCAGTCCCCGTTCGTCGGCTTCACCCAGCACGGTTCGGGCCATTTCCACCCGCAACTGTTCGCCTTGGCGAAGAATGCGGAGGGGTTGCGCCATCATCAAAAATTGCACCCCCTCCTTTTCCGCCTCGGCAATGTCGCGCTGTTGGGCATTCATCTCCACCTTGGCGCGGGGGTAGACCACAGTGACCTGCTGCGCACCGGCCCGCAGGGCGGCGCGCGCCGCTTCCACCGCCACCCGGCTGCCGCCGATGACCATGGTTCGGCCACCGACCGGTTCCGGCTTTTCCCGGCGCAAGGCGCGCAGGAAATCCAAGGCATCGCGGGTTTCTTCCTGTCCCGGCAGTTCGAGCTGCTTCTGGCCGGGTATGCCGGTGGCCAGAAATACCGCGTCGTTGCCTCGGGTCAGGAGATCACCAATGGTGAAATCCCGGCCCCAGCGTTTGCCGAGACGAACATGAACCCCAAGCTCAATAATGGTTTCCACCTCGCGATCGATCTCGGCATCAGGGAGCTTGAACGGCGGAATGCCCTGGCGCGCCATGCCTCCCATTTTGTCGCCCGCCTCGTAGATCGTCACGGTGTGGCCAAGCAGGCGGAGAAACCAGGCACAGGAAAGCCCGGCCGGCCCGCCGCCGACTATCGCCACCTTGCGGCCGGAGGAAGTGCCGGGTCTGGGCCGAGAGGCTGTGGCCCGGCCGTATTCCACTGCAAAGCGTTTGAGATGATTGATGGCAATGGGTTCGTCGATCAGCACCCGCCGGCAGCGGCTCTCGCAGAAGCGCGGGCAGACACGGCAAACCAGTCCTGGTAGGGGGTTCATTTCGCGGATCAGGGAGAGCGCCGCCCCATATTCGCCCCGGGCGATGGCATTGACGTAGCCCTGGACATTGATGCCGCCGGGACAGGTCAGGTTACAGGGGGCGCGACAGTCGCCGTAGTGGTTGGCGATCAGGAGTTCCAATTGTTGCTTCCGGTGCGCGGCAAGGGCGGGTGTATCGGTCTGGACCGTCATTCCTGCCCGCGCCGGGGTGCGGCAGGCTCGCACCCTCTCGCCGTCGGCCTCCACCATGCAAAGCAGGCAGGGCGCGGCGCTGTCAGCCCTGCCCGGCAGGTGGCACAGGCCAGGCAGGGCAATGTTGACGGCCGCGGCTGCCTCCTTGAGAGTGGCGCCAAAGGCGACCCGGACAGGCTGCCCGTCGATAGTGAGCGAGACGTCACGCATGCGGGGTCGCTCCGCTTTCGTAGTGGGCGTCCAGGGCCTTGGCGCATTTGTCCTGGACCAAGGCGGCGATGGCGGGGCGGGAGAAGTCCCGGGTTTTCATCATCTCCCGGGCTGCGTTGAGCAGACCGGTGCGGATCTGGCGGCCGCGGGCCGCTTCGGCTGCCTGGGCCAATTCATGGCGCAGTTGTTCCCCGCTCTTGCCCTCGCTTCTGCCCAGCGGGCCGAGTTCGGTCACCTGCTGGGTAAAGGCGGTGATGATCTTGACAAAATTCGGGCCTTCCGCGGCCGAGGCCCAGTCGATGAGGAATCGCTTACGGGAAATCCCGATCCGCGCCAGCAGCTCGTGGACCAGGGCGGCGGAGATCAGGGCGTGGTAGTTGCCGTCCTGGTAATGGCATTCGCCGGGATGGCAGCCGCCGACAAAGATGCCGTCCGCGCCGCTCGCCAGTCCCTCCAGGGGAAAGGACGGGTCGAGCCGGCCGGTGCACATGATGCGGATGACCCGCAGATTGGGCGGGTACTGGTAGCGGCCGACCCCGGCCGAATCGGCGGCGGTGTAGCAGCACCAGTTGCATAAGAAGCCCAGAACATGGGGGTGGTAGTCAGTGCTCATTGTCGTGTTTCTCCAGGATAAAAGGCATGGATCTGAGACATGATGCCGGCAAAGGTGAAGCGGCCCATGTCGATGGCCAGCGTCGGGCAACGGGCGGCGCAGACCCCGCAACCCTTGCAGGAGGCGGTGATGGTGCGGGCCTTGCGCAGTTTGCCTTCCCGGTAGATCTCGATGGCCTTATACGGGCAGAAGGATTCGCAGGCGCCGCAGCCGATGCATGTTTCGCTGTTCACCGTCGAAACGATGGGCTCCGGGGTGATGAAGCCGCGGGCGAGCGGCTGACACGCCCGGCCGGCGGCGGCTTGCGCCTGGCTGATGGTTTCATCGATTGAGCGCGGCGAATGGGCCAGACCGCAGACATAAACCCCATCCACCGGCAGGTCAACCGGCCGCAGCTTGACATGGGCCTCCAGGAAAAACCCCTCCGCCGTCACCGGCACCTTGAGCAGCCGCGCCAGATCCCGCGCTTCCTCGGCGACGATACCGGTCGACAGCACGAGCAGATCGGCCCGGCGGGCGATTTCTTCGCCGAGCAGCGGGTCATGATAGCTGACCAGCGGGCCGCCTTTGCCGGTGGCGCCGGGGGAAACTTCCGGCAGCCGGTCCGGGCTGAAGCGGGTGAAAACGATACCCAGCTCTCGGGCCCGGCGATAATCGTCTTCCAGGAAGCCGTAGGTGCGCATGTCGCGGTACAGCACGGTGATGGAGGCATCCGGCAGGCGTTCTTTCAGGCGCAGGGCGTTTTTGACCGCCTGGCCGCAGCAGACCCGGCTGCAGTATGGCAGATCCTGGCCGCGCGAGCCGACGCACTGGATCATGATGATGGTTTTGCAGGATGCGGGCAGTCCCTTGCGTTCATCGAGGCGTTTTTCCAGCTCAAGCTGGGTCATGATCCTGGCCGAGCTGCCGTAGCCGTACTGGCGCGGCTGATAAGGACGGCCGCCGGTGGCCAGCACCACCACTCCGTGATTGACCACCTCGCTGCCGGTGGTGGTGGCGATGGTGGAGGTGAAGTTGCCGACATAGCCGGAGATCGAGGCCAGGGTGGCGGAGGTGTGCACCGTGATGCCGGGATGGTTTTGCACCATCCGGATCAGCTGGCTGATGCGTTGGCGGGGGTCGTTGCCATGGCGGTCACGGGTGAGAAGCAGGGCGCGGCCGCCGAGTTCATTGCCGCGTTCCAGCAGGGTGCAGGCAAAACCCTGATCGGCGATGGCCAAAGCCGCGATCATGCCGGCCAGGCCGCCGCCCACCACCAGGGCGGCGGCGGTGACCGGCAGCTTCTGTTCCGCCAGTGGGACGAGCAATGAGGCCTTGGCCACCGCCATGCGCACCAGGTCCTTGGCCTTGTCGGTTGCCGCCTGCGGTTCGTGCATGTGGACCCAGGAGCACTGGTCGCGGATATTGGCCATTTCAAAGAGGGCGCGGTTGAGGCCGGCCTCGCGCATGGTGGCCTGGAATAGGGGTTCATGGGTGCGCGGAGTGCAGGCGGCGACCACCAGCCGGTTGAGCCGGTGCTCTCTGATGATATCGGTCAGTTGTTTCTGCGTATCCTGCGAACAGCTGTAGAGATTGGCGGTGGCGTAGGCCACGTTGGGCAGGGCGGCGGCATAGTCGCGCACCGCCGGCACATCGACCACCCCGCCGATGTTGATGCCGCAGTGACAGACAAAGACGCCGATCCGTGGCTCCTCGCCGCTGATGTCTCGTTCTTCGGGGAATGAGGCGTCTGCTGTTTCACGGTTGCGCGCCGCTGCCAGCACCCCGGCGCAGAGGCCGGCCGCCCCGCTTGCCTGGGTGACGCTGTCCGGGATATCCTTCGGCCCCTGGAAGGCGCCGATGACGTAGACGCCCAACCGGCTGGTGGCGAGGGGAGAAAAACTGTCGGTCCAGGCAAATTGATAGTGATTGAGATCGATGCCGGCGGCCTTGGCAATGCTTTCGGCGTCCTCCGGGGACTCGAGCCCCTGGGAGAGGACGACCAGGTCGAATTTTTCATAGTGGTGACGGCCGGTGTCATCGACCCAGGTAAGCAGCAGTCCGCCGCCGAAGACATCCTCCACCCGGGGCGGCCGGCCGTAAATCACCCGGAAGTTGTTTTCCCGGATTGCCCGTTCCCGCGCCGCGTCAAAACCCTTGCCGTGGGTGCGGACATCCATGTAGAAAAGGGTGATTTCGGCGTCCGGGTCATGTTCGCGGGCCAGGGTGGCCTGCTTGATGGCGTACATGCAGCAGACCGAGGAACAGTAGTTGTTGTCGCAGGTGGCATCGCGGGAACCGATGCACTGGAGAAAGGCGATTTTTCTCGGATGGCGTTCGTCGGAGGGCCTGACGATCGCACCGCCGGTGGGGCCGCTCGCGCACATCAGTCGTTCATGCTCAAAGGCGGTGAGCACATCGGCGAAACGTCCCCAGCCGTAGGAGTGGAGCACCTCCTCTCCTACCCGGCCGAACCCCGGCGCCAGCACCACGGCGCCGATCCGGAGGTCGAGAATTTCCTCTCGGTCGTCAAAACGGATCGCTCCCGCCCGGCAGGCCACGGCGCAGATGCCGCAGGTGTCGAAGTTGAGGCGCAGGCAGTTCTTCGGGTCGATGTGGTAGCTGGCCGGCACCGCCTGGGAGTAGTCGATGTGGGCCGCTGCGGTGCGGCAGAGATTTTCGTTGTAGTCGTCGCCGATCTGTTTGAGGCAGTAAAGGGTGCACTGGCCGCAACCGGTGCAGGTCTCCTCGTCGATATAGCGCGGCTGTTTGCGGACCCGGGCGGAAAATCGGCCCGGCTCTCCCTCAAGGGATTCGAGCCTCGCCTTGGTAAGGATGACGATATTGCCATCCCGGCCGGCCTCCACCAGCTTGGGCGCGAGGATGCAGAGCGAACAGTCGTTGGTGGGAAAGGTCTTGTCAAGCCGGGCCATGACCCCGCCGATGGCCGCGCTTTTTTCAACGAGGTAAACCTTGTAGCCGAGAGCGGAGAGGTCGAGGGCGGCCTGGACGCCGGCCACGCCGCCGCCCACGACGAGGACGGCGCCGCTGACGTTATTATTCTGGTGGGTTGAAACGGGTGTATTCACGAAAACTTCCTCCTTCATGGTGCGGATGCGTTTCTTGCCTGATCAGGGAAACAGGCTGCCGCCTTCCGCGCCCGTGAAGCGATGGAAGCGTTCTCAGGTGATGAATGCGTTCATCGAAAAAGAGGGGAGGGAAGGCGCTGCTGCATGCGCGGTCCGAACCGGACCGCTTGCCAAGCAGAAGCTTCAGTATCTTTGGATGGGAAAATGATTCATGGAATGTATGGGTATCCTCAGGGGTGCAGATGATAACGCGCTCTTTGTATACAAAAAGACAAAATAGGTCAAATAGAAAATTTCTATCGATGCCGGGCCAGGGGGAGTTGCCGCTGTTTCTCCGTGCAGAAACTGAAATGAACCAGGCCGTCGATGGTCTCCGCTGCATGCCGCACTTTGCTGGCATAAATATGCAATCAAGCCGGTTTGTTTTCTTTCCTGTCAATTTGAAAGGTCTGGAGACTTGTATCTCCGGGCTGCATCTGGTACCCTGAAAAGGATATTGTGCCAAATTCGTTATCCGATTTTCAGGAGGTGCCAATGCTGGTTAGAGACCTTGTCGAATTCATCAGCCGCCATCGTGAAAGCGTTGGCGCGCTTTTTGCCCGCTACCGTCTGAGCGGGAAGACGCTTTTTCTTCATTCCGACCTGTGGGATGAATGTCAGGCGTTCTGTCAGGAGAATCATGACGACGTCCTGGGTGATTCTCCCCTTGCGGAAATGATTGCCCGGACCCAGGAGGCCACCCTGATTTATCCGCTTTTTTGTTTCGAGGTGCGGCCCCGGGTGGCGCAATGGCGTTTTTTTCGTCTCCATCTTGAATCACTGGCCATCGACGAAATGACTATCACCGAGTTTCTACGGGTGAAGGAAGAAGTGGTTGGGTACCGGAGTGGCGATTGGCAGCTCGAAATCGATCTGGAACCGTTTGAACGGCATTTCCCCAAAATGACGCAGAGTCGTTCCATCGGCCGCGGGGTGGAGTATCTCAATCGCCGTCTCTCCGGCAGGCTGTCCCATGATCTGGTCAAAGGCGATGAGTTGCTGCTGGCCTTTCTGCGGCTCCACAGTCACCAGGGGGTTCCCTTTATGATCAGCGATCGAATCGACAGTGTCGAATCATTGCAGAATGCCCTGCGTCAGGGCATGGAGCTGCTGCAGAAATATGACGACTCCACACCGTGGAGTGAGCTCGTTCAACCCCTCAAGAAGATGGGGTTTGAACCGGGGTGGGGGAGAACGGCTCGGCGAATCGCCGCTAATTTCAGTCTGCTGGCGGATATTTTCGAGGCGCCGGATTACCGGGCCATAGAAAAATTTTTAAGCCGCATTCCCATGCTCTTCAATATCGTCATTGTGTCACCTCATGGCTATTTCGGCCAGGAAAACGTCCTCGGCCTGCCGGATACCGGCGGCCAGGTGGTCTATATCCTTGATCAGGTGCGCGCCCTTGAACGGGAAATGCGCCAGCGCATCCAAGACCAGGGACTGGAGATCGAGCCCCGCATTCTTATTGTCACCCGCCTCATTCCGGAAGCAGGGCAAACGACCTGCAATCAGCGGCTGGAGCGGGTCCACGGCACGGAGCATACCGATATCTTACGCGTTCCATTTCGGGACAGGGACGGCAAGGTCGTTCCCCACTGGATCTCCCGTTTCGAGGTCTGGCCCTATCTGGAGAATTTCTCCGGCGAGGTAAAGGAAGAGATCCTGGCGGAACTCGGCTGCCGACCGGATCTGATTATCGGCAACTACTCGGATGGTAACCTGGTTGCCTATCTCCTTTCTCATGCCCTGGGCGTCACCCAGTGCACCATCGCCCATGCCCTTGAGAAAACCAAGTATCTCTTTTCCGCTCTCTACTGGCGGGAAATGGAGGAAAAATACCATTTTTCCTGCCAGTTCACTGCTGATCTCATTGCCATGAACAGCGCGGATTTCATCATTACCAGCACCTATCAGGAGATCGCCGGCAGCGACACGATTGTCGGGCAGTATGAAAGCTACAGATCCTTTACCATGCCCGGACTCTACCGGGTCATCAACGGCATTGATATCTTTGATCCCAAGTTCAACATCGTTTCGCCCGGGGCTGATGATCAGGTCTATTTCCCCTATTCGGCGACGGAACGGCGGCGACTTGATCTACATGACACCCTCCGCGATCTGCTTTTTGGTCCGGCGCAACCGGGGCAAAGCCGCGGGATATTGGCTGACCGGGAAAAACCGCTGCTTTTTTCCATGGCGAGGCTCGACACGATCAAGAATCTGACCGGATTGGTGCACTGGTTCGGAGAAAACGAGCGGTTGCGCAGCGAGGTAAATCTGCTGATAATCGGCGGCATGGTGGACCCATCCCACTCGTCGGACCATGAAGAGCAGGAGCAAATTCACCGCATGCATGAACTCTTTGATCGATACGGACTCGAGGATCAGGTTCGCTGGCTTGGTCAGCGGTTGGAAAAAAATCTCTGCGGAGAACTCTATCGCTTTGTCGCCGACATGGGCGGGGCATTTGTTCAGCCAGCCTTTTTCGAGGCCTTCGGCCTGACGGTGATCGAAGCCATGGCCTCCGGATTGCCTGTCTTCGCCACCCGTTATGGCGGACCTCTGGAGATCATCGAGGACAGGGTCTCCGGTTTTCATATCGATCCGAATCATGGCGAGCGGGCGGCGGCGATCATCGCTGATTTTTTCGAGCGATGCCGAAATGACGAGAACTATTGGCAGGAGATTTCCAGGGGTGGTTTGCGGCGGGTGCGGTCCAGGTACACATGGAAACTCTATGCCAGTCGCCTCATGTCGCTTTCCTGTATCTACGGCTTCTGGAAATTCGCCACCAACCTGGAACGCCAGGAAACCCGCCGGTATCTTGAGATGTTCTACAACCTGCAGTTCAAGCGTCAGGCCGCAACGGTACACGCCCTTTGAAAGGCGGACTGCCGGGATGCAGGTGTAGTATAGCTTGCCCGGTAGCCGCGGTCATCAATGGCGGCGGGTGGTGGCAAGAGTCCGGGGCGGGTTGTTGCCCGCGATCGTGACCTGGGAAAAACCGGTCTCCATCAGAGAAATTGAAAATGGACGAGGCCGTCGATAATGCCGGCTGCATGGCGTTCCTTGCTGAAAAAAATGCGACGATGGCCGCGCAGATGGTCAAGTTCCCTGCTGTGATTGGCAACGACCAGGGCAGAGCAGCCGCTGCGCAGCATGTCTTCGTCGTTGCCGGAATCGCCTGCCACCATGATGTCGTCCGCTGCAAATTCCCATTTGTATTTGAGGTATTTGATCGCCTTGCCCTTGGAGGCCCGCTGGGGAAGGATGTCGAGAAAACGGCCGTGGGAGTATATAACGGTGCAGGGCAGACCGGCATGCCCTAGTCGTTGCCGGACCATCTCCAGCAGTTCCTGTCGGTCTTCCATGTAATAGCTGATTTTGCAGCGTCGCTGCCCTTCCTCCGGTTGCAGGATAAGAAAGTCAAGGTCGCCCAGTGTCTTTTTGATGTCTTCGGGTTTCCAACGGTGGGAGATGTGATGCTGCCAGCCTTTGTCGATCCGGAGATTCGGGCCGTAATAGATTTCCGTTCCCACCGAACAGATGAGGACGTCGGGGATGGGGATGTGGTGGGTCGTCATGATGTCGAGGGTCAGTTCCAGGCTGCGACCGGTGGAAACTCCCCAGGCCAGGGTGGTTCGATGCTGGTGGAGGAGGGCAAGCAGGCGTTGCAGACTGTCGCTGTCTCCTTCCAGGGTGTTGTCGATGTCGGTGATCAGCAGCTTGCTGACCGCGGTCAGGCGTCGGCCGAACGGTTCGGTCGTCGGCAGCTTGCTCGGCGCGGCAGGAGGGTGAGCGGTGCCGGCCGGCAGCAGAGGGCGGATCTGCTCGATGGTGCGTTCGCAATGGGATGCCCACGAGTAGTGGGCGCCGACACCGATGATGCCGTTGCGGGAGCAGGCTTCCCATTTTTTCTGATCAACGAGCAACTCCTTGATCGCTGCGGCGATGCGCGCGGGATTCGTGACGTCAACCAGGGTGCCGTTCCGGCAGTTGGCGACGATGTCGACCGGCCCACCGTCATTGGTGGCGACGATCGGCAGGCCGCAGGCCGATGCCTCGATCAGGGTAAGGCCGAAAGGTTCCACCATGGCCGGATTGACGAAGATGCCGCCGCTGTCGGCGCAGAGACGGTAAAGTTCCGGCACCTCGGTGGCGAAATCATGTTTTTTGGGGATGGCGAGCTTGCCGTACAGGTCGTAATAATCCATTCTCAGCAGCATGTCGGTGAGAACGTTACGTTCGTTGTCTTCCATTGAGGCGATATCCTTACGAATACCGGCAAAGATGGCGAGATTGGCCATGGCGCGAAGATCGGCATCAGTGCCGTATGCATCGATGAGCCCGCCGATGTTTTTTCGCTGGTCCGGGCGGCAGAGGGCAAGGATGAAAGGTTTGCCCGGATCGGTCCAGAATCGCTGCAGCTCCTTGAGAATGGTCATGCGGATGTGACGGCAGGTCTCATCCTGATCCCTGGGCGAAATGTGATTGTGGTAATAGGGGTAAAAGGTTTCCAGGTCGATACCGGGGGGAATGACGGAAAAATTTTTGCCAGCGGCATGGTGGTACAATCCATATTGTTCGGTGATTTCCTGGCTGGTGCTGGTGATGATCAGATCTGCCTTGTCGATGATTTCTTCCTCGACCGCGATGCGATGCTCGATTTTGTATCGTTTGTCGATTTCCGCGGATGAAAGGCCGCTTTCCAGAAGTTTTGCCATCTTGTTGCGGCCCAGGGAGTGGCCGGTGAAGAGGAAGGGACGGTTGAATGCTTCGGCGAGCTCCATCGCCACATAGCCGGCATCCGGATAATGGCCGTGAAAGAGATCCGGAACCCGCCCCTGCGCCTTGATCATTTTCAATGTCTTGTCGATGAACTCATCGAGATGCGGCCAGAGCAGCTCCTTGCGGATATATTTTCGTCCGCCGCATTGAATGCGGACAATGCGGACGTTTCTGCCGATCTCCTCGGTGGGAGCGGCATAGATCGGCGCGAGATTTTTTTCCTCGATGAGCCGGGTGACAAGATCCACCTGACCCACCTCCGGATGGTTGCCCAGGGCGCGGGCCAGTTCCAGGACATATTTGACCTGGCCGCCGGTATCGGCATCGTAACCGAGCTGCGGCGAGTTGCCGCGGATGAGTCCGTGAATGCTGAAGAGTTGAAGGTAGAGACCGGATTGTGACGACATGGGTCCTCCTGTAAAACTGAGAGCTCCTTGTTGCGGTACTGGTTGTTTCAGATCTCGGAGCTGGATGATGGGAAATCGGCCATTGATGGCGTCGCGCCGTGGCGTTCGGCGACAAAAGCGGCGCGTTTGTTCGCCTGTTCAAGGCAAACCGGCCAGGGATATTTTTCGAGAATACCATGGATCAGGGTGGAAAAAAATGCGTCGCCGGCGCCGACGGTGTCAGCCACCTGCACCGGAAAACCAGGATGAAAAAACAAACCGTCCCGGGTGACAAGCATCGCCCCGTGTGCGCCGAGGGTCACGGCCAGGGCGACAGGATTGAGGAGTTTGAAGAGGTCAAGTGACCTCTGGCGGGGCGGTCCGGCTGGCAGATTCAACCAGTCGCCAACTTGGTCAAGTTCTGCTTCATTGATTTTTACCACATCAGACTCGGCCAGGCAGCTGCTGACTATGTCTTTTCCGGTGAAGGGTGGGCGCAGGTTGACATCATAGAAACGCAGGCTGGCCTTTTCCCGGAGCAGGCGGATGGCGGCCCGGCTGACCGGTGACCGCTGCGCCAGGCTGCCGAAGATGAGATGAAACGGCTCATCGGGAATAGCGGTGCGCAGCAGGGTTGCGTCGATTTCGTCCCAGGCGGCTGGCGCGACAATGTCAAAAAGTGGCTCACCGGCCTCGTTCACGGTCACCATCACCTGGCCGGTCGGCTGGTGAGGATCTCGTTGTATGTGATGCGAATCAAGGTCAAGTTCGGTGACGCGCCGAATTGTCTCATCTCCCAGCGCGTCACTGCCGATGCGACTTATCAGGCGGACAGAATGCCCCAGGGTGCAAAGGTGATAGGCGACATTAAGAGGAGCGCCGCCGAGAATCTTCCGGTTGTTGAAGATATCCCAGACGACTTCGCCGATTGAAAGGATCATTGTCTTGTTCATAGCGGGTGTTCGTTTTGCGAGCCGCAGGTCGTGTAGAGTAGATTATTGCGCCAGGGGGCCAGACGTATTCTCGGGGGCGACCGGCGGAGCGGGTGCAACGAGTAATCGCTCTTTATTGGGGAAGAGCGGGATGACGCTGGCCCTTGTATGTCGTGTTTTTTGACTGGTATTGCTGATTTCAGTTGGTCTGCCGAAGCTTGTTGGATTTGTAACAGTTTATAGGATACTGGTGCGGATGTCAAATCACACCTTGGTGTGCGGCCAGCCGGCGATCCAGTTTGAGATGGCGGCAAAAAGGGGAAAAAGGGTGTTGGAGCGAGGCCGACAACGGCGCAAAGGTGCGATGCGGCCTGTGTTCTTTTATTGGGTGACGTGCGCTTCCGGAGAAAAATCGTCACCTTTCAGAGCGGTGATGAGGTGGCTTCTACTCTGAATGGCGGAGGAAAACCGGGTAACCATCCGGCCGATCTCCATCGGCGTGTGAGCGTCCGATCCGCCGACTGTTTTAACACCGTAGCGTTTCGTCCACAAGGAAACGGAGTGGTTTTCGTTGGGCTGGTTCCGTCCGTTGATCCCCTCGACTATCCCGCACAGCCCCATGTCAATGAGGCATTCGGCGGTGGCCCTGTTTTTCCGGAATGGATGGGCCGCCACCGCCACGCCGCCGACCGCCTCGACATGGCGCAGAATCTCGGTCGCGTCAAGTCCTGGACGCAGCTCCTCGAATGGGCCGAAGAGGAGAAAGTCACCCTGGCTGGTGGTGTATTCCATGCCGAAAATGACACAGAGACCGTTTTCCTGGATTCCTTCCCGCAGATAATTGCGCACCGCCATGGTGTCATGGTCGGTGATACAGATGCCGGAAAGACCGCGTCGACCGGCTGTGGCGATTATCTCGTCGGGCTGCAGTTTGCTGCAGGGAGATATGGCGGAATGGACATGCAGATCGAATCTCATGATTGGCAATATAGCAACAGAAAAAAGAGGTGTCCAATTTTTTAATAGGAAGTATAATGATAAATGTATCGGTTCATCCTATGGGTTTTTGGTTGTTGTTATCTCGGAGCGAGGAAAAGGCATGCCGCCACGCTGCTGTATACTGATCGTGTTTGATGGCCTGGGCGACCGGGCATATCAAGAATTGGGAGGGAAAACTCCTCTGCAGGCCGCCCGCACCCCATTTCTCGACGAGCTGGCGGCGGAGGGCTGTAACGGCCTTTTCTATCCGCTCCGTCCTGGCCTGCAACTGCCAAGCGAAAATGCCCATTTCGCCATGTTCGGTTATGATCAGCGCGAATTCCCCGGTCGGGGTTATCTGGAGTCGGCCGGCGCAAACGTTGACCTGCAGCCGGCGGATGTCGCCCTTCTTGCTCATTTTGTCGCGGTGGAACGGCGTGGCGTC
The DNA here is from genome assembly GCA_049323655.1 of Thermodesulfobacteriota bacterium. Classification (GTDB taxonomy): domain Bacteria; phylum Desulfobacterota; class Desulfobulbia; order Desulfobulbales; family SURF-16; genus DB1. The sequence continues at coordinate 87,556 of JBMONO010000038.1, read as the reverse complement.
ACCCTGCATCTTATCCAGCACCGGCCCGAAGCGACCAAGGACGAAGAACTCTCCCTTGTTGATTGCGTCAGTCTCTATGACGATGACGATATTGTCCTCCGCTATCATCGAACCCATGGCCTTGACGGCGTGCTGGTGATGCGCGGCGCGGTCTCCCCTTTCATTACCGATTCCGATCCCCTGGAAATTGATAATCCGCTGATCGCGGTGGCGTCCTGGCGGGAGCTGGCCGGTGATATGATGGCGGAACAGAGTGCGTCGGTATTGAATAGGTACCTGCTCTGTTGTCATCGCCGGCTGGAAGCGCATCCGATCAATCTGCGCCGGAAAGGCCGTGGGCAACTGCCGATTAACGGTATCGTCACCCAGCGAGCCGGTCGCTGGCGGCAGGTTCCGTCCTTTGCGGAGCGGTGGGGGATAAAAGGGCTCTCCATCGCCTCCGGTCTGGTCTACTGGGGGCTGTCCTCATTTCTTGAGTTGGACGTATTAAAAGTGAAGGATGGTGCTGACCCGGGGCGCGATCTGGCTGAACGGTTGTGGCTGGCCCTTCGTCACTCCCCAGAGTATCAGTTTATTCATGTCCACACGAAAACGCCGGATGTGGCGGGGCACAGCAAGGAGCCGCGCAACAAGGTGAGGGTGATTGAATCGCTTGATCGTGGTCTCGGTTTGGTAATGACCGCTCTCCGCGCCGAAAATGTAGTTGTTGTTGTCACCGCCGATCATTCCACCCCGAGTTCCGGTCCCCTGGTCCATTCGGGTGAATCGGTCCCCTTTGCCGCAATTGGCCCGGGCATCCGCTGTGACATGGTAGAGCGATTTGACGAGGTGTGCTGTGCGGCTGGCGGTCTTGGCATGCTGCGGGGAGAGGACGTGATGCCGCTGGTGCTCAATTGGCTCGATCGTTCCAAGTTGCAGGGGCTGATGGATTGTCCTGACAACCAGAACTACTGGCCGGGAAGGCGGAAACCCCTGATGATGGAATGAGTTGGCCGGAGCGGAGGGAGAGAATGAAAGTCGGTGTCATTCACGGTCGTTTTCAGCTTCTGCATAACGATCACCTGCACTATCTGCTGGCCGGTAAAAAGCGGTGTGATCATCTGGTGATCGGCATTACCAATCCTGACCCGACCCTGACCAAAACAGACCCGGCCGACCTGGAAAGAAGCAGCGAACAGGCCAATCCTTTCACCTATTACGAGCGCTACCTGATGGTTCGCGAGGCTCTGGTTGATGAGGGGCTGGGCGACGAGATTACCATTGTCCCTTTTCCTGTCAATTTTCCGAATCTCTATCGCTACTACGTGCCGCTGGACGCTGTTTTTTTTCTGTCAATTTATGATGGGTGGGGTGAAAAGAAGTTGCAGATGTTTCGGCAGCTTGGACTAACCACCGAGATCCTCTGGCGTAAATCGCTGGCTGACAAGGGGTTGTCCGCGCGGGTTATCCGGGCGAGAGTGGCTGCCAATGAGGCGTGGCGACATCTGGTGCCCCCGGCGGTGGCTCGCCTGGTCGATCGTTTAGGTCTGCAAAAACGAATCGCTGGTCATGGGGGGATTGAGAAAGGGGATTTGGTCCGCCGCAAATGACGCAAGCCCCGCCATTCAAATGTTGCCGGGGCTTGTTGATCTGTTGATCACGGCTTTCGTCACCGTCGTTCACTTCTTTTTCTTTTTTTCCAGCTCCGCCTGCATGCGGTCTCGTTCCGCCTTCAATTCCTCAAAGGTGCGGATCGCCTCCTGTTCCTTTTCCTTGCGTTTTTCCTGCATCTGCGCCGCCTTGGCCTTTATCTTCTCTTCCCTGATCCTGAGGTCATTGGTGCCGAACAGCGATGAGGCCAGATATTTATAGGAGAATTGCAGGAGGGCGATGTCGTCTTCCCTGATTGTGTCCAGAATGGCCTGGTCGATATCATAAGTGTCGAGGAAAGAGCTGTTGAAGATAAAATGGCGGAATTTGTCGAGATCGGTGCTGACCATGAAAAAAATCTTCTTGGCCTCTTCGCTGAGAGTAGCCTGATGACCGAAGGATTTGCGGCGCATGACCAGCTCCATCCACTCCCGGTTCATGTCGTCGCAGACGTCAACGCCCTGATCTTCCCGCCACTCGCGGATGGTCCACTCTTTATCTTCTTCGTGTCCTTTGCAGTGGGGTTCTTTGACCAGAAAGAAGAATCGCTCCGACTCCACCCCCTCTTCCCCACCTTCATGAAAATTCGCCATGCCGACCGGATAATAGCGACAGGCGGAAGGGCGTTCCGGATAGATGGTGCATCCTTCATCTGTAACAAAGGGGCACCGGCCATTTTCATCAAGCAGTAACTTAACCCCGGGCATATCGGTCTTCTCAATGTAGATCGGAGTTGTGAATCTGAGCAGAAACTCAGAAGCCGGCAGGTTGAGATAACGGCGCAGGCGGAGAATGTCAAAGGGAGTGAGGATGATATTGATATTGCCGCAGCAGGCGGTAAAGCAGGAAACACCGGGGTGGCAGCGGAATCTGATCTTGCTGTCCAGGGTGTATTTCTGCGGCAGAATATTAGAGGGGTTTTTTTCGTACCCGAAGAGGTTTTTTTCCGTGTCCGTCATTGTCATTCCTCTGCTGTCAGGAGGGGTGGGGGGTTTTGTGTTCTTGCACAATTGCGCTGAAGGTAACCATCCCGGCCACGCTTGTCAAACTGAAAAAAACAAGGACGGAGTGCGTCGAAAAAAGTGGAAATTGCGTCAGACTTTTTTTCTTGACATTTGGAGGGCGAAAATTTATAGAACAGATGATCAGAAAATGAGTGACCCCTCATTTTTTGGCACGAGGCTTTTTTGACGGTGGTTTTACTCAGGTACAATAAAAAAACCGATTTCGCATTTCGTGGAATCAAACTAATCAACCCAATTGAGGAGGTAAATTAATGCCAAGCTATGTAGATCCTTCCAAGTGTGACGGTTGCAAGGGTGGTGACAAAACAGCATGTATGTACATCTGCCCCAACGACCTGATGGTTCTCAACAAAGAGGAGATGCGGGCCTACAATCAGGAGCCGGATGCATGCTGGGAATGCTACTCATGCGTCAAGATCTGCCCCCAGGGTGCCATTGCCGTTCGCGGTTATGATGACTTCGTACCGATGGGTGGCCAGGTTCATCCGATGAGAAGCTCTGATTCCATCATGTGGACGGTTAAATTCCGAAACGGCAACATCAAGCGCTTCAAGTTCCCGATCCGTACCACCGCTGAAGGTGCTGCCAATGCCTATGTCGGCCAGAAAGGCGCCAACCTGGATGACGAGTGTCTGCTCCTCGAGACCTCGCTGCCCCAGCCGACCAAACTTGCGAAGTAACCAGATCTGTCAGTTACGGTTCACTGTTAACCCAGTCTATTTTAAGGAGATAGAATATGGCATTACCGAATAAGCCACTTGGCGAACTGCCTGCCGTTGCAAACCCGGAAATCAAGGAGCATGAGTGTGACATTCTGATCGTTGGCGGCGGTATGGCTGCCTGCGGCTGCGCATTCGAGATCAAGAAATGGGCTCCTGAAGGCATGAAGATTCTCCTCTGCGACAAGGCCTCTATGGAGCGTTCCGGCGCCGTTGCCCAGGGGCTGTCCGCCATCAACACCTACATTGGCTCAAACCCCATTGAGAACTATGTAAAGATGGTTCGTAACGACCTGATGGGCGTTGTCCGCGAAGACCTCATCTATGACCTCGGCCGTCACGTTGACGAGTCCGTTAAACTGTTTGAGGAGTGGGGCCTGCCGATCTGGAAGAAAGACGCCGACGGCAACAACCTCGATGGCGCCAAACCCGCCCCGACCCTGCGCGAAGGCGGTGAGCCGGTGCGTACCGGTAAGTGGCAGATCATGATCAACGGTGAGTCTTACAAATGCATCGTTGCCGAGCCGGCCAAGACCGCTCTCGGCGAAGAGAACTGTCTGGAGCGCGTCTTCATCGTCAAGATGCTGCTTGACAAGAACAAACCGAACCAGATCGCCGGTGCGGTTGGTTTCTCCACCCGTGAAAACAAGGTTCACGTTTTCAAATGCAAAGCCGCTCTGGTTGCCTGCGGCGGTGCGGTAAACATCTTCCGTCCGCGTTCCACCGGTGAGGGCAAGGGCCGCGCCTGGTACCCGGTATGGAACGCCGGCTCCACCTACACCATGTGTGCTCAGGTAGGCGCCACCCTGACCATGATGGAAAACCGTTTCACCCCGGCCCGCTTCAAAGACGGTTACGGTCCGGTTGGTGCATGGTTCCTCCTCTTCAAAGCCAAAGTACAGAACGGTCTCGGTGAGTTCTATGCCAACAGCGATGCGGTCAAGGAAGAGCTTTCCAAGTTCATGCCCTATGGCCAGTCTGCCGTTACCCCGACCTGTCTGCGTAACCACCTGATGCTGAACGAGCTGAAGGCCGGCCGCGGTCCGATCTACATGGCCACCGACGTTGCCCTGAACGCCTTCCTTGACGAGCGTCGTGCCAAAGGCATGGACGAGAAGGAAGTGAAGAAGTTCTGGAAACACCTTGAGTCTGAGGCCTGGGAAGACTTTCTTGATATGTCCGTTGGTCAGGCCGGTCTCTGGGCCGGTATGAACATCGAGCCTGAGAAGGTTGGTTCTGAGATCATGCCGACCGAACCCTACATGCTCGGTTCCCACTCCGGCTGCTGCGGTATCTGGACCTCCGGTCCGAACGAAGACTGGGTCCCGACTGTCGATGGTCCCCGTTCCCATCAGTATAAATGGGGCTACAACAGGATGACCACCGTTGACGGTCTCTTCACCGCCGGTGACGGCGTTGGCGCCTCCGGCCATAAGTTCTCCTCCGGTTCCCATGCCGAGGGTCGTATTGTTGCCAAGCAGATGGTGAAATTCTGCCGTGACAATGCTTCTTTTAAGCCTGAGCTGAAACAGACTGCTCAGGAACTGGCTGACGAGATCTACGCACCGGTCAAACGTTACCTCGAGCATGTCGGCGCATCAACCGCTGCCAACGTTAACCCCAACTACTGCAAGCCGGCCGGCATCATGATGCGTCTGATGAAGGCCACCGACGAGTACGGCGGTGGTGTCGCGACCTACTACATGACCTCCGGCAAACTGCTCAACATCTGCCTCGATCTGCTCCGCATGCTGCGTGAGGATGCCGAGCTTATGGCAGCCGGTGACCTGCATGAGTTGATGCGCGCCTGGGAGAACTACCACCGCATCTGGTGTGTAGAGGCCCACATCCGCCACATCGAGTTCCGGAAAGAGAGCCGTTACCCGGGCTTCTACTACCGGTCAGACTACCCGACCTGTGATGACGAGAACTGGAAGGTATTCGTCAACTCCACCTTTGACCCGAACACCAAAGAGTGGAAGTGCGAGAAGGTCAACTGTATCAATATCGTTGAGACCGATCCGTGGATCTAATATCCACTGACTGATTCACGTTTTGAAAAATAAAATCTCCAGGTACCTGATCGAGGTGCCTGGAGATTTTAGTATGGGGAGCCGGAAATCGAGAAAAAATCATCGACTTTCCATGGAACGTTGCTTTGCGAAAAACTTTCTGGTAAATGAAGAAACCATCAATTTCCGTTAAGTGTTAAGATTTCGGTTTTGCCCCGAAGTTGTTGCACCTTCAGGTCTTGAACTGGCGAAAACTGAAATCTTAACACTTAAAACTTTCAAACATAACCCCTACTAATGGAGGAGTGGCATGACAGAACAGAGTGCATCCGGAACAGGAGCAGTGCTGGTCGTTGGTGGCGGCATCAGCGGTTTAACAGCTGCCCTGGAAGCCGCGGAGGTTGGGAAAGATGTTTTTCTGATCGAGAAAAACCCCTACCTGGGAGGCCGCGTTGCTCAGCTTAATCAGTATTTCCCCAAACTGTGTCCGCCTTCCTGCGGACTTGAGATCAATTTCAAACGAGTCAAAAATAACCGCAGAATCCGCATGTACACCCTGACGACTATAAAGAGTATTAGCGGATCCGCCGGCCAGTATGAAGTCACCTGCGAAACCACTCCCCGATATGTCAACAACAACTGTACCGGTTGCGGCGTCTGCGCTGATGTCTGTGCCGAAGAGCGGCTTGATGATTTTAACTTTGGGATGGCGAAAACCAAGGCCATCTATCGGCCCCACGAAATGTCCTTTCCCATGAAGTATGTGCTTGACAAGTCGGCGTGCAGTGCTGACAGCCTGGCAAAAATCAAGGAAGCCTGCAAGTACGACGCCATCGACACGGAAATGGAGAGCAAGACATTCACCCTCAATGTTTCGTCCATTGTCTTTGCCACCGGATGGAATCCGTATGACCCCACGAAGATGACGAATCTCAAGTACAATGAGAGCGACGCCATCATCACCAATATGCAGATGGAGCGGCTTGCCGCACCAAACGGTCCAACCAGCGGACAAATCCTCCGACCCGGCGACAACAAAGAACCCAAGAGTTTCGCCTTTGTCCAGTGCGCCGGCAGCCGCGACGAAAATCACCTCGAATATTGTTCATATATCTGTTGCATGGCATCCATGAAGCAGATCACCTATATCCGTGAACGCTATCCTCAGGCGCCGATTTATGTCTTCTACATTGATCTGCGCACCCCGGGCAAGTATGAGAAGTTCCGGGAAAAGCTGATGTCTGACCCCAATACCCATTTCATCAAGGGCAAGGTTGCCGATATCATCCCTGAGGCAGATGGCGTCACCGTCGTAGCCGAAAATGCCGTGACCGGCGACAAAGTCCGTCAGGCTGTTGATCTCTGCATTCTGGCCACCGGCATGGAACCCGCGATTAAGTCGCAGGCGGCTGCGCTGGGCCTGAGCGTTGACAGCAATGGATTTGTTGTTGGTGATGAGGGGAAAGGCATATTTTCCGCCGGATGCGCCAAAAAAGCTGCTGATGTCGTAACCAGCGCCCAGAGCGCGACCGCCGCAGCCCTGAAAGCAATTCAAGCCGCGAAGTAGGAGGAAGGTTAATGGATAAGAAATATGGTGCATATATTTGCACAGGATGTGGTATCGGTGAGGCCCTTGACATCGAGGCCTTGAAAAAGGCGGCTGCCTCAAACGGCATGCAGGCCAAAACCCATGAGGCCCTCTGCGGCACAGCCGGCCGCCAGATGATTCAGGACGATATCAACAATGACGGGGTCAATGTCATTGTTGTCTGCGCCTGCTCTCCACGCGTCATGCAGGATGAATTCAATTTCGGCGACGACACAATTACCATTCGCGGCAATATCCGTGAACAGGCTGCCTGGTGCAAGGAGCAGCCTTCCGACAAGCGTGACGAGGCAACGATCACTGAGTATTACACCGAGGTTGCCCAGGACTATGTCCGCATGGCCTGCGTCCAGGCGAAAAAAACCGATATGCCGGTGCCGTTCAAGCTTGACACCTTTACCCGGAAGATTCTGGTCATGGGTGGCGGTATTGCCGGACTGACTGCTGCCAAAGAGGCCGCCAAGTCAGGCTACGAGGTAACCATCGTTGAAAAGACGGATAAACTTGGCGGCAAGGCCCTTGGCTGGGTAAAACAGTTTCCCACGAAAGCCCCTTACGCCAGCCTTGAGGAACCGACCATCGGCGCTCTGATTGCTGAGGTTCAGGCGGACAGCAAAATCACCGTCAGGACCGCAACCGAGGTCGCTCGTATCAGCGGTGCCCCCGGCGATTTCACGGTCACCCTAAAGGCTGCGGGAACCAAAACGGAATGGGATGCCCCGCAACGCGTCACCGTTGATCAGCAGGACAAGATCATGAAGGGTGAAATGGAGGACCCCAATACCGGGCTGAAGAACTACATGGAGAACAATCCCGACGGTGAGAAATTCGGCGCAGTCATTCTGGCAACCGGCTGGGTGCCTGCGGATGTCAGTGAGTATGAGCACCTGGCCTATAAAGACAGTGACAGGGTGGTGACCAACGCCGAATTTGAAAAGATGGCCAAGGAAGGCAAACTGGCCGGTGTCAAATCCGTCGCCTTTGTCCAGAGCCCCGGAGGGGAGGCCCATGACATGGACTTCCCTTATGCCAACTCCGTCACCAGCATGGTGGCTCTGAAGCAGGCCAAATATGTCCGCGAGGCCAATGCGGACGCCAAGGCCTACATCCTCTATCAGCACATGCGCACTCCGGGCAACATGGAGATGTTCTACAAGGGCATTCAGCAGGATGACGGCATTTTCCTGACCAAGGCCACCGTGACAAAGGTGACCCCGACCGGCAGCGGCTGTACAGTTGAAGCCAAGGATACCCTCCTTGGTCAGGATCTCAATCTTGATGTTGATCTTGTTGTGCTTGCTGCCGGCATGGTGCCGACCACCCGTGATGAATGGTCGATCAACCTCGCTTATCGGCAGGGACCGGCCTTCCTTGATCTCGATCTCTTTGACGGTTATGCAGATTCCCATTTTATCTGCTTTCCGTACGAGACTCGCCGCACCGGCATATACACCTGCGGTGGTGTGCGGAAGGCGATGCCCATGGATGAGACCATCGATGACGCGACCGGCGCAGCTCTCAAGGCCATTCAGGCCATGGAATGTGCTGATCGGGGCATGGCGGTGCATCCCCGTTCAGGTGATCAGACCTTCCCTGAGTTTTTCTTCCAGCGTTGTACACAGTGCAAGCGTTGTACGGAAGAGTGCCCCTTCGGCGCCCTTGACGACGATGAGAAAGGCACGCCGAAACCGAATCCCACCCGCTGCCGGCGCTGTGGTACCTGCATGGGTGCTTGCCCCGAACGCATCATCGGTTTTAAGAACTACAATATCGATATGATCGGCTCGATGATCAAGGCTATCGAGGTTCCGGACGATGACGAGGACAAACTGCGGGTGCTGGCCTTGGTCTGTGAAAATGATGCTTACCCGGCCCTCGATATGGCGGCGATGCGCAAACATTCATTGAACGCCCTCGTTCGTTTTGTGCCAGTGCGCTGCCTCGGTTCTGTCAATATGGCCTGGATCAAGGATGCTCTGTCCTCCGGCATGGACGGCGCCATTCTCCTTGGTTGCAAATATGGTGACGATTATCAGTGTCATTTTGTCAAGGGCAGCGAGATCGCCAACCGCCGCATGGAAAATATCGGCGAAACCCTGGGCAGCCTCGGTCTGGAGCCGGAACGGTGTGCAGTGCGGCAGATCGCCATCACTGATTATGATAAGGTTCCGGAGATTGTCAACGAGTTTGTTGAGTCGATCATCGAGCTTGGTCCCAATCCTTTCAAGGGGTATTAAGTAATGTTGCGTCTGTCGTCCGGCAGCTCCTTTGCTGTCGGACGACTTTTCATATCCATTAAGCCGCTACAAAAAAAATTACATGGTTATTTGCCTGTACGAATCGGTATAATCAGCTGCTTCGTTAGAAATAGTGGCGACCAGGTGATTTTTTGACGGCTCCTCAAGGTCCCCGGTTTAGTCTGTTGACACACCGGTTATTCTGTACCGGTTATTGAAAAATAACCACGAAAGGAGAAAAGAGATGAAGGTAAATCCTGATTTAGACTTCATAAAGTATATGAAAAGTGCCGGCGGGGATACACTGAAAAAATGTTATCAGTGCGCCACCTGCTCCGTTGTCTGTCCTCTTTCCAAGGACGGCAAGCCTTTTCCTCGTAAGGAGATGATCTGGGCACAGTGGGGTCTCAAGGATAAGTTGATTGCCGATCCTGATGTCATGCTCTGTCATCAGTGCGGTGACTGTACCGCCTATTGTCCGCGCGGCGCGAAGCCTGGTGATGTGCTTGGTGCCATTCGTGCGTATGCCTATACGCATTATGGCTTTCCCGCCGGACTGGCAAAAATGGTAAGCAGCGCGAAAAATCTGCCGCTCATCATCGGGATTCCGGCCCTGATCGTACTGGTGATGTGGTTTATTTCCGGTGGTATGCATGTTATATCCGCCGAGGATCTGAAGGCTTACGGTTTCGGACATTTTTTTGGTCACTGGGATTGGCCCTGGCTGACCAAAAATGTTGCCTTTATCGACGCCATTATGGTGCCGGCAGCCGCCCTTGCTGTCTATTCCTCCTATCGAGGGGTATCGGCAATGTGGAAGGCGATGGAAGAGCAGTATAACGTCAATCACCTGTACCGTCCTTCCATCCCTCAGTTTATCCAGATGTTTCTGGTCCCCGCTGTGAAGGAGATCCTTGCTCACAGCCGTTTTCGCGAATGTGGAACAAATGCAAACCGAGTGACAGGCCATCTGCCGCTGTTGCTATCCTTTATTGCGTTACTTTTTGTCACGGCTTACAGTGCGTTTACCCAGGATGTCCTTGGCATCTTCTTTCCGGAGTTGCATGGGCCCATGAGTCTGATGAATCCGGTGAAAATCGTTGCCAATATAGCGGCGATCGCCTTGATTTTCGGGATCGGAGTCCTCTGGTCCAATCGTGCGGCCGCTGAGGCGGAATCTGGGACAAGCGGGTCTTTTTATGATTGGTTTTTGATCTGGGAAATCATGGCCGTCGGCGTGACCGGTCTGGGTGCTGAGTTGGCTCGACTTGTCGGAGTACCAGTTCTTGCCTACTTCTTTTATTATTTGCATCTTGTATCGGTACTGATGCTTTTTCTCTACATGCCGTATACGAAATTTGCGCACATGGTTTACCGGACCTTTGCCATGGCTTTCGAGATTTACCGTGAAAGCCAGTTCGTTGCCAAAAAAGAGCAGGCGTAATTGCAAGCTGGTAAAGGGCGTTTGCGGCGCAGGGAATTGTTGAAAATAATCTGCGTTGGCGAATGCGCCTGTTGTTCTGATGGTTCATTTTGTGCCGGAGTTCCTCGTTGATACATGTTTCAGTTTTCGGCGCAGGCCACTTGTCACAGGGAGTGAGGTCGTTGCACCCGGGCGCTGGAGATTGGTGAATTCCGGCAACACAAACGGCAAGGTGTCGGTAATCGCGCTGCTCATAGTCAAGGCGTGCGATTGCTGTTGGCTCAGCCCTGAATAAATTGCCGGCAGTCGGGCTGTATCAGCTCCCTGCCGGCAATTTTTTTGAATTGCATGAAAAACATGTTGCAATTTGCCGGCGAGACAATTAAAGTGCTCTGATTTTCCTGTCGTATTGATGCTGGCGTAGCTCAATCGGTAGAGCAGCTGATTTGTAATCAGCAGGTTGCGGGTTCGAGTCCCATCGCCAGCTCCAGCGGCTGATGGGGAAAAAAAATATTGAAAAAGAGGACGATTTGCTGTTATATAAGCAGCTTTCGTATTCATTTTGGAGGGGTTCCCGAGCGGCCAAAGGGAACAGACTGTAAATCTGTCGGCGATGCCTTCGGAGGTTCGAATCCTCCCCCCTCCACCATCTTCATAAGTGACGGTGCGTAAGCGGGCCGCAACAAAACTCCGAAGAGGCGGGAATAGCTCAATTGGTAGAGCATCAGCCTTCCAAGCTGAGGGTTGCGGGTTCGAGACCCGTTTCCCGCTCCATTATTATAGTTGGCAAAAAAAAGCAGTAAGCAGGAACGCGCTCACGTAGCTCAGCAGGCAGAGCACTTCCTTGGTAAGGAAGAGGCCATCGGTTCAAGTCCGATCGTGAGCTCCATTTATTTTGAAAGTGCACTATGGGCCTGTCGCCTGAAAAAAGTAAATCTGTCTGAGGAGATTGGACATGGCAAAGGAAAAGTTTGAACGTAAAAAGCCCCATGTAAATATCGGCACCATTGGTCATATCGATCACGGGAAAACGACGCTGACAGCAGCAATCACCCAGGTTCTGGCCACCAAGGGGTACGCCAAGAAGACCGATTTCAGTGAGATCGACAAGGCTCCGGAGGAGAAAGAGCGCGGTATCACCATCGCCACCGCTCACGTTGAGTATGAGACGGATAATCGGCATTATGCGCATGTGGACTGTCCGGGCCATGCCGACTATATCAAGAATATGATCACCGGTGCTGCTCAGATGGATGGAGCGATTCTGGTGGTTGGTGCGGATGACGGTCCGATGCCGCAGACCCGTGAGCACATTCTGCTGGCTCGTCAGGTCGGAGTACCGGCGATCGTTGTTTTTCTGAACAAGTGCGATATGGTAGACGACGCCGAGCTGATCGAGCTGGTTGACATGGAGCTTCGCGAGCTGCTGAGCAAGTATGAGTTTCCCGGCGATGACACGCCGATCATCCAGGGCAGCGCCCTGAAGGCGCTGGAAAATCCTGCTGATCCGGAGGCATCGAAATGCATCTGGGATCTGATGGCGGCGGTGGATACTTTTGTGCCGCAGCCCGAGCGTGACATCGACAAGCCATTCCTGATGCCGGTTGAAGACGTTTTTTCAATTTCCGGTCGTGGCACGGTGGCAACCGGTCGAATTGAGCGAGGCATTGTGAAGGTTGGCGATGAGGTTGAGATCGTCGGAATCCGGACCACCCAGAAGACGACGGTAACCGGTGTTGAGATGTTTCGGAAGATCCTGGACCAGGGTCAGGCCGGTGATAACGTAGGTATCCTGCTGCGCGGCACCAAGCGTGAGGAGATTGAGCGCGGCCAGGTTCTGGCGGCGCCGAAGAGCATCACCCCGCATGTCAAATTCAAGGCGGAGTGCTACATTCTGACCAAGGAAGAGGGTGGCCGCCACACGCCGTTCTTCAATGGCTACCGACCCCAGTTTTATTTCCGGACCACGGACGTGACGGGCATCGTCACGCTGCCGGAGGGGGTGGAGATGGTCATGCCGGGTGACAATGTGACGATAGAAGGCGCCCTGATTACGCCGATCGCCATGGAGGCGGGGTTGCGCTTTGCCATTCGCGAGGGCGGTCGCACGGTGGGCGCCGGTGTCATTAACGAGATAATCGAATAAGAGACAAACGAGTTATTTTATGAGAGATATCATTACTCTTGGATGCTCCGAGTGCAAGCAGCGAAATTACACGACGACAAAAAATAAACGCTCAACTCCTCAGAAGCTTGAGTTCAAGAAATATTGTCGTTTTTGTAAGACCCATACCCTGCACAAAGAAACGCGTAAGTAATAGAGGCCAGTAGCTCTAATGGTAGAGCGCCGGACTCCAAATCCGGAAGTTGGGGGTTCGAGTCCCTCCTGGCCTGCCAGAAAAATGAATGCTTCGTTAAAGAATCATTTAGCGAGGCATTCTTTTGTTTTTATGAATTTCCGGAGTGCTGGAGCGCCATGGCAAGCAATAAGGCTGAGAAAAACTCCAAAGATCAAATAGAAGGGAAAAAATCGGATGAGAATCCGAAACCCCGATTTGATCTTGGCCAAATCAAGATATTTGCTGGTGAGGTGAAAACTGAATTCACCAAGGTTGCCTGGCCCGATAAGAAGCATACCTTTGCCACTACCGGTGTCGTTGTCGTGCTGGTCTGCCTGGTTTCCTTTTATCTCGGGGCTGTTGACCTGATTCTCGGGAAATTGATTGGATTGATTATTAAATAGCTGTTTACGACAACTTTTACGAATTAGCTGGAAATAAAATGGCGAGAGCGTGGTACATACTGCATACCTATTCCGGATTTGAGGAAAAGGTAAAAACGGCGATGCAGGAGCGAATCAAAAAAGCCGGACAGGAAGATATGTTCGGTGAGATCCTTGTCCCAACCGAGCAGGTTGTCGAGATGATCAAGGGCTCCAAGAAAACCTCATCTCGTAAATTCTTCCCCGGCTATATTCTGCTCAATGTCGATCTCAATGATGCGACGTGGCATACGGTTCGTGATACCCCGAAAGTGACCGGTTTTGTGGGCAATGATCTACACCCTGAACCTCTTACTGAGCAGGAGGCGATGAAGATTATCGGCCGCATCAAGGATGGCGCGGTAAAGCCGAAACCGAAAGTGAGCTATGATGTCGGTGATGTGGTCCGGGTTATTGATGGGCCCTTTTCCAATTTCCAGGGTGTTATTGAAACGGTTTACCCGGATAAGGGCAGGGTGCGTGTTATGGTGAGTATCTTTGGCAGAGAGACACCGGTGGAACTTGAATATATTCAGGTTTCCAAGGGGTGATACCCGCTGACCGGATGGCTTGAAGGATAACGGGTAGTACTGCTTCATTTTGAGTTAGGAGAAAACAATGGCAAAAAAGATAACCGGTTATATAAAGTTGCAGATTCCAGCCGGCAAGGCTAATCCTTCCCCTCCGGTCGGACCTGCGCTCGGCCAGCATGGTGTCAATATCATGGAGTTCTGTAAGGCCTTCAACGCCAGAACCCAGAATGAAGGGGATATGATCATCCCGGTGGTGATTACTGTCTATGCAGACCGCTCCTTCACCTTCATTACGAAAACCCCACCGGCTTCAGTCCTGCTGTTTAAAAAACTCGGGCTGAAGGGGGGCTCCAGTAATCCGAAAAAAGATCGTATCGCCACCATTTCGCAGGATCAGATCAGAGAGATTGCTGAACTGAAAATGCCAGATCTTAATGCGTATGATGTCGATGCGGCGATGAGAATAATTGCCGGAACAGCTAAAAGTTGCGGCATAACAATTGTCGACTGAGATAAATCAAGGGTGCAGCCATGGCAAAAAGAGGAAAAAAATATCGCAATTCTGTCGCGAATCTCGATCGCACTAAAACATATACATTGCCTGAGGCGGTTGAAACCTTGTTGAAAGTTCGTTATGCGACCTTTGACGAGTCGATTGATGTCGCCGTGAAACTTGGCGTCGACCCGCGTCATGCCGATCAGATGGTGCGCAGTACGGTTGTTCTGCCCAATGGCACCGGCAAGACGGAACGTGTGCTCGTGTTCGCCAAAGGTGACAAGGTGAAAGAGGCCCTTGATGCCGGTGCCGACTATGCCGGTGGAGATGAATTTGTTGAAAAAATTCAATCGGGCTGGCTTGAGTTTGATCGTACAATCGCCACCCCTGACATGATGGGGACAGTCGGTAAGATCGGCCGTGTCCTTGGGCCGCGCGGACTGATGCCGAACGCCAAGCTCGGCACTGTTACCTTTGATGTCGGACGTGTCGTCAATGATATCAAATCAGGCAAGGTGGACTTCAAGGTCGATAAGGCAGGCATAGTTCATGCCATGATCGGCAAGGCTTCGTTCGGTGCCCAGAAAATCCAGGAAAATCTGCTCGCATTTATCGACAAAATCATGCAATTGAAACCCTCGTCATCGAAGGGTATTTATTTGCGAGGTGTAAGTGTAACAAGTACCATGGGACCTGGTTTTAAAATCGATCCCATGGAGCTTCGTGTCCTGGTTAAACAGGCGTAGTTCCCGGTGCCCCGGAACGTGGACCTGCTCCGCGTTGCCGTTTTTCATAACAGTAGTAGTGATGTCGAAGACAGCAGGTACCACGGTTTAAACGCAGTTGCAGGCCTGCCGAGACAAGACGTTGCCTTCGCAACGAAAAAAACAAGTGTGTCACCGTACAATTTCGTGCTGATGTCAGTTGTCCTCTATTCCGCGGAGAGTGGATAACATCACTTGTCTGTCCTGATCGACCTCAACTGCTTTTATTTCCCAGGGCTTATTGGTGTCAATAAGCTTAATCAGAGTCTGCCGGAGTAGCGTGGACGTCATGCTCCGGCATGGTGAGTCAAAGACGCGATGTGTGAGTTAAGGAGGTAGGACATTGAATCGTGATGAAAAAGCCTCGGTAGTTGCCGAGCTCAGCGGCAAATTCGACAAGGCAAAATTTGCCGTTGTCGCTGATTATCGAGGGCTCACCGTAAAAACCTTTGAAGAGCTGCGGCGTGAGCTAAAGAAGAATAACGCCGAGATCCGTGTTGCAAAAAACACCTTGCTCCGGAGAGCGGTTCAAGGAACCCCTTTTGAGGTCATGTCTGATCATCTTAAAGGGACCACGGCGGTAACGGTATCCTATGCGGACCCGGTTGCTCCGGCAAAAATTCTGACGGAATTTGTCAAAAGCCACCCCGAACTGATTCTCAGGGGAGGCGTTCTTGAAGGGAAGGCGCTGAGCGCCGATGACTTGAAGGCATTGTCGTCTCTGCCGAGCAAGGAGGTCATGCTGGCCACTTTGCTTTCCGTCATGAATGCCGTACCGACCAGCTTTGTCCGTGTGCTCAGTGCAATACCGCAAAGCCTGCTCTATGCCCTCCTGGCTCTCAAAGACAAAAAAGAACAGGAAAACAACTGATATTACAACAGCATGATTTTTTATGGAGGATGGATAAATGTCTGTAACGAAAGATGATGTCATTAACTTTATCGCCAATATGACCGTTCTTGAGCTTTCCGAGCTCGTCAAGGAGATGGAAGAAAAATTCGGTGTGTCTGCAGCTGCTCCTGTTGCGGTTGCCGCCGCTGGTCCGGTAGCAGCGGCCGCTGAACCGGTGGAGGAGAAAACCGAATTCGATGTTATCCTGGTAACTGCCGGTGATAAGAAAATTGGTGTTATCAAAGAGGTTCGTGCCATTACCTCCCTTGGTCTGAAAGAGGCCAAGGATCTGGTCGAAGGTGCCCCTTCCCCGGTTAAGGAAGGTGTCTCCAAGGCAGAGGCCGAAGATATCAAGGCCAAGATCGAAGCTGCCGGTGGAACGGTTGAGATCAAGTAAATGGCTGGCTGAAAAAGCTGCATAGATACGGTCTTCCTCTGCAGTCGAAGACCTGCCAGATGCGCTGAATATAACGCTGCGGGGGCCAAAATCCCCGTAGCGTTATATTGCGTTTTCCACCCCAGCGTACTGTTGACCTGTTTACCCCGGGAAACATGGCGAATAAACCGAGAGCCAGTTTGAAGGCGAGGGCATAACTGAATGAAGGTTAATAAAATAGTCAGGAAAAGTTTTGCGAAAATCGGCGAAGTAATAGAAAAACCACATCTGATTGATATGCAGAGGGTCTCCTATGAAAAATTTCTGCAGATCGATGTTGATCCTGATGAGCGTGAAGATTCGGGTTTACAGGCAATATACAAATCAGTTTTTCCGATTCAAGATTTTAATGGACTCTGTACGCTGGAATTTGTTCGTTATCACTTTGGCGAACCAAAATATACGGTAGAGGAGTGCGTTGAGCGGGGCATGACCTATGAAGTGCCGATTAAAATCACCGTTCGCCTCGTTACCTACGATATCGATCCGGAAACCGATGTCAAAAACATCCGGGACATCAAGGAGCAGTCGGTTTATCTCGGTTCCATCCCCCTGATGACCAAGGCCGGTGTCTTTGTCATCAACGGCACTGAACGGGTCATCGTCAGTCAGTTGCAACGTTCACCCGGCCTTTTCTACGCCCATGATGGCGGCAAGACCCATTCGGGTGGCAAACTGCTCTATTCAGCCCGCATTATCCCCGTCCGTGGATCCTGGGTTGACCTTGAGTTTGATGCAAAGGACATCCTCCATGTGCGTATCGACCGCCGGCGGAAATTCCCGGTCAGTACCCTGCTGAAGGCGCTGGGATACAACGGGGCGGAACTGCTGCGCTATTTTTATGACACCGAAAAGATCTCCTTTCACGAAGGTAAGATTTTTAAAAAATTCGTGGCTGCCATGGTGGTGGGTCACCGTGCTCCTCATGATCTGATTCATCCGGAAACCGGTGAAATCCTTGCCAAACAGAACCGTAAAATCGGTAAGGCCCTGGCCAGCCGTCTCCAGGAAGCCGGGATTAAAGTTCTCGAAGTTGAGCCCGAAACACTCATTGGTCAGTTTGTAGCCGAAGATATCGTCCATCCGGCCACCGGCGAAGTCATTCTTCCCTGCAATGTTGAGATTACCGAGTCGGTGCTGGAGGAGATTCGTCAGGCTGGCGTACAGTCCATGGAGACCCTCTTTATTGACGGAATCAAGGTTAGTGACGCCTTCCGTAAGACGCTGGCCCTGGACAAGGCAGAATCTGCAGATGAAGCTCTGCTCGAGATTTATCGTCGGTTGCGGCCGAGCAGCCCGCCTACAGCCGAGGTGGCCGTCAAATTTTTTGAAAATCTTTTTTTTAACCCGGATACCTATGATTTGTCTGAGGTTGGTCGTTTCAAGATTAACGCTAAGCTCGGCCTCGATACTCCGATTGAAACCCGGACACTCACCCGTGAAGATATCATGGAGTCGGTTAAATACCTGCTTCGTCTGAAGGATTCGCAGGGGCCGATTGATGACATCGATCATCTTGGCAACAGAAGGGTGCGTACCGTCGGTGAACTGGTTGAAAATCAATACAGGATGGGGCTGGTGCGGATGGAGCGGGCTATCCGTGAACGGATGAGCCTGCAGGAAGTCGAAACCCTGATGCCCCACGACCTTATCAATCCGAAGCCAATTACCGCTGCCATCAAGGAATTTTTCGGCACCAGCCAGCTTTCCCAGTTCATGGACCAGACCAATCCGCTTTCCGAGGTCACCCACAAAAGAAGACTGAGCGCCCTCGGTCCGGGTGGTCTCTCCCGTGAACGCGCCGGGTTCGAAGTGCGCGACGTTCATCCGACCCATTATGGAAGAATTTGCCCGGTTGAAACACCGGAAGGTCCGAATATCGGTCTGATCGTTTCACTGGCCGGCTTTGCCAAAGTCAATGAGTATGGCTTTATTGAAACACCGTACCGCAGGGTCGTCAATCGACGGGTGACCGATGAGGTCGTTTATATGTCCGCCTTACGGGAAAAAAATGAGGTTTTTGTCCCGGCCATAGCCAAAGTGGATGAAAACGGCGTGTTGCAGGCGGATAATTTTATTGCCCGTGAAGAGGGCGAGGTTGTCCTGACCAGTGCCGACAAGGTGACCTGTATGGATGTCTCGCCGAATCAGCTGGTCAGCGTTGCTGCCTCCATGATTCCCTTTCTTGACAACGACGACGCCAACCGCGCCCTGATGGGCTCCAACATGCAGCGTCAGGGGGTTCCCTTGCTGCGGACCGCCACGCCCATTATCGGTACGGGCATGGAAAGAAAGGTCGCCTGTGATTCCGGAGTCTGTCTGCTTGCCGGCGGCGATGGGGTGGTGGAGGAGGTGGATGCCAACCGGGTCGTCGTCCGTTATGATCAGCCGGGGACCGATGGCTTTGATACTGGTATCGCCGTGTATCGGCTGGACAAATACCGGAAATCCAATCAGTCCACCTGCTTTAACCAGCGCCCACTGGTCCTTCCCGGCCAACGGGTAGTGAAAAACGAGATCCTCGCTGACGGGCCGGCGGTCGAAAGGGGGGAGCTGGCCCTTGGCAAGAATGTCACCATCGCCTTTATGCCGTGGCGTGGCTTCAACTTTGAGGATTCCATCCTGGTCAGCGAAAAGCTGCTGCGCGAGGATACCTACACATCCCTGCACATCGAGGTTTTCGAGACAGTGGCCCGGGATACGAAGCTGGGCAAGGAAGAGATTACCCGTGATATTCCTAACGTTAGCGAGGAAAGTCTCCGCAATCTCGACGAAAGCGGAGTGGTCCGCATCGGCGCTGAAATCAAGCCCGGTGACACCATGGTGGGGAAAGTTACCCCCAAAGGGGAAACTCAGCTGTCACCGGAGGAAAAGCTGTTGCGGGCCATTTTCGGTGAAAAAGCAGGCGACGTTAAAGATACCTCACTGCGCGTCCCACCAGGGGTCGAGGGGGTTGTCATTGATGCCAAGGTTTTTTCCCGTAAAGGGGTGGAAAAGGATGAGCGAACCCTGGCCATTGAAAAAATGGAGGTTCGCCGACTCGAACGTGATCGTGATGACGAAGTCAACTGCCTGAAAAAAGCGGTGAAAAACAGCGTGGCCGAGATTCTCGCTGCCGAAAAAGCCGCCTCGGTGTTCATGGGGAAAAACGGCGATATGCTGCTCCAGGAAGGTGGACGTATAACCGTGGATATTCTGGAAAAGATGGCACTTGCGGACATCAAACGGATTGATTTTACCAATCGCGATCGGCTCCAGGGTGAAATCGACCTGCTTTTTGATCGCTTCGACAAGCAGGTCGAGGAAGTCAGCGAACGCTACAAGGCACGCATCGAACGTCTGAAAAAGGGCGATGACCTGCCGCCCGGCGTCATCAAGATGGTCAAGGTCTATGTCGCCACCAAACGCAAACTGGCAGTCGGCGATAAGATGGCCGGCCGTCATGGAAACAAGGGTGTCGTCTCTCGGATCCTGCCGGAGGAGGATATGCCCTATTTCGCCGACGGGACGCCGGTGGACGTCGTGCTGAACCCTCTCGGCGTAC
The DNA here is from genome assembly GCA_049323655.1 of Thermodesulfobacteriota bacterium. Lineage (GTDB taxonomy): Bacteria > Desulfobacterota > Desulfobulbia > Desulfobulbales > SURF-16 > DB1. Next base: position 67,479 of record JBMONO010000038.1, on the reverse strand, counting down.
CGTCGCGTATGAACATCGGCCAGGTGTTGGAGGTCCATCTCGGTCGGGCTGCCAAACAGCTTGGAGAGCAGATTCAGCGTTTGGCTGAAAAGAAGGAGCTTGCCGCTCTGAAGGCCAAGCTGCAGAAAATTTATTCACCCTCCGAATATGCTGAACTCACTGATGGCCTCAGTGATGACGATCTCCTTGTGATGGGACGTAAGATGGGGTCGGGAATTCATATCGCCACCCCGGTGTTCGATGGGGCCACCGAGGCGGAGATCCGTCAGATGCTGGTCGAGGCCGGCTGCGAGGAGGTGGGCCAGTCCGTACTGTATGACGGATTGACCGGCGAAAGGTTTGAAAATCAGGTTACAGTTGGCACCATGTATATCATGAAACTTCACCATTTGGTTGATGACAAGATTCACGCCCGTTCCACCGGACCCTATTCGCTCGTGACCCAGCAACCGCTGGGCGGCAAGGCCCAGTTCGGCGGGCAGCGACTCGGCGAGATGGAGGTGTGGGCCATGGAGGCATACGGGGCGGCCTACACGTTGCAGGAATTTCTCACCGTGAAGTCTGACGATGTCACCGGGCGCACGAAAATGTATGAAAAAATCGTCAAGGGCAACAATTTCCTGACAGCTGGTCTGCCGGAGTCCTTTCATGTTCTCATCAAGGAGCTGCAGGGGCTTTGTCTTGACATGGAACTGCTGGAATAGTCGTGAAACCCGAATCCTATTCGGGATCAGCTCGTGCTGCTCGAATCGCCTGATGTGATGCGCTCCGTCCTCAACAGACTGAGACGAAACGAATAACTGTTTACAAGGGTGGTGCCGTGGAAGAACTGTTCAGCTTTTTTACGAATGAAAAAAAGCCTTTTAAATTTAATACCGTACGGATTTCTCTCGCCTCGCCGGAAAAGATCCTCGACTGGTCGCACGGAGAGGTGAAAAAGCCGGAAACGATCAATTACCGCACCTTCAAGCCGGAGCGCGATGGCCTGTTCTGTGCGAAAATTTTCGGTCCGGTAAAGGATTATGAGTGCAACTGCGGCAAATACAAGAGGATGAAGCACCGCGGCGTCATCTGTGAAAAATGCGGGGTCGAGGTCATCCAGTCCAAGGTCCGCCGTGAACGGCTCGGCCATATTGAACTTGCCTCGCCGGTGGCCCATATCTGGTTTCTCAAGAGTCTGCCGAGCAAGATCGGCAATCTCTGCGACATGACCTTGAAAGAGTTGGAAAAGGTTCTCTACTTTGATTCCTATGTCGTGGTCAGCTCGGATGAGCCCTCTATCCCGGTCGGGAGCCTGCTCACCGAAGAACAATACCGGCAGAGCAAGGAGGAATATCCTGGGAAATTCACCGTCGGCATCGGCGCAGCAGCCATCAAGGATATCCTGAAAAGTCTCGATCTTGATGATCTGTCCAAAAAACTGCGCGACGAAATGCGCCAGACCGGCTCCGAGGCCAAACGGAAAAAGCTGGCCAAGCGGCTCAATATCGTCGAGGCCTTCCGTGACTCAGGCAACAAGCCGGAATGGATGATACTCGATGTTATTCCAGTACTGCCGCCCGATCTTCGTCCGCTCGTTCCCCTCGAAGGCGGTCGCTTCGCCACCTCTGATCTCAATGATCTCTATCGGCGGGTCATCAATCGCAACAATCGTTTAAAGCGTTTGCTCGAACTCGATGCGCCGGAGATCATCATCCGCAATGAAAAAAGGATGCTGCAGGAGGCGGTGGACGTGCTGTTCGACAACGGTCGGCGCGGCAAGGTCATTACCGGGCCGAATAAAAGGCCATTGAAATCCTTAAGCGATATGCTGAAAGGCAAGCAGGGCCGTTTCCGCCAGAATCTCCTCGGCAAGCGCGTCGATTATTCCGGACGTACCGTTATTGTCGTCGGTCCGCATCTTCGTCTCCACCAGTGCGGCCTGCCGAAAAAGATGGCATTGGAGCTTTTCAAGCCTTTCATTTACAACAGGCTTGAGATGCTCGGTCATGTCACCACCATCAAAAGTGCTCGGAAAATGGTGGAAAAGGAAACAAAAGAGGTCTGGGATGTCCTCGATGATGTCGTCACTGAATACCCGGTCATCCTGAACCGGGCGCCGACCCTGCATCGTCTCGGTATGCAGGCTTTTGAGCCGGTGCTGATCGAGGGCAAGGCTATTCAGCTGCATCCGCTTGTCTGTTCGGCGTTTAACGCCGACTTTGACGGTGATCAGATGGCGGTTCATGTCCCTTTGACGGTGGAGGCGCAGATGGAGGCGCGGGTTTTGATGATGTCGACCAACAACATCCTCTCCCCGGCCCACGGTGAACCGATCATCATTCCCAGTCAGGATATTGTTCTCGGTCTCTATTACATGACGAGGGAACGATTGTTTGCCAAAGGTGAGGGTAGGATTTTTTCCTCCCCCGAAGAGGCGCGCATCGCCTATGACTATGGCGAAGTCCATCTGCAGGCAAAGGTGAAGGTGCGCATCAACGGTGAGCTGGTTGACACTACCATCGGTCGTGTCCTGATCGGAGAGCTGTTGCCGCCGTCTCTTCCTTTTTCCGTCGTCAATCAGGTGCTGAAGAAAAAGGCCCTGGCCAAATTAATCGATTACACCTACCGCCATGCTGGGACCAAAGAAACAGTCATCCTGGCCGATCGTTTGAAGGATATCGGCTATGAGTTTGCCACCCAGGCAGCGATTTCGATTTCCATCAATGACATGCAGATTCCGGTGAGCAAGGAGGAGATCCTGGCGAAATCGGAAAACGAGGTCATGGATGTTGAGCAGCAGTATGCCGACGGTCTGATCACCTCCGGTGAAAAATACAACAAGGTAGTCGATATCTGGTCCAGGGCTACTGATGATGTTGCCCTGGAAATGATGAAGGAGCTGTCGGTTCAGTACCTGCGTGACCAGAACAAGCAGCTCGTTGAAACGCCGAGTTTCAATCCCATCTACATCATGGCCGACTCGGGAGCGCGCGGCAGTAAGGATCAGATTCGTCAGCTTGCCGGTATGCGCGGCCTGATGGCCAAACCATCCGGTGCCATTATCGAGTCTCCTATTCGGGCAAATTTTCGGGAAGGGTTGAATGTCCTTGAATATTTTATTTCAACCCACGGCGCCCGTAAGGGTTTGGCCGATACTGCGCTGAAAACGGCCAACTCAGGGTATCTGACCAGGAGGCTGGTTGACGTGGCCCAGGATTCCACCATAACGGAGCGCGATTGCGGCACTCTGGACGGCATCATGGCGGAACCGCTGTTTGAGGGTGGTGAGGTCATCCAGCGGGTCGGTGAGCGTATTCTTGGTCGCGTCGCCCTGGAGGACATCATTGATCCCTTTACCGGCGAAACGATTGTCAAGGCGGGAGAAGAGATCACCGAGGACAAGGTTGAGACCATCGAATTTGCCGGCATCGACCGGGTCATGATCCGTTCGGTACTGACCTGCAATTCAAGGCGTGGCGTTTGCGTTTCCTGTTATGGGCGTGATCTCGGGCGCGGCCACATGGTCAACATTGGTGAGGCGGTCGGTATCATTGCCGCCCAGTCCATCGGCGAGCCGGGTACCCAGTTGACCATGCGGACCTTTCATATCGGCGGCACGGCAAGCCGCAGCGTTATGCAGGCGGAAATCCGTACCCTTCATGGCGGCGAGGTCAAGTTCCAGGATCTCCACTGCGTCAAGAATAGTGAGGGTAATCTGGTTGTCATGAATCGCAATGGTGAAATCAGCATCCTCGGCACCAAGGGCCGCGAACGGGAAAGGTATCCGGTGACTTACGGCGCTATTCTCCACGTCAATGACGGAGACACGGTGGAACCGAACACCCTGATTGCTGACTGGGATCCTTATACCATTCCCATTGTCAGTGAGATTTCCGGTACGGTCAAGTTCGGCGACATTATCGAGGGAACCACCATGCAGGAGCGGGTTGATCCGATCACCGGCAAGGCAAGCTATGTCATCATCGCCTCAAAGGTAGCGGCGATGAATCCACGCATCTCGCTTAAGGGGGATAAGGGAAAGACCCTGAAACTCGAAGGAACCGGAACACCGGCCCGCTATTCTCTGCCGGTCGGTACCATTATCAATGTCGAAGAAGGACAGGAGATTCTGGCCGGCACCGTGCTCGGCAAGATCCCCCGGGAGACCACGAAAACCAAGGATATTACCGGTGGTTTGCCGCGGGTCGCCGAACTCTTCGAGGTGCGCAAGCCCAAAGAGCATGCCATTATCAGCGAGATTAACGGGCGGGTCAGTTTCGGCAAGGATCTGAAGGGCAAGAAACGGGTGATTGTCACCCCTGAGATAGGCGAACCGAAGGAATACCTCATTCCTAAAGGCAAGCATATCAGCGTCCATGAGGGGGACTATGTCAAGGCCGGGGAACCCTTGATGGACGGCTCACCGGATCCCAATGACATCCTTCGGGTCATGGGCGTCAAGGAGCTTGCCAAATTTCTGGTCAACGAGATCCAGGAAGTGTATCGTCTGCAGGGCGTCAAAATCAATGACAAGCACATTGAGGTGATTGTCCGGCAGATGTTGCGGCGTGTGCAGATCACCCGGGTGGGCGACAGCACGTTCATGCTTGGTGAGCAGGTGGAAGCATGGAAATTCAACGAGGAGAACGAAAAAATTCTCCGAGAGGGCGGTCGTCCGGCGGTTGCTGAGCCCCTGCTTCTCGGCGTCACCAAGGCGTCACTCAGCACGGATAGCTTCATATCCGCGGCCTCTTTCCAGGAAACCACCAAGGTGCTGACCAATGCCGCTATGGCAGGCAAGCTTGATGATTTGAGCGGATTGAAGGAAAATGTCATCATGGGGCGGCTGGTCCCGGCCGGTACCGGACTTGCTCGTTACGCCCTTGAGGATTAGGGGGCGGCGGTAAAAAAGGTGATGATGGCGGCAAAGGACGGATAAGTTTCTCCTTGACACCTTTGCCGCCATCGTGTATCTATTCCGTTTTTCGATTGGATAAAATCGGAACGCCTTCTCTGTAAGGCGTAAGATATAACTACAAATGCAGGAGTTTAATCAATGCCCACCATCAACCAATTGGTACGGCACGGTCGTAAAAAAGCGGCAAAGAGAACGACGACCCCAGCCTTGCAGGCGTGCCCGCAGCGGAGGGGTGTCTGTGTTCGTGTCTATACAACGACGCCAAAAAAACCGAACTCGGCTCTACGCAAAGTGGCCAGGGTTCGGCTGACGAATGGCATCGAGGTGACCTCCTATATCCCCGGTATCGGGCACAATCTTCAGGAACATTCCGTGGTGCTGATCAGGGGTGGCAGGGTCAAGGACCTTCCCGGTGTGCGCTATCACATCATCAGGGGCACGCTGGATACGCTCGGTGTCTCAGACCGTCGCCAGGGTCGATCGAAGTATGGCGCAAAACGCCCCAAATAAAGCTGTTGCGTGTGAAGGACTGAAAAGGAGCTGAGAGGCAATGCCCAGACGTAGATTGGTAGCAAAGCGAGAAATAAATCCGGACGCCCGTTTTAACAGTGTTCTGGTGTCGAAATTTATCAACGGACTGATGCAGCGCGGCAAAAAAAGTGTTGCACGGACAATTTTCTATGATGCGATGGATATCATCGAGAAATCCGTCAAAGATGACAATTCGCTGTCTGTCTTTGAAAGGGCAATGGAAAATGTCCGGCCCAAGGTAGAGGTAAAATCCCGTCGTGTCGGTGGTGCAACCTACCAGGTCCCGGTAGAGGTTCGCCCCGAGCGGCGCAATGCCCTGGCGATCCGGTGGCTGGTTGGCTATTCCGCCAAAAGAAGCGGCAAATCGATGGCTGAGAAGCTCGCTGCAGAGATTGCCGATGCCTATCATAATCGCGGGACTTCTGTGAAGAAACGTGAGGATACCCACAAGATGGCTGAGGCGAACAAGGCATTTGCCCACTATCGGTGGTAAGGCTTTGTGACGATGATAATGGGTCACCGCAACGCCGGCAGAGAGGCTGCAGGGAGAAATGACGGTGGGACACAACGTCTCTTTGGCGCGATTGCGCAATATCGGCATCATGGCCCATATAGATGCCGGCAAAACGACGACAACGGAACGGATCCTCTATTATACAGGGAAAACCCATAAAATGGGCGAGGTCCATGACGGGGCAGCAGTCATGGACTGGATGGAGCAGGAACAGGAGCGCGGGATAACCATAACCTCCGCTGCCACCACCTGTCAGTGGAAAAATTTTTTTATTAACATTATCGACACCCCGGGTCACGTTGATTTCACCATTGAGGTCGAGCGCTGCCTGCGGGTACTGGATGGAGTGATCGCCGTCTTTTGTGCTGTCGGCGGTGTTGAGCCCCAATCCGAAACAGTCTGGCGTCAGGCGGATAAATATAAGATCCCGCGGATAGCCTTTATTAACAAGATGGACCGCATCGGTGCCGATTTCGACCGTTGTATCGCAATGATGGCGAGTCGATTGGGCAGCAATCCTTTGCCGATGCAATTGCCGGTTGGTTCAGAGGAAAATTTTCGTGGCGTCATTGATCTGCTCAGTGAAAAAATGCTGACTTTTGATGACACCTCTCAGGGCGCGAAAGTTTTCGAAGAAGAGATACCGGCTGAATTTCACGATTCGTTCACGGCTGCACGTATGGCCCTCGTCGAGAAGCTGGCCGACTTCGATGAGGGGGTCATGGAAAAATATCTGGAAGAGCAAAGTATAGCGGCAGAAGAACTTCGGAGTGCCATTCGCCGAGCGACCCTTAAGCTTCAACTGGTTCCGGTTTTCTGCGGCAGCGCTTTCAAGAACAAGGGAGTCCAGCCCCTGCTTGATGCCATAATCGATTACTTGCCTTCACCGACAGATGTTCCTCCAGTCGAAGGAGTAAACAGCAGAGGCGATGTCGTTCACCGCCGCACCGGAGCCAGTGAAAAATTCTGTGCCCTTGCGTTTAAACTGACCACAGATCCATTTGTCGGAAATCTCGCATATATACGAGTATATTCCGGCGTAGTGAGATGCGGGGACAAGGTTTTCAACCCGGCAAAGCAAAAGGTGGAAAAGGTCAGCCGCATTGTCAAGATGCATTCAAACAAGCGTGAAGAGGTTGTTGAGGTAGGGCCGGGTGATATTGCTGCATTGATTGGCTTGCGTTTTTCAACAACCGGAGACACGCTTTGTGATCAGGATGACCCGATTGTCCTGGAAAACATGGATTTCCCTGAGCCGGTCATCAGTATCGCCATTGAGCCGAAGAGTAAAGCGGACGAAGAAAAGCTGAATGAGGCCCTGACCAAGGTTTCCCTGGAAGATCCCTCCTTCAGGGTGCGCACCGATGCTGACACCGGCCAGAAGATTATTTCCGGAATGGGTGAGCTCCACCTGGAGATAATCGTTGATCGACTGATCCGCGAATTCAAGGTTGGGGCAAATGTCGGGGCTCCGCAGGTTGCATATAAGGAAACCATTGAGAAGAAGGCCGGCGGAGAAGGGACCTTTGTCCAGCAAACCGGTGCTCGTCACCAGTATGGTCATGTCAGGCTTGAGGTCCAGCCACTCGACCGCGGCAGTAACGTTGTCTTTGCGACCAGCGTTGATGAGGAAAGCATTCCCGCCCTCTTCATTCCTGCCATAAAGAAGGGTGTTGAAGGGGGGTTGGAGAGTGGGGCCTTGGCCGGTTTTCCGGTAACTGATATCATGGTAAGTCTGGTAGGTGGTTCCTACCATGAGGAAGATTCGACGGAGCAGGCATTTGGTGTGGCTGCAACCATTGCCCTGCGGAACGCCTTGGCCGAAGCCAACCCGGTACTGCTGGAACCGGTCATGAACGTTGAGGTTGTGGTTCCTGACCAGTATGTCGGTGACGTCATTGCTGATCTCAATGCACGTCGTGCCCGTATTAACGGTATCGATACCAGGGATAACGGTTATCAGGTGATAACGGCTGAGTCGCCGCTGGCAGAAATGTTCGGCTACTCAACGAATCTTCGCTCAGCTTCCCAGGGGAGAGCGAATTTCACCATGCAGTTTGCGGCCTATGATAAGGTTGCTGAAAAAACAGCTCAGGCAATTGTTAAAAAAGTAAAAGGGTTACTGTAAACAATCCGCAGCAATGAGGCGAAGGAATGGCAAAGGAAAAGTTTGAACGTAAAAAACCCCATGTAAATATCGGCACCATTGGTCATATCGATCACGGGAAAACGACGCTGACAGCAGCAATCACCCAGGTTCTGGCCACCAAGGGGTACGCCAAGAAGACCGATTTCAGTGAGATCGACAAGGCTCCGGAGGAGAAAGAGCGCGGTATCACCATCGCCACCGCTCACGTTGAGTATGAGACGGATAATCGGCATTATGCGCATGTGGACTGTCCGGGCCATGCCGACTATATCAAGAATATGATCACCGGTGCTGCTCAGATGGATGGAGCGATTCTGGTGGTTGGTGCGGATGACGGTCCGATGCCGCAGACCCGTGAGCACATTCTGCTGGCTCGTCAGGTCGGAGTACCGGCGATCGTTGTTTTTCTGAACAAGTGCGATATGGTAGACGACGCCGAGCTGATCGAGCTGGTTGACATGGAGCTTCGCGAGCTGCTGAGCAAGTATGAGTTTCCCGGCGATGACACGCCGATCATCCAGGGCAGCGCCCTGAAGGCGCTGGAAAATCCTGCTGATCCGGAGGCATCGAAATGCATCTGGGATCTGATGGCGGCGGTGGATACTTTTGTGCCGCAGCCCGAGCGTGACATCGACAAGCCATTCCTGATGCCGGTTGAAGACGTTTTTTCAATTTCCGGTCGTGGCACGGTGGCAACCGGTCGAATTGAGCGAGGCATTGTGAAGGTTGGCGATGAGGTTGAGATCGTCGGAATCCGGACCACCCAGAAGACGACGGTAACCGGTGTTGAGATGTTTCGGAAGATCCTGGACCAGGGTCAGGCCGGTGATAACGTAGGTATCCTGCTGCGCGGCACCAAGCGTGAGGAGATTGAGCGCGGCCAGGTTCTGGCGGCGCCGAAGAGCATCACCCCGCATGTCAAATTCAAGGCGGAGTGCTACATTCTGACCAAGGAAGAGGGTGGCCGCCACACGCCGTTCTTCAATGGCTACCGACCCCAGTTTTATTTCCGGACCACGGACGTGACGGGCATCGTCACGCTGCCGGAGGGGGTGGAGATGGTCATGCCGGGTGACAATGTGACGATAGAAGGCGCCCTGATTACGCCGATCGCCATGGAGGCGGGGTTGCGCTTTGCCATTCGCGAGGGCGGTCGCACGGTGGGCGCCGGTGTCATTAACGAGATAATCGAATAAGGATAGACAATGATCCAGACACAAAAAATTCGCATCAGGCTGAAAGGCTATGATCACAAACTGCTCGACCAGTCGACCCATGAGATTGTCGATACTGCAAAGAGAACCGGTGCCATCGTTGCCGGGCCGATTCCTCTGCCGACTTCAGTCAATAAATATTGCGTTCTCCGTTCACCTCATGTCGATAAAAAATCACGGGAAGCCTTCGAGATGAGAACCCACCGGAGATTGCTCGATATTCTTGAGCCTACTCAGCAGACCATTGACGCCTTGATGAAGCTGGAACTTTCGGCTGGTGTTGATGTCGAGATTAAGCTGTAAGGGTGATGTGAGACCAGGGAGCCAGGAGTGACGATTGGGTCATGCGAACCCGGTAATCATATATGCGCATCTGCCCCGTATGAACGATGACGCCTCAGGATCTGAGCCGGAATGTGAGGATGGAGCGCGCAACTGGACAGTCCTGCAAGTGGCCATCTGATTCAGGGGCGGGAATAAACAAGGATAGGAATTATGCCTACGACACTTGGAATATTAGGAAAAAAAATCGGGATGACCCGAATCTTCACGGAGATGGGAGCGGCTGTCGGCGTTACTGTCGTTGAGGCAGGACCATGTGTTGTCCTTCAGAAAAAAACCATTGCAAAGGAAGGATATAACGCGATTCAGGTCGGTTTCCAGCCGAAAAAGGAAAGTCGAGTGACGAGACCGATGGCCGGGCACTGCAAAAATGCCGGTCAAGTCGGATTTTATCATATCAAGGAATTCCGGGTTGATGATCCTGATAAATATGAGCTTGGTCAGCAAATAGTTGTTGGTGACCTTTTCAAAATTGGCGATATCGTAGATGTCAGTGGACGGGTAAAAGGCCGGGGTTTTCAGGGCGTCGTCAAGCGGCATGGCTTCAAGGGTGGGCGAAAGACCCATGGTTCCATGTTTCACCGGGCACCGGGATCAATTGGTTGCAGCGCGTGGCCCAGTAAGGTCATCAAAGGGAAAAAGCTGCCTGGCCGCATGGGAAATAACATGATTACCAAGAAAAATATGATGATCGTCGATATTCGGGCTGACGAAAACGTCATGGTGATCAAAGGTTCCCTTCCGGGCACAGCAAAAGAATTGCTGCAAATTTTTTCAAAGTAATTACCAAAGAGGTGCCGGAACATGGCAGTAACAGGCGTTGTTAACATAAGGAACGAAAAAGTCGGCGATATTGAGCTCAATGATGCGCTATTTGCCGTAGAAATAAAACCGTATATTCTGCATGATATTGTCAGGATGCAGCTTGCTAAACGTCGAGCCGGCACAGCCTGCACAAAAACCCGCGGCGAGGTGCAGGGCAGTAAAGCGAAACCGTGGCGCCAGAAAGGAACAGGTCGTGCTCGTTCCGGCAGTCGAAGATCGCCGGTATGGCGCGGCGGCGGAACGGTTTTTGGTCCCAAGCCGCGTGATTACAGCTACAATCTGCCGAAAAAGGTGCGTAAGCTCGGCATGCGGATGGCCTTGAGTTCTCGCTTTTCAGAAAATCGCCTTGTCGTTCTTGATAATTTTGAACTGGAAGAGATCAAAAGCAAAAAATTTGCCGCCATTATGGCGCAACTCAATATGGACAATGCGTTGATCGTCATCCCCGATCATGATGAAAAGTTGGAAAAATCATCGCGGAACGTTGTTGGCTACAAGGTGATGCCAACTGCGGGAATCAATGTCTATGACATTCTCCTGCATAAAAATGTAATCTTACTGCAGTCATGTATTGGCCAGCTTGAAGAGAGGTTGCTTTCATGATCACTATTTATGATGTTGTGAAAAAACCGTGCCTTACAGAAAAAGGCATGACTTTGCAGGAAAAAAACAACCAGGTCGTCATGAAGGTACACCCTGACGCGAACAAGATTGAAATTAAAAAAGCGGTGGAACTGCTGTTTAATGTCAAGGTTTCCCATGTTCGTACTGCTAATATGCACGGCAAAAAGAAACGTATCGGCTTGCATTTCGGACAGAGATCTGATTGGAAAAAGGCAATCGTTACCTTGGCTGAAGGACATAAGATTGATTTCCTGGAACAGCTGTAATCAGATGTTCATGCAAATCGTTTAAATACATTATCGGGGAAAGAAATGGCAACAACGAAGACCTATAAACCGACATCACCGGGAAGAAGAAACTATGTTTCGCTTGTCAATCCGGAACTGTCTAAGTCCGGGCCAGAAGCTAGCCTGGTAAAACCGTTGCAGAAAAGTGGTGGCCGTAACAATTATGGACGCGTTACAGCCAGGCATATAGGTGGAGGCCATAAGCGCAAATATCGGATCATCGACTTCAAGCGTGATAAGGTGAATATTCCAGCAAAGGTCGCTGCTATTGAATATGATCCGAACAGATCAGCAAACATCGCCCTGCTTTTCTATGCAGACGGTGAGAAGCGTTATATCCTCTCTCCCCTCGGCATCAAAGTCGGTGATGTGGTTGAGGCTGGTGATAAGGTGGATATCAAGGTCGGCAACTGTCTTCCCATGGCCAATATCCCCCTTGGCAGCATCATTCACAACGTTGAGATGCGCATCGGAAAAGGAGCACAGATGGTACGTAGTGCCGGCGCTGCCGCACAGTTAATGGCCAAGGAAGGAGACTATGTACTGGTCAAACTTCCTTCCGGCGAGGTTCGTAAATTTCATCGTCTCTGTCGAGCCTGCATAGGTCAGATCGGCAATATTGAGCATGAAAGTGAGAAAGCCGGCAAAGCAGGACGTAATCGTTGGAAAGGAATACGTCCGAAAGTCCGCGGTGTGGCCATGAACCCGCATGATCATCCCATGGGTGGTGGTGAAGGCAAGAGCTCAGGTGGTCGTCATCCCTGTACTCCGTGGGGTATTCCGACAAAGGGATACAAGACTCGGAAACGGAAGCCATCTGATAAAGATATTGTCAAGAAACGGTCTTAATGAGGGAGATGAATCGTGCCGCGATCAATTAAAAAGGGTCCTTTTGTCGATGACCATTTGATGAAAAAAGTTGAAAACGCAAAGGAAACAGGATCACGCAAGGTTATCAAAACCTGGTCCAGGCGTTCGGATATCCTTCCAGAAATGGTAGGTCTGACTTTTGCCGTCCATAACGGGAAAAAATTTGTTCCTGTTTTTGTCACGGAAAACATGGTTGGACACAAGCTGGGTGAGTTTTCCCCGACCCGTACTTTTTACAGCCATGCTGGTGATAGAAAAGGCAAAAAATAACCAGTGCCTTCACCGTGAAAGGAGACAATGACTGATGGAAGCAAAGGCAGTAGTAAAAAATATTCGCATCTCGCCGCAAAAGGCACGGCTTGTCGCTGACATGATTCGCGGTCAGCAGGTTGATGCTGCGATAAATACCCTGCGTTTTACCCCGAAAAAAGGGGCGCGGATTATTCGAAAACTGGTCGAGTCAGCGGTGGCCAATGCCAGCCAGAATGAATCTATTGACGTCGATACACTGTATGTCAAAACGATTTATATTGATGGGGGCCCCATGTTGAAAAGGATAAGACCACGTGCCATGGGCCGGGCCAGCCGTATCCTGAAAAGATCGAGTCATATTACGGTCGTTCTCGCAGAGGTGTAAGAGCCGTTTTGGTTCCCTTGACAGGGGGCAGTGCGGTCGGTTAACCGTCTCCACAGGTACAAATTCCCTGGCATGGCGAGATGGAAAGATGTTAGAGGACTGGTGATTTTCGGAGTGGTTATCTATCAGCTGTGGGCAGCTGCAGAGAATTAAACAAATTGTTAATGTGATGGAGGAAGGTTTTGGGCCAGAAAGTTAATCCAATAGGTTTGCGTCTTAACATCGTTCGTTCCTGGGAATCAACCTGGTATGCAGACCGTGATTATTCCAAGTATTTACTTGAAGATCAGAAGATCAGAAAGTATCTCAAGCAGCGACTCTATCATGCGGGTGTTTCGAAAATAAATATTGCCCGCACTGGTGAAAAACTCAAACTGAAACTCCACACAGCCCGTCCCGGCATCGTTATCGGTAAAAAAGGGGCGGAAATAGAAGCCTTGAAAAATGATCTCGACAAACTGACAAGACGTCAATGTGTCGTTGATATACAGGAAGTTCGCAGACCGGAAGCTGACGCCCAACTGGTCGCTGAAAACGTGGCGCTGCAGCTGGAAAGACGCGTCGCTTTCCGCCGCGCTATGAAAAAGGCGGTGAATATCGCCTTGAAGTTCGGTGCAAAAGGTATTAAGATTGCCTGCTCCGGTCGATTGGGCGGCGCTGAAATGGCTCGTCGGGAATGGACTCGTGAGGGGAGAGTTCCACTCCATACCCTGCGTGCCGATATCGATTATGGTTTTGCCGAGGCGAGAACAACCTATGGTGTTATCGGTGTCAAGGTCTGGATCTTCAAAGGCGAAGTATTGGCTGATATGGATCAGACCGAGGAATAAAGTCCGGATATTTCCACCGTCAGAACGTGGTGGATTTCGACTGGTGCGGCAGACCTGAAAAATTCAATATGAAGCAGGCATGATTATGTTGAAGATGTGCCTGATAATGTAAAGGTATCTGACAATGCTGAGTCCAAAAAAAGTCAAACATAGAAAACAGATGAAGGGGCGGATGAAAGGCACTGCGCATCGCGGCTCAACCATTGCATTTGGCGAATATGCTCTCAAAGCCACCGAATGTGGCAGGATGACGGCGCAACAGATTGAGGCGGCCCGTATTGCCATCAACAGAACGGTCAAGCGCGGTGGGCAAATGTGGATCAGGATTTTCCCTGATAAGCCAATTACCAAAAAACCGGCCGAGACCAGGATGGGAAAAGGCAAGGGAAGTCCAGAGTACTGGGTAGCACCAGTTAAGCCAGGCAGAATTCTTTATGAAATAACAGGAATTGAGGAAAGTGTTGCGATCAAGGCGTTGACCCTGGCCGGCAATAAACTTCCTTTTGCCACAACAGTTATTTCGAAAAGGAGCAGTTTATGAAAGCCAAAGAAATCAGGAGCCTCAGCCTCGATGAGCTTAGTGTCAAGGTGAAGGATCTTTCCGAAGAACTGAACAAACTGAAGTTTCAGCATGGATTCCGACCACTGGAAAACACTGCGAAGCTGAAAGTTTTGCGGAAGGATATTGCTCGGCTCAGAACGATCATTACCGAAAAGACGATTGCCCGGTAACACGTTGCGCGCTACATGGCATGCATCATTAATTACAGGAAATTCAGATGGTTGATAAGAAAGCAATTAAGAAAACAAGAATCGGCATCGTTGTCAGCGATAAAATGGATAAAAGCATCGTGGTGCGGACTGAAAGCCTGGTCCGGCACAAACTGTACGGTAAATTTATTCGTCGACAGGTGAAATATATGGCGGATGATCCGGATAGTCAGTGCAGCATTGGCGATCGTGTTCTTATCGAGGAATGTCGTCCGTTGAGTAAACGGAAACGGTGGCGTGTCAAGCAGATCGTCGAAAAAGCGATAGCCGTTTGATGCGGTTGTCCCTGCTGGATGAGAACGTACTCAAAAATCAATAATATCCAAACACATTTGGATAGTTGGTGAAAATATGATACAGACAGAAACTGTCCTCAATGTAGCGGACAATTCAGGTGCAAAGAAGGTGCTCTGCATCCGGGTTCTCGGCGGCACCAGAAGAAGATACGCCACCATTGGCGATGTCATTGTTGTCTCCGTCAAAGAAGCAATTCCGAATGCCAAGGTGAAGAAAGGAGATGTGATGCGCGCGGTAATTGTCCGGACAAAACGTGAAATTCGCCGTCCGGAGGATACCCGGGTCAAATTCGACGAAAATGCCGCGGTGTTGCTGACTAATTCCGGAGAACCCATGGGTACCCGCATTTTTGGACCTGTTGCCCGTGAGCTGCGGACAAGGGGTTTTATGAAAATCATATCTCTCGCCCCTGAAGTTCTGTGATTTGCGGAGTGGTCCGGATCAACAGTCTGTCTGTAGAGAGAGTTAAACTTAAGAAGAGGTAGCAGGATGGCAGCAGGGAAGAATTATCTCAAACTCAATGATAAAGTTGAGGTGATTGCCGGTAAGGATAAGGGGCGTGTTGGAAAGATTACCAAGGTATATCCTGACTCCGCAAAGGCAAAGGTAGAAAAAATCAACATGGTGAAACGCCATACCAAACCCAATGTCAAGAACCAGCAGGGTGGTATCATTGAAATGGAAGCGCCGATTCACGTTTCGAACCTGATGTTGATCTGTTCCAAGTGCGCAAAGACGGTGCGGGTGAAAAGGGCCATCCTTGCGGACGGCACCAAGGTTCGTCTTTGCAAGAAATGTGGTGAATCGATAGAATCAAACGCGTAACCAACCGCTTTGGTTTATTGGAGACAATGATGGCAACATTGAAAGAATTTTATGAAAAAGAATGTATCCCTATGCTCGTTAAGGAGTTTGGATACAAAAATATGATGCAGGTTCCCCGTATTGAGAAAATCGTTCTCAATATGGGCCTTGGCGAAGCCGTGCAAAATCCGAAGATCGTTGAAAGCGCCGCCAATGAACTTACCTTGATCGCCGGGCAGAAGGCAGTGGTTACGAAAGCGAGAAAATCGATTGCCACCTTCAAGCTTCGCGAAGGTATGCCGATTGGCTGTAAAGTGACACTGCGCAAGGAGAGAATGTACGATTTTTACAGTAAGCTGGTCCATATCGCATTGCCACGGGTTCGCGATTTCCGTGGGATCAAGGACAGCGGTTTTGATGGGCGTGGAAATTTCTCATTCGGCATCAAAGAGCATATTATCTTCCCGGAAATCGATTATGATAAAATCGATAAAATTAAAGGATTTAACATAACAATCACCACCAATGCCAAAACTGATGCGGAGAGTCGCTTTCTCCTGTCGGCGTTGGGAATGCCTTTCCGTAAATAGCACAGTTCAGGAGGAAGAGGTTGGCTAAGAAATCTTTAATATCAAAAAGCGAGCGGAAACCGAAATTTCAGGTCAGAGCCCACAATCGTTGTCCGCTGTGTGGCAGACCACGTGCCTTTATCAGAAAGTTCGGTATTTGTCGTATATGTTTCAGAACTCTGGCATCCCGCGGCGAAATAACCGGCGTGACGAAATCGAGCTGGTAAAGTAAGAGTACGTCATTTATACGTGACTGAAAAGGAGTAAATTCATGTCAATGAGTGATACCCTGGCAGATATGCTGACCAGAATTAGAAATGCTCGAATCGTAAAATTTTCAAGCCTTGAGATGCCTGCATCGAAAGTTAAAAAAGCGGTTGCTGATATTTTGAAAAAAGAGGGGTACATCGAAGATTACCAGGTTGCCGTAGATGGCAAACAGGGGATATTGAAGATTTTCCTCAAGTATGATCAGCATCGGAACTGTGTCATTTCCGGCCTGAAACGCGTCAGCAAACCAGGTTGTCGTGTTTATGTCAAAGCCGATAGGATTCCTAAGGTAATGAGTGGTCTCGGGGTAGCCGTGCTGTCCACTTCAAAAGGTATACTCACAGACAAACAGGCACGTGAATCCGGGACAGGCGGAGAACTGCTCTTTACCGTTTGGTAGGATACCTCCTGAGATTAGTGCGGCTCGCCTTTCAGGTGATGCCGATTCTTATAAAGCAAGTACGTCAGTAGATAGAGTGGAGATGACCAATGTCGAGGATTGGCAATCAGCCCATATCAGTACCAGCCGCCGTCAAGGTGGATATCAATGGTACCAATGTGAAGGTTACCGGACCCAAGGGCGTCCTGGAAAGGGAGATTCGACCTGAAATCAGTCTTGTTCAGGAGAATGGTGTAATATCAATAAAATGTCTTGATAACAGCAAGAGGACTCGTGCATTCAGCGGTTTAACGCGAACCCTTGTTAATAATATGATTCTCGGGTCCGAGAAGATGTTCGCCAAAAAGCTCGTGATTGAAGGAGTCGGTTACAAGGCCGACATCCAGCAGAATGTCCTGACCCTGAGCGTCGGCTTTTCAAATCCCGTTGTATTTCCTTTACCCCAGGGTGTTGAAGGGAAGGTTGAAAAAACATCCATCACCCTTGAATCGATTGATAAGGAACTGCTTGGTTTGACAGCTGCCAAGATACGGGCGATTCGAAAACCCGAACCCTACAAGGGAAAAGGTATTCGCTATGAAAATGAATATATCGCCAGAAAAGCCGGCAAATCAGCATCGAAGTAATTATCATATTTATCCACAGTACAAGGTGTGAGAGATGGCAAGAACGAATCAGAAAGCAACGGCACGCGCCAAAAGGATTCAGCGGATACGTAAGAAGATATTCGGTACCCCTGAAAGACCACGTCTGCGTGTTTTTAAAAGCGCAAAGCATATATATGCGCAAGTGATCGATGACCAGACTGGTCACACGATATGTTCAATGTCCACCTGTGACAAGGCGTATGCTGAACCGGTTGAGGGAAAAGGGAAAACAGCCAGCGCTCATCAGGTCGGATTGTTGCTTGCCGCAAAAATGAAAGAACAAGGCCTCACCAAGGTCGTTTTTGACAGGGGCGGCTATATTTATCATGGCCGGGTCAAAGCCTTGTCCGATGGGGCACGGGCCGGTGGGCTTGAGTTTTAATAGGTCATAGACTTCCAAAATATCATAACTGACCTGATTCAGGTGGGGGTGTAAGTTGTCCGATTTCAAGACCGAAAAGATAGATGATCAGCTCATTGAAAAGATTGTCTATATCAACAGGGTGGCAAAGGTAGTTAAAGGCGGCCGTCGCTTTAGTTTTAGCGCGATCGTGGTCGTTGGGGATGGTAATGGCAATGTCGGCTACGGACTTGGCAAGGCGAATCAGGTTCCTGAGGCGATTCGTAAAGGCGTTGAAAAAGCCCGCAAGGACATGAAACCTGTTGCCATTACTGAAACGAGCATCCCCCATGAGATTAATGGAAAATTCGGTGCCGGCAAAGTTATGCTTAAACCTGCCTCCGCAGGTACGGGTGTAATAGCCGGTGGGGCTGTGCGAGCGGTACTTGAAGCGGCAGGGGTCCAGAACATTTTGACCAAATGCCTGGGGTCGCATAACCCGCATAACCTGGTCAAGGCAACCCTTGACGGTCTGAGAAAGCTGCGCAGCGTTGAAAAAGTCGCCTCCCAGCGCGGCATGACCGTTCAGCAGATCCTCTCGTAATGAAGTGACGGCAGTGAAGATTGCTGCAGAAAGATTCCGGAATGCTGTTGCTGGGATGAAAACATCTGCCACTTTGTGGCTGTTTTGTATACATGGGAAATATCATGGCAAATGAGTTGAAAATACGATTGCGAAAAAGTGTGATTGGCAGCACTGAAAAGGTGCGCGCCACTGTCACCGGATTGGGACTGACTAAAACGAATAAGACCGTTGTCCGCAAAGATACACCGCAGATTCGGGGAATGATCAGCAAGGTGGCTCATCTTGTTGATGTGGAGGAAATATAATGTTGTCACTGAGCAATCTGTCACCGCAGGAAGGATCACGCAAACAGCGGAAACGTGTGGGAAGAGGGCATGGTTCAGGGCATGGAAAAACTGCCGGCCGCGGTCACAAGGGCTTTAAAGCGCGTTCAGGCAGTGGTGTGAAGATGGGCTTTGAAGGTGGTCAGATGCCTTTACAGCGCCGTCTGCCTAAACGTGGTTTTACCAATGTTTTTAAGGTTGTTTATGCAGTTGTTAATGTCCGCGATCTTAACAGGATGGAAGATGGTGCCCGCGTGGATCGCGATTCTCTTCTTGCCGCTGGCCTTATTCGGGCCAAAGATCGACATGTTAAGCTTCTCGGTGACGGTGCAGTTGAAAAGAAATTTGTCGTCGCCGTTGATAGTGTCAGCCAGACTGCCCGCACCAAGATTGAGCAGGCTGGTGGATCAATAGAAGGGTAAGGAATATCAATGGCTGGAGGACTGCAAAGCGCAGCGAATATTCCTGAGCTGAGAAGGCGGATAACATTTACCCTCCTGATGTTGGCTGTGTATCGGGCTGGCGTTCAGATTCCCACACCAGGGATCAACGGCGAGGCCCTTGCGGCTTTTTTTGAAAAAAATGCCGGTACCCTGTTTGGGATGTTTAATATGTTTTCCGGCGGCGCATTGGAGAATTTTTCCATATTCGCCCTCGGTATCATGCCATACATCAGCGCATCGATCATTTTTCAGCTGCTCACCGTCGTTGTGCCTCAACTCTCAGCCCTGTCCAAGGAGGGGGAGGCCGGACGTCGAAAAATTACGCAGTATACCCGATATGCGACAGTTGGACTGAGTGTTATCCAGGGCTTGATGATCAGCGTCGGTCTTGAGGGGATGGTTGCCCCGGCTGGCAGCGAGATGATTGTCATTGAGCCTGGTTGGACGTTTCGTTTGATGACCATGCTGACCCTGACTTCCGGCACTGCCTTTATCATGTGGCTGGGGGAACAGATGACGGAAAGGGGTATCGGTAACGGTATTTCAATGATTATTTTTGCAGGTATTGTTGCCCGAATGCCGGCAGCCATTGTTAATACATTTAAGATGGTCTCCTCCGGCGAAATGACCCTTATCTTTCTACCGATTCTGCTCGCCATGATGGCTGCGGTCATTTTTTTCATTATATTTGCAGAAACTGCCCAGCGCCGCATCCCAATTCAATATGCCAAAAGGATGATCGGGCGCCAGCTTTACGGCGGGCAACGCTCGCATCTTCCGTTGAAAATCAACATTCCCGGGGTTATTCCGCCGATTTTTGCCTCTTCGATTATGATGTTTCCGGCAACCATCGGCGGTTTCATACAGATAGACTGGGTGCAGCAGCTCACTTCGGTTCTTGCCTGGGGGAGTCCATTGCATAATGTGCTGTATGTCGGGTTGATTGTCTTTTTTTGTTTTTTTTACACCGCGGTCACCTTTAATCCGGTCGATGTCTCGGAAAATTTGAAAAAAAACGGTGGATTTGTTCCCGGCGTCAGGCCCGGCAAAAAAACCGCTGAATTTCTTGACAGAGTTATTACCCGACTGACCGTCATTGGTGCTTTGTATATTAGTGCGGTGTGTGTATTGCCGACAATGCTGGTTGACCAACTGAATGTCCCTTTTTATTTTGGCGGCACGGCATTGTTGATCGTCGTCGGTGTTGCCATTGACACCCTCTCGCAGATCGAATCACACGCCATCTCCCGGAATTATGACGGATTTCTGAAGTCGGGACGGATTAAGGGGCGGAGGTAGCACCCTTATCTCATGGCAGCACGGATCATCCTGAAAACTCCCTCTGAATTGAGGATCATGGAGGAGGCCAACCAGGTTGTTGCCGGGGCTCTCGAGATGCTGCGGGAGCATGTCCGCCCAGGTGTGAGTACATTGGAGCTGGATCAGCTCGCCGAGCAGTATGCTCTTAAGAGAGGGGCAAAGCCTGCATTCAAGGGTTACCGCGGTTTTCCGGGGAGTTTGTGTGTTTCTCTGAATGATCAGGTTGTGCATGGGATACCTTCCAAAAAGGTTGTTCTGCACGAGGGCGATATCCTCAGCATTGATTTTGGTGTTCTCTATAATGGCTATTACGGTGATGCAGCTGTAACCCTGCCAATTGGGTCAGTCAATGAAGAGGCAACGGCGCTTCTTCAGGTAACAGAGGAATCTCTGGTCAAGGCTATTGAACAGGTAAAAATAGGTAATCGTATCGCCGACATCTCTCGTGCCGTCCAGGAGCATGTAGAAAGGAAAGGATATTCGGTCGTTCGCCAGTTTGTCGGGCATGGTATTGGGCAATCATTGCATGAACCGCCTGAAATTCCGAATTATTACCGCTCAGGGCCCAGCCCGAAACTGCTGGAGGGAATGGTGCTCGCCATCGAGCCGATGGTTAATATCGGTGGGGCAGAGGTAATAATACTCCGCGACGGCTGGACCGTGGTGACCAAAGACCATAGTCTTTCCGCTCACTTTGAGCATTCGGTTGCCGTCACCGCTGATGGACCCTTGGTGTTGAGCCGGTCACGAAAAGATTGCTGATGAGGTTGATGAAAATAGTAGCGCAGATTGAGGTGGTGTGCTAATATATATAATTCATTTTTCGGCTCTGTGCGAACGGGGCCGGTTTTTTTGTCAGTAATCCCGGTGGGAATTCAAGTAAGGAATGCAAGGTTTATGGCAAAGGAAGAGGCCATTACAGTCGAAGGCACCATCATTGAGCCGTTGCCGAATGCGATGTTCAGGGTTGAGCTCGACAATGGCCATAAAATACTGGCCCATATTTCCGGTAAGATGAGAATGCATTTTATCAAAATTTTGCCCGGGGATCGTGTTACCGTCGAACTCTCACCCTATGACCTTACCAGAGGGCGGGTAACCTTCAGGGCAAAGAATCAAAAAAAGAAATGATTTCAGGATAAGACAATGAAAGTACGTGCATCGGTTAAAAAGATATGCAGTGATTGTAAGGTCTTTAAGCGCAAGGGAGTTGTGCGGGTTTCTTGTAAGGTGAAGAAGCATAAACAACGGCAGGGTTAATTGAAAGGATTATGAGGAGGTAGACCTTGGCTCGCATAGCAGGTGTAGATTTGCCCAAAAACAAACATATGGAAATCGCCCTGACCTATATCTATGGAATAGGGAAAACGACTTCCAGAAAAATCCTCGATGAGGCCGGAATAAGCTATACATTCAACAGTGACGATCTGACCGACGACGATGCAGTAAAGATCAGAAAGATCATTGATGGATCATATGCAGTAGAAGGTGATAAGCGTCGGGAGGTTGCGCTTGACGTTAAACGCCTCATGGATCTCGGATGTTATCGCGGATTGCGGCACAGAAGGGGACTTCCCTGTCGTGGACAACGAACAAAAACCAACGCTCGAACTCGCAAGGGACCGCGACGAATCGCCGGTGCGCGTAAGAAATAGTTTTTGAGTACGAGATCATCAACGGACCTGAACAGGAGAATTCAATGGCCAGTCCGAAAAAGAAAGTAAAACGCAAAGAAAAGAAAAACGTGCCAGAGGGCGTCGTTCATATCAAGTCTACATTCAATAACACCTTGATATCAATTACAGATAAGCAGGGCAATGTCGTTTCCTGGTCAAGTTCCGGCGTACTCGGTTTCAAAGGTTCACGGAAGAGTACCCCATTTGCGGCGCAGAATGCCGTTGAAACCGCCGCTAAAGTAGCAATGGAGCAGGGAATGCGTAAGGTTGAGGTCAAAGTGAAGGGACCTGGACCAGGACGTGAGGCCGCTATCCGTGCTTTGCAGGTGGTCGGTTTTGAGGTGAGTCGAATCTCTGATGTGACTCCTGTGCCTCATAATGGCTGCAAACCCCCTAAAAGACGACGAGTATAGTTGTATTTTACACATATTGACACCAGAACGTTATTGAACGTGAAATAACGGAGGTATACATTGGCTAGATATCGAGGCGCAGTATGTCGGCAATGCCGGCGCGAAAAATTGAAGCTTTTTCTTAAGGGTGACAGGTGCTATTCAGATAAATGTTCCTTTGAAAAGAGGGCATTTCCTCCGGGCCAGCATGGACAGTCCCGGCTGAGAAAGGTTTCTGATTATTCCATTCAGCTGAGGGAAAAGCAGAAAGTTCGTCGTATATACGGCATGCTTGAAGGTCAGTTTCGTCGCTATTTTCAGATTGCCGAATCTTCGAAAGGGGTCACTGGTGAAAACCTGTTGATGCTGCTTGAAAGGCGTCTTGACAATGCGATATTTCGTCTTGGTTTTGCATCATCTCGAACCCAGGCGCGTCAGCTTGTCAAGCATAATCACATATTAGTCAATGGCAAAAAAGTCAACATCCCGTCGTTTCTTGTTTCCGTCAATGATGTCATTTCAGTACGGGAAAAAAGCAAAAAAGTAGAATCAATAATTGACAGCGTCGAATCGGTGGCTCGTCGTGGCGTTCCTTCCTGGTTGGAGTTGGAACAGGCTTCCCTGACTGGAAAAGTCAAGGGAATGCCTGTGCGCGAGGAAATAACCATGCCGATTCAGGAACAGTTGATTGTCGAGCTTTACTCCAAGTAGTTTCCGGCCTGGCCATTTTAGCAGGAAAACGTAGATTTTACAGCAAGAGAAAGACGATGGCAAATGAGGAAACCTTGACACAAGAGTTATCACCATTTTATCGCAATTGGCATGACCTCATCACCCCCAACCCATTGGAGGTGGATCATGAAACCCATACAGAAAGTTATGGAAAATTCGTCTGTCATCCCTTGGAACGTGGTTTTGCCACCACCATAGGCAACGGACTTCGCCGTATTTTGTTGTCTTCGGTGCAGGGAGCCGCCATTACATCTGTAAAGATCGATGGTGCGCTTCATGAGTTTTCCACCCTTCCTGGAATCCTGGAGGATGTGACTGAAATCATCCTGAACCTCAAGGAGGTTCGGTTGAAGCTTTTTGTCAATGATTCTGCCGTGGTTCGTATTGAAAAACGCGAAAAGGGCAACGTCACCGCAGCTGATATCATCGGCGGCAACGCTGTTGAGGTGATGAATCCGGAAAAGCATATCTGCACCATAACCGGAGACGCACCTTTTGTCGCGGAGCTTGAGGTTAAATGGGGCAAAGGATATTCGCCTGCAGAAAAAAACAAGAACGAAGAGCAGAGTGTCGGTGTTATTCCCATTGATGCAATTTTTACTCCGATCAAGAACGTAAAGGTCGTTGTCAGCCAGGCTCGTGTTGGGCAGCGTACCGATTACGACAAGTTGACCATGGAGATTCACACCGACGGCAGTGTAAAGCCTGAGAACGCCCTCGCTTATGCTGCGAAAATTCTCAAGGAGCAGATGAATGTCTTCATCAATTTTGATGAAGATCAGGTTGAGCGCGCCGAGGACGAAAAGGTTGTTATCCGTGACGATCGGGAAATGAACCCGCATCTGTCTAAGAGTGTCGAAGATCTTGAGCTGTCCGTCCGTTCTGCAAATTGCCTGCGTAACGCCCAGATTTGCTACATCGGGGAACTTGTTCAGAAAACAGAGGCGGAAATGCTGAAGACGAAGAATTTTGGCCGCAAGTCGTTGAATGAAATCAAACAGCTTCTGTCGCAGATGGACTTGTCCCTTGGCATGAAGATAGATAATTGGGAACCGCCGGTGTCATCTCTATCCGATGAATCGGTTGAAGAAAGAGGGTAAAAATGAATCACAGAAAGACAGGAAGACGACTTGGTCGATCCTCAGCCCATCGCCGCGCTATGGTGCGCAATATGGTAACATCACTGCTGGATCATGAACGGATTGTGACAACGACTCCCAAGGCAAAGGAAGTTCGAAAGGTTGCAGACAAAATGATTACTCTGGCCAAGCGTGGCGACCTGCATGCCCGACGACAGGCATTGGCCTTTGTTCAGGATCCTCGCGTGGTTGCCAAGCTGTTTGATAAGCTCGGTAATGAATATCGTGATCGCAACGGTGGTTATACCCGGATTATTCAAACCGGAAATCGTTATGGTGATGCAGCGCCGATGGCTATTCTTGAGCTGGTCAATTATCAGGAGAACAGCGCTGCCCCAACCGAATAAATTTGTCGTTTCACACGTCATAAAAAAACCTGGCCGACTTCGTAGTCTGCCGGGTTTTTTTATGGGCGAGCGGTCTTGCCCATAATTTTTATACTCTGAATTTGTCGGTATTGCTGCCATCAATAGACGGTCAGGGTATAGAGCTGATGGTGATGGTATTCCGGCCATTCGGCCTTTTTCTCTTTTGATCCCTCCACATAGACGGCTTGGGCGGCAATGAGCTTTTGCGGATAGCTGGCACTGAGAAGCGCCTGCTTTTCTTCGCTGCTCTGCGGAGCCCGTACCATCAGGCAGTCGGCGTTGTCGTTGAAGAGGCTCTGCACCGCCGATGTCATCAGGTCAATCGTTTGCCAGCGGGTAGCGGCGGTGAGCCCTCCCTTGCTTTCTTCCTCACTGATAAAAAGATACCATTTTTTATTGATTTTGCGGATGGAGAATTTCTTCATGAATTCCAGTGCGTTGTCCTGGTTCATGATCAAAGGTGTGCATGGAACCGCCGTGCCGGGGGCATTTTTCCCTGGAATGATGTCATCATGACAGCTGGGGAGTGCGGATCCGCTTGGAAAGGCAGCGACGGATAAGGGCAGCGCTGCAGAAAACAGGGTCAGGGTGACGGCGGCGACAAGAGGAGAAAATCGTTTCATTGGTGAATCCTTTGCGTTTACGAAAAATAAGGTCACGGAGCAGCGCGGTGGTGGATGCTGCCATCCTTTTTATGTGCTACATGAAGGAGGCAAGAAAGTCAAACCCGATGAGCTGACCATGGGCTGATGCAATAAAAAAGGAGCAGGCGGTATTCCGCCTGCTCCAGGTTGCTACCGGGAAATGTCCCGGAATGATTTACGGAAGAACGACCTGCAGATCGCCGTCATCGGCGACGGTGTAGGTGGTCTGGCTGTAATCTGCGGCCATCACCTTGACCGAAATGTCGTAGGTCTTGCCGCCGAGGGTGTAGGTATGAGCCACACCTGCCGCCAGCTGCGCCGGGCTTACCTGGCTTGATTTCCGATCGCCCCAGTAGATATAGGCGCGAACGATGCCAGCGTCGAGATCGGAACCGGTCAGGGTCACTGTCTTTCCTGCCACTGCACTCGTGAAACCGGCATCGAGGACTTCCGGTTCGACGATCTGGGCCGTCGCGGTTGCTTCAGCCTTGTAGCACTCGTCAGTGACTGCGTCGCAGGCGACGACGCTTGCTGTATAGTTGCCTGCCGCCGGGTAGGTAACCGTGGCGATGGCACCGTTGACGACCATCGTTGCCCCGGCATCACCGGCATCAAAGGTGAATTCGCAGCCGTTGGGACAGGTGGTTCTGCTGGCGTTCAACTCAACCTCGAGATTGGTCTCCATGCTCGACAGGGCGCTCAGGAAGGGCGTGAACGACGGCCTGATCCAGGGGTTCTCGGTTGAGAAGCCCCAGCTGGCATGGCAGGTGTTCGAGGCACAGCTGCCCGCTGCCCCCATCGGGCCCGGGGTATAGGTGAAGGTGGAGACAACGCCGTTTTTGTCGAGCGGTTGACCCGCGTCGGAGACGGTGGTGTAGTCGATGTTGCCGGCGCCGGTGGCGCTGAAATGGCAGTTGCTGCACTTGCCGTAACCAGCGGCGACATGGCGGTTATGGACGGAGTTGACCCTGGTGTTGAGGTAATCAACGTACTGGGCCCGGGTTGTAACAACGCCGGCCTGGGTGGTCTGGATCGGGACCCGCAGGGTGCTCTCCCACAGGGCCTCGGAGAGATCGATGTCACGCAGGGTGGTGCCGGCAGACACATTGAGGGCAATGGAACGGCCGTTACCCTGAGAGGCCTTGGCAAACAGGGTCGGATGGAAATCCGATGCTACGCCCCCGGCTTCGGTGGTGTTGACTTTGGTGAATGGGGTGCGGTCTGCGCTTGCGTACGAGATAGTCAGATCACGCGGCTTGACTGCATAGAGGCCGTTGTAGAAACCTTTGTCCGCTCCGTGACAATCGGTGCATCCGCCTTTACCCCAGGCCTCTGCCGCAGGCGAGACGTTGTGGTTGACTTTGAACATGACACCCATGAAGGAGAGCTGCAGATTGGCCCCTGTTACATCAATACCCACGGTGGGCAGATAGTTCAACAGGGCAGTACGTTGGGCCGCGACCTCGTCGGCATCGATAACTCCGTCCTTGGTCATGGCGGAAAGACCAGCCGCTGCCATGGCGTCACGAACATGGGACGGGTTGACCTGATCCATGCCGCCGGCCTGACCGTCGGCGTTGATGTCCACAGCAGTATCATTCTTGTCGCGCCAGAACATGGAAATAAGGGAGTTGGTCTTGATCAGCTTGCCTCCCTGCCAGGCCAGGGCAAGATTGTTTTCCATGGACCGCTCGACATAGAGATTCTCGTGGTCGGTGACCCGGCCTTCGGCATCAGGTCCGGAGAGATCTACCATGGCGCCGCCGGTGCCCCATTCATAGAGTGATCCGTGGGTGTCGCCACCCTCGGCCGCGGTCGGTCCATGGCCGAGTTTGCGAACATGGCAGGTGGAGCAATCGAAGATGTCGAGATGGCTGGCATTGCGGGTGCCGTCAACACCGGTCTGCAGGATCATGGAGGTCAAACCCAGCGCCGCATGTTTCGGGGTCGGATCAATAGCACCGTAATTCTCACCGGTGGGGGTGGCAGAGTGACAATCCTGGCAGTTCTTCATGGAGTTGTCGTTCTTGTTCCACAGCGAGCTGTAGGGGGCATTGCCCTTGGCCGGATCGTGACCGGTAAAGGTTGAGCTTGATTTGCCGTCGAGGAATTTCAGGTCGTCATACTGGCGCCAGGCGCCGCTACCGTAAACCGAGTCATCTTTTTTCGTATGGCAGCTGACGCATTCAAGGGCGCCATGAACATCGGCCTCATAAGGGACGCCCCAGGAGTCGCCGCGCTTTTTCCAGTCGACGGCATGCATGTCGGCGTGACAGTTGGCGCAGTTTTCACTGGGGATGCCGTGCAGATGAGAACCGGCTACCCCGAGAGTCAGGTTGCCGCTGGAGATGCCGACCATAGCCGGGTCATAGGCAACAGTGGTGCCGTTGATGGGGGTGCCGATCTCAGCGCCGACCACGCGGGAGGCGTCGAATTTGCCTTTGCGGACCGCTTCATTGCGTTCTTCATAGGCATAGCCTTCCATGTGGCACATAAGGCAGTCCATTTCGAGGACACCGGTTTGTGAATAATCCTGGGCAATGGCTTCCCCGAGAATACCGTCGTTATCCTCGTCATACTGATCGATGAAAAAGTTGAAGGAGTTGATGGTGTTGGGAAGGCTGGCTGTACGCAACTCCTGACGCGGATCGTTCGGCGTGCAGGTGAAATAATGGGTCTCGGTGTTGTACTGATAGGTGCCGCAGTATCCTTCGACATCCGTGGATGTACAGGGCTGACCAGCCATCCCGCTGTTGTTGGTGTAGGTCACCCCACGGTAAACCTGTTCGCTTTGGCAGGTTCCGTCTGACAGCGACGTGCCCGGGGCAACGGGCAGATACTGCATGGCGCCGCCGCCAACATGGCATTCGGCGCAGTCGCGCATCTGGCCGGCGGCGGTCATGTCGGCTCTTTTTACGAAGGCGTCTAGATCGGCAGGCACGGCAGGATCGCCGAAACTGAAGAGGGTGTTGAAGTCGACCGCGGCCTTGAGGCGCGGTTTGATCGGGTTGGTCGCCTTGGTATAGGTGGAAACACCACTGGCATCAAGCCTGCTGCCGTATTCATCCACCAGTGTGTCGATGCCGGCGGTATAGATGCTGTCGCCGTCATTATCTTCAAAATAGCCCATGGTGGTTGCGCTGTCAGCATTAAAGTTGACCTGGGCGCTGTTGGCAAAGAACCTCGACAACTGTCGAGCAGAGGGGGGTCACCATTTGCCGACATGGCCGGGGGACTGAACCCACGGTTTACCCTTGGTGGCGATGGAGTTCCAGTTGCCCATGGCCCAGGCGTTCCAGCCGGAGATTTCGTTGGCGCCGAGTTGGGCATGGTAGGAATGGCGCTCAATTGCCTGGTAATCATGACAACCGACCGCGCCACAGGTCTTCTGAGCACTGAAGGCCGGAGCGGCGGCGGGAGGCGCATCCGCGGTGCCATCGCCGTTGGTGTCGATCGCCGCAATAGCGTTACCTGAGGCATCGCGCAGGGTGACATTGTTGTGAGAAAAGGACTGCGCCTGGGAGGCGGCAAACAGCAGGGCTGCAGCAGTCAGCGATGTGACCAGCATTCCTCGTTGATACCTTTTTTTCATTTTTCACTCCTTTCGTTACGTCGAGTTAACATCTTCACTGTTTTTTGCCGGCTCGCCTCAGCGGTTTGGGGGAACCGTCTCTCTCGATCAGGGAATCCGGCAAAGTCACTACCTGTAACACGCGCACACAGTTGGGGAACTGTGCCCACAGTAAATAGCATTGATCGTGCCTTATGGTTCCTTTGGATGCGTAATTTTTCTGATACGAGCCGTTCTGTATCGGTAACTTGCTTTATTTATGGATGTTTTTTTTCTGGCTGAATCGGCAAAGGACTCGCCAGGCAAAAAAAGAGAGGGGGATGAGAAATTCGTTGATCCTGCCGGAATGGGTGAAAAGGCTCAGCTGTTGGGGTGAATTGCCCAGCGCTGGGTGAAGGCGGTGGGTGAGGAGAGAGAGGGGAGAAGAAGAGCAGGGGGGAGAAACATCCCCCCCTGCAATGGTTGCGTCGTCGGGGTTATCGTTGGCTGCGGCCGTGGCGGCCCATGTAGAGATTCATGCGGTAACGTTTTGTCTCGGCAAGGAATCGACTGTAATCATTGAGGAGTTGCCGGCGTCTTTCCTCCTTTTTGGTGTCCGCTATTTTTTCCCCGAAGTCGGCCACTGTTGGTTCAACCACCTCCTGCTGGTAACGGGCTAATGCGGTGTCGGCCGCGGTGAAAAAATGGTCGATCAGGGCCGGTGCATGGCACTGGTTGCACGCTGCCTTCATGTTGGTGCGGAGGTTGTCGGCCCGGCTCGCCTGGGGCGCCATCGGTGAGGTGAGATCCCGGGGCAGATTCCAGGCCGGATTGTGCCGGGTCTGCTGGCCCTGGCCGGAACCGCTTAGGTGGCAGAAGGCGCAGGTGGGAAAACCCATCTCTTTGCCGGTGAGAAAAAAGCCGAGCCGGTCAAGCTGGTCTTTGTCGGTCAGGGTTTCATACCCCACTCCGTGCAGCGATGAGCGGTAGATCTCTCCTTCCGGATAGTTGGTGCCGTCGTGGCAGCGCAGGCAGGTTTCCGGCTGACGGGCGCCGGCCGCGGAAAAGCCATGGCCGAGGTGACAGGCCCGGCAGGTGCCGTTGACGCCGTCGGGGTTGTCGCGGCCGACGCCGCTGTTGGGCCAGGTAGCCGGATCCGGTCGGTTCTGCGCATCAAAGGTAACCTTCACCCCGTGGCAGCCGCCGCACTGGCGGAAGTTGTCATCTTTATATAAGGAAACAACCGGATAACGCGGGTTGTCTTCCTTCATCTCCTGAAGAAGTTCCAGTGACAGGGCATGGCCGCTGGAGATAAAATCGAGATACTGGCCCTTGTGACACTTGGCGCAAACCGCCGGACTGACCACCGCGGAGATGTAAAATTTTTCACCGTGGAGTACGGTCCCCGGTTTCCCTTTGGCCGCTTCGTGGCATTCGTTGCAGCCTACTCCGACCCGGGCATGGCTGCTGTTGAGCCACTGCTCGAAAATGGCCGGGGTGTCGTCCTGATGACACTCGATGCAGTGGGCGCTCTTGTTGAGGAGCTTGGCCGGATCCTTGTGCTTGATGGCGGATTCGGCCTGGGGTGGAAGTGCGATAACCCCGAAAAAGAGTGCGGCAAGGGCAACGGTGCGTGTTGCATGGGTCATGGGTGATTTCTCCTCTTTTCCGTAAAATGGTTCGGTTGATGACGGTTGACTTATCCGGTGCTGCCTGACAAGCAGACAGGCAATCAGCGGTGCTTCTTATGCAACAAGCGGACCCCTGACTATAGCTGTCCGGACTTTTTGGCAAAGGTCCGTTCCTGAGCGACAGAAATACGGCCGGATGATGGGTAGTTTAACCCTTAGGATAACAGCATGTCGGGTTGGGGTGGAACGTGAAGAGGTATTCACTGTTGGGGGATTCCACCCATTTCGGGGAAGTGTGGCGGGGGGGGATGGGTGAATTGCCCCTGCTCCGATTCGATGGCCCTGCCTGCCAAGGGGCGTTGCTGCCCGATTGATTGCGCACGATGCTGCTGGCGTGCTATTTGCTTGAGTGAACCACCATTGTCTGTCAGTCCTCCAGGAGCCCTGCATGGGAAACGTTTCTTTTTGCGATGCCGACAAAAAAACTGGGTGCAAAGAATGGTAACTGAGGCTAGGGTGGAGGCGGGCAAATGAAACGGGGTGCCGCCTCACGGCCGGCATCTCAGAAGCAGGATACGTAACAATTAAGGACATTCTATGAACATTTTTCTCAATCATGGCAGGGTGGTGCGCATTTCGATGGTGCTGTTTTTTCTGTTTTTTACATCCTTTTCCTGGGCCGCGGAGCAGGCCAAAAAGGATGAGGTCGTTGCCAGGGTGAACGACGAGCCGGTTATGCGCAAGGATTTTGATGCGGCGGTCAATTCCGCCAAACAGCAGTTTGCCGGAATCGGCTGGCAGGAAGGGGACGCGGCCCAGTTGGAAAAACTACACAACATGGCCCTGGACCGTCTTATCGATCTGGAGTTGCTCTATCAGGCCAGCAAGAAAGAAGGGATCACGGTCGATACTGCGGAGGTGGACGAACAGCTGGCGGGTTTCAAAAAACAATTTCCCTCGGATGAGGAATTCGCCAAGTTCATGCAGACCAATGAGCTGACCGAGAAAATCATGAAAGAGCAGCTGTCCCGCCGCATGGCCCTGGA
Organism: Thermodesulfobacteriota bacterium; assembly: GCA_049323655.1. GTDB lineage: Bacteria > Desulfobacterota > Desulfobulbia > Desulfobulbales > SURF-16 > DB1. Next base: position 35,808 of record JBMONO010000038.1, on the reverse strand, counting down.
AGGCTTGCAGAAGAAGCTGCGCGAGGATTTCACCGCCAAAGCCCAGGTCGGTGATGAGGAGATCCGCAAGTTTTATGATGACAACATGGAGAAGATGAAGGAACCGGAAAAGGTGCGCGCCAGCCACATCCTCGTCACCGTTGCCGAGAATGCCGATGAGAAGACGAAGGCGGCGGCCATGGCCAAGATCAAGGATATCCAGAAGAAAATCAAGGATGGCGGCGATTTTGCGCAGCTGGCCAAGGAAAACTCGGACTGTCCGAGCAAAGAGCAGGGCGGCGATCTGAACTACTTTGTCCGCGAGCAGATGGTCAAACCCTTTGCTGACGCCGCTTTTGCCACTCCGGTCGGTCAGGTAAGCGACATCGTCACCACCAATTTCGGTCATCATCTTATTAAAGTGGTGGACAAGAAGGCGGAAACGACTCTGACGTTTGACCAGGTCAAGGAGAAAATCAAGACCTTTCTGGCTCAGCAGGAGCTTGACGCCATGTTCCAGGACTACATCAAGGGACTGCGTGATAAGGCGAAGATAGAACGGTTGCTGGCGGCCACCAAAGAAAAATAAGGTGGGATCGCCATCCTTGCGAACGGGCGCCGGTTTTCGGATCATGACTTCTTCCTTATTCAGAAGAAGAATATCCGCAAACCGGCTCGATCCCTGAAAGTCGTAACATGACCACGATGGTCTGTTACCTGGCGGCAGAGAGGCAATCCGGAAAGATGAAGGAATTTTCTGATGGCGAAAATCAGGGTACTGCTGGTTGACGACCATGACGTGGTGCGAAGCGGACTGAAATCCCTGCTGGGCATGGACAATGAACTTACCATCATCGGTGAGGCGGCCAACGGTGTCGAGGCCCTGGCCAAGGTGGCGGAGCTTGGTCCCGATGTCGTGGTCATGGATATCTCCATGCCGGTGATGGATGGCATGGAGGCGGCGCGGCGGATGCGAGTCCGGCACCCTGACTGCCGTATTCTGACCCTCACCGTGCATGAGGACAAACAGTATTTCTTCGAGATGCTGGCTGTCGGCGCCAAGGGATATATCACAAAACAGGCGGCGGCGGAGGATCTGGTCGCCGCCATCAAGGCGGTTGCCTCCGGCAATGTTTATCTGCAGCCGGCCTTGGCCCGCTGGCTCCTCGAAGACTATCAGCGGCTCAATAAAGGCGGCAGCGTCAACGGCGAGGAGCCACTGCCGTCGGCTGATCTCGATTCGCTCAGCAAGCGGGAGCTGCAGATTCTCGAACTGGTGGCGGAAGGCCTGACCACTCCGGAGATCGCAAAAAAACTTGATCTCAGCCCGAAGACCGTTTCCCGTCACCGGGAACGAATCATGAACAAGCTCAATCTTCACTCCACCACCGAGCTGGTCAAGTTCGCCATCCGCACCGGCCTGATCGGGGTGCATTGAGGTGCTTGCTGTTCGCGGCGGCCGATAGACAGGATTCCTGATAGCCTTAAACTGTAAACTGTTACCCGTCTCCGTATCCTTCTCTGGGAGTTGCCTGATGCAGGATGATAAGGTAAATCGCTGCGGGATCTTTCCATCCAGTTTTTTCCGCAGTCTGGTATTTTTCTCCTTGGTGGCTGTGCTGGTGCTGCCCCTTTATACCTTTTTTTTCCTCTCTCCTTCGTTTGTCGATTTCATCATCAAATCCCATAAGGAACTGGCCATTGATGTTGCCTTGCACATGGAATCAAAATTGATTCCGGACGAGAGTAAAAGCCTGACCCGCGACATCCTGACTCCCCTGGTTCTGCACCGGATCTCCACCACGGCGGAGGATTTCAATCTGCTCAAGGTGCGCATCATGTTTCCGGACGGTGAGATATTTTTTTCCAGCACCGCCGGTGAGGTCGGCCGGGTGATCTCGTTTGCCGAGTTCAAGCGGACGGTGGCCGCCGGCCGTCCCGCGGTGCAGATGATCCGCCGGGGTGAGAAGTCGTCGGAAGGGCAGGTCATGCCAGGCGACATTGTCGAGACCTATGTCCCTATTCTCCGTGATGGCAAAACCATCGGTGTCTTTGAGATCTATTACGATGTCACCCGTCAGAAGGAAGAACTGAACAGTCTGGTCCGTTCCCTCTACTGGACTCTCTTTCCTATTGCCGCCATTCTCTTCTGCGCCGTGGTGTTGAGCTGCCGGCGCGCCAACAGTAACATTGCCCGCCGCATCGCCGCGGAAACCGAACTTGTGCGGCAGGGAGAGGAACTGAAGGAAAAAAACGCCGAGCTCACCGAGGTTATTGCGGTTTGTCGAGAGCGCCAGCAACGGCTGGAGGAGGCGCAGCAGGCCCATCAACAGGCCCAGGAGCAGATCGAGCGGGAAATGTCCAAGCGGGAAAAGATGCGGATCGATCTGGTTCGGCATATGGTGCGGGCCCAGGAGGAGGAAAGAGCGCGGATCGCCAGGGAGCTCCATGACGAGACGGCCCAGACCCTGACTGCCGCGTCTCTCAATTTTGCCACCCTGAAGAATCTGCTCGCCGCCAGTCCGGAGATGGCCGAGATTGTCGGCAACCTCCAGTACCTCTGTAAACAGATGCATAATGATCTGTATCGGCTGGTCCATGATCTGCGTCCGGCTCAGCTCGACGACCTCGGTCTGGTGCCGGCCCTCCGTTATCTGGCCGACGAGGGGCAGAAGGCAACTGGTCTCCGGGTTATTCTGGAAATCGGAGGGGAACCGAAAAAGCTGGAGCCTTTTGTCGAGACCATCATCTACCGTTTTGTCCAGGAAGGGCTGACGAACGTTACTCGCCACGCCGGCACGGAACAGGCCTTTGTTTCCATTATCTATGAGGAAAAACGGGTGGTCGCCCGGGTGGAGGACCATGGCCGCGGTTTTGATCCGAGCCGGCAGCAGCAGAACGGCGGGGGGTGGGGACTGATTGGAATCTCCGAGCGGGCCCAGTCCCTGAAAGGTGATTTCCGGATCGAGTCAGCCCCGGGCAAGGGTACGATGATTGAAATCTCCGTGCCCCTGGAAATCGCCTCCTGCCCTCTTGACGCCTTGAGCTGAGCAATGTTGACGAGAAAAGGACCATTTTTCTATCTGACCTGTTTTATTACCGGATTTGCCATCCTGGTCTTTGAGCTGCTTTCATTCCGGATGCTTGCCCCCTATTTCGGTAATTCAAGCATTGTGATCGGCACCATCATCAACAGCATTCTCCTGGCCTTGGCCATCGGCTATTATCTGGGCGGCGCCATCGCGGACCGGAAAAAATCACACAACCTCATGTATCAGGTCATTGTCGTTTCCGCCTGTTACCTCTTTTTTGTCTACCTGACCTATCCCGTCTTTCTGCGGAGCATTGCCGCCATGCCGGTGGTGACGGGTTCCCTGATCGCCATCGTCGTTCTCTTTTTCCCGCCGATGATTCTCCTCTCCTTTGTCCCGCCCTATCTGATCAAGCTGATTTCCTCAAAAGATGATATCGGCATCAGTTCCGGCATGATTTTTTCCATCTCCACCCTGGGGTCGATTGTGGGGGGAATCGTCACCACCTTTTTTCTCATCCCCTGTATCGGCACCAAGATCAGTATGCTGGTCAGCGCCACGGTCCTTTTTCTGCTTGGGGTGGCGGGGCTGCGCAATGTCCGGCTTTTTTCCCTCGCCTTCGTCTTTGCCCTGCTTTCACCCTTTGCCCTGACTGTGCCCGGTGAGTCCCAAATCGTCTATCATGACGAGTCGATCTACAACATCATCAGCGTCAAACGTGACGGCGATATCTATTATCTGAAACTCAATGACAACATCGGTCACCATTCCGTCACGATCAATGAGAAGACGGTGTTGACCGGCACCTATACGGACATGCATCTGTTTCCCTATCTTTTCGTCGATGCCAAGAAGGCGTTGGTGTTAGGCAACGGCGCCGGCAACATCATGATGCAGGTCGCCCGTTTTTCCCGGGCGGCCATCGACGGCGTGGAAATTGATCCTGATATCACTCGGGTTGGGGAAAAATATTTCGGCCTTGCCCTTGGCAACACCCGCCGGGTTTATCATGAGGACGCCAGGGTTTTTCTCGGCAAAAGCGGGGAGCGCTATGACGTCATCCATGTCGATCTCTTTGCCGGCAATCCCTATATTCCCTTTCATCTGGCCACTGTCGAGTTTTTTCGGATGATTGATCGGGCCCTGACCGACGATGGCGTCGTGGTCGTCAATTATCCCCGTTTCATCGAAAATGACCCGCAGTTGTCAGGCTCCTATCTGGGCACCATTCAACAGATCTTCCCGGCCGTGATGATCGCGGACGAGGCGGTGTATGCCTTCCGGAAACCGCTCACCGTTGCTGAGCTCAAAGAGCGGATCATTGCCCGCAACCCGGCGGGCACGCTTTTCATCGTGGCCCGGGATGCCATGAAAAATCTCCGTCTTGCCGCTCCATCGCCGGTTTTCTTTTCCGACGATTTTGCTCCCCTCGAGATGATGACCTACCAGGCCCTCAAACGATAAGGACTGCGCCGGGTGCCGCCAAGCCGTTCCGTTCAGCCCTGTCGTTTTCTCTTTTCCTGGCCGATCGTGCTTTCCTTCCTCGTGCTGGCTGGCTATACTTGAAAGAGATCTGTGTAAACCCGCATGCGATGATGGGTGTTTCGCCCACAACCTGGGTGCGCTCGGGCCGCGCTCAGGCTTGTCGCATCCCTTTCCGGACCACGAGGGAGGATCGTCTCTTCTTGTCATGAAAGCACTGACGCTGCGCTCTCTGCTTGCGGTAGTTTTCCTGGTTGTCATTGGCGCGCTGCTGGTCGTTCTTTTGCCCCGGGCGGGGAAAAGGCTGGTTGATGTGCTGGGCCGGCAGCTCGGAGTGGAGTTGCAGGTGGAGGGAATAAGCGGGACGCTGTTCACCCGTTTACGGTGTGAGCGGATAGGGATATCGCAAAAAGGTCGTCAGCCCGATGATGCTCCATTTACGTTTGAGTTTCACGATCTCTCGGTTGCCTATTTTCTTCCGCATCTTCTCCAGGGCCGTGATGCCTTTCTCGCCTCCATGCAGATTGACGTCGCCCGGCTGCAGGCCGCTGTCCGTTCGGCGCCGACCGCAGACAATGGTGACGCAGCAGCCGCAGGCGGGGCTGTGCCGTTGCTGCCGCCGCGATTGCCCACTCTGACGGTGGCGGCCCTGGAGCTGCAGATCACCGCACCAGGCTACCGGGCAATCGTGACAGGAAAAGATCTTGCCGTCGCTTCCTCGCAGGAAAAGAAGGGGCAGGGGGTGACTCTCGATCTGCCGCTGATCCGGCTTGAACTGCCGGATCAGCAGACATGGCACAGCGCTGCATCTGTCAGGTTGCGCTACCGCGGTCATCGTCTCGACCTGGAGCAGGTCGTATTGACCACGCCGTCTCTTTCCCTTGCCGGCACCATCGGCCGGGATGGGCCCCATGTTCCCCTGACCTGGGATCTGCAGGGGAAATCCGACAGTGGTCGTTTTGTGGCAACAGGCGCATATGACGGTCAGCATGCCGATGGCCGGCTGCAGGTGGAGAACTTCGATATCGCCGGGCTCGGCGTTCTGCCGCCGGCGCTTGCGCTGGCGCCGGGCGGCAGCCTTTCCGGTGTTGTCACCGGACACTATGACGTGAAGAACAGCAGTCTGGTGAACGGTGAAGCGGATCTTGCTTTCGTGGCAGGACGGTTGGCCGGCCAGGCCGCCACTGTCCGGTTGCAGGGCGCCATCAGTGACGGAATCGTCAGGATAGAGCGGCTTGCCGGACATTTCGGCATGAACGAGGCGGAAATCACCGGCGGTCGTCTGCCACTGGAATGTTTGCGCGGCTTCCCGTCCACCCTGCCGGCTGCAGCCACGATCGAGACGATTCGTCTCTCCCTGCGGGATATCCCGGCCCTCCTTGCCATTTCAGGCATGACGAGCCCCGTGCCGATCACCTTCACCCATGCGCTGACACTGACGGGCCGTCTGGTTGACGGCGCCGTTCGCATCGCCAGGGCGGAGTTCAGCGCTCCGGGCAGTTCTCTGCTGCTGAATGAGACAACCCTTGCCCTGCCGGGGGCGAACGGGGGGTCGCTTCTCGATGCACCGCTGCGGGTGAATGCGTCCTTCCGGTTGACTGATCTGGCCGAACTGGCCCTTTTTCCCGGATTGCCGGCAATGGCCGGCACCGGCGAAGGGGAGGCGGTGATCACCGGTTCCCTGCGTCGTCCGCTCGGCACGGTTCGTCTGCACACCCGCGGTCTGCATGTTGATGGGTGTCCCTTGGGTGATGTCGCCCTCACCGCTCATGGTGACGGCACAATGATCGATATCCGCTCGTTGACCGTGCGCAACGAGCGCGACATGATCGAGGCGCAGGGCCGTTACCAGATCGACAGGGCAACCTTTGTCGAACTGAGCGGTAAGCTGACGGTTAATGATATCAGCCTTTACACCGCTTCCTGTTTTGGCGTGGAAGAAGAGCTCAGCGGTCGGCTGCGGGCTGCCCTTGCCCCTGGCGACAGCGGCCGGATCAGCATTGATCTTGTGCTGGAGGAGGGCGGCTTTGCCGGGGTCACCGTCCCTCTTCTCGCCGGGAAAGCGACAACCGACGGCCGCCGCCACCATATCGAACAGGGCGAAATACGCCTGCCGCACGGCGCCGTCCTTTTTGCCGCCGAGATCGAGTCCGACTTGCCGCGGGAAACGATCCGGGCTGACTTTTCGCGTCTCATCGCATCATGGAACGGGGTTGATTTCTCTCTCAGTCATCCTGCTGCCGTTACCCTGGACTTTGGTCAGCAGCCGCAGCTCTCAATGGATGAGATGCTTTTTCTGAGCCGGGTGGGGGAAATCAGGGTGCAGGGTGATGTTGCCCGGCATGGGCAAAGCAACCTGCAGGTCCGGGGAACGGGGCTCTCCAGTGAAGGATGGCTTGATGATCTGACTGGACCGGAGTGGCGCATCAGCGGCGCTGATATTCTTTTTTTCCTGTACGGGCCACTTGATACGCTCAGAACCACCCTTGCCGCCGATATTGAGGCGATCTCCTGGTCGCGACTGCCGGCGCCGCTTGCCGGCAAAGTGGGCCTCGACTATGACCGCCGGGCGGGAATCGTCCTCCATCGCCTGGATCTCAACGACAGGAGCGGGCAACAGCGTATCTCGATGGTCGGTCGTATTCCCTATGATCCGTTGGCGCAAGAGCCTTTTCTCCACCTCCCGCTTGCCCTGACCGCGGATGTCGCGATCAGCGGTCTGCCAGGCCTGACGAGGGACAATCCGGACCTGGTGACGGGCAATCTGGCCGGGACACTGAAACTTTCCGGCTCCTGGGAGCGTCCGTCCGGCGAACTGCGGCTGCAGGGCGGCAATCTCCCTCTCCACCATTTTTTCCCCGGAGCCCCGGTCGAACCGCTGACCGTCGCCGTCCTTCTCCGTTACCAGGGGGAAGAGATGCGGCTTGACGAGCTGACGGTGCATTCCCCCCTTTTTTCTGTTCAGGCCGGCGGGCGGTGGCTGGGTATCCCGACCCTGCAGGCCTTACTGGACCAGAGGGCCGCGGAACTGCCGGGCCGCTTCGACCTCCATGCCCGTCTCAGGCTGCCGGATGCCGGACGACTGGCGGCTTATCTCCCCGATGTGCGCCGACTCGCCGGTCAACTCGGCGTTGAACTGCGCCTGGATGGCCCGGCTGCCCGTCCGGAGGTGACTGGCCGGATTGCCCTGGAACAGGGGGAGATTCGCCTGGAGAATCCTCTTTTCCCTCCTTTAGACAAAGTGGTTCTGAGCGCTTCGCTTGCCGGCGGCATCCTCTCTCTCGATCAGCTGAGCGGCCGTTTCGGCGGCGCACCCGTTGAGGTGACGGGAAAGATCGCCGTAACCGGAGAGGAGGCGCCGCGTTTTGACTGCCGGTTGATCGGCCGCAGCCTGCTTTTCTACCGGGACGAGGCGATGAAGATGCGCGGCGACGCCGATCTGCGTCTCAGCGGCCCGCTGGCCCGTCTCGCCCTGGACGGCACCGTCACCCTCACCGATTGTCTCTACGGAAAGAATGTCGATTTTCTGGCCATGCTGCGGGGGACGGGGCGGGTAAAAACGGTGGCCGGCGCCGGTGGGCTCTTTTCCTGGCCCGATCCCCCTCTGCGTGATCTGCGCTTTGATGTGGAGATCGTTACCGGCAAAAAGCCCTTTTTTATTGCCAATAACCTGACGAAAGGTTCGGTGCGGCCCGCCCTTCGCCTGAGTGGAAGCGGTGAGACGCCGCTGCTCGCCGGTCGCATCTATGTCGAGCCGACCACCATCAGCGTGCCGGCCGGGCGATTGCGGGTGGACGCTGGCGTCATCAGCCTGCCGGAAAACGATCCGGATCGGATCTTTCTTGATCTCCGCGGCGGCTCCCGCCTCGCCGGCCATGATATCACCATGACCGTGGAGGGCAGCGTCGATGAGCCGATCATCACTCTCTCCTCCGATCCCCCCCTGCCGGATGATGAACTGCTGCTGCTCGTGCTGACCGGCAGCCCCCCGCAAGCCGATCGGGAAAGCGGCCGGAGCGCGCTCGCCAATATGAAGATGGCGGTTTATCTCGGTCGGGGGCTGCTGGCCGGCTGGTTCGGCGGAGTTGATGAGGATGAGGAATCGGTGCTGGAGCGTTTTGATCTCGAATTCGGCCGGCAGATCTCCGGTTCCGGCCAGGAGACGGTGGAGGCGAGCTTCCGGCTGATGGAGGGACTGCTGTTGCCCGGTGACCGGCTTTTTCTTGTCAGTGAAAAGGATAGGTATGACAACGTTAATGTCGGTATAAAGGTGGTTTTTCGGTTTCCATGATGCAGACTCATTGTCCGACATATGGAACACGTCTGCGCCTCGCTGCCCTGCTTTGCCTGCTGTTGACCCTGTTCGGCCAAACGACACTGATGCAGGCCGCAGAGACTGAGGCTGCCGCGCCGGAATTGCGACTTGTGTTCAGCGGCAACGAGCGGCTTGCCGGCAGCGCGCTGTCGGCGGCCGTTGCCCAGGAGTTGAACGATTTTTTCACGGCGGATTTCCCGGAGGCAAGGGCCGATGATGCCGCTTTTCGCATCGAAACTCTCTACAAACGACAGGGGTACGCCTTTGCCCGGGTCGGTTACCGACTGGAGCAGGCAGGGACGGCGACCACCCTGACCTTTACCATTGAGGAGGGCCCGCGGGTGCTGGTGCGTTCGGTTACCGTCACCGGCAACACCGCCTTCCTCAGCCGGGAACTGCTTGCCGGTTTGGCCGACAAGGGGACGGGGCTGCCCGGCAAAAACGAAACGCCCTTTGTGGCCAGTGATATCAGCGATGCCATTACCGCCATTCGCGGCATCTACGTCGGGGCGGGGTTTCTGCAGGTCCGCATCGACAAGCCGCAATACATCTTTTCTCCGGACCGGAGCAGCGTTGATATTCGCCTGCACGTCAGCGAAGGAGCGCAAACCCTTGTCAACGATATCGTCTTCAGCGGGGAACTGCTGCCCGAGGTGCAATCGGCACTGGCAAAGGTGGCCGATGACCTGCGGGGCAAGCCCTATATCCCCCGGCACAAACTGGTGCTGCGCAGCAGGGTGCTGGCGGCCTATGCCAATCACGGCTATCCCGAAGCGGTTGTCGAAGTGCGGGAGACCAAAGTGGAACCGGCCCGGATCGATCTATTCTGTCAGGTGAGCAGCGGGCCGCGGGTTGTCATTGCCGGGGTGCAGGTGGAAGGCAACAGGCGCACCGATGCCGCCTTTATCAGTAAGCGACTCACCTTGCAGCCCGGCGATCTTTACCGAGACGATATGAAACGGGAGAGCTTCCGCCAGCTCTTTCGGACCGGACTGTTTTCCCGGCTGGTCATCGAGCTGGCCGAGGGGGCAGGGGAGGCGCGCGATCTGATCGTTCAGGTTGATGAGGCCCTTGCCCGTGAGGTTTTTCTGCAGGCAGGGTGGGGCTCCTATGAGCTGTTGCGCGGCAGCACCGGGTTTGTTGACAGGAATATCTTCGGCAGTGGCCGCAGTTTTCGCTTCGAGGCCGGCGGCTCGGTGAAAAGCGCCTCGGTGGAGGCTTCGATCAGAGATCCGTGGCTTTTCGGCCGTGATTACACCGCCCATCTGCCTCTTTTTTTCCATCGCCGCGAGGAACCTTCCTTTACCAGGGAGGAGCGGGGCGCCTCTTTTCTCGTCAGCCGGGAGTTCGGCCGCTTTCTCACGGTTTCCGGCCGGGCCCTCTACAGCAGTACCTCGACCATGAACGTTGCTGTCGCAGAACTGGCGGATCAGGACGATAGCTACACCATCGCCGGTTTCAGGCTTCAGGCGGAGTGGGACACCCGCAATGACATTTTTTTTCCGACCAGTGGGGAGCGCATCTTCGGTTCCGCCGAGGTGGCCGAGCCGGCCATTGGCAGCGATCTTTCGTTTTACCGTTTCACCTGCGGTCTGCGCAAATTCCTGCTCCTGGACGAACGGCATACCCTGGCGGCCCGTTATGAGACCGGCATTATCCTGCCTGGCCGCAATCAGGATCTCATCCCCATCGGCGAAAGGTATTTCAACGGTGGCGAGAATACGGTGCGCAGTTTTCGGGAGGGGGAACTCGGTCCCCGGGATGCATCCGGTGACCCGTTGGGCGGCATGGCCTTCACTGTTTTTTCTCTGGAGGGGCGGCGCTTGATAACCGACAATCTGGCCGGCTCGCTTTTTGTCGATTACGGCAATATTGCCCCGGGCTGGCAAAGCGGGGATGGGGTGTCGGCAAATCGGCGGGAAGTCATCGACCGCACCTTTGCCGAATATTTTCGTGATTTTCGGCCGGCGCTGGGAGTGGGTATCCAGTATCTCCTGCCGATCGGGCCGGCGCGGCTCGATTGCGCCTGGAATCCGGATCGGGAAAAGGGAGAGGATGGCTTTGTCGTGCACTTCAGCATCGGCATGGCGTTCTGATGGCGCTGCCAAGACGGAGAATCAACCACAATCCCGCCGCAGCACGGGAGATCGGATTTTTGCTACGCCATCTTGGTTGTCTCAAAGAAAAGGAACGAGCGCCAGCAGGGAAAAGATGGTGATCGGTATGCCGGTGCGGGCATGTTCCCCAAAGCTGATACGGATTCCCAGCCGCTCTGCCTGCTCGATGACGATCAGGTTGGCAATGCTGCCGATGACGATGAGATTGCCGGCAAAGGTGCTGGCAACGGCCAGGGTGTACCACTGCTCCGGCTGGGCCGGATCGAGAAAACGGGTCAGCAGCATGGCGGCCGGCACATTGCTCACCAGGTTGCTCAAGACCGCCGATACCCCGGTGAGAGTGAGGGGATCGGTGAGGGAGACGCCAACCTGGGTGAGGGCGGCGATGATGCGGGCCGGCAGCTGTTCGACCGCGATGCCCTGGACGACGATGAAGAGGGCGCAGAAGAGGGTGAGCAGGTGCCAGTCGATCAGTTCCAGCAGGTGACGGGAGGCCATTTTTCGACTGCAGAGCAGGATGCCGGCCGCCGTGATGGCGGAGAGTTCCCTGGGGATGGGGGTGAAGAAGGCGACAACGAGCAGGAGAACGGCGGCAAGCCCCTTTGCTGTCTGCAGCAGATTAAACGCCGGCCACTGTCCCGCTGTCTCCGGTTCCCGGGGAAAAAGGGCAACGGTGAAACGATTGCGGTAGCGCAGGCAGATGATGGCGTAGGCGCCGATCAGGGCGATGAGGCTCGGCGGCGTGCACCAGAAGAGAAAGGCGTCGAAATGCAATCGCCCGACCTGGCCGATCAGCATGTTCTGCGGATTGCCGATGATGGTGGCTGCCGAACCGATGTTGCTGGCGGCGGCGAGACCAAGGAGAAAGGGCAGGGGGTTGAGGCCGGCCCGCAGGACAGCCAGGGTCAGCACCGGGGTGAAGGCCAGGCAGATGATGTCGTTGGCCAGCAGGGCGGAGAGCAGGGCAGCCAGCAGCATGGTGACGAGGAGAAAGAGTGCCGGTCGGTGGAGGAGCCGGGTACAGCGGCCGGCGATCCAGGTGTAGAAGCCGCCCAGACGCAACTGGGCCGAGAGGATCATCAGCGCGTAGAGCAGGACAATGGTCGGCAGGTCGATGGCTGCCATGGCCGCGGGCAGCGGCACCGCGCCGCTGACCACCATGGCGATGGCCCCGAGCAGGGCGATACCGGTACGGTCCAGGGTCAGTCCCGGGATGCGGCCCATGGCGACCCCGGCATAGGTCAGGATGAAGATGATAGTCGGCAGGGATGGCATGGGCGCCACTATAGCAGACACCCGGAGGGGGGAGCCAGCGGAAAACGTCATTTCACCACGGAGCGCGCGGAGAAGGCAGAGAAAAAGATTGCTCGTTGTTTCTCCGTGCGATCCGTGCTCTCCGTGGTGCAGGCCGTTTGCTATTTGCTGGTGTAAGTGAACTGATCGAGCAGCTTTTTGTCTCCCAGGGCCGCCTTGCTTTTGATGGTGTAGTCGCCCGGCGTCCTCATCTCAACGTCGGCGCCATAACCGTCGGACATGGCCATGGTCATCACCGTCTGCTCAACGCCGTCCGGCCCCTTGACGAGAAATCCCACCGTACCGTTTGCCGCCGGGTCGCCGTTCGGTGCGGAGATAAAGAGCATGAGGTGGTGGGATTTCACCTTGGCGGGGTCGATGGCGGCTGCCTGGCCCGCCTGCTTGGCTGCGGCAAGGTTGGCCAGGTTGTCGATGAGCTGGTAACGCAGATGGTAGCCCTCCACCGTGGCCTCATGGAGAGTCTGGCCCATCTGGGCGCCATGGTCCATGCCGGTCATGTCGTGACCGCCCATCGCCTGCCCCCCCGTCCCGTGACCGCTCATGTCATGCCCGCCATGGTCGTCCGCCGCATGGCCGGGATGGGCAAGGAGAAAAAAAACAAGGAAGGCAGGCAAGAGTGTTCGTGTTTTCATAGATGCTCCTTTTTGTGATGGTTGTCTGAGCTGTTAGGGAGAGACTGCCCGTCCTCGGACAGGAAGGGCAAATCGGTCCTCTTTTTCCACAGTTTGTAAATGGGCGGATAAACGAGCAGCTCCATGAGAAACGAGGTGAGAAGCCCGCCGATCATCGGTGCAGCGATCCGTTTCATCACGTCCGCCCCGGCTGCGGTGGACCACATGATGGGCAGCAGGCCCATGAAGGCGGCGGCCACGGTCATGATCTTCGGTCGCGCCCGTTTCACCGCGCCGTGGATGATCGCCTCATCGAGCCCACGCATGTCGGTCACCGCCCCTTTTCGGCGCGCCTCGTTGTAGGAGAGATCGAGAAAGAGCAGCATGAAGACCCCGGTCTCGGCGTCGAGGCCAAGGAGCGCGATCATCCCCACCCAGGCGGCGATGGAGACGTTGTAGTCAAGCAGGTAAAAGAGCCAGATTGCCCCCACCGCCGAAAAAGGAACGGCAAGCATGACCAGGCAGGCCTTGAAGGTGCTTTTCGTGTTGAGATAGAGCAGCACGAAGATGAGAAAGAGGGTGACCGGCACCACCAGTTGCAGGCGTTCCCGCACCCGCAGCATGTTCTCGTACTGGCCGCTCCACTCCAGCACGTACCCTTCCGCGAGTTGCAGATTGTTGCCCACCGTGGCCTTGGCCTCCGCCACATAGCCGCCGACGTCGCGATTGGCGATGTCCACATAGACGTAGCCGGCGAGAAAGCCGTTTTCATCGCGCACCATGGCTGGCCCCTGCAGCAGTTCGATGTCGGCGAGCTGGGCGAGCGGCACCTGGATGTCGCCGGGGGCGGAGACGAGGACGCGGCCCAGTTGATCAGCGTCCTCGCGCAGTTCACGGGGATAACGGATATTGACGGGATAGCGTTCCCGGCCCTCGATGGTGGTGGTGATGTTCTCGCCGCCCACCGCGGCGAGGATCACCCGCTGCACATCGTCGATGGTCAGCCCGTAGCGGGCAAGCTGGTCGCGTTTGGGCACGAAGTCGAGGAAAAAGCCGCTGCCGACCCGTTCGGCAAAGACGCTGCGAGTCCCCGGCACCTGGCGCAGGATGCCCTCCAGCTCCTCGCCGATGCGCTGGATCTCGGTCAGATCGTTACCGAAGATCTTGATGCCCACCGGGGTGCGGATGCCGGTGCTGAGCATGTCGATGCGGGCCTTGATCGGCATGGTCCAGGCGTTAGTGACACCGGGAAAGCGCACCACCTTGTCCATTTCGGCAATCAGTTCCTCATAGGAGATGTGGTCGGGCCAGATCGGTCGGACGAGAAAAAGCAGAAAATCGGGCAGCCAGCCCGAGTACCAGCGCTCTCTGGTCCGCCACTCGCTCTCGGGTTTGAGCACCACCACCGTCTCCATCATGGAGAAGGGGGCGGGATCGGTGGAGGTGTCGGCCCGGCCGGCCTTGCCCATCACCCGTTCCACCTCGGGAAAGGATTTGAGCAGCCTGTCCTGGGCGGTCATCAGCTCCTGGGCCTGGCCCACCGAAATGCCCGGCAGGGTGGTGGGCATGTAGAGGATGGTGCCCTCATTAAGGGGCGGCATGAATTCCGTGCCGAGCTTGAAGTAAACCGGCAGACTGGCGGCGACAACGACCAGGGCGGCGGTGATGACCGTTTTTGGGTGACGGAGGGTGAAGCGGCAGGTGGGTTCATAGACCCGGGCGATGGCCCGGCTGATCGGGTGCCGCTCTTCAGCGTAGTAGGTACCGACCAGGGCGGTGGTGGCGAGTCTGGCCAAGAAGCGGGGCCGGAAGGTAAAGGGATCGATGCGGGCAAAGAGCATGCGCAGGGCCGGGTCGAGCGTAATGGCGAGCAGGGCGGCCAGGCCCATGGCCAGGTTTTTCGAGAAGGCGAGTGGTTTGAAGAGGCGGCCTTCCTGGTCCACCAGGGCAAAGATGGGGAGAAAGGCCACGGCAATGACGAGCAGGGAGAAAAAGACCGAAGGACCGACCTCTTTCAAGGCATCGAGGCGCACCTGATAAAAGGTGCCCGGTCTGCCGTTTTCCTGCCACTGGTGGATGCGGTTGTAGGCGTTTTCCACCTCGACGATGGCGCCGTCCACCAACACGCCGATGGAGATGGCGATGCCGGCGAGACTCATGATGTTGACCGTCACCCCCAGGTAGTAGAGGGGAATGAAGGCGAGCAGTACGGAGATGGGGATGGTGATGATCGGTACGATGGCCGACGGGATGTGCCAGAGAAAGAGGAGGATGACCGCCGAGACGATGATCATCTCGATGAGCAGTTCATGCTGGAGGGTGGCGATGGCCCGGGTGATGAGATCAGACCGGTCATAGGCGGTGACGATGCGCACCCCTTTGGGCAGCGATGGTTCGATGTCGTGCAGCCGTTGCTTGACCCGCTTGATGACGTTCAAGGCATTTTCGCCATGGCGCATGACAACGATGCCGCTGACATGATCGCCCAAGCCGTCGAGATCGGCGACGCCGCGCCGGATCTCCGGACCGAGCTCGACCCGGGCCACATCCCGCAGCAGGACCGGAATGCCGCCGGGCGCGGTTTTCAAGACGATGCCGGCAAAATCATCAAGGCTGCGGGCATAGCCGCGGCCGCGCACCATGTACTCGCTGCCGGCCAGCTCCAGCACTCGGCCGCCCACCTCGTTGTTCGAGCGCCGCACCGCCTCCACCACCTCGTCAAGGGAGAGGCCATAGACCTCCAGCCGGTTCGGGTCAACGGTGATCTGGTACTGGCGCTGAAAACCGCCGACGGTGGCCACCTCCGCCACCCCAGGCACCGACTGGATCGCGTAGCGCAGGGTCCAGTCCTGGTAGGAACGGAGCTCATCGAGGGAATGGCTGCCGGAATCATCGACCAGGGTGTACTGATAGACCCAACCGACGCCGCTGGCGTCGGGCCCCAGTTCGGTGCGCACCTCCGGCGGCAGGCGTGAGGTGATCTTCGACAGATATTCGATGACCCGGGAGCGGGCCCAGTAGATATCGGTGCCGTCCTGAAAGATGACGTAGACAAAGGAGTAGCCGAAATCGGAAAAGCCGCGGATCGCCTTGACCCCCGGCGCGCCGAGCAGGGCGGTGACAATGGGGTAGGTGACCTGATCCTCGATGATGTCCGGCGACCGTTCCCAGCGGGAATAGACAATGACCTGGGTGTCGGAGAGATCAGGCAGGGCGTCGAGACGGATCTGCTTGAGAATATGGAGCGCCACCAGGCAGCAGAAGCCGAGAAAGAAGAGAGTGAGGAGCCGGTTGCGGCCGCAGAATTCGATGATGCGGGCGATCATTTCTGCTCTCCGGCCTTTTCGCGTTTCTCTTTCATCACCCGGGCGGTGTTGGCCCGCAGCCGCGACTCCGAATCGAGGAGGAAATTGGCCTTGACCACCACTGTTTCGCCCGCGCGGACGCCGGAAAGGATCTGCACCCGACCGTTGCCGCGCAAGCCGGGCACGATCTCGCGCGGCTCGAAGGTTCCCGGCTCGATTTCGACAAAGGCCAGGCTGCGTGTTCCGGTCGCCATCACCGCCGATTCAGGCACCACCACCCCTTCGGTCTCGGCGAGTTCGACCCTGACATCGGCGTACATGGCGGGTTTTAAAATCAGGTCCGGGTTGTCAAACTCGAAGCGAACCTTGAGCGTCCTGCTTTCGGGGCTGAGAAAAGGATAGATGTAGGTGGCCTTGCCACGCAGACTGAGTTCCGGCATGTGGGGCAGGGTGAGTTCGGCTTCCTGTCCCACCCTGACCTGGTTTGCTTCATATTCGTAGAAATTGGCCTCGATCCAGACCCGGGAGAGATCGGTGATGGTGTAGAGTTCCTGGCCGGGGACGATCTGTTGCCCCTCGAAGATGGATTTGGCGGTGACAAAGCCTGCCACCGGAGCGTTGAGCATGACGGTGCGGCTGGTCGTGCCGTTTTTTTCCAGCGTATCGATAAAGGAGGTCGGCACATCGAAGAGTTCCAGTCGCCGCCGGGAGGCGGCAAAGAGCTGACGCCCGAGCTTGCGCAGCCCCTCGTCCTCGTTGGTGCTGAATGTGGCCGCTGTCTCCCTGGCGCGGAGAAACTCCTCCTGGCTGGCCAGCAGGGTCGGCGAATAGAGGCTTAAAATGGGCTGGCCGGCGGTCACCAGCTGGCCGTTGAAGTTGACGGCGAGTCCTTCCACCCAGCCGTCCACCTTGGTATGAACATGGCGGATGCGGGTCTCATCGGCGGTGATGAGACCGGCGGCCCGCACTGTGCGGCTGATGCGGTCGCGGAGGGCCAAAGTGGTCTGCACGCCGGATGCTTTCAGCGCCTCCGGGCCGATATGGATCGTCTCCCGGTCGGTCGGAATGACGAGGGCGCCCGCTTCATCGGGCTCTTTCAGGTCGCTGAAAAAATCGTCTTCCGTTCCGGCGGACACCGGTTTTTCTTCCTGCTGTTTCACGGCCTCGATCTTGACCAGATCCATGCCGCAGATCGGGCACTGGCCGGGGGCGTCGGTGATAATCTCCGGGTGCATGGGGCAGGTGTACTGCACCAGCTCCGCTGTGTGGTCGTGGGAGGGAGGCGCGGTCGGCCGCAGCAGGAGCCCGGCAAGCACGGTTGCGGCAAGGACAAGGATGACAACAAGAATGGACCGCCAGCACCGCATGGTGCTGCTCAGGCTTTTCCCCGGCGTGATTTCTGCCATGGTTCCCCTCCTGTGGGAAGCGTTCCAGCGTTTCAACGCTTGAACGTTTGATCGTTTGAACGCTGGAGCTGAGGCACACTCATTTTTTTTCCAGCCAAAGGGGCGCCAATGCTCTCCTCCACGCCCGCCCACGCCGCGCCGAGATCGGCCTTGGCTCTGTGCGAGGCAAGGGTGGCCGAAAACCAGCGGGAGTAAACGTCGAGCAGTCCGGCGAAGGTGGCATTGCCCGTCTCGTAGCCGGCGGTGGTGGTGTCGAGATCGGCACGGGCCAGCGGTATCACCTTGTCCCGGTAGAGTCGTTCCTCGCGGTGCGCCTTGGCGAGCTGATACCATGCCGCCTGGATGAGGCTTTTTGTGTTTGCCTCCTCGGCGGTGAGGCGGTGGCGCAGGGCAATGAGCGTTCTCCTTGTTTCCCGCAAATACCCTTCATTGAGCCCAGAGAAGGCGTTGCGTGGCGTTCCGATGCCGTTGGCGGCAGCAAGGGCGGTAGGAAAACTCTCCGGCCGCTCGCCGCTCGCCGTCACCCTTCCCGCATCTTTACCCGGCACGGCGGAGAAATTGAGGGTGTACCCGGGATGAATCTCGCTCTCGGCCAGGGAAACGAGCAGTTCTGCTGCCGTGATCCGCGCCTGCAGAACCCGCAGTTCCTGGCGGCTGGCAAGGGCTGTTTTTTCAAGCTCCGCCACCGGCGGCACGGTGATTTCCGGCAAGCGGGAGTCAAGCGCGCCGATGGCGGTGGTCCGGGGCAGATCAAGGAGGGCGAGCAAGGCCGTCTCTCGTGCCCGTACCTCCTCCTGTCGGATCGGGATCGCCTCCTTCATGAGACCATGCTCGATGTCCACGCGCACCAGGTCGGCAAAGGGGGCGGAACCGGCGGCATAGTTCGCGGCCGCGGTGTCTTTCAGGCTGTCCACGACATCATAGTTCCGCTGGGCGATGGCATGGGCCTGCCGGACGTAGAAGAGCTCCCAGAAGGCGCGGCGGGCGGCGGCCAGCACCGTGCGCCGGGCAATGGCCAGCGTCTGCCGGGCTTCTTCCACCTCCTGATCGACGATATCGCCCCGCAGGGCGACAAATCCGGGGAAGGGATAGAGGGCGGCGTTGCCGGCACCGGCAGGCTTCGGGCCGACACCGGTTTCGAGGTTGGCGGTGAGGGCGGCGTAGCGGGAGAGTAGATTGGTGAGTGCCTCGGTCTGGCGGTAGCGTTCGCGTACTGCCTGGAATTCTTCCTCCGCGGCCCGTAGTTCGGGGCTACGGAGCAGCACCATGGCCTCGAACTCGGCCAGGGAGAGACCGTCCGCCAGGCTGGCGGCAGCTGCATCGGCGCCCCCTGCCGTTGCAGCGAGCTCGTCCGGGAGCGGAGATGGCGGGACAAAATCTGCTGCAACCGGGGAAGGGACCGGAATCGGCATGGCGGTTGGTGTCGTGAGCAGAGGGCGGCCAGATTGTTCAGCCTGGGCGGCTGGCGGCGGGGATTGGCTGTCGGCAAGGGTTGGGATCGGTGGCCGGGCCTGCTGCCATTCGGTGAGCAGGGCGGCATAGCGGGAGCAGCCGGCGGTGATGAGCGGCACGGCAAGGATGAGAACGACAAGCCGGGAGCAACCGAAAAAAGTCATCACTTCACCTCTTTCGTGTCCGTGGAAACAGGGGGCGTTTGCGACCCGGCAGTGGTCAGATCGCGGCCAATCAGCCCTTCGAGGGCAGCGAGGTTCTGGCCGTAGTCGGCCTGCGACCTGGCCATGGCAAGCTGGAAAGTGTACCAGACGGTGCGGGTTTCGGTAAAGTCGGACAGGCTGCCCTTGCCTTCCCGGAACCAGGTTTCCGCCGTTTCCAACGATTTTGCCGCCTCGGGCATGAGTTCGTCGCGGTAGAGAGCAATCAGCCGGGCGGCGTTGCCCACTCGAAAAAAGAGGCGGCTTACCGCGGCCCGTGCCTCGTTGACGCGCTTTGTCACCTCGGCTTTTGCCTGTTCGACCCGGGTTCTGCTTGCCGTCATCCGGCCTTGATTCTTGTCGATCCAGATGGGCAGGGACAGGGAAACGGTGGCGCCCACCGCCTTGATCCCGGTGCGGCCGTTGTCGGTCAGCGGGTCGGCCTCTGCGATGCTGTTGACAAAGAGACCGACATCGACCTCCGGCAGAGTCCGATAACGAGCCAGGGTCACTTCACGTTCCGCTTTTTCCAGCTCGGCCCGGGCCAGCAGGACATCAACACCATTCTCCTCGACCAGACGGTACAGCTCATCGAGGGAATGGGTGATGGGACTGAAAAGGGGGGGGACAAGCGTGCCGATGGCGGCGTCAGGGGCGCGGTTCAGCAAAGCGTTCAGTCTCGTCCGTTCGGTGCGGGCCAGTTCCGCAAGAAGTTGTTCGTCATACTGGAGCTGGCCTGACTGGGCCGCGGCCCGGGAAAGATCGATCAGGCTGGTCCGTTCCCGGGCGTAGGCGGCGCGGCCGGATGCCATCAGCTGATCGAGCAGGTCGCGATTGCCGGCCGCAATGGCGATGGCCTGTTGGAGATAGATGAGTTCGTGGGCCGACTGGCGGACCTCGATTGTCTGATCCCGCACCGTTTTTTCGTAAGTAAGGCGGGCGAGGTGGATGTCGGCGGTGGCTGCCTCGCCTTGGGCATCGAGTTGACCCGGCAGGGGGAGAGGCTGGGAGAGGGCGATTTGCCATTCCTCGTCGCCGATGCGAGTTTCCGTGGGATAGGAGGCGGAAAGTCGCGGGTCAGGGAAATTGCTTGCCACCCGGTAGTCTTCAACGGCAGCACGCCAGCTCAATCGGGCTGCGGCAATGGCGGGATTGTCGCGCTGGGCGCGGGCGATCAAGTCGGAAAGGGCCGGGCCTGCAACGATGCTCCGGTCGTTTTCCAGTCGTGTCCAGTCCGGTTCATCGTTGTCGGCGGACGACGCGGCGGGAAAGACGGCGACAAGAACAACAATAATCAGGATGCAGGCTGCTTGGTAAAGCTTTCTTCCGGCCGGGTGGTCCGGGCTGGCCGAATGTGCCGTCATGCTTTCCTCCTGTTCCGTCATGCCGTATCCTCGGGATCGGAACGTGCACGGTGCTGTTTGCCGCCCCGTTGCTGCTGGCGGTAATGACGCTCATCGGCAGCAGGACAGATAATTGTATGACAAAGTGGTACACTTTCTGTTCCGGGAAATCAAGCCGTCATGGGCGGGGGAAAATTTTTTCGCCACAGAGTGCATTGAAAGCACAGAGAAAAAATCTTTTATTACAATCAGTTACCTCATGGCGCTCTGTGGTCTCTGTGGTTGATTATCAGTTTACGAGACCATCAAGATATGATGGTGTTGTGAGCCGCTCAGTCCGTGCTGTTGCTCAACAAAGAGTCAGCACTCACAGCCAGTCGGTGAGCAGCAGGCCGAAACCGATCCGATTGGAGGAACTGTCGTAGTCGATGAGCGATTCGCCGTAGCCGTTAAAGTAGTGGAGATACCCCTTGAGCGGCATCGTCACGCTCAACGGGAAGCTCCAGCCGACCTCCACCGCGCCGCGGTTGTCATGGCGGCGCAGGTTGTTGCGGAGCATGACGCTGACCGTGTGGCGGTTGCGCGTCCAGGCGCCGGTAATCTCGCCGCATCCAAGATAGCTGGCGATGTCGGGGTTGTCGTCGCCGCTCGGGTCGGCGGGCGAGGTTTTGTCGTCTTCCGGCAGTCGGTACCAGGGCTTGATGCTCAGGGCGTAGTTCCCTTTTTCGAAAAGAAAATCGAGATTGAGGCGGTTCCAGCTCCGCGACTCGTCGCCGCTGCGGCCGTTTGACTGGTGGGAAAATCCGGTGAGGATATAGGGGTTGTGCCAGCCGAAAAGACGCAGTCCGCTGCGCAGGGCGAGAAAGAGTTCCGGCTCGTGATCGGTGGCGCGAAACGGACTCGATATCTCGTTGTTATACGCCTGCCAGAAGGATTTCATGGTATAAGCGGCATAGAGATGACCGTTGTCCTCACCGAGGAGATCGCGGAGCAGCGGCACCTTGAAGCTGACCTGGAAGGCGACTTCCAGGTTGTCTGTTTTCCGCTCATCCCCGCTTTGGGCGGCGCCGTTCGGTGTATCGTTGTATGTGGCGAAGAGCAGATAGTTCGGCCGGTGCGGAATGATGGCAAAGAGGTTGTCATATCCTTTTGCTTCGGCGGCGACGCGCCGCTTCAGGGCCGCACTCTTGTCCGGGGTATCGTCGGCAGGGGCGGATGCCGCTGCCGACCCGGCTTGGGTGGTTTTTTCCGGGAAGAGAGCGCGACACCCCTCTTTCAACCGACCAACCGGCATGGCATCATCGGCATTGTTCAGGGCCTTGAGCAGGCATTCCTCAAAACCGGAGCGATCGGCGGCCGGCGCGGCGACCGGCAGCAGCAACAGACTGCAGGCGAGGAGGGTCTGGAAGGAAAGGGAAAGATGATGCATACAGCTCACCCGTGCAGGTGGCGTCTTGCCGAAAAAACCACGCCTGGCCTGTTTTTTTGTTCCGTCCCTCTGCAAACGGGGGCGGACTCCTTGCAATGTCTGTCCGGTATGGTACAGTATAGTTTTTTTATATAACAAATCGGGTGTGATGCAATGTCAAAAAGAGTGTTTTTTGCTGTTTTTCTGCTGGTCTTCCTTGTCGTTCCCTCTCTGTGCGCTGCGAAAATGGTGGCGGTGGCTGGCAGCAAGCTCAACATGCGCAGTGGGCCTTCCGACAGCACCGAGGTTCAATGGGTGCTTGGCAAAGGTTTTCCTCTTCAGGTTCTCGATCGCCAAGGCAAATGGTTGAAAGTCAGGGATTTCGAGGGGACCGTCGGGTGGGTGTACGGGCCTCTCACCTCGGCGACCCCGCATGTCGTGGTCAAGACAAAAATCGTCAACATCCGCAGCGGACCAGGCACAAAATATAAAATCGTCGGCCAGGCGAAATACGGTGTGGTCTTTGAGGTGGTGAAAAGAACGAAAAACTGGGTCCAGGTCCGGCATGAAAGCGGCAATAGCGGATGGATTTCCCGTAATCTGCTCTGGGGGATGTAGCGCGAAAATTGTGGTCTCGTAAATCCGCAAACCATGGCGGGCGGGAAAGTGAAAACAACGGGTTCCAGAACACGGCTCGTCGGAATCGTGGCTTTTTACGATTCCGACAAAATTGATGGTTCCGTAAAAACCCGCAAACCAAGGCAGGCGGGAAAGTGAAAACAACGAGTTACAAAACATGGCCCGTCGGAATCGTCGCTTTTTACGATTCCGACAAAATTGACAAACCCGCAAAAAGTCTTTTTTTCAGCACAGAGCGCACAGAGGATTCAGAGAAAAAATCTTTTATTACAATCAGTTATCTCAGCGTGCTTTGCGGTCTCTGTGGTTGATTTTCAGTTTTTGGGATTCCATCAAAATTCGTTGCCCGTTTTGCCTGGGATGGCGTTGCCGCAGCAGAGGATCTGAGGTGTTGGTCTGCAATCCGGGGCATTGCCGGTCGGCCTGTGGCGGCTGCCGTTTTCAGCTATTGGTCGGTGATTGTTCCTGCCGTGTCGTGCTCATCGGTTTGCTGATCAGATGCTGACCGAGCGCGACGGTTTTCATGCCTTTTTTGCGCCGAATCGTTTTTTGAAAAAACACGTTGTTCGGCACCCGTGTCTCGTAACTCTCTTCGCTGTCCTTGTTTTTTTCTCGTAACGTGGTGAAAAGAAGATTGAAGTCGCTGACCGTTCCCTTGAGACCCTCGCCGCCGACCGGTTCGATGATTTCAATTTCGTCGCCGATCTGAAACTGGGGAAAAAACATCAGCAGCAGCGCGGATGAGACGTTGCTGAGAATGCTCCAGACCGCGATAAAACCAACGGCGATCATGCCGGCGATGGTCAGTAGGACGGTGATGATGGAGGTGATCTTGATTCCCACCTGCTGCAGGACGACAACTGCCACGGAAATGAGAATGATCCATTTGATGATGGTCCTGGCCCCGAGGTACAATGATTCATTAAGGGAGTTCCTGGTCAGAAGAATCCTTAAAGCGCGAGTGGCGAGCAGATAAAGCAGGCCGCCGATCAGCATGACAACAAGGATGCTGAGCGCCGTCTGGCCGATGTCCCAATAGAATTGTCCGGTCAATGCGTTCATGGCAGTTGCGAAAAATGATGGTCTCGAAAAAAAGCAAACCGTAGCAGGCGGGAAAGTGAAAATAACGAGTTACAAAACATGACAAACCCGTAAAAACTCTTTTTTTACCACAGAGCGCACAGAGAACGCAGAGAAAAAATCTTTAATTATAATTAGTTATCTCTGTGCGCTCTGCGGTCTCTGTGGTTAATTTTCAGTTTTTACGATTCCATCAAACATGGCCCGTCGGAATCGTGTCTTTTTACGATTCCGACAAAAATAGTTTTTTTTACCTGCCAAGATAGCTGAACAGCAGATCCCGCCATTCCTGGGAGTCCATTTTCTTCAGCAGACTCCGATTGATCGTTTCCCGCAGGTTGCTGTCCTGGGCGAGTCCGATGCCGTACTGTTGGGTGCGAAAGACGTTTTGCAGCACCTCCAGCTCCTCTTCATGGTTCTTTTTGACAAGATAGCGCAACAACGGCGCATCATAAACAAAGGCGTCTATCTCTCCCGCGGCAAGGGCCTGGAGCCCTTCTGCCGGAGAGGTGAACCGCTGATAGCTCACATGTTTTTCCTTCAGAAAGTCGGCGCTGGTCGAGGAGGAAACAGTACCGGTGCGAACGTGAACCAGGTCGTTTGGTCCGGTGACGAGCGGCCGCATGCCGGAGATGGTCAGAGAAGAGGTGATGGCCGCGGTGAAGCCGGATATGACGATGATCGCGGTAAACATCCAGAAGATGGCCACCAGTCTGCCCGCCGAGGTGCGCGGTGCCTTGTCGCCGTATCCCACCGTGGTCATGGTAACCGCCGCCCACCAGAAGCCCGCGCCAATCCCTCTTGCCGGTCCGCCGCCGAACTGCTCCTTGTTTGCGTCTTTCTCGAAGAACCATACCAGCAGTCCAATGCCGCCAAGCAGCAACATAAGGGAAACCACGGCCTTGAGAAAGTTCAGGGAAAAGAATCCTTTGAGTAGTTGCACTCCTTCAGGTTTCCCCCCCTTTTTTACGGTGATGCCGAGTCCGGTTGTGTAATAGGGATGAGAGAAGTCGATTGTTTTTTCTCGTTCGGCCGTAATGGTCAGGGCGGCAAAACCGGCATCGAGTTCGCCGTTGGCCAGGCTGTCGAGAATATCTTGCAGGGGCAGTTCCCGATATTGGAAAGAGATATTCAATTCATCGGCAATGGATTCCCACAGGGTGACGGAGATTCCTTCCCAGCGGCCGTCTTCGTTTTTCATGGCAAAGGGGGGGGATTCCTTGATGCCGATGATAAGCTCGTTGTCGGGAAAGGTGGTCGCGTCGGCCAGAATCGTTGTCGGGAAAAAAATGATGCAAAGGCTGAGGATGGTCGATATGATCCGGAATAGCATGGCGGCGAGTGTTCTGTCGTATTGTTGGCGTTCAGCAAGCCCCGGCACAATGAACGAAACCCGTGGCTGCCCGGTCTAAAATGCCCCCTTGAAAGGAATCAGGGGTTCCGTGAAAGGGCACAGGGGAAAATTTTGCCCGCCATCCGGCTTGTTTCGCCTGGCCCATTCTGTATAATTAACAAAATACACCTGTTTTGACAAGGCCGGGAGCCTGAAGAAAACCGTCATGCAAAGGGTGGAGCGGCGATGAGTTGTGGCGATATGGTGAAAGGCACACCAATGCGAAATGTTTTCTTTCTGGTGCTCGGCTGCTGGCTGGCGCTCTCCGCAGGTCATGGGCAGTGCGCTGAAGAGAAGGTAATGACCCTTAAAGAAGCGGTGGATGTCGCCCTGCGGGACAATCACCTGTTGCGGGCCGGCCGAATGGCGGTGGAGGCGGGCCGCCAGGAGAGAGGCCTCGCGGCAAGCGGCATGGGACCAACCGTGACCATTGAGGAACGCTATCTGCGTACCGCCAACCCCACTTATGGCTTTATGGCCAAACTCAATCAGCAGCGTTTTACCGTTGCGGATTTTCGCATCGATTCCCTTAACCACCCAAATCCAGCCAACGATTTCCAGACCTCCCTGGCGGTGGAAAAGCCTCTTTTTGCCCGGCAGGTGCAAATCGGCGAGGAGATGGCGGGCAAGGAGGCCGAGGCCATGGCGTTGCAGTTTGAGCGGAGCCGGGAGGAAATTGCCATGGAAGTGGTAAAGGCATATCTTGCGGTGCGTACGGGCCGGGAATTTGTCGTGGCGGCGGAAAAAGGGGTGGAGGATGCGGCGGAGCACGTCCGTATCGCCGAGATGCGCCATGACAACGGACTGGGACTTTACTCCGATATTTTGCGGGCAAAAACGGCCCAGACCGCGGCTGAGCAACGACTGGTGAGTGCCGGGAAAAATCATGACGTGGCGTGCCGGGGGCTTGGTCTGCTGCTCGGCGTCAATGCGCCGGTCGGCGTTGGCGATGAAGAGATCGATCTGCCGGTCCGAAATCTCGTCGCCTGGCAGGAAGCGGCGGCAGGCCGTCATGACATCCTGGCCATGGAGGCACGCCGGCAGGTGGCCCGCAAAGGGCTTGACCTGGCAGGGGCGGGCTTTCTCCCCACCATCGGGGTGGGCGGCAGCTATCAGTTTAATGATCATGAAAATTTCTTTGGCGGTGAGGGCGAGAGCTGGCAGCTTTCGGCCATTGCCCGCTGGCAGCTTTATGACGGCGGCCGCCGGCAGTACGAGAAGGCGAAGGCGCGCTATCGCATCACGGAGAGCGATGAATACCTTGCCGGCCTGAAGAAACGAGTCGATTTCGCGGTCTACGAGGCCTACCGGGGAGTGGAGGAGAGCGGCAAGAATCTCGAACTGGCCGAGGCCGCCCTGGCCACAGCCGAGGAAGGACGGAGACTGGTCCGGGTCCGCTACGAAAATTCCCTTTCCCAGCTCGTTGATCTGCTCCATGCGCAGGCGGCCCTTGATCAGGCCCGGGCCATGGCGGTGGCCGGCCGCAACGACCATCTCGTCGCCCGGGCGCTGCTGAGTTTTCAGGGGGGCATGATTCTCCGTGATCTGGGAGTTGCTGAGGAAATCAATGAGGCGAACAATGGGCGGTAAGAGAGGGGAACCCGATATGTTGAGATGGATGCGGCTGTCGTTGCTGCTGGCGCTGCTTCTCCTGTCCGGCTGCGGCAACGGACCGGAGTCGGACGGAGGCGGCCGGCCGGAACGGCCGCTGGTCTCAGGAGTTGAGGTCGGCGAGATGCAGCTCGTCGAGTGCGATGATGTGTATCAGACCTCCGGCACCCTCATTGCCAAAAGCACCAGCATGGTGGCGGCCCGGACCATGGGCGCTCTCACCGAGGTTCTGGTGCGGGAAGGGCAGCGGGTGACGGCCGGTCAGCTGCTCGCTGTCCTCGATGACCGCGATCTCCGTCAGAAAGTCGCCGGCGCCGAGGCGGCTTTGGCCGAGGCGGAACAGGGACTGGCCGCAGCGGCCAGGCAGCGGGAACTGACGGACATTACCTTCCGTCGCTATGAGCGGCTCTTTGAAGGTCGCGCCCTGACCGGGCAGGAGCTCGATCAGGCCCGCACCGCAAGTGAGGTGGCAGCCCTGGAAGAGGCCCGGTTGACAAAGATGGTCGAGCGGGCCCGAGCCGGCATGAGGGAGGCCGCCGTCTTTCAGGAATTTTCCCGCATCACCGCCCCGGTTTCCGGCTTTGTCGTCGCCAAGGAGGCAGAGGTCGGCAGCATGGCCATGCCGGGTGCGACTCTTTTTACCATCGAGGACAACAGTTCGTTTCTCCTTGACCTCTGGGTGAGCGAGACCCTGGCTGATCGGATCAGCCGTGA
This sequence comes from Thermodesulfobacteriota bacterium, assembly GCA_049323655.1. GTDB lineage: Bacteria > Desulfobacterota > Desulfobulbia > Desulfobulbales > SURF-16 > DB1. The sequence goes on along the minus strand of JBMONO010000038.1, from coordinate 8,407 downwards.
AAGCCAGGTGCGTATCGAGATGGGCGGCGGCATGGCCGGACCGGCCGCCGCCATTGCCGCCATTGTCCCCAGTGTTGATCCGGCGACCCGCACCTTTCTCGTCAAGGTGGCGGTGACCGGTGATGATTTGCGTTCCGGTCAGCATGTGACGGCCCGTATCGCTGTTGGCCGTCGCGCGGTGCTCCAGCTCCCAACCGCCGCCATTGTCCGGAAGGGCCAGCTCACCGGTGTCTATGCGGTTGACGACAAAAACGTCCTTTCCTACCGGCTGGTGCGGACCGGTCGCGAGCTGGGCGGCATGTCGGAGATCCTGGCAGGTCTTGTGCCGGGGGAAAAGGTGGTCGTCGCCGGGGCGGAACGGGCGGTGGACGGCGGCGTCATCAGCGGAGAAGCAGACCGATGAAGACGATCGGTGTGTCCGGCAAGATCGCCCGGGCCTTCCTCACCTCGAAGCTGACCCCGCTGATCGTTTTCGCCTCGCTGTTGCTCGGCATTTTCGCCGTGCTCGTCACCCCACGGGAAGAGGAGCCGCAGATCGTCGTGCCGATGATCGACGTCATGGTGAGCTGTCCCGGCGCCACCGCCAAAGAGGTGGAGGAACGGGTCACCCGGCCCATGGAAAAATTCCTCTGGGAGATCAAGGGGGTGGAGTATATCTATTCCATCGTCCAGCCCGGCATGAATTTGACCATTGTCCGTTTTTATGTCGGCGAGGACATGGAAAAGAGCCTGGTCAATCTCCACACCAAGCTGATGTCCCACTATGATCAGATTCCGGCCGGCGTCTCCCGGCCCCTGGTGCGGCCCAAATCCATTGACGACGTACCGATCCTTGCCCTGACGCTGTGGAGCGATAACGGCCGCCATTCCGGCTACGAGCTGCGTCGCATTGCGGTGGAACTGGCCTGCGAGCTGAAAAAGGATCAGGATGTCTCCGAGTTTTCCGTGATCGGCGGCCAGCAGCGCCAGCTGCGCGTAAGCCTTGATCCGGTGCGGCTCAAGGCTTACGGCCTGACGGCACCGATGATTGCCGACACTATCCGGCAGGACAACGTGCGCCTGCAGGCCGGCAATTTCCCGGCCTCTGATCGTGAATTTCTCGTTGACACCGGCTCCTTTCTCCGGAGCGTCGACGACGTGGGCCGCCTCCTGCTGGCGGTGCGGGATGGCCGGCCCGTCTATCTGCGCGATGTCGCCGCCATCACCGACGGCCCGGCGGAGCCGGCCGATTACGTTTTCATGGGCGCGGGGCCGGCCGCTGCTGACCCACAGCTACGTTCCCTGGTCGGGGTCACCGAGGCGGTGACCATCGCCGTCGCGAAAAAGAAGGGGGCCAACGCCAGCCTGGTCGCCGAGGAGGCGCTGGCCAAGGTCGAGGCCCTGCGCGGCTCCCTGCTGCCCCACGACGTCTCGGTGACGGTGACCCGCAATTACGGCGATTCGGCCCGGGAAAAATCAAACGAACTGCTCGATCACATGCTGATCGCCACCATCTCGGTCATCGTCCTTATGGCCGTCACCCTGGGCTGGCGGGAGGCGATCGTCGTTGCCGTGGCGGTGCCGGTCACCCTCGCCCTGACCCTGCTCATCAACTATCTCTACGGTTACACCTTAAACCGGGTCACCCTTTTCGCCCTCATCTTTTCCATCGGCATTCTGGTCGATGACGCCATCGTCGTCGTCGAAAACATCCACCGGCATTTCAAAATGCGCGGCGTCAGTCCGGCCACGGCGGTGGCGGCGGTGGACGAGGTGGGCAGCCCCACCATCCTCGCCACCTTTGCCGTCATCTTCGCCCTGCTGCCGATGGCCTTTGTCCGTGGTCTGATGGGCCCCTACATGCGGCCCATTCCGGTGGGCGCCTCGGCGGCCATGCTCTTTTCCCTGCTGGTCGCCTTTATCGTCAGTCCCTGGCTCGGCTACAAGGTGCTGAAAAACGTCAGCCATGAAGGCAAAGGGGAGCCCGAGGGGAGTCGGCTGCTGACCCTGTATGAAAGGCTGCTGCGCCCTCTGCTGGAAAACCGGCTGCTGCGGCTCGGCGCCCTGGCCGTGGTCGCGGCGCTGCTGGGGCTGGCACTCCTGCTCCTGCCCTTCAAAGGGGTGACGGTGAAGATGCTGCCCTTTGACAACAAGAGCGAATTGCAGGTCATCATCGACATGCCGGAGGGCACCAGCCTGGAGCGGACCGCGGCGGTGGCCCGGGAGATGGGCGATTATCTCGCCACCGTGGCGGAGGTCACCCATTATCAGACCTATATCGGCACCGCTGCTCCCTATAATTTCAACGGTCTGGTGCGCCATTACTTTCTGCGCAGCAGCGCCAATATGGCCGATATTCAGGTCAACTTCGTCGCCAAAGGCGAGCGCCGGACCCAGAGCCATGATCTGGCGAAAATGCTGCGTCCTCCCCTCAAGGAGATCGGTGACCGTTATGGAGCACGGATCAAGCTGGCCGAGATTCCACCGGGTCCGCCGGTGCTCAGTACCCTGGTGGCGGAGATCTACGGGCCGGACGAGCAACGGCGTATCGAGATCGCCGATCAGGTCAAGAAGGTTTTTGAGAACACCGCCGGGGTGGTGGATGTCGACTGGTTTGTCGAGGATGATGCGCCGAAACTTACTTTTGTCGTTGATCGGGAAAAGGCGGCCCGCCACGGCATAACCACCGCCCTGGTCGCCGGCACTCTGGCCATGGCCCTGGACGGCGCTTCCGTCGGCCTCCTCCATGACGAGCGGGAAAAGGAACCTGTGGAGATTGTCCTGCGCGCCGCCCTGGCCGACCGGGCCGATGTCGCGGCGTTGAGCGAGCTTGCCGTGCCCGGCGCCGACGGCCGACCGGTGCCGCTTGCCGCCCTGGTCCGGGTTGTCGAGGATATCGAGAACAAGACCATCTACCACAAGAATCTCAAACAGGTCACCTATGTCACCGGCGATGTGGCTGGGGAAATCGAAAGTCCGGTCTACGCCATTCTCGAGATGAAGAAGAAGATCAGCAAGCTGTACCTGCCGGAAGGCTATGAACTCAAACAGTACTCGGCGGTGCAGCCCTGGCTCGAGGATCGCTACGGCATGAAATGGGACGGAGAGTGGCACATCACCTACGAGGTGTTCCGTGATCTCGGCATGGCCTTTGCCGCGGTGATGGTGCTCATCTATGTCCTGGTGGTTGCCTGGTTCCGCAGCTTTGTCACCCCGCTTGTCATCATGGCGCCCATCCCGCTCACCCTGGTCGGTATCCTGCCCGGCCACTGGCTGTTCGGCGCCTTTTTCACCGCCACCTCGATGATCGGTTTCATCGCCCTCTCCGGCATCATTGTCCGCAATTCCATTCTGCTCGTCGACTTCATCGAGATGGAATGGGAGGACAGTGGTGACCTGCGGCAGGCGGTCATCTCCGCCGGCGCCGTGCGGTTCCGCCCTATTGTCCTGACCGCGGCGGCGGTGGTGGTCGGCTCCTTTGTCATGCTGTTTGATCCGATCTTCCAGGGCCTGGCCATTGCCATGATGTTCGGCGCGGTGGCGGCTACCGCGCTGACCCTGCTCGCCGTCCCCCTCCTCTACTTCGAGTTTTTTCGCAACCGGCAGGCGCCGGCAGGGGATTCGTGAAAAACGGCTGGAAATGAAAAAACAACCCCGGCGAACAGCGAGCGCATGAATCGAAGACGTCACAATCTCCGGGGCCGCCGTCTGCTCGGTGGCGAAAAAAGACGTTACGGGTCCATTGATCGTCCGGGCCGGAGAAAATTCCCTTGCCCGGTCGGCACCGGTGTCGGATAATAAGGGGTGAGAAACGGCGCGATTTCGAAAAAAAATGACGACGAGGAGAATGGCTATGATGCATCCCCAGGCCCGGCTGGTTGTGGTTCTGATCTGTCTTTTCCTGCATGCTCCCCTGCCGTCTCTTGCCGCGTCGGCCAAGCGCTGCCTCTTTGTCTCCTCCTATCATGCCGGCTATGTCTGGAACGATGATATCGAAAGGGCCCTTGGCGACACCCTCGGCGATGCCTGTGAGATCAAGAAGTTCTACATGGACGGCAAGCGGGATGGTTCCCCTGACTTTGCCCGGCAAAAGGCGATCGAGGCCAGGGCGCTCATCGACTCATGGAAGCCCGATGTGGTCATCGCCGCCGATGACAATGCCTCGAAGTATCTGGTCATGCCCCATCTGAAAGACGCCGCGGTGCCGGTGGTCTTCTGCGGCATCAACTGGACGGCCGAGCCTTACGGCTATCCCTACGCCAATGCCACCGGCATGATCGAGATCGGCCCCATCGATCCGCTGGTGGGGCAGGTGCTGGCCATGGTGCCCGAGGCCCGGCAGGGCATCTTTCTCTCCGCCGATGAGCTGACCCAGACCAAGGAGGTGGATCTCAGCCAAAAAGCCTACGGCCGGCACGGTGTCACCATCAGACATATGCCGGTCCCCTCCATGTCGGACTGGGAAAAGGGCTATGTCGCGGCCCAGGAGCAGGCCGATTTCGTCATCCTCGGCAACAATTCCGGCATCAACGACTGGGACGACGAGCGGGCCCGCAAGTGGGTGCTCACGACCGCGAAAAAGTTCACGGTCAGCTATCTTGACTGGATGGCGCCCTATGCCATGCTGACCATGGCAAAGATCGCCTATGAGCAGGGCGAATGGGCCGGCAAGACGGCCTTGCTCATTCTCCAGGGAGCGAAACCGACGGATATCCCCATTGTCGCCAACCGGCGCTGGAATATGTTCGTCAACCCGGCCCTGCTCGCGCGCGGAGGCTTTGTCCTCCCTTCGGAGATCATGCGCAAGGCGGTCAAGGTCGGCCAATGACCGAGCCGCTGCCCCTGCGCTACCGGGCGCTGCCCATCTGGCTTTTCCTCTTCGGTTCGATCATGGCCGTCGTCTTTGTTTTCGGCGCCTGGCGCTATTCGCTCGGCAACCTGCAAAAGGAGATTACCAGCGAGGCCGAGCAGGTCCGCGATGACCTCTACCAACGCCTCAACGCTTTGGACGAAGCCAGCGCCAATGTCGCCATTTTCGTCAATTCCACCCTGCTGCTTGACGGCGATCAGTTCCGCATCTTTGCCGAACATGTGCTGCATCGCTATCCCTTCTTTGTCTCCATGAGTTACCTGCCGCGCATTCAGGAAGAAGAGCGGCCGCTGTTCGAGGCGGAGATGCGGGAAAGAGGCTTCCCCCTCTTTGTCGTCAAAAGGCTCGGCCCGGATGGCTTGCAGCCGGCGGAAAACCGGGAAAGCCATTTCCCCCTGCTCTATCATGAGCCTTTTGAGCCGGCCAACGCGGCTTTGATCGGTTACGATTTGGCGGCGGACCGTTCCTTTGCCGCCTCGGTCGACAAGGCGATTGCGGAAAACGACACGGTGCTCTCCTATGAGTCGCTGGTTAATATGCCCGTTTCGCTGTGGGTATTGCGGGCGATTTATTCAGGCAAGGAGGTTCCGGTCGGGGCTGAGCCGCGGCGCCGAGCGGTCTACGGGCTCATCGCCCTGCAGGTCGATCCGGTGCGGTTGCTGGAAAAAATCAGGGGCGCCGACCGTTTTGTCCTCAGCCTGGAAATCGAATCGGAAAGCGGTATGCAGGAGCTGAAGCGGGTCCAGGTCGATGGAAAGAGCGGTCGACCGCCTGATGTGCTGTTGCCCGGTTTTGCCAAGGAATACAAACTCGATGCCCACAGCCGGACCTACCATGTTCGACTGGGTCGCCATCTTGGCTGGCGAGATGTTGATCTTGCCCTGCCGGCGGCGGCCCTGGCCGCCGGCCTGATCATGGTCTTTCTCCTCACCCTGACCGGGATTGTCACCGCGCGGCGCGCCCGGGAGGAACAGGTTCGCAACGAGGAAATCCAGCGGCAGGTAACGGAAAAAACCGCCCAGCTGTCGGTAAAGAACATGCAGCTCCGCCAGGAGGTGGAAGAGCGGCTGCAGATGGAAAAGGCGCTGGCCGCCAGTGAGCACCGCTTTCGTGAACTCTTTGACCGGATGAGCAGTGGTGTTATCGTTTTCCGTCCCGTGGATGAGAGGCGGGAGGATTTTGTCGTGTTTGACTGCAACCGGGCCGCCCGGGAGATCGAGGGCAAAGGCAAGGAGGAACTGGTGGGAAGAAGGGTGGGAGATCTCATTCCGGTTTTCGGTGTTAAGGTTCTCCTTCCGCTGTTGGGCAGGGTCAGTGCCTCCGGAGTGGCTGAGGAGATTGCCGCCGTTCCCTTTCCGGATGCCCGTTCCGGCCGGTGGCGCGATTACCGGGCCTACCGGCTGCCGGCCGGCGAGGTTGTCGTGCTCTATCATGACATCAGTGAACGAATCCGGATTGAGGAGGAGCTGCGCCAGGCGCACAAGATGGAGGCCATCGGCACCCTGGCCGGCGGTATTGCCCATGACTTCAACAATATTCTCTCCGCCATTATCGGCTACACGGAGATGGCCCGAATTGAGGCCAGGCACGATGCGCGGCTGACCGGCTATCTCGACGAGGTGCTGAAGGCCGGCCTGCGCGCCCGCGATCTGGTCCGGCAGATCCTCACCTTCAGCCGCAAAGGCGAGCAGAAGCGAGAGGTGTTGCAGCCGCATCTGATTGTCAAAGAGTCGCTGAAGCTCCTGCGCGCCTCCCTGCCGGCCACAATCGAGATCGAGGAGGATGTCGATCCCCGTTGCGGTCTGGTGGAGATCGATCCGACCCAGATCCATCAGGTGGTGGTCAATCTCTGCGCCAATGCCCTGCACGCCATGGAGGGCAGACACGGCCGGCTGACCGTTCGTCTGGCGCGGCGGGCGCTGAGCGCCGAGGATATAGCCGGTGAATATGGCGTCATGCCCGGCGACTTTGTCGAGCTGCTGGTGGCTGATACCGGTCATGGCATCGAACGGGCGGTGATGGATCGCATTTTTGATCCCTTTTTCACCACCAAGGCGGTGGGCCGGGGCACCGGCATGGGGCTGGCCGTGGTCCACGGCATCGTCCAGGGATGCCGGGGCCTGATCCGGGTGGAAAGCGAGGTGGGAAAAGGGACGGTCTTCCGCGTCTATTTTCCCGCGGCTCGAGAAAAGATTCTCGGGCCGCAGGGCAACGATCCACAGTCTCTGCCGTTCGGCAGCGAGCGGATTCTCCTGGTGGATGACGAGGTGACGCTCGTTCGCTCCGTGGGCGGTATGCTCTCCCATCTCGGCTACCGGGTAACGGAGAAAACGGACAGCCGCGCGGCCCTGGCTCTGTTCGGCCAGGATCCGTTTGCTTTTGATCTCGTCATCACCGATCAAACCATGCCGCAGATGACCGGCACGGAGCTGGCAGCCGCCCTTTTTGCCGTCAGAGGCGAGTTGCCCGTTATTTTGTGCACCGGTTACAGCGAGGACATCGATGCCGACCGGGCGCATGAACTGGGCATCAGAGGCTTTGCCCTGAAGCCGCTCGATCACGAGACCCTGGCCCGGCTGGTCCGCGACGTCCTGGACGGGAAGGAACGGATGGTTCCCGGCGCTCCTGAAAAGAAACAGGAGGAAACATCATGAAACGGCGCAGCGCCGCTGACCTCTCTTTTCCTTATTTGATGGAATCGTTAAAACTGAAAATTAACCACAGAGGCCGCAGAGTACACAGAGATAACTAATTGTAATTAAATGCTTTTTTCTTCTTCATACGCGCTCTGTGGTGAAAAAAGACTTTTTACGATTGCATCCTATTTCACCGACAGGAATTTATCGTCGATGTTGACGACATAGGGGCCGAATTTTTTGTCGGAAACAAGGATGTGCGTGAGCAGCCATTTGCTGAGAAACTCGCCGATGCGCGGCAGCGCCTCCTCCCCGCCGCTGCTCCAGTTTTCCGTCTGTCGGAAGATCTCCTCGGTCAGTTCCTCATGCTCGCGGATGTGCCGCTCCAGCTCTGGGGCCGGATAGCGGGCCATCCGCATCAGCTTCTCTTCATCCCGAAAATGTTCTTCCGCGTACTGGACAAGGCGATTGAGGATGGGGTAGGCGACGCTTTTCCCCTTGCCCGTGGCCGCCGCACTGATGAACTCGTTGACAATGGCGAGCAGCTGCTGGTGCTGCCGGTCGATGTAGGCCGAGTTGACGCTGTACTCGCTTTTCCAGAAAATCCGTGCCACCGGTCGTCCCCTCCTTTCCTGATTGTGAGCTCCTGCACTGGCGCTCTCCGCAGATTGTACGTTTTTTTTGCGCCAAAGTGAAGAGCAGGATTGCCGAAATGGCCGCGTTGGCGCGGGGGGGGGGTGGATATGTCAGGTAGTCAGAAGCTGGCCGGTGTGCCGTCACAAAATGATTGCGGCAGGAGATCAGGCGGATCGGCGTCGGGCACGGTGGATCCGCCGTGTCCGACGCCGGTCATGGCAAGGCGGTCGGTCGTTTCTATTTTTTTAGCTGGAATCGTAAAAACTGAAAATCAACCACAGAGACC
>JBMONO010000037.1:0-41952 GCA_049323655.1 Thermodesulfobacteriota bacterium | reverse complement strand
GTCGGGGTGCCGGTCGGGGTGCCAGTCGGCGTGCCAGTTGGCGTACCGGTTGGTGTGCCAGTCGGGGTGCCGGTCGGCGTACCCGTCGGGGTGCCGGTCGGGGTGCCGGTCGGCGTACCCGTCGGGGTACCGGTCGGGGTGCCAGTCGGGGTGCCTGTCGGGGTGCCGGTCGGCGTACCCGTCGGAGTACCAGTCGGGGTGCCGGTTGGAGTACCGGTTGGCGTTGTGCCAGTTGGAGTAACACCTGTGGGTGTTGCGCCGGTCGGAGTTACACCGCTGGGCGGTAGGATTCCGGCATCCGGGTCAAGGAAATTCAGCCCGATGCCGATGGTTTCCGCGCCGCTGTCCGGCAGCACCTCTTCTCCAGACAGCTCAAACACGGTGTATGGATGCCCACCGCCGCCTCCGCCAGGGCCACCGCCGGCAGCGGGTGGCGGCAAGTCCTCGGTTGGATCAAACTCCCCTTCCTCCAAGGCTGCCTGAATGTCGCGAACCTCGGCGACGACATCCTGAGTCTCGCCGGTGTCAGAGGAATAGACATCCTCGTCTATGGTGATTTCGCTTCCGCGCCCCAGATAGAGCTGCGTTTCCATCGGATCATTAAAACTGATGGTGACCCGGCCGTCCGCTTCGGTGACGATTCTGTCATTAGCAAAAATTTCGCTGTTTGGCGAAAGAACGCGCACCGTTCCATCCGGGGCAATTGCCTTGACGGTCCCATAAATGATAAATACATGACCAACCGGCTCATTGCCGGTGGCAGTACCGGGGTGAGAATCATTCGTTGCCATGATCTTGTCCCTCATGAACGGTTCTGGTTGCGGAAAAACACACTTCCTCTTTATTGATAATTACAGAATAAGGGAGGCGCCCCCCCATGTCTATAGTACCTTGGTACAGTCCATATTTTTTTTCGCGCTTTTTTTTACAGAGATACCGGTTACCAACTGTCAGCGGGACGAAGGAGCCGTTGGGATTTGCTGCAGCAGATTTGTCGGAATCGTAAAAAACCACGATTCCGACGGACGGTGTATTGCAGCTCGTTGTTTTCTCGTTCCCGCCCGCCATGGCTTGCGGTTTTTTACGGGACCATCAGATTTGACAAACCCGTAAAAAGTCTTTTTTCACCACAGAGCGCACAGAAAACGCAGAGAAAAAATCTTTAATTATAATTAGTTATCTCTGTGCGCTCTGCGGTCTCTGTGGTTAATTTTCAGTTTTTACGCGTTCATCAGATTTCGCTGGCCCGCAAAATCGCGGCGCCATTCTCTCCTGGCCTTCCCGGCCGGTGCGTAGTAGAGTGAAGATAAGATCCGTGCCAATTGCCGCAACCACTTTCAGTAAACCTGTTATCATGCTACCTGCAAATCCGGAACTCCAGCTTGCCGACGATTTTGTCCGCCACACCGACTGCCATGTCTTCCTGACCGGCAAGGCCGGCACCGGCAAGACCACCTTTCTCCACCAGCTCGGCAAAAACACCGGCAAGCGACTGATCGTCACCGCCCCCACCGGCGTTGCCGCCATCAATGCCGGCGGCGTCACCCTCCACTCCTTTTTCCAGATGCCCTTCGGCCCGTTCGTACCGGGCGGCGAGGCCCATGACCAGAACGGCCAGCGCCGCTTCAGCAAGGAAAAGATCAACATTATCCGCGGCCTCGATCTCCTGGTCATCGACGAAATCAGCATGGTGCGGGCCGATCTGCTCGACGGGGTGGACACGGTGCTACGCCGCTACCGCCGCAGCACCCTGCCCTTCGGCGGCGTTCAGCTCCTGATGATCGGCGATTTGCAGCAGCTTACCCCGGTGGTCACCGATGCCGACCAGCAGATTCTCCAGGCTTTCTATGATTCTCCCTACTTTTTCAGCAGCCATGCCCTGCGGCGGACCGAACTGATCACCATCGAGCTGCAGCGCGTCTATCGCCAGTCGGATCAGCGCTTCATCGAACTGCTCAACCGGGTGCGGGACAACCGGCTGGACCCGGACTCCCTGGCCGCGCTCAACAGCCGTTGCATCCCGGATTTCGTCCCCAACGACAGCGACGGCAGCATCACCCTCGGCACCCACAACCGCGGGGTTGACGCCATCAACGAAACCCGGATGCGCGCCCTGCCGGGCCGGAGCCACCGTTTCCCCGCCAGGGTGGAAGGAACCTTTCCGGAATACGCCTATCCAACCGCCGCCGAACTCGAACTCAAGGCCGGGGCCCAGGTCATGTTCGTCCGCAACGACCCGTCCCGGGACAAGCTCTATTTCAACGGCAAGATCGGCCGGATAACCCGGATCACCGATAAGGCGGTGTTCGTCAGATGCCCGGACGACGCCGAAGAGATCATGGTCGAGCCGGCAACCTGGGAGAACATCACCTACACCCTTGACAAGGAGACACACGAGATCACGGCAAACAAGGTCGGCGCCTTTGTCCAGTACCCGCTGAAACCGGCCTGGGCCATCACCATCCACAAGAGCCAGGGCCTCACCTTTGACAGGGCTGTCATCGATGCGGCCACCTCCTTTGCCCACGGCCAGGTCTATGTGGCCTTGAGCCGCTGCCGGACCTTGCAGGGCATGGTGCTCAGCTCACCCCTGTCGGCGGAATCGGTGAAAAGCGATCCGGCGGTGCGCCATTTTATCCGCGCCGCCACCCAGAAGCCGCCCTCGCCCGAACGGCTGGCCCAGGAAAAAATCGGCAGCCAGCAACGGCTGCTGCTCGCCTGCTTTGATTTCAACCAGTTGCGCTTCCGCCTCAACCGCCTGGTGCGGGTGCTGCTCGGCAACCAACGCCTGGTGAGGGTGACCGGGGTGAGTGATATCCGGCGGATGGAAAACGATGCGGCCCGGGACATCTACCAGGTCGGCGACAATTTCAAGCGGCAACTGACCACCCTCTTCTCCCCTGACATCCTGCCCGAGACGGACAGCCGGGTGCGGGAGCGGGTCAGCAAGGCATCCCGCTATTTTCAAGAAAAGATCGCCGCGCTGCTGACCGAACAGCTCAACGCCCTGGAGGTGGAGACAGACAACGCGGAGGTGAGGAAACAGGTGCGAGACGCAGTCAACGAACTAAACCGGGAAAAAGAGATCAAAACCGCGGCGGTGACAAGCTGTGCAAGCGGATTTTCGCCGGAGCGTTATCGCCGCATGATTGCCGTCGCGGCAATCGATTTCACCCCGACCAGGGAAAAAAAGAACGCGCCACCGGAGTATTCCGCGGACGACATCGCCCATCCCGAACTGTTCCAGGCCCTGAAGGAGTGGCGGACCACGCAGGGAGCCAGGGAGGGAGTGCCGCTTTATCGGATTGCCCACCAGAACGTACTGATCGCCATTGCCGTCACCCTGCCGGCCAGCAGGGCCGATCTGGCGAGAACAAAAGGGATCGGCCCGCGCACCCTGGAAAAATACGGCACGGAACTGCTCGAATTGATAGCCGCCTACCGGAAACAGCACGACATCGGCACGAACGGCAAGATCACTCCGGCAGCGTAGGGCGGACAACGGCCCCATCGTTGCCCGCGCGGCTACTCACCCTCTCCCGGTCAACCGACCGGCGATCTCGTTGGCCCGGGCCATGATCTCCCCTTCATCGAGCATGGTCAACTGGCGGTTCAGCATAACAAAGCGGCCGTTGATCATGGAGTGGAGCACATCGCCGCCCCGCACCGCATAGACGAGATGAGAGGGGAGGTGATAGAGCGGGGTGAGATGCGGCTGATCGAGATCAACGACGATGAGGTCCGCCTTCTTGCCCGGAGCAAGCGCTCCGATGGCCGCGCCGGCGCCGAGCACCCGCGCCCCTTCCCTGGTGGCCATGGCCAGCACCTCGTCCGCCTTCATGACGGTCGGATCGAGGCGGTGCACCTTGTGCAGTTTCGCGCACATATCCATTTCGCCAAAAAGATCAACGTCGTTATTGCTGGCGCTGCCGTCGGTGCCGAGCCCGACCGCGACCCCGGCGGCCAGCAGCTCCGGCACCGGCGCCACCCCCGAGGCAAGCTTCATGTTGCTCTCCGGGCAATGGGCCACCGTCACCCCCTTTGCCGCCAGCAGACCGATCTCCTCCGGCGTGAGATAAACGCAGTGGTCGGCAATGACCCGACTATCGAGGATGCCGAGCCTGGCGAGATGGGCCACCGGACGGCAACCGAAGCGTTCCAGCACGGTGCGCACCTCCTCCTCGGTCTCGGACAGGTGAATGACGTAGCGGCAGTCATGGCGATCCGCCAGCTCCTTGAGGCGACAAAGCAGCTCCGGCGCGCAGGTGTAGACGGCATGCGGGTCGACGGTGACGGAGAGCAGCGGATGGTGACGATAGTGGGCGATCATCTCCTCAACGTGACGGCAGCCGCTGGCCGGATCGCCGTAACAGGGCGAAGGAAAATCGTAGAGCACCTCGCCGATCCAGGCGCGCATGCCGCTTTTTTCGGCGGCCCGGGCCACGTCCCGGGCAAAGAGGTACATGTCGCAGAAGGTGGTGGTGCCGGACTTGATCATCTCCACCATGGAAAGCAGGGCGGCGTAGTAGACCATGTCACCGGTCAGTCGGCCCTCCACCGGAAAGATATGCTCCTGCAGCCAGGCCATCAGCGGCAGGTCGTCGGCCAGGCCGCGCATGCAGGACATGGCGGCATGGGTATGGACGTTGATCAGCCCCGGCATGATCACCCCGTTGGCGATCGTCACCGTCTCGCTTGCGGCAAACCGATCACGCAACTCCGCCGCCGGGCCGACCCCGACGATGGTATCGCCGCGCACCGCCACCGCGCCGGCGGGAAAAACCCTGTCGCCCTCGTCCATGGTCAGCACACGACCGACCAGCAGCGCATCGCAGGTTTGTTGATGTCCGTTCGTCATTGCCCCGTCGTTCTCCTTTTGCGCAGTTTTGATCGCGGCCTTGCCGCCGATGATTGGGTCACAGGGCCTGCAGGATCGCCTCGACGAGCCGGACAAAATCCCGCTCGCCCTTTTGCGCCTGGAGCAGAATATCTTCAAGGCGGATGGGCTGGAAGTTGTCCGGATCGTTGACATTGGCCACCATGGAAATACCGAGCACCCGCAATCCGGCATGGACGGCGACCAGAACCTCCGGCACGGTGGACATGCCCACCGCGTCCGCCCCGCACATCCGCAGAAAACGAGTCTCCGCCGGGGTCTCCAGGCTGGGGCCGGGAATGGCCACATAGAGGCCGGTCACGACATGGGGCACGTCAAACGCTGCTGCGCAGCCGATGGCGCAATCGATGAGAGAGGGATCATAGATCCGGGAGCAGTCCGGGAAACGCGGCCCCCAACCATCGACGTTGGGCCCGCGCAATGGGTTGTCGGGGATGAAATTAAGATGATCGTTGATGATCATCAGGGTGCCCGGCGAATAAGCGGGATTAAGGCCGCCGGCGGCATTAGAGACAAGCAGCAGTTCCGCACCGAGCAGGGAGAGCACCCGCACCGGCAGGGTCAGCTCCCGGGTGGAATAGCCTTCGTAATAATGGAAGCGGCCCTGCAGCATCGCCACCCGCTTCCCCCCGAGCCGGCCGCAGACGAGATTGCCGGCATGGCTCGTCACCGTTGCCCGGGGAAAATGAGGAATGGCTTCATAGGGAAGCCGCAGCTCTTCCTCCAGGTGATCGACCAGGCTACCCAATCCGGTGCCGAGAACAATGAGAATCCGAGGCGGGTCGGGCAGCCGCTGGCGCAGAAAGGCGACCGCTTCCTCGACCCGGCGGACATGATCGCCACAGGCATCCATCACATTGACCGGGGGATCACTTGCATCGATGCGACGAGATGATACTGCCATCATGTCATCGCCGGGGAAAGCAGCTGGGATCGTTCACGGCGGACCGGCAGGGAAACGGTGAACACCGTTCCCTGCAGGGGATCGCTGACAAATGAGATCGTCCCACCATACTCCTTCTCGACAATCTGGCGGCAGGACAGCAGCCCGAGGCCGCAGCCCTGTTCCTTGGTGGTGAAATGGGCTTCAAAAACCTTGTCCGCCACTGCCGCCGGAATGCCGCAGCCACGGTCACGCACCTCGATCACCGCCTGATCCTCCCCCCCCTGGACCAAGAGCTCGATGGCGGCACCCGCCGGACTGGCCTGCGCCGCATTGACAAGAAGATTCAACAGGACACGGCGAATTTGCAGTTTCGAGAAAGGAAAGTCCGGAATGTCGCGGGAGAGGTTGACAATGATACGCTTGTCCTTGAGATCAGGATGGGTGACGCAATCGGAATCGACCATTTCCCGGATCATCTCCTGCAGGGAGTTAAGTCCGGCAGGATGGGGTGTTACAAAATTTTTCATGGTGGCGAGCGACTGCTCAACGAGACTGGTCAGGTTGTTGCGCGCCATTTTCATAAAATGAAGATAGCGCTGCCGGACGGCTTCGTCGGCCGTCGGCAGATTGTCGAGCAACTGGAAGACGGAGAGCAGATTTTTCATATCATGGATGAAGACGTTAGTCTGGGTGAACTCGCGGGCCAACGCCTCATTGTCAAGGCGGATGCGACGGCTGAATATCTTCATGAGACTGAGCAGTGATTCAGACCGATGGGCGAAACATGACTCAAATAGAACAAACGGCACCCGCAGCAACTGGCTTGCTGCAACGCTTTTCACTGTGGCCGAACGCGCTTCGCCATCGATGGCCGACATGAGGCCGACATAATCAATCGGATAAAGCTCACAGACCAGACGTTTGGCTTTATAGACGACCAGCCGGCCGCGAAGCAGAATAAAAAAATCCTCTTCCCGGTTTCCTTCGGTCGTCAGCACCGCACCAGTTTCAAGGATCAGTTCCTCGCACCGGTCGAGAAAAAACGTCAGGTCTGCGTCGGAAAAGGAAGCGAAAACCCTTTCCTGGCGCAGAATAGTCATTTTTTCAGATGCAGTCATGAAACAGTGTTCTTGCATTTCTCACCGTACACATTCCATTGCAGGATGTGACAAGGCCGCCAGAATCATGATATCCATGCCGGTCTCAGGATCAGGGTACATGGAAAACACAAACACTATACTCTATCGGTGCAGTCGGAAACAAGCGGAAGTAACAAAGAAAAAGAGAGGACAACAGAACTCGACAAACAGATCGATATCGCCGTTCCTGTGTACTGAAACGGTGTGATCGAAATGCGCGCTACCAAGGCAAGATGGGAAAATAGGAATTGGTCGGGACGAGAGGATTCGAACCTCCGACCCTAGCGTCCCGAACGCTATGCTCTACCAGACTGAGCCACGTCCCGACCGAAAACAGAAGAAAACGCGGAGAAATGGGTGGTTGTTTCTCCGCGTCCGAACAATCGACATCATTGGAAAAGAAAAATCAGAATACGATCTCGGCTGTCCACAGCCGAAGTGAATTGGTGGTTGCCTCCACAAGGCGTGAGAGATCCCTTACTTTACGGCGTCGGCGAGTTTGCTGCCTGCCTTGAACCGGGCAATTTTCCGTGAGGGGATCTTGATGGCTGCGCCGGTCTGGGGATTGCGACCCTGCCGGGCGGCCCGCTCGGAAACGGAAAAGGTGCCAAAGCCCACCAGCGTCACCTTGTCGCCTTTTGCCATGGCATCAGTAACCGCATCAAGAAATGCCGTTAACGACTTCTCCGCCGCGGCTTTGCTGATCCCCGCAGCAGAAGCCATGCTGTCAACCAATTCACTCTTATTCATACTCCTTCCTCCTCATGAAAACGTAATAGATGGATCAACACAAACGGTAATATGAAAGTTTGTGCCGCTGCGGAATACCTTGCCGAGGCTCCAGACTTTCATGGCTCGTTGCGGCCGGCCTCTATCGGGTCAGCCATGCTGGTTAGTGCCGATTTAACCAAACACTAGTCGATTGTCAAACAAAAAAACCGTTCCCCCGCCGAATGCAACCGAGAATAACAAATAATGTACTCGTTCATTCGGAAAGATCAAGAAAAACTTTAGCGTAATCACCTTTCGCCAGGATATTAGCCAGCTCCAGGCGCAGGGGCGGGGCAGCAAGCCGCGCCCGCTGATGGCCGGCCGGGACGGTGACAAACACCGCACTGCCGTCCAGTCGCACCCGGCAACCGGCAAAACCGTGTCCCTCAAGAAAGGCCTCGGCCGCCTCCACCAGATCGAGAAGCCGAGGCTCCAGGGTACAACCGGTAATGATCCTGGTGGCCAGACACGATTCGGAGGGCAGATTCCAGGAGGCGAGTCCCATTGCCCTGCTGACGGCCCGAATCTCCTCCTTGCCCAAACCTGCCTCCACCAGGGGCATCCATACGCCGAGTTCCCTGACAGCCTGAAGTCCAGGGCGGTGGCGGCAGAGATCATCGACATTGGTGCCGTCGAGCAGCACCGTTCCCTTTGCCAACAGGGCAAGAAAGGTTGCGTAAATCCCCTTCTTGCAGAGATAGCAGCGATTATCGCCATTGGCGACAAATCCGGGCCAGGAAAACGGATCGATCTCCACCATACGGAGCGTCACCCCCATCTGCCGGCAACTGGAGACAACCCGTTGAACCACGATCTCCTTTTGCAGCCGCGAACGGGCAAAGAGGGCGATGACATCCGCCCCGGCCGCCTCGCGGGCGGCGGCAAGCACCAAGGTGCTATCCACCCCGCCGGAAAAGGCGACGGCTAGTCGTCCCTTTTGACGCAGCAGATCGACCAGGCGGTGATATCTGTCGTTGTTTGCCACAATCACCACCGGAATGGCCTAACTGACGAGCAACATTCCCTGCTAACGGGAAGGCAGGGTCTGCACCGGTTCCTGCAGGGAAAACTCACCCTTATCGATCCATTTTTTCAGGGTTTCGGCAATTTCCCTGGCCCGAACAACGCTGGAAAGCGGGGCGGTCGGCACCTCCTTGCCATTGACCTCGATGACGCCGCTCTTTAGCTGGGCATAGGTCACCTCGCCGTAGGTACGGGCCACTCCCTGCGGGTAATCGTTGGAATAATCAACCACCTGGGTGACGAGATCGGCGTCGGACACACCGGTGTAGCGAGCCATCTCCTCGTTCAGAATGGGAATGGGGATGCCGATGCCCACCGCCATGGTGACGCCGTACCCCTGCATGCTTATTCCCTTCAGCCAGCGGGCGTTCATCTGTTTGAGGTCGCCGTAGACCATCAGGGTGCCGGCCGGCCGACAGGGAGTGCCGTTATCCCGGCGTGGCGCGGCGGGATTGTGCTGGGTGCCGTGCCAGCCGACATAACCGATACCGCCACCGAGAAAGATCCGGGTGCCGAGGCCGATGGTCTTGTAATAGGGATCATTGAGCAAAGGGCTCAACTCACCGGCACTGCAGTAATTGGCGTTCTTACAGAAGGGACGCAGGGTGCCCATGTAGGTGTAGATCGTCTTGCTGGAAAGATTGACGGCGCAGTTGTAGTTCTGATAACAGTTGCGCGGATTCAGAAGCATGGCGTAGGGCAGGTCCTGGAGGGTGACCTCCTTTTCCAGCAGACGGTTCGGATAGCAGTCCGTGCCATAGGCAGTCGCCCGCAACTGCACCTTCCGACCAGCTACCAGATCTTCCAGCACGTGACCGCCGCCATAGCGGAACTCACCGGGATAGACCTTGTTTACCGGGTCGTCTTCAGGCAGCTCCGCGGCACCGAGGTAGACATCAACCGCAGCCAGACCGGCATAAGCCGGAACGTTATTGAACCAGACCCGGGAGGCCTTGGTTGTCGGCTTGCTGTGCCCGAAATTAATGAAAGCGCCTGAAGAGCACATGGGCGCAAAGGTGCCGGTGGTGACGATATCGACCTTTTCCGCCGCCCCTACCGCCCCGTGTTCCCGGACAATGGCCACCATCTCCTCGGCCGTGACCACCACCGCCTCACCGGATTTGATCCGGGCGTTGATTTCCTCGTAACTCTTCTGCACTGTATATGTTTCCATGTACCTCACTCCATAACCGAGACCACTTTGTGGCCCGCCTTTTCCAGCGCCGCAACAATCGGTTCAGGATTGCACCGTTCCAGGCGGAAGTAGTGAACCTTCCGTCGTGCGGCATGGCTTTCGATGGCTACGCTGATGATTTCTCCGCCTGTTTCGTTGATGATCCGGGTGACATCCTCCAATCCTCCCTTTTTATCGACCACAACATCAATGCGGGTGGAGGCCTTGAACAATCCCAACACTTCGATGAATGCAGAAAGGAGATCGGAGGCGGTAATGATGCCCACCAGCTTTTTCTTGTCAAGGACCGGCAGGCCGCCGATCTTGTAATCGTGAATGAGCCGCGCCGCCGTTTCGATACTGGCATTGGCGTTGACGGTAATCGGGTTGAGGACCATGACCTGGTGGACCGGAATCTTTTCCACCATGGAAAGAAAGGAAAACTGGCGAAGATCGCTTTCCGTGATAAAACCGACAAGCTGATCATCCTCAACCACCGGCAGATGGCGGATGGAATGCTTTTTCATCAGCTCGGATGCCTCCTGCAGCAGGGCCGTCCGATGGATGGTCTTTGGATTGCTCTTCATCCAGTTTTTAATTTTCATCACGCTCTCTTCCTCATCCGGGACAACCCTTTTTCCTCGCTCTGTTCCGTCTGTTCCGTCGCGCAGGCAGCGCCTCTTGATGCAAATGATTTTCAACCCTAGAGCACTTTTCTCTTTTTTTCAAGGTCGAAGAATCCGCAAATATCTTTTTCGCTTTCAATCTCCTCGGATATGCTTTATTAGTGGACTTTCCAAATAGGACGCACTCGCAAAAGGTCTTTTTTCACCACTGAGAGCACAGAGGGAACAAAGGAATATTTTGAATTACAATTAGTTATCTCTTTGTGTTTTGTGGTAAAATTTTAATTTAACGAAATCATCAAATAGAATAGAAGACGATCATTTTTCGCCAAAAAATCAGACGAACACACCAATCATCCGCACCCATGACCGGCAACAACCAGGCATCCATACTCAACGTCCGTAACCGAATTGACGCCATCGATGATACCATCCTCAAACTACTGAAGGAGCGGCTGCACTGCGCCCGGGAGATCGGCCAACTGAAATCCCGGGAAAACAGGGCCAAATGGGATCCGCTGCGGGAACGACAGATCTACGACCGGCTGACCCGCGACAACAAAGGCGAATTTCCGGAGGATGCTCTCTTCAGCATCTTTCACGAGATCATCACCACCTGCCGGCTCTCCCAGAAACCGGTGGAGGTGGCCTATCTCGGCCCGGAGGCCACCTTTTCCCACCTGGCGGCAGTGAAGTATTTCGGCCACTCAGCCGAGTACCGGCCGCTCGAAACCATCGAAGACACCTTTTACGAAGTGGAACGCGGTCGGGTGCAATACGGCATTGTGCCGGTGGAAAATTCCATTGAGGGATCGGTCACCTCATCACTTGACGCTTTCATGAAATGCAAAGTGAAGATCTGCGGCGAGGAGTATCTGGAGATCACCCACAATCTGGTCAACCATTCCGGCGACATCAACGACATCAAGCTGATCGTCTCTCACTCCCAGCCCCTGGCCCAGTGCCGGCAGTGGCTGCGCAAACAGCTGCCGAACGTGCCGACCCAGTCGGTTTTCAGCACCGCCATGGCCGCGCAGATGGCAGCCGAGGACCACAGCGTCGCCGCCATTGCCAGTTCGTTGGCCATCAAAAAATACCAGTTACAATTAGTGGTCAGGGGGGTCGAGGATTACCGTGGCAACACCACCCGCTTTGTCCTGATCGGCAAGGAATCACCTTCCAAGAGCGGCCGGGACAAAACGTCCCTGCTTCTCGGCCTGCTCGACCGGCCCGGCGCCCTGAATGACACTCTGGCGATCCTCGCCCGTCGCAACATCAACCTCACCCGCATCGAATCACGACCGGTCAAAGGCGAGCCGGGCAAGTATCTCTTTTTCATCGATATGCTCGGCCACTACATGGACGGGGTCATTGCCGAGGCCTGTGAACGCTTACAGGAGAGCTGCTCCTATTTTGAATGGCTGGGCTCCTACCCCCAGGCCCGGCAATCGTTAACCACCAATCCGTGACATCCGCCCCAGACAGCTTTTCTCGCCCGCTTCAAAGAGGGTGTGACTTTTCGGCTTGTGGAGAATTGTGTGGAGCAGAGCCTGGCGGATATCTTCATCGCTGCCGCCGGAGCGGATAATCGTCCTGAGGTCGGTCTCCTGGTCGGACAGCAGACAAGAACGCAACCTCCCCTCGGCGGTCAGGCGCAGCCGGTTGCATTTCTCGCAGAATTTGTGGCTGATCGGACTGATGAAGCCGACCGTGCCCCGCGGTTTACTGTTCCCACTACCGTAAATTCTGGTGAAGCGATAGATGCGGGCCGGCCCGTCCATGTGGTGCGAATAGGCCTCTTCCAACTCACCGAGAACCCTGATGCGCTGCCGGATCTCGTCGGAGGAGACGTACTTGTCTTTGCCCCAGATGGTGGAGACGCCGATGGGCATGAACTCGATGAAACGGATCTGCAGATCCCCCGTCAGGGCGAGGCGGGCAAAATCGAACAGCTCGTCGTCGTTAACGCCGCGCAACACTACCATATTGATTTTGATGGGGGAAAAGCCCAGCCTCTGCGCCGATTCGATCCCCTGCCAGACCTGATCAAAAAGATCGCGGCCGGTGATCCGGAGAAATCGTTCCCGCTTCAGAGTGTCGAGGCTGATATTGAGTTTACGGATGCCGGCGTCGTAAAGCGCGCGATCGAGAGATTTCAACAAGACGCCGTTGGTGGTCAGCCGGATATCCTGCAAATTCGGGATTGCTGCCAGTCGCTCAATAAAAGAGATGACATTGCGGCGCACCAGCGGCTCGCCGCCGGTCAGCCGCACCTTGCTGATGCCGAGCTGCACCGCCACCCCAATGACGCGCAGGATCTCCTCGTAACTGAGCAGATCGTCATGGGCCAGTTTTTCGTCGATCTCCCGCGGCGTGCAGTACATGCAGCGCAGGTTGCAGTGATCGGTGAGAGAGACCCGCAGATAGGAAATCGAACGATTAAAGAGATCGACGAGCCGGCCGGCTTCGGAGCCGGTCGCGTTTTTCCCCGGACCAGGATCACATTTTTCAGCCTTGTTTAATGTCATAACTCTGTCATTATTGATGATCTCGTAAACTGAAAATCAACCACAGAACGACCAGAGATAACTGATTGTAATTAAAAATTTTTTCTCTGTGCTCTCAGCACGCTCTGTGGTAAAAAAAGACTTATTACGAGTTTGTCATTATTGAAATTCGACCAGACCGGCCGGGCCGTCAAGGGGACAGTCCCCCGGCAAAAAAATCTGATACCCCTTTTCTGCCGGGAAAGCAATCACTCTTCTCTTTCCGGTCGGCGGATATGACGGTTTTTCCTTTATGATCATACTGGGCATAGAAAGTTCATGCGATGAAACAGCGGCGGCGGTCATGGAAAATGACGACCGGCTGCTGGCCAATGTCGTCAGCTCGCAGATCGAACTGCACCGCCAATACGGTGGAGTGGTACCGGAACTCGCCTCCCGCCGCCATCTGGAAGACATCTACCCGGTGGTCGAGGAGGCGCTGCGCCAGGCCGGCATCCCCCTGGAGAGAATCGATGGGCTGGCCGTCACCCAGGGGCCGGGCCTGATTGGTTCGCTGCTCGTCGGTCTCTCCTTTGCCAAGGCCCTGGCCCTGGTCAAAGAAATTCCCTACGTCGGGGTCGATCATATGGAAGGGCATCTCTTCTCCGTTTTCCTCGGTCAGGAGAAGCCGACCTTTCCCTTTGTCGCCCTTATTGCCTCCGGCGGCCACTCATCGCTCTTTCACGTCACGGATCATAGCCGCTACGAACTGATCGGCAGGACCCGGGACGATGCGGCGGGTGAGGCCTTTGACAAGGTGGCGAAAATCCTGGGACTGCCCTATCCAGGCGGGCCGATCATCTCCGCCCTGGCGGCAACGGGAGATCGCCGGGCCGTGCCCTTTCCCCGGGCCTGGCTCGCTCCGGACAGTCTCGATTTCAGCTTCAGCGGCCTCAAAACGGCGG
The DNA here is from genome assembly GCA_049323655.1 of Thermodesulfobacteriota bacterium. Classification (GTDB taxonomy): domain Bacteria; phylum Desulfobacterota; class Desulfobulbia; order Desulfobulbales; family SURF-16; genus DB1. The sequence continues at coordinate 27,985 of JBMONO010000037.1, read as the reverse complement.
TCGCCACCTACCTCAGCCACAAGCAAAAACCGATGACAGAGAACGATCAGGGGATTGCCGACCTCTGCGCCTCCTTCCAGGAGGCGGTGGTCGAGGTGCTGGCGGGAAAGACGGTGCGGGCGGCGCGGCGCTGCAATGTCGCAACCATCGTCCTGGCCGGCGGCGTGGCGGCCAATCCGCGGCTGCGGGAGCTGCTGCGGAAGCTGGGCGGTGAAAACGGACTGCGGGTCTGCATGCCGCCCCGCCAGTTCTGCACCGACAACGCCGCCATGATTGCCCTGGCCGGCTATTACCGCTTTCACCGGGCGATGACCGGCACCTTTGACATGGATGTCTATTCCCGCTCTCCTCTCTCTCCCCGGCGATGAAACGCTTTTTCCGCTACTATTACCTGAGATTTCTCCGCCTGCAGGGCGACCCCCGGGAAATCGCCCGCGGCGTCGCGGTCGGTGTCTTCTGGGGTATCACCCCCACCATCCCGCTGCACACCATCCTCATTCTGATTTCCGCCCTGTTGCTCCGGGCCAGCAAGTTGGCCGGCATTCTGGCCGGCTGCGTGGTCAGCAACCCGCTGACCTTTTTTCTCCAGTACTATCTAGCCTGGCGCATCGGTTCTCTGCTGCTGCCGGGCGAGCTTTCCTGGCAGCGAGTCCACGACATGATGGGAATCATCTCCGGCCACGCCGGATTCCGGGCCACCTTGGCGGCCATCGCCGAACTGGGCTGGGACGCGGTCATGGTCATGGTGGGCGGCGGCATTCTGCTCGCTCTGCCCTTTGCCATTGCCAGCTATTTTCTTTCTTTTTCTTTCTACCAGTCCCTGCGCCGCCGGAAACAGCGGCTGCGGGCGGAACGGATGGCCCTTTATGAGTACCCGGACGATCAAACAGATTCTCAAAGATAAGCAGCTCGCCCCCTCCAAAAAGCTGGGCCAGAACTTTCTCATCCACCGGCAGACGGCAGAACGGATCGTCGTACTTGCCGGAGTTACCACAGCCGACACGGTGGTGGAACTAGGCGTCGGGCTCGGTTCACTCACCGGGCCGCTGGCCGCGGCAGTTGACCACGTCATCGGCCTGGAGATCGACGCCGGCATCATCGCCTGGCAGCAGAGCGAGGGGAATCTGCCGGCCAACGTTACCCTGATTCACCAGGATCTGCTGGAGGCCGACTTTACCGAACTGGCCGAACGCTGCGGCGGCCGCTTGAAAATCGTCGCCAACCTGCCCTACTCCATCTCCAACCCGCTGCTTTTCAAGCTGCTCGACAACAGGGCGGTCATGGCCTGGGCGGTGCTGATGCTGCAAAAGGAGGTGGCGATGCGACTGGTCGCCTCCCCCGGCACCAAGGAGTACGGCATTCTCTCGGTGCGCATGGCAGGCGCAGCCAAAATGGAACGACTGCTCGACGTCGGCCCCGGCCAGTTTCATCCCCGGCCCAAGGTCGATTCCCAGGTGGTGCGGATCGTCTTCGATCCTCCGCCGGATCGCGTCCGCTCCTTGCCCCCCCATGACGGAAAACTGCTGGCCCGGGTCGTACGGGCCGCCTTCGGCCAACGGCGCAAGACCCTGCTTAACGCTCTTGCCGCCGGAACCCTGCCGGGTGAGACTAAGGAGAGTCTGCTTGCCGCCCTGGACAGGGCGGCGATTGCCCCAACGATCCGGGCCGAGCAACTGACCATCGAACACTATGTTGCCCTGACCCGGGAGCTGGCCAAGAATCTTTCTCCTTGAAGCGTTTCATGCAGAATTTCGTTCTCCACAACCAGACAAAAATCCTTTTCGGCCGAGACATCCTCGCGGAAATCGGCCGGGAAACCGCAGCCTTGGGGACACGGGCGCTCCTGGTCTATGGCATGGGCAGCATCAGCAGAAGCGGCGTTCTCGACCGGATCAGGACCGCCCTGCTTGATTCCGGCATCGAGGTGACTGAGCACGGCGGGGTCCGGTCCAACCCGATCCTCTCCCACGTGCGGGCCGGCATTGCCGCGGCCCGGACCAGAAATATCGACGTGGTAGTCGCGGCCGGCGGCGGCAGCGTCATCGATAGCGCCAAGGCCATTGCTGCCGGAACACTTGCCGATCATGACGTCTGGCAGTTTTTCCGCGCCAAGAAGAGTATCCGTTGCGCCCTGCCGGTCATCTCTGTTCTGACCGCCGCCGGCTCCGGCTCGGAGATGAACGGTGGCATGGTCCTTACCAACGAGGAAACTCAACAGAAGTTCGGCATCGGCAACCGCCTGCTCTGCCCCAGGGTTTCTCTCCTCGATCCGACCCTGACCTTCACCGTGCCACCTGACCAGACCGCCTTCGGCGCCATCGACGCCATCGCCCACAGTATCGAATTCTCCCTCACCAGCCGCGACCCCGCTACCCCTTTGCAGGATCGTTTTACGGCAGCACTGATCGCAACCATCATGGAGAGTTGCGACCGGGCCCTGCAGGCACCGGACGACTACCAGGCCCGGGCCGATCTCATGTGGTGCGCCACCCTGGCCCTCAATGGCTGGATCGCCGCCGGACTGGGTCGGGTCGCCATGCCGGCCCACCTGATCGAACACTCGCTGAGCGCCCTCTACAATCTCCCGCACGGCGCCGGACTGGCCATTGTCCTGCCCGCCTGGCTCCGTCACCAGTGCCGGACCAGCCCGGACAAACTCGCCTGCCTCGGCCGTCGTCTCTTCTCCCTTGCCGATAACGACAGGCAGGCCGCCGCAGCAACAATTGTCCGGCTCGCCGACTGGTTCGAACAAATCGGTGCGCCCCGCACCCTGACCGATGCCGGTATCGACAGGGCGGATATCCCGCTCATCGCCGACAATGCCCTTGGTCAGGGTCGTATCTGGCGGCTGGCCGACTACGGCAAGGAGATCATCATGGCAATTCTCAGCGACTGTCGATAAAAAAAATCATCCCTGCCCTTTCTTTTTTTGTTTTTTTTTTGTAAAGACAATCTCTCTGGTTTCACTTCCAGATTACAGGAAGGCTGTTCAGCCTCTCCGCTCATCTTTTCACCGGCGGACGCCGGCGGACTCACCCCGACAGAAAACGGCACGAACAGGAAGACGACAGACGATGGCAGAGACAAAAACAGGCAAAACGGATCACCCCCTTCATCATGATGATGATTTTCTCTACGAGCAGGCGGTATTGCGGATGCGCCGGGAGATCGCCAAGGGAAAGACCTTTGCCCAGGCCTGTGAGACCCTGAAGGACATCGAGGAGAATCTCCGGCCGATCATTCAGGATGATCTACTCAAGATCATCATTGCCGAACAGCATTTCGGTCAGGGCCGAGGCATCGACGATGTCGCCCTCTTTCTCGACCTGCCCTACGACCTGGTCGAGGCATCCCGGGCCAGGATCATCTCGGAATTCGACGAAATGATCACCGGTCATTACAGCAACACGATCAGCAAAATGACCCATTAACCGGAACCGGTCACCATCTGCCGTGGACGAGATCATCATCTTTCAGCAAGCCGGTTCGGGTGAGGCAAAAATCGAGGGAATCCGGCGCCACGGCAGGGGGCTCACCATCTCCCGCGTTTTCGACCTTCCGGATCGACTCCCCGAATTCATCGATGATCCGGCAGCATACTTTCCCGATGATTTTCATGGGAATCTGGTGATCAGCTTTCTCCGGCACCCCGATCTGCTCGATTATCTCGCCGAGCGCTGCGCGGCACGGAACATCCCGCTCATCGCCTCGGGCAAAAAAAACAGCCGGGCCATCACTCCGGCTACCTGCTGTTCCCTGGGGCGCCTCTCCGGCCTCGGACGTTATGGCGAACTCTTTGGTCTGCCTGAATATGAGGTCACACTAAAGGAAGGGAAGATCGCTGATCTGCGGGTACGGCGGGGAGCCTCCTGCGGGGCAAGCTGGCGGGTGCGGGACAGACTGCTCGGCCTGCCGGCAGCGGCGGCCCTCTCCTCCATCGCCCGCGAGGTCCAGTATCTCTGCTGCGCCGACCCGAGCGCCTTTGACCCGGTCACAGGCAAGAGCGCCCTGCATATCGCCGGCAAGGTCCATGCCGCCGCCCTGGAAAAGGCCCTGCTGCAGGCCACTCGTTAACAAACCCATCTACTGCGCCCGGTTGAGCAGGCGCCGGTATACATAGGCAATAACCGCCTCCTGCTCCTGCTCATTGCCGGCAAACGGCGGCATGAAGGCAAGCTCCCTGCCCATGGCCGGAAATGTCGCCCGAAAATCGGCAAGGGTCAAGGGCGCGGCCATCTTGCTGATATCATTCAACGGTCCGCCGATAGAGTGGCAGGAAACACAGAGCAGACGAAAGACCTCCTCGCCCTCTTCAACAGGATCCGCGCTTGCAAGCCGTTGCCGGTCCACCCAGCGTGCTGCCTGCAACACCCCCTTCTCCCGCACCTCTGTCAGATCCGCCGCCCGCATGGCGGTCGAATACATATAGCCATGAATCACATAAGGCCGCCGTCCGCCTTCACGGATGAACTCAAAGGCGCCGATATAGAGGAGACCGGCCACCAACATGGCCCCGGCCAGCAACCGGCTTAACCGGGCCGGTATCCTGATCGCCATGAGCAGGCCGCCAAGAATGAGCAGAATGGAAACCACGGCAAAGGCTGACAGAAACGGTTGCAGAGCCGGCATCCGCTGGAAGATCAGCTCCGCCACCCCGGCGGGCAGGGCGGCTCGGTACCACCAGGCGGAGGCGAGCAAAAGGGCAAAGGGCGCGAGCAGCCACAGGGCGCTGAAACGAAGCATGCTGTGTCGCGTTTCCGCCTTTTTCAAGGTCGAGGCGGTGACCAGACCAAAGAGTCCGGCGATCATGGTGGCGAGAAAGGTGCGGAAAAAAAGGGCCGGCCAGAAGGTGGGATTGAAGAAGGCGCTCCAGAAATCGCCGTTCTCCAGCCAGCGTCCCGGGGTCAGCATAAAATCGATGATGCCGTTGATGACAAAGAGCGACATCCACGCCGCGCCAAAGTATATCCAACCGAGTATCTGGTGGCTGCGCCGGTCGAGCCGGTCGAAGGTGGCGTAATAGAGAAAAAGGGAGACGATCTCGGTGACGAAAAAGAGCCACTCAATACCCCAGGCAAAGACAAAGGTGTGAATGAGCACCGAGGTCGCTGCCGGATTGAGCACAGAGATGGTAAACCAGATGCCCACCCCGGTGAGACTGCCGAGCACCATGGTCAGCAGCAGAAAAAATTTCGTGTGCCGCTTGACGTAGTCGATGATTTGTCGATCGTTATTTCGCAGCCCCAGATGTTCGGTCAACACCAGAAAGAGGCCGCCGCCCACGGCAAAATGGGCGATATAGACATGAAGAATGGCGATGAGGGCGATGGGCAGGCCGCCGCCGGCGAAATCGAGCTGCCAGATCGGATAGTTCATGAACGCACCTCCTCCATCCGCCAGACCAACCGCACCATCCAGCGGACGAGCAGGCCGATGGCAATGAACAGCAGACAAAAAACAAGAAAGGGTGAGTACTGGGCAACAACCGGCAGCTCAGAGAGGGACAGAAAGGGAGAAAGGGAGGCAATCCGCACCATGTCCCGGGCCACCACCATGAAAAAGACAGTGATCAAAGTCCAGAGAGCGGCAGAGCGCACCCGACCGGTCATGGCCCTGATGATGGAGAGGGCGCCGCTGGCCACCGAGCCATAGAGGGTAACGGCAAAGAGAATACCGGCCGGAGTCGAGGTATCGTGCGCCGCCGGCGGCAAGGTGCCGAGGAACCAGAAGCCGACGCCGAAATTGAGTCCGGTGGTCACGGCAAACCAGCGACAGCCAAGGGTAATGCAGCGATCGGCTGCGGTATCGCCGTGGCGGCGCCGGTATTCAAAGAACAGCGCCACCGCCAGACTGCCCACCGCGATGCCGGAAAGGACAAAGTGGAGATACCTGGGCAGCAGGGTCGGATCCGCGCCGTTAACCAGCCAGCCATTGCGGTTGGCGAAATAGCCCGGCCAGCTCTCCACCATCTGCATAATGCTAATGTTGTTGGTGAAGAAAAAGGAGATCACCAGCAGCAGCAGGCAGACCAGGCCGATAACAAAGGGTCGCAGATGGCGGAGGTCGTCGAATTTGAGGAGAAAGAGGTAGGCGCCGTAGTAGGCAATGATGAGCAGACCGACGATCGCCAGCCAGTAGACGGCCATCAAGACCGTGCTCGTGTAAAAGAACTGGCCGTAAAGGGTCTGGAGAAAGAGCAGCGGCGCCACCCCGAAATTGATGGTAAAGGCGAGGAGATAGGGCAACACCCCGGCCAGGCCCCTGCTCAGCAGCCGGTCTGCCTCCTGCCTGGACAGAGAAGAGACAAAGGCCAGCACCCCGCCGCCGAGCAGGACGTTCATGGCGATAAGATGCAAAAAGGTAGTCAGGGTAAGCAGGAACTGCAACAGGGGCCAGTGCACCGGCAGCGCATCGGCCGCCGGAATGAGAGATGCGGGGTCCATACCATTCCTCACTTGGGGAGCGCGGCGGGGCGCGATCCCGTCTTCCGTACATTCGTCATTGCCAGCGGCGCAGCATGGAGCCCTCCTTGCGCCAGAGTTGACTGGAGATCGCTGCCGCGCCGCTTCCCATCTCTTTTTGTTGTAGGGAGAAGAGAGAGTCCCTGTCAACCAAAAAAAGCTGGCAGGAAAGCGGGGAAGTTGGGTATCGTGATCAGGAAACGAAGAGATGCCACGCAACAGCCTTAAGAACGAAGGAGCGGGAAATGGAGAAAAAAATCCTGGTTGCTATTGACGAATCGATCTACAGCCACAACGCCGTTCACTATCTGTGCCGGCTCTTTGCCGATGTCGAGGAGGTTGCCTTCCACATCCTCTCTCTCGTCCACTGTTCCGGCATGACCGCCGGCAAGGAGTGGCTGGAACAGGATGAACTGCTCAACGTTCTGCGGCCGGAAAGCCGACAGAAATACCGACAGTGTGAAGCGGTGGCGCGCAAATTCGCCGATTTCTTCCGCCAGAAGGGCGTGACGGACAATCGACTAACCTGGCAAGTCAGGGCAACCACCGCGGCGGTGGCCGACGAGATCATCCATCACGCCCGCCAGGGGCTTTATGATGCCCTGGTCATCGGCCGCCGCGGGTTGAGCCTGCTCCAGGAACTGATTCTCGGCAGCGTCTCCCGCCGGATCCTGGAAAAATGCACCGACGTGCCGGTATGGATCATCGACGGCGATATCACCTCCCAGACCTTTTTCGTGCCGGTTGACGGCACTCCTCACGCCCTGAAGGCCCTCGACCACCTGGCCTTCATTCTGAGCGGCCATCCCCGGGCGGAAATCACCCTATTCAACTCCCAGGCATTTTTCACCAAAAACATCGAGGTCGATCCCCAGGACTGCTATAACTACTGGGGCAAGGAGTGGTGCGACGCCCATTTTCACCAACCGGACAGCCTGTTTGCCGCACCACGGCAGATGCTGCTCGATGCCGGTTTCCCGCAGGAGCGCATCCGCACCCTGCAGAGCGGCACCGGTCTCTACCCAAGCCGCCAGATCGTCCGCCAGGCCCTGATGGACAACGTCGGCACCATCGTCATGGGCCGCAGCAAGGGGATGTTTGTCAAGGAAAACTATACCGGGGTAACGGACCGGGTGGTGGCCATGGCCGAGGGTACGGCGGTGTGGGTCGTCTGAAACCGGCGTTATTCCTTTTCCCGCCAGATCTTGGCGCCGACGCCGGAGAGTTTGCCGACCAGATCGTCATAGCCCCGGTCAAGATGATAGACCCGAGAAATATCCGTCCGCCCTTGGGCGGCGAGCCCGGCGATGACGAGCGAGGCGCTGGCCCGCAGATCAGTGGCCATGACCCGGGCGCCATTCAGCTTGCCGGTGCCTTTGACAATGGCCTTGCCGCCCTCCACCCGGATATCGGCCCCCATCCGCCGCAATTCGGCAACGTGCATGAAACGATTCTCGAAAATATTTTCGTGAATAACACTCAACCCCTCGGTCAAGGTCATCAGGGCCATGATCTGCGCCTGAAGATCAGTGGGAAAGCCGGGAAAGGGCATGGTTTTGATATCAATGTTTTTCAACGGTCCGGAGCGGATCACCCGGATCGTCTCCTTGCCCTCCTCGACAAAAAGACCGGCGTGCCGCAGTTTTTCGAGCAACGCCGGCAGATGGGCGGGATTGCAATTGGTGATCGTCAGGTCCCCGCCGGCCGCGCCCACTGCCATGAGATAGGTGCCGGCCTCGATGCGGTCGGGAATGATGGTGGTTTCGGTCGGCCGCAACTCCGCGACGCCATGCACGGTGAGCCGGTCGGTGTTGCGGCCCTCGATCCGCGCCCCCATGCCGATCAGCATGTCAATCAGGTTGGCGATCTCCGGCTCCCGGGCCGCGTTTTTGATCACCGTCGTTCCCTCGCCCAGCGCCGCGGCCATCAGGATATTCTCCGTGCCGGTGACCGAGGGGATGTCGAAATAGATTGTGCCGCCCCGCAGTCTGCCGGTGACATGGGCATCGACATAGCCTTCCTCCAGGGAAAGCTGGGCCCCGAGCTTCTGAAAACCCTGCATGTGAAAATCGATGGGCCGGGCGCCGATGGCGCAACCGCCGGGCAGCGACACCCTGGCGCGGCCGAGTCGGGCCAGCAGCGGCCCGAGCACCAGCACCGAGGCGCGCATGGTCTTCACCAGATCGTAGGAGGCCTCGAAGCTGTTGATGTTGTCGGCATTGATGCGCAGGACGTTTTTTTCCGGTCGTTCCCAGCTGGCGCCAAGACTCTCAAGTAACCTAAGAATGGTCGTGATATCGCGAAGATCAGGCACATTATGAATGACATGTTCTCCCGGGCAGAGCAGGGTTGCGGCGATGACCGGCAACGCGCCGTTCTTTGCCCCGCTGATGCTGATCTCCCCTCGCAGTTCTCTGCCGCCTTCGATGACAATCTTATCCATAGTTATGCGCGCCTTGCGTGAAAAATTCTCGGCAACCCCGCGTAATCCTCATAAACGGTCAGACCGTCAAATTCGGCCAGCGAGGAAAAAAGATCCATAACCAACTGCCCCTGCTCGGCCCCGATCTCCATGAAAAAACGGCCGCCCGATTTGATGATTGCAGCAAGCCCCCCGGCAAAGCCGGCGATCACCTCAATCCCCGCGTGCCCGCCATCCAAGGCCAGACGAGGCTCATAGTCGCGCACCTCGGGCTGCAAATCGGCAAAGGATTCCCGGGCGACATACGGAGGATTGCTGACAACCAGATCAAAAAGCGGAGCCGGGCGCAGAGCGGAAATCCAGTCCGATGTGATAAAAAAAACACGATCAGCCACCCCGTGTCGCTCTGCATTGCGCCGGGCTACCTGCTGGGCGGCCTGGGAGATGTCGAGGCTGTAAATCGTGCTGCCGGGCAGTTCCCGGGCGAGCACAACCGGGATGACACCGCTGCCGGTGCCCATGTCGAGCAGAGATGCACCTTCCAGGGTGATGCCTTCACCCTGGATCGTTTGCAGAACGATTTCGATCAGCAATTCTGTTTCCGGGCGGGGAATAAGAACAGCGGGGGTAACGTAAAACGGTAAAGACCAAAATTCCTGCTCGCCGAGAATATAGGCCAGGGGCTCCCGCCGCAGTCGCCTCTCCAGCAAGGCATCAAAACGGCGGATAAGCTCCTCTGCCACCCCATCCTCATGAAGCAGCAGACCGGTCCGGGAAAGACCGAGCAGATGGCCGAGCAGCAGGGATGAATCGACTTCCGGGTCCGGGACATCCGCCTCTTTCAGGAGCTGCAGGCCGTGCTGATAGAGATCGATTGCCTTCATGGTCGAAAACGCTGGCCAGCGCAGCACAGCGAAGAATAAGATGGGAAACGGCAAAAATTGGTTGTCAGAGGGTGCTTCTGAAGGAGAGGAACATGCATCACTGCAATCTTTTCAGAGATTCGGCCTGATAATGGGCAATCAACGGCTCAATGACGCTGTTGAGTTTGCCGAGCATGATGTCATCGAGCTTGTAAAGGGTCAGATTGATCCGGTGATCGGTCATGCGGCCCTGAGGAAAATTATAGGTGCGGATCCGCTCACTGCGGTCCCCGCTGCCCACCTGACTTCGCCGCTGCTCGGAGATGCGGTCATGCTGTTCCTGCTGCATCTGGTCGAGCAGTCGGGCGCGCAGCACCTTCAGGGCCTTGGCCTTGTTTTTATGCTGCGACTTTTCATCCTGACAAGTAACCACCATACCGGTGGGCAGATGAGTGACCCGTACCGCCGAATCGGTGGTATTGACGCTCTGACCACCAGGACCGGAGGATCGGTAGACATCGAAACGCAGCTCACTCGGATCAATGGACAGTTCCACCTCTTCCGCCTCCGGAATGACCGCCACCGTCACCGCCGAGGTGTGGATGCGGCCCTGGGCCTCGGTGGCCGGCACCCGCTGAACCCGATGGACGCCGGATTCATATTTGAGCCGACTGAATACCTGTTCACCGCTGATCAGGGCGATAATTTCCTTGAAGCCGCCGATACCGATGGGACTGCTGCTCATGATCTCGACCCGCCAACCCTGCATCTCCGCATATTTCGAATACATGCGGAACAGATCGCTGACAAACAGAGCCGCCTCGTCACCGCCGGTGCCGGCCCGGATCTCAAGGAGGATGTTTTTCTCGTCATTGGGATCGCGGGGTAACAAAGCGATGCGCATTTCATTTTCAAGCTGCGTCGCCTTGCCACCCAGCTCGGCGATATCACTCCGCACCAACTCCCGCATCTCGTCATCATCTTCCTGTTGCAACAGCGTCTGGCTCTCCTCCAGCTGACGGGTCACCTGCTGAAAGCGACTATACAGGCCATGAAGCTTTGCCACCCGGGCATGTTCCCGCGCCACCCGCTGATACGCCTCCTGATCGGCGAGTACAGCCGGGTCGGAGAGCATCCCCTCAAGCTCGGCAAGCTTTTCGGCGATATCGGCAAATTGGGCGAACATACCTGGAGAGGAAAGAAAAACAGCTTATTTCTGCAAGGTTTTTCCGTATTTTTTCAGGAATTTCTCCACCCGACCGGCGGTATCGATCAATTTCTGCTTACCGGTGAAAAACGGATGACAGGCTGAACAGATCTCAACCCTCATCTCCGGCAGGACACTGCCAACCGCCACTTCATTGCCGCAGGCGCAAACCGCGTTCAGCTTGTGATATTCAGGATGGGTATCTTTTTTCATCTCACAACCTCCGAAAAGAGTAGGTAACATCGCACTGACGCCGGTAGCGGGAGCATCCTGCCCCGCTCCGACGGAAAACAGCTGATTATAAACGACCTGTTTTTTTTTGCAACCGGAAAGAAGGTCCGTAACCGGGGGCGGCCAACATCAACCATTCATCAGATCGAAAAATTCCTGATTGGTCTTGGTTCCCTTCATCTTGTCGAGGAGAAATTCCATGGCGTCGGCGGCCTTCATATTGGACAGCAACTTGCGGAGAATCCAAGTCCGGTTGATGACATCAGGGGCAAGCAGCAGCTCCTCCTTCCTGGTCCCGGACTTATTGATATCCATGGCAGGGAAGAGACGACGGTCGGCCATTTTGCGATCCAGGACGATTTCCATATTACCCGTCCCCTTGAACTCCTCGAAGATCACCTCATCCATCCGACTGCCGGTTTCGATCAAGGCAGTGGCGATAATGGAGAGGCTGCCGCCCTCCTCGATGTTACGCGCCGCACCGAAAAAACGTTTCGGTCGGTGCAGGGCATTCGAATCGACACCACCGGACAGGATCTTGCCGCTCGACGGCATGACGGTGTTGTAAGCACGGGCAAGGCGGGTAATGCTGTCAAGAAGAATGACCACGTCAAACTTGTGTTCCACCAGCCTTTTCGCCTTTTGGAGAACCATCTCCGCCACCTGGATATGGCGCTGGGGCGGCTCGTCGAAGGTTGAGCTGATCACCTCGGCCTTGACGCTGCGCGCCATATCGGTGACTTCTTCAGGCCGTTCATCGATGAGGAGAACGATGAGAACGATTTCCTTGTGATTGTGGGTGATACTGTTGGCGATATCTTTAAGCAGGACCGTTTTACCGGTGCGGGGCGGGGCGACGATGAGGCCACGCTGCCCTTTGCCGATGGGCGACATGATATCCATCATTCGCATGGAATAATTATCCGGCTCGTGTTCGAGGACGATCCGTTCCTGGGGGTGGAGAGGAGTAAGGTTGGCAAAAATCGTTTTATTTTTGCAGTTGTCCGGGGCCTGATAGTTGACGCTCTCCACCTTCAGCAGGGCGAAATACCGTTCCCCCTCCTTTGGCGAACGAACAAGACCGTCGATGCTGTCGCCGGTACGCAGGTTAAGGCGGCGGATCTGTGACGGAGAGACATAAATATCATCAGGCCCCGGAAGATAGTTGAAATCCGGTGAGCGGAGAAAACCGAATCCGTCCGGCAGGACTTCGAGGACACCATTTCCCCGCACCACCCCGTTTTTTTCCATCTCCTTGGTCTTGGTCTGGATGATGGCAAAGATCAATTCCTGCTTGCGCATGGCACTAAAGCCTTCGACGCCGAGCTCCTTGGCCAGTTGCGTCAACTCATTGATCTTCATTACTTTCAAATCAGTCAAATTCATCTGCCTTTCTTTCTCCTCAACAGATTGTTTTTTTGTGACGGGCCGGTTTCCACCGGTTTTCCGCCGTTTCATTTACGCGCAAGGTGGCGCCCCCGCAAAGGCTGACGCGTCCGGACGCCGTTGCAACAGCGACAAGTAACGATCTTTCACAGAAAAAACTGGTGTCGAGCCAGCTTCGTGCTGCGGAATGAACACAAGCCGGGGACCGTAACTGTTCAGCAGCGCCAGATGCGCGACACAAGCCTGCGAGCTATACTTGACAAACCCGTAAAAAGTCTTTTTTCACCACAGAGCGCACTGAGAACGTAGAGAAAACATCTTTAATTACAATTAGTTATCTCTGTGCGCTCTGTGGTCTCTGTGGTTAATTTTCACTTTTTACGAGACCATCATACTTTGTCGAAATCGTAAAAAGCCACGATTCCGACGGGCCGTGTTTTGCAACTCATTGTTTTCACCTTCCCGCCCGCCATATTTTGCGGGTTTTACGAGACCATCATACTTTGGTCTGCGAGCAGGCTTGCACAAAGCAGATGGGGTGCTGCCGGATATTTACAAAAACTGAAACACGTGACACCAAAACCGTCATGCCTTTTCACGGACGAGGCGGCAGCAAACCACTCCATATCAATCAATCGACAGAAAAAAACGACGGATAGAAATCATGCCGTTTTGCCGGGCAGGGGGTCTGTCACGCCGCCATCTCTCTGACGACAGTGCGGCTAGGCGGTGCAAGCGGAAGATGAATCAACACAAAGAGCTCCTTAAACAGTGCAAGGAGACAAAGGACGGCTCGGGCCGGACACGATACATCTTGCGCGGATGAAACCCGTTTCCTTTCCCGCATGGCAGGTGAACAGACGAGCTGTTTTGAAAATGCAGCCACGCTGCCATGCATACTACCACCTCCGGCACGGGACGCGGCAAACCGGAGACGACACATATGGTATAAAGTCAAACCGATTGTAATGGGCTGTGCGTGATTGTATTTTTTGTGAAAGTAAAAGGATTCGATAAATTCAGAAATCGTAACAGTACGGTCAGGGTCTTTATGAAATTCTTGCAGTTTGGACTGGGAAGGATCTGAGATATAATTGTTATTAGATGCTGTATTTCCTCGATGATGTCAAGATTTTTTTTGCAGCTTTTCCACTTGCCCCTCTTTGCCGCCATCCACCCACAACACCTTGCCCAGATGGAGCAGCTGCAAAACGGTATCGACCCACATGCCGCTGTTATCCACCACGTGATCAGCACAGAGCGCCTTATCGAACAGTCTCTCCTGACAGGCGATAGCCTGCTCCGCCTGCTGCCGGGAGATCCGGTCACGCTGCATCACCCTATCAATGGACGTTGCCCGGCACGCATAAACAACAATGATTGCAGCAAACAGGCGTTGCCAACCCGCCTCAAAGAGCAGCGGCACCTCGACGAGAAAATGACACTGGCCAGTCTCCCGGCCGTGCCGTTCTATTTTTTCCATCAGAACCCGATGAACCAAGGGGTGCATGCGGCGGTTCACCTCACGCCGCAGGACGGCATCGGCAAAAAGGGCCTCACGGAAAACGGGCTTATTGAGGGTGCCGTCCTCCCTGAGAAAGGTGTGGTTGAGATCGCGCACAACCTGCCAGCACGGCTGTTCGGGTTCGAGCAGCTCATGAACGACTCGATCGGCGCTGAAACAGGCGATGGGGAAGGTCCGGCAGAGAAAGGCGGCGACGGAACTCTTCCCTGACCCCATGCCGCCGGTCAGTCCGGTTATCGTCAGTTTGTCCATTATCCACCTGCCGCCGATTTTTCTTTCAACAATGAGATTCGTTGGTTACTATATTTTTTTTCTTCCGACAGGGCAACTCACTATGCAAACAGGCAACAAGAGTTCCAGGCAGCAGCAAACCGGCGGCACGGAGACAGAACCCCGGCTGACCTGCCTCTTCTGCGGCGGCCCGGCACTCCTGCGCGGTCGCTGAAGCAATGCCCGGGCGGTCTGCACGGCGTGCGGCATGGAGACGGAGGCAAAACGCTACGCGGAACAGATCAACACCTGGCAGGAGACGATCTGCCGCACCCTTACCGAACCGTGAAATGAAACGCTGCTGCCGAAGAAATCGACACCTTACCCCATATCTTCTTCAAAGGAGGCGAACATGAAAAAAATCCACGTGGCACTCTGCTGTTTTCTGCTCTTTTTCACCGGCTGCGGCAACCAGGCAGAGGAAAAGGCGGTTGAGAAGCAGATCGAAAAAGAAACCGGCGGCAAGGCGGATGTCGATATTCAGGACAAGGGGATGAAGATCACCGGCGAGACGGAAGGCGAGAAATATTCGGTCACCACCGGTCAGGCCACCGAGATCCCGGCCAACTTCCCCGCCGATGTTCCACTCTACCAGCCGGGCACGCCGGTATCGGCGGTCGAGGTCAACGGCGGGCATTCCGTTACCCTGGCCACCGCCGACCCCGTCGACAGGGTTGCTGCCAGCTATAAGGAACAGATGCCGGCCCGCGGCTGGAAGGAAGAGGCATCAATGAACATGGGCGACCAGACCATGCTCATCTACACAAAAGAGGGGAAAAACGCCCACATCGCCGTCACGCCGACGGACGGCAAGACCCACGTCACCGTCACGGTCGGCATGGAATAGCCCGGTCCCGACGCCGATTCCGTTCAGATGGCGTGGTCTTCGATAAACCTCTTCACCTGGCTGGCATCGGCGTCAAGCACCTGGCAGCGGCTCTGCCGACCGGACAGATCGGCAAGCCCGGCCGGCATCTCCGGCAGCCGGCCGATGGCGGCCTGCACCGCATCCCCGAATTTGGCGGGATGGGCGGTGGCCAGGCAGACCATGGGAACGGCCGGATCGCGATGACAAAGGGCGGCGCCCACCCCGACCGCGGTATGCGGGTCCAGCACGTAGCCGTTCTGCCGGTAACACTCAGCGATCACCGCCAGAGTTTGCTGCTGATCAATGCTTGCGGTCAGAAAATCAGCCTGGATTCGCGCCAGCTCCGGCGGCGAAAAACAGAGATTGCCGCTGCCGGCAAAATCGGCCATCGCCTGGCGGGTGCGCTCCGCATCCTGATCATACAGCAAATAAAGGTAGCGCTCGAAGTTGCTTGCCACCTGGATATCCATGGACGGACTGGAGGTCTGCACCACCCGGCCGAGGGAATAATCGCCCTGCTCGACAAAACGGCTGAGAAGATTGTTTTCATTGGTGGCGAGGACCAGATGACGGATCTGGCCCGGCAGCATGCGGCGGGCGACATAGCCTGCGAAGATATCGCCGAAATTGCCGGTGGGCACGGAAAAGTCGACCGCGCCACCCTGTTCGGTGAGCCGCAATGCCGCCCGCACATAGTAGACAATCTGGGCGAGAATGCGGGCCCAGTTGATGGAGTTGACCGCGCCGAGATGGTACCTTTCCTTGAAGGGAATGTCGTTGAACAGGGTCTTGACGATGGCCTGGCCGTCGTCAAAGGTGCCGCGCACCGCCAGGTTGAAGACGTTGGCATCGGTGACCGTGGTCATCTGCAGCTCCTGGATGGGGCTGACCCGCTTGTGGGGATGGATGATAAAGATGTTGATCCGCTCCTTGCCCCGCACCCCGTAGATGGCGGCACTGCCGGTATCACCGGAGGTGGCGCCGAGGATGTTCATCTTCTCCCCGCTCTCCTGCAGCAGATATTCAAAGACATTACCGAGAAACTGGAGGGCCACGTCTTTGAAGGCGAGGGTCGGGCCGTGGAAGAGTTCGAGGATGTGCAGCTCGCCTTTCTTCACCAGCGGAGTGATATCCGGATGGCTGAAGGTGCGGCAGGACCGATCGATCAGCATCTTGAGATCCGCAGCCGGAATGTCGTCGATAAAGAGCGACAAGACGGCATGGGCAAGATCAGAATAGGAAAGAAGACGCCAGGCGGACACCGTTTGCGGATCGATCTGCGGGATGGCCTGGGGCAGGAGCAGCCCGCCGTCCGTGGCCAGTCCCATCATCACCGCCTGCTTAAAGGGAATGGGGGCGATCCCCCCGCGGGTACTGATATATCTCATCGTTCTTCCTCTTTCCGTTCTTCCACGGCGATACGGGGGGCGTCATGCCAGAGCCCTTCCAGGTCGTAAAAGGCCCGCTCCTCATGGTAAAAGATATGGACCACCACATCACCGTAATCGAGCAGCACCCAGGAACCTTCCTGCAACCCCTCGGTGGTAGCCTCCTCCAGACGTTTCGTGCGCAGCTCACTGTCCACCGCCTCGGCCAGCCCCTGGACATGGCGGGTCGAACGGCCGCTCATGATGACGAAATAATCGGTAAATGACGAGATCTCGTGCACATCGAGAATCACCAGATCCTCGGCTTTTTTGTCGAGGGCGGCGTGGCCGATGAGGCGGGCCAGTTCCAGGCTCGGCTTTTCCTGATGTTTCTTCGGTTTTTTTTTCATCCTTCTCTTCCCATGGCGCCGGAGAGGAGCCTCTCCGGCATGACAGACAAAGCGACGTTCACGGCCATCTTTCCAGCAGAAAGGCCAGCAGTTCGCGATGCCATATTTCAGGCTGTTCCAGATAACAGGGATGGGTAGCGCCGTCAATGACA
This sequence comes from Thermodesulfobacteriota bacterium, assembly GCA_049323655.1. Taxonomy (GTDB): domain Bacteria; phylum Desulfobacterota; class Desulfobulbia; order Desulfobulbales; family SURF-16; genus DB1. The sequence goes on along the minus strand of JBMONO010000037.1, from coordinate 10,823 downwards.
AAAAAAGAGGCGCCGCCGATCTCCCGCGCCAGCAGTCGGCCATTTTCCAGGGGAGAAATTCTGTCGTCTCCACCCCAGAGGATCATGGTCGGCACTCTGATACCCGACCATCTCCGTTCGTTCACGGATCTCCACCATTGCTCGTTCTCTCCGATTCCTCTCTTGCGGCTCATGCGGCCCGGAAGGGCGTTCCCCTCACCATACCCGATTCCGGGAAAAACCGAAATCGTCAATTGGCGAGAGCGGCCGATTGACTTCTCTGCCATCTGGGGTATAATCCCGCAGCGTATCACTCTGCCAATACTACAGGCCAAGGAGCACTGTGAATGAATACATCGATTAAATGGAAATTTCTCCTGCTTCTCGTTCTCATCGCCTTTTCCGGGCTGACCCTTCTGCCCACCTTTTACGGCAACATGCCGGAGTGGTGGAAGAAATATGTTTCGGCCGAAGGCCTCAATCTCGGTCTCGACCTGCAAGGCGGCATGCATCTGGTTCTCAAGGTCGATCTCGACAAGGCCATGGAAAATTCCCTGGATTTTGCCGCCCAGGATCTGAAAAACAGCCTCAAGGACCAGCGGATATCGGTGGTGCAGACTCCCTCCACAGACAAAAACGAGGTGGTCTTCATCCTGCCCAACGCCGAATCGGCGGGGACGGTGGAGAAGCTGGTTGGCGAGGATTTTCCCAACCTCGTCATTGCCATCCAGGCCGTTGAAGGCTCCTTCCCCCGCATCACTCTGCGATTGAGCGACGATCAGATCGAATACATCAACAAAAATGCGGTGAATCAGTCGCTTGAAATCATCCGCAACCGCATTGACCAGTTCGGCGTCGCCGAACCGGTCATCGTCCGCCAGGGCAAAGATGAGATCATCGTCCAGCTGCCCGGCGTCAAGGACCCGAAACGCGCCCTGTCCCTGATCGGCCAGACCGCCCAGCTCGAATTCAAGGTGGTGGATGCCAGCGGCGTCGATCTGCCGGCCCTGATCAAGCAGGCGGAGGCCGCCGGTCAGTGGCGGGAGGGCGAGGGTCGGACAAAACTCAACGAGGCGCTCAAGCGCTTCCTGCCCGAAGACACCCAGATTTACTTCGAAAAAAGCATCGACGAGCAGACCGGTCGCGAGATCAGAACCCCCATCCTCCTGGAAAATCAGGTCCTGATGACCGGCGACATGGTAAAAGACGCCCAGGTGCGGGTGGGCGGCAACTTCAACGAGCCCTATGTCAGCCTCGACCTCACCGGCCGCGGCGGCAAGGTTTTCGGCCAGATCACGGAGAAAAACGTCAACCGCCGGCTGGCCATCGTCCTTGACGATATCGTTCGCTCGGCCCCGGTGATCCGTGAAAAGATCATGGGAGGCAGCGCCCAGATCTCCGGCAGCTTCACCTATGAAGAGGCCACCGACTTGGCCATCATCCTGCGGGTCGGCGCCCTGCCCGCGCCGGTCTCCATCGTCCAGAACCTGACCATCGGCGCCTCGCTCGGCCAGGATTCGATCAATAAGGGCATCTCCGCCGGCCTGCTCGGCACCGCCCTGGTCATCCTCTACATGATCCTCTATTATCGGCTTTCCGGCACCATCGCCAACGGCGCCCTGGTCCTCAACATCCTCTTTCTCTTTGGCGGCCTCTCCGCCCTGCAGGCGACCCTGACCCTGCCCGGCATCGCCGGCATCATCCTCTCCATCGGCATGGCGGTGGACTCGAACATCATCATCTTTGAAAGGATGCGTGAGGAGTTCGATATCGGCAAATCACCACGGGCCGGGGTGGAGGCCGGTTTTGATAAGGCCTTCTGGACCATCATCGACTCGCACGTCACCACCCTGATCACCGCCTTTGCCCTCTTTCTCTTCGGCACCGGCCCGATCAAGGGTTTTGCCGTCACCCTCTCACTCGGCGTCTCCATCAACCTCTTCACCACCCTGGTCTGCACCAGAATGGTCTATGACACCCTCTACTACAAAAAAATGCTGCGGCCCTTCCGTTTTGCCCAGCTTATCAAAAAGCCCAGTCTCGACTACATGAAACTGCGCAAAATCACCTTCACCCTCTCCGCCGTCATGGTGGTGATCGGACTTTTCTCCTTTGTTCAGCTCATGCGGGGTCAGGGCAACATCGGCGTCGACTTTGCCGGCGGCTCGCTCCTCCAGTACCAGGCATCTCAGGCCTATGACCTGGAAAAGGTGCGCAAGACCTTTGCCGGCAGCGAACTACACGGGGTGGACCTGCAGCCGGTGACCAGCGAAAACCGGCTGATCGTCAAGATCAAGAAATCCGCCCAGATCGTCGGCAGGGACGCAGAAACCATCACCGCCTTTCTCACCGACAAGCTGCCGGAATACCAGTTCAGCCTGGAAAGCCAGTCGGAGATCGGCGCCTCGGTGAGTGACGCCTTGAAGGAAAAGGCCCTGCAGGCTGTTCTCATCTCTCTGGCCGGGGTCGTCATCTACATCGCCCTCCGTTTCGATTACCGCTTCGGGGTGGCGGCGGCCATCGCCACCTTTCACGACGTTGTCCTGGTATTGGGAGTCTGCTGGCTGCTCGACATCGAGATCACCCTGCTCATCATCACCGCCCTTCTCACCCTGGCCGGCTATTCCTTGAACGACACGGTCATCGTCTTTGACCGGGTCCGGGAAAACATGAAAAAACAGAATGACAATCCTGACATGGGCAGCATCATCAACAGCAGCGTCAACGAGGTGATGAGTCGGACCGTCGCTACCGCCCTGACCACGGCCCTGGCCCTGCTGCCCCTCTATTTCTTCGGCGGCACGGTGCTCCATGACTTTACCTTTGCCCTCCTGATCGGCATTCTGGTGGGCACCTACTCCTCGATCTTCGTGGCCAGTCCGCTCCTCATTCTCTGGCGGAAAGAGGCCGCTTGAACCTGCTGATGCCAGTCCGGGAACCCGATCTTCGTTTGCCGGACCATGTCCGCCGCTTGCGGGAAGGCGAGCATTTCAGCTTTGCCTGCCATCCGGGCGTGCCCTGCTTCACCGAGTGCTGCCGCCAGCTTGAACTTGCCCTCTCCCCTTACGACGTGCTGCGGCTGGCCAGGGAACTCGGCATGTCAGGTCGGCGCTTTCTCGAACGCTACGCCGTTGTCGAAAGCGCGGAGGATGCAATCTTTCCCCAGGTTTACCTCGGCATGGTGGATGACGGCAGGGCATCCTGCCCCTTTATCTCGGCGCAGGGCTGCCGGGTCTATCCGAACCGGCCCGCCGCCTGCCGCACCTATCCGCTGGGCCGAGGAGCGTGGCGCGATGACAGCGGCACCGACCATGTTTTTTTTGTGCTGCTGACCGAGCCCCACTGCCGGGGCTTTGCCGAACCGACGGATCTGACCCTGGACCGCTGGATTGCCGGTCAGGGTCTTGCCGACTACTATGCTGCCAACGACATACTTATCCCCCTGCTCCAGCATGAACGGATCAGGCAGGGTTTTCGCCCCGGGCCGGAGCAGCGCGACCTGTATCTGGCAACGCTTTACAATCTGGAGGAATGGGGCCGCAGCAGCGACATCGACATGGACGGTATGACCGACCTGGAAATACTCCGGTCGGCGGTAAGCCGGCTGATCGGTTGTCTTTTCCCGTGAGGACAACGTAAAAAGTCCTTTTTACCAGTGAGAGCACAGAGAAATATTTCAAATGACAGCCAGTTATCTTTGTGTCCACCGTGGTTTTTGTAGTCGATTTTCAGTTTACAAAACCATCATTGCATCAGTGGCCGGGCAACAGCAGCCTTCTTTGCCGTCGCTTTCAATAACCGGTCCCGCTGACGAGGAGTGCCCCCCGTGAGCCAAGCCGCCCTGCCAGTCCGCAACGAATCGCGCCATGAGTTGCTTCCTCCCGGCAGGAAACTGGTCGGCTTTCTTCTGGAACTGCGCAAAACCATCCTGTCGCTTCTCCTGGGGATCGGCATCGGCACCTTAGCGTTTTATTTTCTCTCACCCGCCATTTTTACCGCCATCCAGGCTCATCTCAACCAGAAACTCGCCTTCTTCACCGTGGCCGAACCCTTTCTCGCCCACGTCAGGCTGGCCCTGTTCACCACCCTCTTTGTTCTCATGCCCTGGATCGTCACCTGTTTCTGGCGGGCCATGGCCCGCCCCTTTGCCCTGAGCAGGAAAACACAGATCGCCTTTATCCTCTTCACCTGTCTGCTCTTTTACGGCGGCGCCCTGTTCTGCTATTTCGTCACCCTGCCCTTCGGCATCACTTTCCTGCTCGGTTTCGAGTCGGAACAGATCCAGCCGGTCATCTCGGTGGGACGATTCGTTTCCTTTGTCACCGCCTTTGTCCTTGCTTTCGGTCTCATCTTCGAACTGCCGATCTTCATGATCTTTTTCGCCCGGACCGGGGTCTGCCCCCGCGCCACCTTTGCCAAAAACCGGCGATATGCAGTGCTTGCCATCAGTATCGTCGCCGCCCTGCTGACCCCGACCCCCGACGTGGTCAACATGCTGCTCATGGGCGGTCCGCTTTATCTGCTCTATGAGACCGGGATAGTCATCCTCAAACTGATGAACATCGAATAGGAATTCGTTTTTGCCGGCAGGGTTGCCTGTCGTCACGCCACCTCTTGTTCGCACACCATGACCGCACGCACCAGACATCTTCTTCTGACGGCAGGGCTGCTGCTTGCTGCCGTCCCTCTGCTCCTGTGGGCCGGGCTGACCATTGTTGCTCCGGCCTTTCTCACCGGCCGCTTGCTGCCCGAACTGGCCGCAGAACACGGCCTCACCACCCTGCAGGTGCGGCCGGTACTGGTCGGTCCCGGTCGGCTGCAGAGCGAAATAGTGATCGGGCTGACCGATAATCCCGTGCTCCACATTGCCTCCGTGGCGGTGGACTACTCCGCAGGCAACCTGCTGCGCGGCCGGATCGACCGTCTCACTTTAAGCGGGGTGGAGATGCGCTGTCGGTTTTCCGATGGCAACCTGCTCATCGGCGACGCCGGATTCAACAAGCTGCTGAAGGGGCAACAGGTTCAGAAGGCCACTGCTGGGCCGACCGGATTGCCCGCCTTTTTTCCGCGACAGATCAGCATCCGGCAGGCCGCCATTATCTGCCGGACCGACCGGGGTGTCATCCGTCTGCCCTTTGCCGCGGAGATCGATCTGACCGCTCCGGAGCAACCTGCCTTCCAACTGACCCTTGATCCCGACAACGAACCCATCCTGCTGGCCGGCCACTATGGTACTGCCCCGGATGCCCTGGAGATAAACCTGACCGGGGCGAATCTGCATCCGCACCGGTTTGCCGCCTTTGTCCCGTTGCTGGCCAAAATCAACACCAGCACCGCCCTGACGATCACCGCTGCCGTCCGCATCGGCCTGCAGCCCTTCATTCTCCGGGAAATGACCGGCACCGTCACCCTGCACCCCGGTCCAGCCTTCGTCGCTGCCGGTGCTGACGAGGCGCCCCTTACCGTTGCCCTGTCCGCCAACCAGCAGGCAAGCGGCCTGCCGCTGCGCATCGCCCTCGACAGCGAGCCGGTTGCCGTCCTCCTCCATGCCGGGGCGACTCCCTATTCGTTGCACATCGGCGGGATGAGGCTGGAAACGAGCCTTGCCATCGCCTCCCCACAGCCCGCAACCAACACCCCTCGCCTGCAGGGCGAGATCAGTCTGAACGATGGTTCCCTTGCCCGGGCAGATAAAAGCATCGCCATCACGAATCTCCAGTTCCGTCTGCCTTTTTCCTGGCCGTTCGCAATTGGAACAGAGGCGGGACAGACGGGATTCGATCTGCGCCGGGAGAACACTCTTGTCGGCCGTTTCAAAGGTCAGGTCCGCCAACTGGAACACGGTATTGCCATGACTGGTGCTGTTGCCACCGATCTTCTGCCCGGGGCAACGGCAGCCACCAGCCTGACCGGTGATTTTGCCGACACCGTGTCGCGCATCGATCTGCAGATCGATCTCCCTGCCCTGCAACTGCGGGATTTCTCGCCGGCTGCCCTTGTCACGTCCGCCCCCGAAGCGAACGTCAGCGGCACCCTGGCCGGCCACGCCGTCGCGCGCATCACCGACGGAAACCTGACCGGCAATGCGACCCTTTCGCTATCTGAAGGTAAAATCATTCTCCCAGACAGGAAACTCACGATGAGCGGCATCGCCTGCACCCTCACCTTCCCTGAATTGCCAACCATCCGCAGTGCACCCGGCCAGCGGCTGACCTTCACCGACGGAGAAATGGGCAAGCTACGCTGGGATGGCGGCAACGTCACCTTCACCATCGAATCTCCGCGATCCCTGCTGCTCGAAACGGCGGATCTGCACTGGGCCGGCGGCACGCTTTCCGCCCATGCCCTGCGCTTTGCCGGCGCAACCTCTCCTCCGGAGGTGGTGCTGTACGGCAACAGACTGCGGCTGGCCACCATCCTCGGCCTGGCCGGAATTGACAACGTCGAGGGCAACGGGACGGTCAACGGTCGCATTCCCATCCTGTTCAGCAACGGCACCATCCGTTTTGCTCCCAGCTTCCTCTATTCCACCCCGGGTGAGGGGGGCGTCATCCGCATCGCAGGAGGCGATTTTCTCACCCAGGTCATGCCGGCGGCCACCGTGCAATACAGCCAGCTCGATTTCACCAGGGAGGCCCTTCGTCATTTCTCCTATAACTGGGCAAAACTGCATCTGGTCAGCGAAAACGACGCCCTGCTCATGCAGCTCAAACTGGATGGAAAACCAGCCGCCCCTCTGCCCTTTGCCTACGACAGCGCCAACGGCTCCTTCCGCCGTCTCCCTGCTGATGAGGCCACCTCCGTCGGCATCTCCCACCCCCTTCTCCTCGACGTCAATTTTCGTTTCCCCTTGAACACTTTCCTCGAATATGATAAGTCAATTCAGGAATTTCTGCGCCGGACAACCGGCCAATGACCTCTTCCCCTCAACACCGGGAGCATGCCGGATGCCACTCAGAACCCTGCTTCTCGTCCTGCCGTTTCTTGCCCTGTGCGCCTGCACCAGACATGAAATCGATTCCCGCCATGACGTGCAGGTGGCGCCGGTGGAGATCAAGCCGATCCATATCACCATCGATGTCAACATCAAGGTTGACAAGGCACTGGATAACTTTTTCGATGACATTGACAAAGCCCAACCATAACGGAGGGAGAAACACCGTGAAGATCACTGCGCCGGGACTGTTTCGTCTGCTCGTGCTGCTTACTGCGCTGCTCTCCTTCGCCGGCTCATGTCTGGGGGCGGGCGACGAGATCAAACAGCGGATGATGGAGAGACTGCCGATCATCACCGGACTCAAAGCCAGAGGAGTGGTTGGAGAAAACCGGGCCGGCCTGCTTGAATTCCGGTCCGACAAGCGACAGGAGGCGGCCCTCATTGAGGCGGAGAATGCCGATCGGCGCACGGTCTACACGACCATTGCCCGCCAGCAGGGCGTAGATCCTGGCCTGGTGGGAGCACGTCGCGCCCTCCAGATCGCCGAGCAGGCGCCGCCTGGCACCTGGCTGCAAAAGGCTGACGGTTCCTGGTATCAAAAATAAGACCATGAGAAACCGCTATGTTCCGTTTCTATGATTTCGCGCCCATGCTGGCCTCAAAAAAACTGCGGCAACTCAACATCACGGAAGTCAAAGGGCTGGTCGTCTTGTGTGTGTTTTCGTTGTCTGCTATCGCCCTCTGGCTGACCTTTTCACCGAATGGCCTTCTTGCCTATCGCGCCGTAATGAAAGAAAAAGAGGCCGTGCTGGCGGAAAATGAAAGACTGCGGGAAGAAAATCGCGTCCTCCAGCAAACATTGGAAAAGATCAGAAACGACCCCTCCTACCTGGAGGAGATCGCCCGCCGCGACCACAAGTTTCTCAAAAAGAACGAAAAGGTTTTTGAATTCAAGTGATTATTTTTTTGCATCAGGGATATCCCTGGTTTTCAAGGCGGCATCCCAGTTGATGGTCACCGGCCCGACGCCTTCGGCGCCGGAAAACGGCCGCAGTGAGATGGGACAGGCATTGCGCAGGGCATGGACCCGGTTGTCGATCTCGGCAATCACCATATGCAACTCCTCGACATCCCCCTTTATCCCGCCCTTTGCCTGACACAAGGCAATTCTGTTATCCAGTACGGCAAGCCGCTTTCGCCAGCTTTCCAGTTCCGTCACAACCGTGCGGCAGTATTCAAAGACATTCATGTTGGCCTCCGTGAAAACACAGGAAAAATTTAGTAATTAATAATTTTCTTAAAAACTAATCATCCCTGTACCGCGAATCAAGGGCGCGACAGTCTTTGACGTTTATTCCATCGGCCCCATCACCTTTGCCCGGGGCCAGCCAGAGACGGGCCAACAGCTCCTGCAATCCGCCGGGTAACAGGCATGGCTGCCGGGAAAGCAGACAGTTTGGCTGCCGGGCAGCGGCGGCATCCTCGGTGATTGCCTGGCCGCCGACGACAAAACGGACCTGCGGATAGCAGCCTGCCAGGGCGAACAGATCATTACAGTACCGTTGATAGAGATCGACGCTGGTGACGGAGAGCCAGACCGTGGCCGGCCGGAGTCGTTGGAGGGCGTCATCAAGATCGGCAAAGGGCAGCGATGCGCCGAGAAAGATCGCATCCCACCCCTGCCGCACCAGACAATAGGCGACGATTGCCATGCCGATCCGGTGCTCTTCTTCCGGGAAACAGCAGCAAAGGGCCGTTTCCGGGCCCAGCGTCCGCCCGGCAGCGCGGCGCAGCGTCTCGATCAACCCGAGCAGACGCGCCTCAATCAGGTTAGCGGCCAGATGTTCCGCCGCCACACTGATCCGCCCGGCCCCCCACTCCTCGCCAAGCTGATGTAAGGCAGGAACAAGCACCCGGTAAACCGCCTTGTCGGCACTGAGCGTGGAAAAAAGGGCATCGAGCCCCCCGCGCAACGACACCCCATCAAGGGCTGCAGCCGCGGCCAGCAGAGCCTGCATGAATTGTGCGGACGCCAGGTCATCGGTCTCGCTGTCATCGCCAACAAACGGCAATCCGCCGGCAGCGACCGGTTTCTCCATGGCTGCGGCGCGGAGCCGGTCTGGCCCCATTGCCACGACCTCGCCGATTCTTCTGCCCCGGGCGAACTCCTTTCTGATCAGCTCCAGCAGCCGCAGATCCTCTTCACCGTAGAGCCGCTGCCCACCAGGACCACGCAGCGGTCGCAGCAACCCATACCGTTTTTCCCAGGCGCGCAACAGAGTGGATGAAAAGCCGGTGATCTTTGCCAAGGTGCCGATCTTGTACATCTTCTTCGTATTCCCTTTCAGATTTTCCGCCCGCCGACGAGATAAACGGGATCGCTCAACGGCAGATCACCGTGGGCGTCATCGGCCGGCCGCGGCATTCCCCGGCGCGACCAGGTATGCAGATCGGTAAAACAGCCGCATTCGCGGAACAACTCCAGCACCAGCCCCATCCGCTCAAACTCATGCAACTCCCCCCACAAACGGATTGCCTTGGACGGGAACCAGCGGTTTGAGAAGGTGACGAGGAGCAGACCATTGTCAGTCAGCACCCGGGACAGTTCACGGAAAACAAGACGAGGATTGATCAGATACTCCACCGACATGCTACAGATAACGGCATCAAAGCGGCGGTCGGCAAAGGGCAGCTGCGCATGTCGATTGACATCCTGAACCACCCGTTCGGTCGCCAGAGGGTTTTGGGCCAGCTCTTGCTCATTGAGGCCAAGCACCGCCAGCCCGGCCAGATCCAGCCCTTGGGGCAGATGGGAGTTCCAGCTTCCCATGAAATCAAGCACCCGCATACCGGGTCGCAGATGGTTGCCATAGAACGCCGCCACGGTTTGCTCCGCAACGCTGTCGATATGATTCACCAGCCGAGGCGCGTGGTAAAAAAGCCGGTCCTCTCTTTCATCCTGGCGCTCAGCCCAGCCAAGGGGAAAAAAATCACTGGGTTGCTGATCGACCCGGGCCTGCATACCCGGCCCACCTGCGGTCACCGTTTCCAGCCAGTCCTCGCAACGGCCGCCCCGTTCGACCCTGACCGGTATGACCCGCTGGAGAGTGGCGTTGAATACCAAGGGCCGTCCGGCCAGGGGATGATTGAGATCAAAACAAAGCATGTTCTTTTCCTGACCAAGATAGCGACAGGGTGCCATGCTCTGCGGATAAACAGCGCTCACCCCGCGTAACAGTCCCTGGGGATAGTAACGACCGGGATGAAGAGCCACCGTGTCACCTCCGGCAAGGATGTCACAAAACTGATCCGGCCGGATCAGAACCCGTTTCCCGACCGCATACGGCTGATGAAATTCCTGCGGGTCAATCTCAACATCCACGCTGTCTCCGGCCTCTTTGCCTATCAGACGGACGTCAAGATCCAGCGGCAGACAGTCCCGCCACATGCTGACATTTTCCGCCCAGAAAGAGTCCCTGTGCCGACAGTCGCAGCTGTTCCATTCCACGACAAATTCAATCACCGCCCTGCTCGTTTCCTTCACCCTGTTCATGAGTTACCTCCATACCGATCCGCCTCATCCCTCTCCGTTGGCCCGGACCATGTTTGACAAACCCGTAAAAAGTCTTTTTTCACCACAGAGCGCACTGAGAACGCAGAGAAAACATCTTTAATTATAATCAGTTATCTCTGTGCGCTCTGCGGTCTCTGTGGTTAATTTTCACTTTTTACGAGACCATCATGTTTGTCGCAATCGCAAAAAGCCACGATTCCGATGGACCATGTTTTGTAACTCCTTGCATTACTTTCCCGCCTGCCATTTTGCAGATTTACGAGACAATCATGTTTCGAGCGTCTGTTGTTCTCTTAATCATCGAAACCACAAAAATCAATACAAAACTTATAC
>JBMONO010000036.1:0-43290 GCA_049323655.1 Thermodesulfobacteriota bacterium | reverse complement strand
GAGCCGCCGAAGACGCCGTTGCAGTCTGCGGTGCAGTCGTTGGCCGGATCGGTGTCACAGACGCCGCAGTTGTCAGTGGTGGCGGATCCGCCCCAGACGCCGGCGCAGTCCTGCGTGCAGTCGTTGGCCGGGTTGCTGTCACAGACGCCGCAGTTGTCAGTGGTGGCAGAGCCGCCCCAGACGCCGGCGCAGTCCTGCGTGCAGTCGTTGGCCGGGATGTCGTCGCAGGTTCCGCAGTTGTCCACCGCCGCGGCGCCATTGCACACTCCGGCGCAGTCAAGAACTCCGTCACAGTTTGTGTCTAAAGCGATGGAGCTCGTCATATACACACTGGTGCCGGTGCCCGGATCCTGCTGAACAAGATAAAACCCGGCCGGCGCGGTTGCTCCGACGGTAAAGGTTATGATCGCGGTTTGCCCTTCCTGGAGTTCAAAATCCCACCCCTGGCCCAGGGCCGCATCTTCTATGGGCGGGATGAGAAATTGTCCGTCCGGCAAGGGAAATTGGTCAAAGAAGATCTGTTTGTCAAAGGAGGATGCGGGCGGAGGAACAACGCCTGAATCCAGGAAATTGTCAAATATGTCGCCGGTATAGATTGCACCGGCGGTGCCGCGGCTTTGAGTGTATCCCCAGCCGATCTCGTCGATTTCCCAGGAAAGGCCCTCCGGTGCTGTTCCATGATTTGTGCCGGTTTCATTCAACACGCCGTTGATCGAATAATCGAGATCAAAGTTGAAATACACGGACACTGAATGGGGGCCGGCGCCGGTCACCTCAATGGCAAGGGTTCCGAAACCGTCACGAATAGTGGATGTGTCAGTCAGGTTGAATTCTGAATAATCGAGAGAGGAGGGAAGATCGGCAAGCTTGCGTAAATTTCCCTTGGTGAAAAAATCATAAGAACACGGCCCTTCAAGACAGTAGGTTTTTCCGTCAATATTGATGCCCCAGTCGAACAACTCGACTTCCGCCTGGGCAGTGGAATTGAAAATACATAGGAACAACAGGGAGTTGACTCCCGATACCAGCCTCTTCATTTATACCCCTCCATCGAGATAAAATGCTTTTGTCATGGTCACTGTGCTTTTCCGGAGGAGGTCACGCAAAGAGCAGGACAGCAAACGTTCCGTCCCATCCGATCCGGCACGATAAGGAATTTTGAAACAGTTGTCCCCGGCGACCATGCCGCATTTTCTCAGGGCACAGGCGCCCGTTCGGCGAACTCCTTTCTCTGAAAGGAATACGCCGAACGGTTACGCGGGGATGCAAATCAGAAGAAGCAGCCCCCAGATTTGCATACCTGTTTCCGGGTATAACGAATTAGCGGCGCGTCGGTCTGAGCGTTCGGACCCTGTCGCTGTCTGCACCCCAGATGGAGTTGACGGTCACACTGCTCGGACATTCACTGCAGGTTGCCGTAATGGACGTATCGGTCCAGGTTCTTACTGAACAGTCCACGGCGGCGCCGGTCTTGCTGGTTGCCACAAGTCCGGTGCCCGAGTTGAGCGCATCGACATGCTGCGAATACCCTGTTCCTGTAATGGTGACGCTGGTTCCCCGGCAGGTGATCGACTCGTTGGCCATGGCCGGAATGACGGAAAGGTTGACGGCATTACTGGTTTTGTCAACCTTGACGACACGGAAGCCATAGTTGCCGGGAGCCAGATCGGCGGGAATCGTCACTTCGATGGAGGTTGCCGATATTGCGGTGGGAATAAGTGTGACAGAGGTCCCGTCCGCGGCGGTCAAGGTCACCTTGGAGGTGAGATCGACTTCCTCGCCACCGACACCGGTGACGACGTTGGTGAAGCCGCTGCCGGTCGCGGTGACCGTGGTGGCGACACCACTGGTCACCTTTGCGGTATCCAGGGCGCTGACATCGGGAATAACCGGTCCGGAATAAGGAGCTGCGGCTGACAGGGCGCTGAATCCATGGCAGCCATAGCAGTCATCATTGTGACCGATGTGACCCCAGTAGGGGTTTTCCTTGCCGGGGACAATGGAACCCAGGTTGGCCGGGTTGTCCGAGTCAACCTGAATGTTGTGGAGAGAGGCAACGCCATGGCATGCCTCGCATTTGCGGATGTAATATTTCTTTTCCACGGTGAAATCATGGCAAAAGAGGCATTGCGCGCTGCTGCCAAGGCCAAGGCCGGTGGAATGATGCGTCTGGTCATTGCTGAGGACAAACAGGCCGGATGCATCGTCCGTGCCCGACTCATGACAGAACACGCACTGGCCTTCGCCGTTGGTGTCCGCATTGGGTTTTCCGCTCGGCCATGGGGTGACAAGGCTCGGCGCGTAGGTCGGGATGTAATGGCCGTCATTCGGATTGTCGATGGGGCCGTGGCAGGCCTTGCAATCCTGTGACTGGGCCTTGGCGGTCAGGTGATGGACGGATGCCTCGCCGACCACCTGGTTATGGCAGTACAGGCAGTCACGGAAGGTGTCGAAAACGTAGCTGCTGGTATTTGGATCCCAGACCTGCTGGTGGCAGGACAGACACTGATAGACAGTGACGCCCGACTGTGGAAATGGGATGTCGGTTTGGGTCGGAATGGTTTTGTTGACCAGTAAATGGTGTCGATCTGGAATGGTTCCAGGCTTGACGATGTTCTGGTCTTCATGACAGGCCCGACAATTTTCTTCAACGAGATTGTTAAAAGAGCTGTCAGGAATGCCAAGGATCTGATTAACCGGGGGTGGTGGAGTGTTGGCCCAGCTGGTTCCCACGGTGGTCAAAGCAAGAACAGCGGACAACATAACCTTTTTGCTGGTTATCTCCATGATAATCTCTCCTTTATCATTTTTTGTTTTGTGCTGCTTGTGTGTGATTCCTCAATTTGCTGATGATTACTCTTACGGGGGTCGCGAAATGCCGACAGCGCGGCCCTTCGCTGGTCTGTTTCTTTCCTGGTAGTCGTGTTCACCTCCTTTGTATGGGCATGGAAGTTCCCGGCGCTGCGACAGGGTCAATTGCCAAAACGCCGATTTTTCATGGTTGCATGGTTGTTTGTGGTGACCGGGCTGTTTGGATCATGCCGTCCTGTGTTGGCTGGACTGCATGGCGCATGCCAGCCGAACAGCTCGTTTCTGTGTCAGTTTTTCCGGAAAAGATCAGTAGCGAAAAAAATGATTTGATATTTAAGAAAAAAACTAATTGCTATCAAATCAATTCATTCAATAGCCTGGCTTCTTAGAATATAAAAAAATGGATTTGTCAACAAAGAGTTCGAGTGTGCTCAATCATGATGGGTAGCCGGCAGAGCCGGCATAATTGGCATTTCTGTTCGTTTTTATTGGAAAAAATTGAGATGTGGTCAGCAACACCCGAGAGGCGGCGCCGCTGCTGTTTTGTTGGAGAGGAGAACATCCATAGCAATTAAATGGTTTCATTGCTACGGATGTTCAAATTGTCACATTTTTTAGTGACATGTCGCCAAAAAAAGACATGCCTGGCATTGGAAAAAATTTTTATGGGGGAGCGGCCTAGGGCAACGGCGTCGTGGTGTAGGCGATGTTGGCCTCTTCCGAGGAAAAGACAGGCAGCTCCCCGCCTGCCCGCACATCCGCCACCCAGTTCGGATTGAGCAGCATCGATTTGCCGCTCAAGGCGATGTCGGCGTCCTGCAGGGCCTCTTCCGCTGTGGTCCGGTCATGGATCTTGCCGCAGATCATCAGCGGCAGCTTTGTTGCTTCGCGGGTGAGCCTGGCCATGGTTTTGCCCGTGCCGAAAGCCGGATCGCGGAAGTTGTAGGTGGAAACCGAGATGGCGTCAACGCCGGCCGCGTCGATCAGGGTGATCATCTCCCGCCACTCCGCCGCGTCGGCAAAGAGCGACTCCTCCATGTCGGCAATGCCCCAGTTGGAGATGCGGAAGGTGATGATGGTCTCCGTCGGCACCGCCGCCTTCACTGCCTTGATGACTTCCCCGGCAAAGCGGAAGCGGTTGGCAGCGTTGCCGCCGTAATCGTCGCTGCGACGGTTTGAATAGGCGGAAAGAAACTGGTTGATCAGGTAGCCGTGGGCGCCGTGGATCTCGATGGCGCGAAAACCCGCGGTCACCGCCCCTTTGGCCGTTTCGGCAAAGCCTTCGATGACGTGGTCGATGTCAAAACGGCTCATCTCATCCGGCAGCGGATAGGGGGCATTGGTCAGCGGGTTTTGCTGTCTCGGGGCAATCGGGCTTGGCGCAATGACCCGGCCGGCCGGGTTGACCTCGTTCCAGCTCATGCGGCCGCAGTGGAACATCTGCATGACAGCAAGGGAGCCATGGTTGTGAATCGCCGCCACCACCGGCCGCCAGGCGGCAATCTGCCGTTCGGTCAGCAGCCGGGCCTGACCGGGATACCCCTGGGCGCTTTCGTAGTCGGTAACGATCGCCTCGGTAAACACCAGCCCCGCGCCGTTTGCCGCCCGCCGCACCAGGAAATCGAGGACGTCCTGGCGGGGAATGGCGTCATGGGTGGAGGACATCCGGGTCATCGGCGCCACCCCGAGCCGGTTTTTCAGGGTGACGTTCTTCAGGGTGAAGGGGGTAAAGGCTTTTCCGGTTTCCGCGCGCATGGGTGCGTCTCCTTGTTGATTGTTGACGATTGATCGGGTTGTCCGGTTTCGCGGCTACAGTTTTTCCCATTCCTCAACCAGCCATTTTTCCACCTCGGCCGGCGACGGCATGCGGCCGGCGCAGGTGACGGCGCCATTGATGATGAGCGCCGGGGTGGTGATGACGCCGTGCCGCCAGATCTCGTCGAGATCATGGATCTGTTCGATGTCGGCGGCGATGTCGAGCCGCTGCATGATGTCGAAAATCATGGTGTTAAGCCTGTTGCAGCTGACGCAGCCGGGACCGAGAATCTTGATGGTGAGCTGCTGCGCGCCGCCCTTGCCGCTGCCGGTGGCCCGGGCAAACTCGTTGCCCAGCGCCTCCCGGTAAAGATCGACGGCGGCGGGCGGCACATAGTTGTCCCGGCTGATGGCGGCAAAGAGAAAGTCAACCGCCTCCTCCGGGCCGATCTCCATGGCCAGGGCCTGTTGCAGGGCCTGGTCGAGGCCGATCAGGCCGACGGTGGCCCGGCCTATTTTTATCTTTTTCTGCATGGTCGGTGAGATGAATGGCGCATATGAATGATTGGTTGATTGGTGAAACGGTTGCCCGCGTGCGGATGCTGTTGTGTCAAAAGAGGGTAAGCTGTTTGCCCTTGTTTTTGTTCCGTTTTTGACCCTTGCCGCGTACGCTGTGCAGCAGCTCCGCCGGGATTTCGGCAAGAAAGGGGGAGGGAGCTTCTGCGGCTGAATGGCAAAGCAGCAGCTGGTCTTTTGCCCGGGTTATGCCGACATAAAAAAGCCGCCGTTCCTCCTCCGGGTCGCAGCCTGCCATCCGGCAGGGCAGCAGGCCATCATTGAGTCCAGTGATGAAGACCACCGGAAACTCCAGCCCCTTGGCCCCGTGCAGGGTGAGCAGCGACACCGCCTCGGCCCGTTCGTCATAGATGGTGGCCTGCCGGTTTTCGGCGAGATGGCGGGCCAGGGCCAGGGGGGCGCCAAAGGCGCCGGCAAGCCTGAGAAAGCGCCGGGCGTTTGCCGAGGCGGGGTCACGCTGGAAAAGAGGGAAGAGCGGCTGGTACGCCTCGGGCAGCGCGGTGGCGGCCGCAACATGAAAATGGTGGATCGCTTGCTCCAGGCTCGCCAGCAGTTCGGCCGCTTTTCTGGGCAGGAGTCTTTGTGCCGTGCCGAGGAACGCGTCGTTGCCCGGAACCATTTCCTTTTCCAGCTGCTCCACGGTGGCTTGCCCGATGCCCGGCAGTTCCCTGCACAGGGCGAGCCGGTCGGCGGCGCTGGCAAGCTCCGCCGCGGCCAGGGTCAGCAGGGCCAGGGGCAGGATATCGTGCTCCATGAAAAAAGGGCGGGCCCCCACCAGCTGAAAGGGGATGCCGCTCCGCTCCAAGGCCTCGGCCAACGGTTCGGCCTGGCGGGCGAGGCGGTAGAGAATGCCGATGTCGCGGAAGGTGTAGCTGCTTTGCTCGCCGCCTGAGCGGCCGGAGTTGATGGAAAAGCTTGAAATACCGCCCAGCAGTTTTTCGATCTGCTTGACCACCTGTTCGGCCTCCGCCCGTGCGGTCGGGGCGGCCAGCAGAAAGATTTCGCCGCTGGTGGCACGCTGGGCAGTGATCGTGTTGTCGCCGCGCAGCCGGTTGTGGCGGATAAGGGCGCTGGCCGCCTGGATGATCTCCGGAGCGGATCGATAATTGCTCTCCAGGGCGAGGCATTCGGTCCCGGATTCTTCGGCAAAGCGCAGAAAGAAGCGGAGGTCGCTGCCCCGGAAGCCGTAGATCGCCTGGTTGGCGTCGCCGATGACAAAGAGTGCGGCAAAGCGGCCAAGCAGGGCGACGAGGTCGTATTGCGCCTGGTTGACATCCTGGAACTCATCGACCAGGAGGTGGCGCACCCGCTTTTGGAGCAGACCGCTGAAGGAGGCATCGCTCCGCAGTCTGTCGACAAAAACGGGGATGATCATTTCGAGATCGATGGCGTTGAGCCGTTCCAGTTCGCGCAGATAAAGGGCAAGCGGACCGGGATGTTTTTCGGTCGGGTCAAGGACGGCGATGGCGCCGGCAATCTTCTTGCGCTCGCTTGCCGTTGCCTGCGGATAAAGACGCCTCAATACGAGTTCGCGGTCATCATCGCCGATGACCGCAAGCCCCGGCTTTTCCCGTTGCAGCCAGTCCAGGCAGAAGCGGTGGAAGGTGCCGACAAAGACCTCGTCCGCCGCCGCGCCCGCCTGCCGGCGCAGCCGTTCCCGCACCTCGTTTGCCGCCCGGTTGGTAAAGGTGATGGCGACAATGCCGGTCGGCTCCTCCCCTCGCGCGGTGATGAGATGAAGGAGCCGGCCGACCAGGGTATGGGTCTTGCCGGTGCCGGGGCCAGCGGCGACCAGGATGCGGCGGGCCCGGCTCGTTATTGCCTGTCGCTGGGCCGGGTTGTCGACCTTTTCTTCGGCCGGTCCGGTCGGATCCGGGGCAAAAAGAAGGGGCTGTGGTTCCGGCGCGATTTTTTTTTCTTTTTTCCGGCGCGGGCCACTGTCGCCGAAGAGGGCGGCCTGGCCGCGCAGCCGGTCGATCTCACCCTCGGCAAAGGCGCGGATGACGCCGAACTGGCCGTCGAAGCCTGCCCGGCGGATCACCCGGTTGGCGCGGATGCGACCGATCGCCTCACCCAGGATGGGGGAAAAGAGGGTGATCTCGTCCAGGGTGGCATGGAGAAAGAGGGTGAATTCCGAACCGAAGCGGTTGATCGTCCTGGCATATTGCTCCATCACTCCCTTGCTGGCCGGCCCCTTGGCCATGATCTCGCCGATCACCTCGGGCAGGGGAATGAGGCTGGTGAAGGACGGTCCGTTGGCGGGATAAAAGGGGGTATTGCGGTCGGCGAGATCCATGACCCGGTGGGCGACGCCGACGGTGAGCGGCTTGCCGCACACCGGGCATACTCCCCGACAGGCCTTGGTCTCTGCTGGCTCCATCACCACCTGGCAGGCGCGGTGGCCGTCGAGATGGTATTTGCCCTCTTCCGGGAAAAATTCCACGGTGCCGAGAAAGCCGTTGGCCGGTTCCTGCAGGGCCTTTTTCAGGGAAAAGAAATCAAAGTCGCAGGCAAAGCGGTTGACCTCGCGGCCGAGTTTGGCCGGCGAGTGGCAGTCGGAATTGGAGATCAGGGTATAGCGGTCAAGGGCCGAAACCAGCCGGTTCATGTCCGGGTCCGAGGAAAGACCGGTTTCGAGGGCGAAGATATGGGCGGAGAGGTCGCCGAAGCATTCCTCGATGGAGTCAAAACCGGATTTGGAGCCGAACAGGGAAAACCACGGGGTCCAGATGTGGGCCGGCACGAGAAAGCCGTCCGCCATCTCCTCAAGCTGGATCTCCAGCAGGTCGCGGGAATCGAGACCTAGGATGGGGCGGCCGTCGGATTCGATATTGCCGATGGCGGCGAGCCGGCGGTTGATCCTTTCCGCGCTCGCCAGGTCCGGGGCAAAGAGGATGTTGTGCACCTTGCGGACCTGGCCGTGTCGCTTGTAGATGGAGCTGATTTCCGCGGTGAGGAGAAAACGGACCGGGATTGCCTCGGGAGTGACGCCGGGCAGGGCAGGGGTGGTTTGTTCATCGCGCAGTTTGAACAGTCCCGGTTCGGCCGGCGTCAGGTGTTCTTTGATATGGGCGAACCAGCCGGGATGGGTAAAGTCGCCGGTGCCGATCAGGTGAATGCCCTTGACCCGCGCCCAGGCGGCAAGGCCGGCCAGGGTGCTGTCCTTGCTGGTGGCCCGGGAAAAGGGGGAATGGATATGGAGGTCGGCGAGAAAGTTCATGGTGTCTTGTCGCAAAGTGGGCATCCGGCGAGTGGCGGCAAGATCTTTTTTGACATTCGGCGGAAGCGGCATTAAGGTATCGCCTTACTATAAGGAGCGCGGGGCAAAGTTCCAAGGATAAAATGTTTGCCGTGCCGGCAGACCTTGTTGCCGGAAAACGCAAAAAAGAAGGAAATAGCCATGTCTGAACTGATCGATGTCATTGTTGTCGGGGCGGGGCCGGCGGGGCTGCAGGCCGCGGTCCATGCCGTGCGTAAAAAGGCGAGTGTGCTGGTGCTGGGGCGGCCGCAGAAGAGCTCCATTTACTGGGCTCATGTGGAAAACTATCTTTGTGTGGACGGGGTGACCGACGGCCACGAGCTGCTGAGGATCGGGCTTGCCCAGGCAAACCGTTTCGGCGCCCGCTCTGTCGAGGAGGATGTGCTCGGTATCGAGCAGCAGGGCGAGCATTATGCGGTGCGGACGGAAAGCGGCATGTATCTGGGCCGCACCGTTATCCTCGCCACCGGCACCCACAAAAACAGGCTGAAGGTCAAGGGAGAGAAGGAGCTGACCGGAAAGGGGGTGAGTTACTGTGTCGACTGCGACGCCAATTTCTTCCGCAACGCCAAGGTGGCGGTGGTGGGCAACGAGAGCGCCGCGGTGGACGGCGCGCTGACCCTGCTCAAGTACGCCGCCGAGGTACATCTCGTCAGTCGGGAGCTGGCTGTTTCCGCCGAACTGGCCGACAAGGTGAAGGCGAGCGGGGTGAAACTGCACCAGGGAAGCTGGGTCAAGGAGATCACCGGCGACAAGGCGGTGGAGGGACTTTTGCTGGAGGATGACTGCCGGCTGGCGGTGGACGGGGTCTTTATCGAACTCGGCGCCAAGGGGGCGATGGAGCTTGCCACCACCCTGGGGGTACAGCTCGACATGGAAACCTTCTCCTACATCGCCACCAACAAGCAGCAGGAGACCAACCTGCCCGGCGTCTACGCAGCCGGCGATATCGCAGGACCCCCGCACCAGATGGCCAAGGCGGTGGGCGAAGGTTGCGTGGCGGGCTGGTATGCGGCCAATTACGCCAACAAGCAGAAACGGGACTCTGGCGCTGCCTGATGCCTGGTGATCTCGGAAAAACCGAAAATCAGCAGCAGAGGCCACGGCACTCGGAAATACTGCCTGTTATTCAAGATGTTTTCTCTGTGCCCTGTGCTCTCGGTGGTGAAAAAAAACTTTTTTGCGAGTGCATCATGGATGAGCCGGCGGATGTTTTTTACATGAAACTTGCCTTGGCGGAGGCGGAGCGGGCCGCGGCCCGCGGCGAGGTGCCGGGGGGAGCGGTTCTGGTAGGTCAGGATGGGGCGGTGCTCGCCCAGGACGGCAATCGTCCCATCGAGCTGCATGATCCGACCGGCCATGCCGAGATGCTGGTGCTGCGCCGGGCCGGGGAAAGATCCGGCAATTACCGGCTGCCCGGTTCGACCCTCTATGTCACGGTGGAGCCCTGCGTTATGTGCGCCGGCGCCCTGGTGCACGCCAGGGTGGCCCGCCTCGTCTTCGGCGCCCGTGATCCCAAGGCGGGCGGAGTGGTTTCCTGCTATCCGATCGGCAGGGATGGACGCCTCAACCATGACGTCGCGCTGACCGAAGGGGTGCTGGCCGAGGCCGGCGCCGCGCTGCTCCGGGATTTTTTCCGAGAGCGGCGAAAAAAAACGCCGGTTCTGGAAAATCTCCTTTGAAAAAAATCCCTTTTGGTTGTAAAGTAACCGTCTTTGCAAATGACGACGATGCGGAGAGGTGACCGAGAGGCCGAAGGTGCACGACTGGAAATCGTGTGTACGGCAACGTACCGAGGGTTCGAATCCCTCCTTCTCCGCCAGTTTTCAACGACATAGCAGGGAACCTTTTCATGTATGCGAGTGTGATAGCCGGGTCCCGCGCAACAGAGGCTCATGAACCCCGTCAGGTCCGGGAGGAAGCAGCGGTAGTGAACCACCTTTGTGTGCCGCGGGGGTGCCTGGCTATCATTTTTTTCAGGCTCCCCGCTCTGTCGTCGAGAGTGACTGCCCTGCGTCATTGTGATTGATAATCGCCGGTTATCAATGTATCCCGCGTGTTTTTATGTCCTATCTTGTTCTTGCCAGAAAATGGCGTCCTCAAACCTTTGCCGACGTGGTCGGCCAGGAGGCGGTGGTTCGCACCCTGCAGAACGCGCTGCTCCGCAACCGGGTCGCCCATGCCATGATCTTTTCCGGGGTGCGCGGCGTGGGCAAGACCACCCTGGCCCGCATCATGGCCAAGGCGCTCAACTGCCAGAGCGACAACGGCGAAAAGCCCTGCAACCGCTGCCCGTCGTGTCAGGCGATCACCGTCGGCTCCGCCGTTGATCTCCAGGAAATCGACGGCGCCTCCAATCGCGGCATCCAGGAGATCCGCGAACTCAAGGACAATATCCGTTTCTTTCCCGTCCAGAATCGCTTCAAGGTCGTCATTATCGACGAGGTCCATATGCTCACCACCGAGGCCTTCAATGCCCTGTTGAAGACCCTGGAGGAGCCGCCGGAACATGTCTACTTCATGTTCGCCACCACCGAACTGCACAAGGTTCCCATTACCATCCTCTCCCGCTGTCAGCGCTATGAGTTGAAAAGGGTGCCCTTTGCCGGGCTTGTCGCCTTTTTCGAGAAGATCGCCGGCCGGGAAGGAGTGGAGATTCCCCGGCAGGCCCTGGAGATGATTGCCCGCGAGGCGGATGGCAGTGTGCGCGACGGTCTCAGTCTGCTCGATCAGATCTTTTCCTTCGGCGGCGAACAGGTGACGGCGGCGGATGTGGTGCAGGTCCTCGGCCTTGTTGACCAGCGGATCTTTCATGCCCTTGCCGGGGCGCTGCTGGCCGGCAACCTTGCCGACTGTTTCGATCTTCTTGAAAAAACCTACGGCGCCGGTCTCGATCTCAAGCGTTTTGCCAACGATCTGGTCGCCTATCTGCGTGCCCTGCTGATCTGTCGCACCAGTCCGCATCCGGAGGCCATGCTTGATGTCTCGGATCAGGAGCTGGCCGAACTGCGGGAGTTGAGTGATCGCCACAGCCGGGAAACTCTCTCGCTGGCCTTTCATCTGCTTTTTCAGGGAATCGCGGAGATGCAGTACTCGGCCCATCCCCGCCTGGTCCTGGAGATGGCCTTTATCAAGGTGGTCCAAGCCGGCCAGGTGACGCCAGCCACGGAACTGCTCTCCCGGCTCGACACGCTGCTGCGGACCAGGAGAGCGGAGAGTGGAACGGAAACCGTTGTCGCCAATTCGCCGCCTACGGTTCAGACCGCTGCCGCGCCGCTGCCGCCGTCTCAGGGGGAGCGCGCGCCTGTCATTGTCGCTGCTCCGGCGGCGGAAAAAACGCCGCCGCCGGCCGCTGTTGAGGCGGCGGGCGAGCGGAAATCCGTTTCCCCCGCACCGGAGGAAAGCCGCAAGGGCGGGGTGGCCATTCATCCCCGCACCAGGGAGGTGCGCCGTAACTGGGATGAGTTTCTCTCCTACGTCAAGGACCGCAAGCCGTGGATGGCCCAGGTGCTGCGGTTGTGCGAGAATCCGCGCGAGGAAGGTGGGGAGCTGCTGATCCGCTTTGACAATCCCTCGGACTGCACCCTGCTGCAGCAGACGGAAAACGTCAAGGATCTCACCGAGTATGCGATGGATTTTTTTCAGAAGGATTTGACGCTTAAGATCGGCAGCCGGGGCGGCAAAGGGGAAGATGGCGGCGAAGCGGTGCATGACGGCCCCAAGGAGGAGCGGCGGGCCCTGGCCAATGATCCGTTGGTGCAGATGACCATCGATGTCTTCGGCGGTCAGGTGGGGGCGATCCGCACCGGACCACGGTTTCGGTAAATTTAGTTGAATTGGTCCGATTGGTTTGATTAGTTGAATTGGATGAAACCAACCAGACCAACCAGACCAGTCAGACCAACAGGACCAATGTTATGGATATGGATTCGATTTTGAAAAGGGCGCAGCAGTTTCAGTATCAGATGAGCCAGATGCAGGAGGAGCTGGCGCGGCGCACCATCACCTCCAGGGTCGGCGGCGGCATGGTGGAGGTCACGGTGAACGGCAAGTTCGAGGTCGTCGGCCTGCGCATCGACAAGGAGGCGATCAATCCCGACGATCCAGCCATGCTGCAGGATCTCATCGCTGCCGCGGTCAATGACGCCATGCGCCAGGCACGGGAGATGACCCAGTCGGAACTGGCCCGTCTGACCGGCGGGCTTGGTATCAATCTGCCCGGCATGTTCGGCGGGTGATCGTCCCATGAATGTCGTGCCGCCGGCCCTTGAACGGCTGATCAGTGATTTCAACCGTCTGCCCGGCATCGGCCGGAAGACCGCAACCCGTCTCGCCCTGCATCTGTTGCGCCGCCCGGCGGCCGATGCCCGGGCCTTGGCCCGCGATCTCGCCGAACTGCACGAGGCGATTCGGCTCTGCTCCAACTGTTTCGCCTTTTCCGAGGACGATCCCTGCCCGATCTGCGCCGACCCGCGCCGCAGCAGCCAGCTCCTCTGTGTCGTCGAGGAGGCTGCCGATCTCATGGCCATCGAGAAGACCGGCATATTTCAAGGGCAGTATCACATCCTGCACGGGGTACTGTCGCCGATGGACGGCATCGGTCCGGAGGAGATCCGGATCGCTGAACTGATCCGTCGGGTAAGCCGGCAACAGGTGGAGGAGGTGTTGATCGCCACCAGCTCCACCGTGCCGGGCGAGGCTACTGCTGCCTATCTTTTTGACGCATTGCGAGAGACAGGGGTTCGACTGACCCGGCTCGCCTGCGGCATTCCCATGGGCATGGATATCAAGTATGCCGATGAGCTGACCCTGAGCCGGGCCATTGAGGCGCGGAAAAGGTATTGACCGAATGCGGCGGGCAATGCATAATGTTCTTGACAGCGGCGCTCTTTATTGGTATTTCCTTGCCGTTCACGGAGACATCTGCAGAAAAAACAGGCGCGTAACTCAGTGGGAGAGTGCTACCTTGACATGGTAGAAGTCGGCGGTTCAATCCCGCCCGTGCCTACCAGAATATTCTTCATTACCGTGTGGTTCGAAAACAAAGAAACTTCGCAATACTAACCTGTTGCGAAGTTTCTTTGTTCATGCCACAGAAAAATGACAATCTCGTAAAAATCGACAACCCTCCATTCGCCCGGCTGCACGAAAAAGAGTGATGATCAGGGCCAGGCTGGCGCGTGTTTTCGAGAAAATCGACAGGGACGGCTTGTCTGACGAAATTTCCATGGCTGAAATCCGGTTGAGCATACAGAACGGCGCAACAGGGACATTCCCCGCCGGCACCACGGTGGCCGAGGCGGTGAAGGCTCTCTGTTCCGGCAAGGAGCGAAAACGCATCGTCGCCGTGCGCCTGGACGGGCGCCTGCTTGATTTGTCCGAGCCGCTGCAGGCGGACGGAGTGCTGGAACCACTGACCAAAGATTCGTCCGAGGGCCTGCACATCCTGCGGCACAGTGCCGCCCACATTATGGCCGAAGCGGTCATTGCCCTTTATGGCCCGGATGTTCGGGTGGCCATCGGACCGGCCACTGAAGATGGCTTTTACTACGATTTCGACCGGACTGAGCCCTTTACCCCGGATGATTTCGCCGCCATCGAGGCAAAGATGGCGGAAATCGCCGCCGCTGCCCGTCCCTTTAGCCGGACCGTGCTTTCCTTGGCCGAGGCCAGGCAGTATTTTCAGGAAAAAGGCGAGGTCTACAAGGTCGAACTGCTTGACGACATCACCGAGGAGACAGTGAGTCTCTACCGGCAGGGCGAGTTCGTCGATCTCTGCCGGGGACCGCACATTGCCGACACCAGTCTTCTACAGGCCTTCAAGTTGATCCGCATTGCCGGGGCCTACTGGCGCGGCGATGAAAAACGGCCGATGCTGCAACGGCTCTACGGCACCGCTTTTTTTGACGCCAAGGAGTTGAAAAGCTATCTCCATCATCTCGAAGAGGCGAAAAAAAGGGATCATCGTCGGCTGGGCAAGGATCTAGAGCTCTTTACCATCAGCGATCAGGTTGGCCCCGGTCTCATTCTCTGGCAGCCCAAGGGCGCCCTTGTGCGGCGCCTGATCGAAGATTACTGGAAGGACGAGCATTACCGCAACGGTTATGAGCTGCTCTATACCCCGCACATCGCCCGTCGTGATCTGTGGGCGACCAGCGGTCATCTCGACTTTTACGTGGACGACATGTTCTCGGCCATGGAGGTGGAAGAGGTCAAGTATCAGCTCAAGCCGATGAACTGCCCCTTTCACATCGCCATTTACAAGTCGAAGAAGAGAAGCTATCGGGAGTTTCCCATTCGCTGGTGCGAGCTGGGCACGGTCTATCGCTTCGAGCGGACCGGGGCCTTGCAGGGGTTGATGCGCGTGCGCGGTTTCACCCAGGATGACGCCCACATCTTCACCCTGCCGGAGCAGCTTGACGACGAAATTTACAATATTCTTGATCTGAATCTTCATATTCTCAAGACCTTCGGTTTCAGCCAGTACGACATCTATCTCTCCACCCGGCCGGAAAAATTCGTCGGCACCGAGGAGAACTGGCAGAAGGCCACCGATGCTTTGAAGCGTGCCCTGGAAAGAAAGGGCCTGGCCTTTCAGGTCGACCCGGGCGAAGGTGTTTTTTACGGACCAAAGATCGATATCAAGATCAAGGATGTGCTTGGCCGGGCCTGGCAGTGCTCCACCATCCAGGTGGACTTTAATCTGCCGGACCGTTTTCAGCTCGGCTATACGGCGGAGGACGGCCGCGAGCACCAGCCGATCATGATTCACCGTGCTCTGATGGGCTCGCTGGAACGTTTTTTTGGTGTCCTCATCGAACATTACGCCGGGGCGTTCCCCCTGTGGCTGGCGCCGGTCCAGGCCAGGGTGCTCAACATCACCGATGCCCAGCTCGACTATGTTGAAATGGTTTATGATCAACTGCGCCGGGCTGGGGTCCGGGTGGAAAAGGACACCCGCAACGAGAAGTTGAATTACAAGATCAGGGAAGCGCAGGTGGCAAAAATTCCCTATATGGTCATCGTCGGCGACAAGGAAAAGGAAACCGCCATGGTGACGGTGCGGTTGCGTGACGGCAGTAATCTCGCGCCGATGTCGGTTGCCGACTTTGCCGACCTGATCGGGCAGGAATGCCGGAAACGCTGACCGGTAAAGTCGGTCAGGCGGCTGGGCGAAAGCAGCGCGAGACGGAATGGTGGCCGCAGTCGGTACCGGTTGTGACGACGATCATTCTTTGATGTGTCCGGAAACGTGAGGAGGTAAGCGTATTAAAAGAAAAAAAAGTGAAAAGGATGGACGCGAGCCGCGGACCAGGGTGAATGAACTGATCAAGGAGCCCGAGATCAGGGTCATCAGCGATGAAGGCCAGCAGCTTGGCATCATGAGGGTGAAAGAGGCCATGGCCATTGCCGAAGAGGCCGGCCTCGACCTTGTTGAGATTTCGCCCAACGCCGAACCGCCGGTCTGCCGCATCATGGATTACGGCAAATACCGCTACGAGCAGAGCAAAAAACAGGCGGAGGCCAAGAAGAAACAGACCGTGGTTGAGGTCAAGGAAATCAAGCTCCGTCCGAAAACGGAAAAGCATGACCTTGATTTCAAGATTCGCAATATCCGCAAGTTTCTGGCGCAGAAGAACAAGGTCAAGGTGACCATGCGCTTCCGGGGGCGGGAGATCGTCTATGCCGACACCATCGGCATGGCATTGCTCAACCAGATCGCCGAATCCCTGGAAGATGTGGCGACCATCACCCAGGCGCCGATCATGGAAGGGCGGCAGCTGGCCATGTATGTCGCCCCGAAGAGTTGATGCAACTGCGCCGAAGCGCAGCACCTTTTATATAACGTGATCACGAAAACAGGAGTAGTGTCATGCCAAAGATGAAAACCAACAGAGGAGCCGCCAAACGCTTCAAGATCAGCGGTTCCGGCAAGGTTATTCGCAGTAAGGCGTATACCAGTCATATCCTGACCAAAAAGACTACCAAGAGAAAGCGCAATCTGCGTAAATCCGGGGTGGTTGACGCCAGTGATGTGAGAGGTATTAAACGTATTCTGCCCTATATGTAAGGAGAGTAAAGATGCCTAGAGTGACACGCGGCTTCAAAGCACGCCGCAGGAGAAATAGAGTCTTGAAACTGGCGAAAGGGTTCCGTGGCGCACGTCATCGACTCTTTCGCACCGCCACCGAGGCGGTGGATCGCGCCCTGTGTTCGGCCTACCGGGATCGCCGCGCCAAAAAACGCGATTTCCGGAAACTGTGGATCGTCCGTATCGGCGCGGCCGCCGAGATGAACGGCACGTCCTACAGCCGGCTGATGGGAGGGCTGAAAAAAGCGGGAATCGAGCTTGATCGCAAGGTTCTCTCCAACCTCGCCATCCTCGATCCCAATGCCTTTTCCGCTGTAGCGAAGCTCGCTTCCTGATTCAGAGCCGATCCGACGGGATCGCCTCTCAGAAGCGATGTGTGCTGAGTGGCCCATCGCTCTCTCAAAAGGACTTTCACGGTGGAGACAGTCAGGTGCTGCCTCCAGCCATGAAAGTCCTTTTATCGCTCCTGTATACCGGAAATTCCCCGTCGTTTCGGGGGAAGATGGGAATCACCCTTATTCAGGGAACCTGAGATGGAAGAAGAACTGTTACGCCTGCACCGAGCGGCCCGGGAAGAACTGACGGCAATCTGCCGGAGCGAGCAGCTCGAACCCTATCGTGTCAAATATCTTGGCCGGAAAAGCGATTTTACCGGTTTGATGCGTCAGCTCGGCCGGATCGACGCCGAGGAGCGACCGCGGATCGGCAAACTGGCCAATGACATCAGGGCCGACCTTGAGGCCCTGTATGCCGAAAAAAAGGCTGAACTGGAGACAGAGGCGGGCCGCGGCGAACGTCTTTGTGATCTGACCCTGCCGGGCCGTGGCTGTCCGGCCGGCAAGCTCCATCCGGTGACGCAGATCATGGAAGAGATCTGCGCCATCTTTGAAGGAATGGGATTCGGCATTGCCGAAGGTCCTGATGTGGAAACGGATTTCTACAACTTC
This sequence comes from Thermodesulfobacteriota bacterium, assembly GCA_049323655.1. Classification (GTDB taxonomy): domain Bacteria; phylum Desulfobacterota; class Desulfobulbia; order Desulfobulbales; family SURF-16; genus DB1. Next base: position 25,850 of record JBMONO010000036.1, on the reverse strand, counting down.
GAGGCCCTCAATATTCCCCGCCACCATCCGGCCCGGGATATGCACGATACCTTTTATGTCAATGAAAGCCTGCTGCTCCGCACCCATACCTCGCCGATGCAGGCCCGTATCATGGAGGCCCAGTCGCCGCCGCTGCGGATGATTGCCCCGGGTAAGGTTTACCGCTGCGATTCCGACATCACCCATACCCCGATGTTTCATCAGGTGGAGGGATTTCTCGTTGATAAAAAGGTCTCCTTCGCCGATCTGCGCGGGGTGCTCGGCGTCTTTATCGCCAGGATGTTCGATGAGCGGACCGCGATTCGCGCCCGCCCGAGTTTTTTCCCCTTCACCGAACCGAGCGCCGAGATCGACATCGCCTGCGTCATCTGTCGCGGCAAGGGCTGCCGGGTCTGCAAGCAGAGCGGCTGGCTGGAGATCCTCGGCGCCGGCATGATCGATCCGGAGGTCTTCAAACAGGTTGGCTACGATCCCGAACAGTACAGCGGATTCGCCTTTGGTCTCGGGGTGGAGCGCATCGCCATGCTGAAATACGGCATCAACGACATTCGCCTCTATTACGAAAACGATCTGCGCTTTCTCTCGCAGTTTTAATCCAAGCGGACAAGCTGCCCATGAAATTTACCGTAAACTGGCTGCAACAGTATGTCGATCTGACCATCACCGCCGAGGTACTGGCGGACCGCCTGACCATGGCCGGCCTTGAGGTTGATGGTGTGGCGAAGGTGTTTCACGAATGTGACGGGGTCAGGGTCGCGGAAATTCTCGCGGTTTCTCCTCATCCTGACGCCGACCGGCTTGTTCTCTGCCAGGTGGCGGTGGGCGAGGAGCGGCTGCAGGTGGTCTGCGGCGCCCCCAACGCCCGGGTCGGCCTCTTTACCGCCATCGCCCTGCCCGGCACCAAGCTGCCGTCAGGGCTCGTCATCAAAAAGAGCACCATCCGCGGCCAGCAGTCCCATGGCATGCTCTGTTCGGAAAAGGATCTCGGCATCAGTGAAAACCATGTCGGCATCATGGAACTGCTTTGGTTGACGAAATCCGGCGGCAAACTTGTCGAGGAACTCGGGCTGCGTGACACGGTAATCGAGGTCGATCTGACCCCAAACCGGCCAGACTGCACCAGCGTCATCGGTATCGGCCGCGAGGCCGCCGCTTTCTGCGGGACCCGGCTGCGGCCGCCGGTGACGGCGGCGGATACTCCCAGGCTGACCGGTGAAAACATCCCCTTTTCCGTGACGGTTGAGGACGACGACTGTCCTCGCTATGCAGCCCGCCTCCTCACCGGCATCACCATCGGCCCATCGCCCTGGTGGCTGAGAAAACGGCTGCTCAGCGTCGGGTTGCGGCCGATCAACAACGTGGTCGATGTCACCAACTTCGTGATGCTCGAATACGGTCAGCCGCTCCATGCCTTTGATTTCGACAAGCTGGTCGGTAAGGCCATCGTCGTCCGTAAGCCGCGGCCGGGAGAGACTCTGACTACCCTCGACGGTGCAATCCGCCCCCTTGACCCGACCATGATGCTGATCTGTGACGCCGAGAAACCGGTGGCCGTGGCCGGGGTCATGGGCGGTGCCAACTCGGAGGTTGACGATGCGACCACCGCCGTGCTGCTGGAATCCGCCTGCTTCAACCCGATCAGTGTCCGGCGTACGGCCCGTAAGCTCAATATGGCCACCGACGCCTCGTACCGTTTTGAGCGCGGTGTCGATCCTAAGCTGGCGCCCATCGCCATGGAGCGGGCGGTGCGCTTGCTCTGTGAAGTGGCTGGCGCCACGGTGATCGACAACGGCGTTGACTGGGCCGCCGGGGTGCAGGAACGCGCCGCCATCACCCTGCGGGTGTCGCGCACTTCCGATCTTCTCGGTCATCCCTTTACTGGTGAAGAGATTGCGGCTCTGCTTGCCGGTATTGATATACCGAGCACCCCCCATGATGCCGACACCCTGCTGGTGACGCCGCCATCCTTCCGGGTCGATCTGGAACGCGAGGTGGACCTTATCGAAGAGGTAGCGCGGCTCAAGGGCTACAACGAGTTTCCCTACACCATGCCCCTGGTGCCCATGGCCGCCGCCTGGGAGGATCCGGCCCGTCGCCTGCGGCAGGACGTTGCCCGGGTCCTGGTCTCCCTCGGTTTTTCCGAGGCGATTAACTACAGTTTCGTCAATCCCGCTCATTTCGATATGATGGGACTTGTTGATGACGATCCGCGCCGCCGCACTGTGCATCTGCTCAACCCCCTGGCCGAGGATCAGTCGGTGTTGCGAACCATGCTGCTGCCCGGCCTGCTGGAAAATGTCCGGCGCAACGTCAGTTATCAGGTCACCGATGTCCGCCTCTTTGAAACGGGCAAATGCTTTATCCCGGCCGACAATGCCAACGAGCAACCCCGTGAGGAGACATGGCTGACCTCGGTGCTCTCCGGACGCCGATCGCCTGGCGCCCCCCTTCTGCATGCCGGCGAAGAGCGCTGCGATATCTATGATGGAATCGGCGCCATCGAAGCCCTGCAGCGGGAGCTGCGGCTGGCTGATCTACGCTTTGTTCCGCGGCCGCACGAGACACCTCTCTTTTGCGACCCGGAAAACTGCCTTGCCCTGACGGCAGCCGATGAGGTGATCGGCCATTGCGGTCGAATCAGTCCGTCGGTGCTGGCCCGTTTCGGCATCAAGCAGGATGTCTTCTTTTTTTCCCTGCTGCTCGATAAACTGCTCGTCATGGCACGGCTCGGCAAACAGTTTGTCGCCCTGCCCAAATTCCCGTCGGTCAAATGGGATATCGCCGTTGTTGTGCCTGAACAGGTCGGCGCCGGCGAAATCGTTGCCGCCATCCGCGGCTGCGGCGAAGCGCTGGTGGAGCAGGCGGAACTCTTTGATCTTTATCGCGGCGACGCGCTCGGTCCTGGCCGAAAGAGCGTTGCCATCAAAGTGACCTACCGCTCCGCCGAACAAACCCTGGATGATGAAACGGTGGCCGTGGTCCACAACCGGATCGTCGCCATGATTCTCGACCGTTTCCACGGCCAGTTGCGGGAAGTGTGATGGGTATGAAAGACAATCTCACCAGAAAGGAACTGGCCCGCATCATCAATGAGAAACTCGGTATTTCGCAACGCAGTGCTGCCGAACTGGTGGATCAGGTCTTCTCCACTCTGAAAGAGTCGCTGCTCAATGAGGAGCCGGTCAAGCTCGTCCAGTTCGGTACCTTCACGGTCAGAAAAAAATCGCCGCGGATGGGCCGTAATCCACGGACCGGCGAAACCATGGAAATTACCCGGCGTAGCATGGTCTCTTTCAAGGCGAGCAAGGCGCTGCGGGAAAAGATCAACTCCTGAGATCTTGCTCGCCGTCCGCGGAAAAAGGGTGGATGCTTTTTTCCGCAGAAGATGCTAGGATGGGGATGTTGTCAACTGACCTTGAACCCAGTGACGGAAAAGCGGATCAGTGAACGGCATTCCTTGCGATCATAGCGGGGACAGGCCTGCCGAGGCGAACGGGCAGGAGCCGGTCCCGACGATTCCTGACAAAACGTATTTCAGGATCGGCGAGGTCTGCGAAATCGCCGGCCTCAAGCAGCATGTGCTCCGCTACTGGGAAACGGAATTCAAGGAGTTGATCCGTCCCCGCCGTGCCACCTCGAAACAGCGTCTATACCGGCGGGAGGATGTGGAAACCATCCTTCGGATCAAGAAGCTGCTGCGCGAGGAGGGGTTCACCATCCCCGGGGCCCGCAAGGTGCTGCGTGAACGGCAGCGCCCTTCAGGAGAGGCAGAGGCCGGAACCACTGTTGCCGATGTCCACGAGGTGCTTGCCTTCATCAAGAAGGAATTGCAGGGAATCGAGCGGTTATTGCGCAAGGGCTGAGCAACTTTCTTGCAATGGCGCTTGACAGTTCCTGTCAAGCCTGCTACATAGGGCTCACGTTATGCAGTAACGGTTGTCAGTTATGTGTCGGGATGTAGCGCAGTCTGGTAGCGCACTTGAATGGGGTTCAAGGGGCCGGAGGTTCGAATCCTCTCATCCCGACCAGTCATAGCAAGGGGGGGTTAGCCGAAGTTCGGCTGACTCCTTTTTTTTTTGTGTCGGGCCGGCCTGGGGCCGGTGCGGCGTCGCATCGTGCCGGGGTGATTCGTTCAGATGATACGAGACGACAACCTTTCAAACGTTATCGGGACCCTGCAGCGGCTCTCTTCCGCCATCTTCAGCGATGCCCTGCAGCGCAAGCTGATTCTCGACAATCTCACCGAGGGGGTTTTCACAGTTGACACCGATCTGAAGGTCACCTCCCTCAACAAGGCCGGCGCCTCTATTCTCGGCATCAGCGAAGAGGCTGCTCTCGGTCGGCCCTGTCTCGAACTCTTTCCCGCCGGCGGCCCCGAGCCATTCTGCATGGTCGACGAGGTTCTCGTCAGTCGCCGGCCGCTTTTGCGCAAGACCCGGATCCTCCGCCTCGGCGATCAGGAGATCCCGGTTCTGGTCAGCGCCTCCCCCCTTGAAGACAACAACGGCGACATCGTCGGCGGGGTCCAGTCTTTTCAGGAAATCCGCGAAATCTTTCATCGTCAGCTCATCCTCGATTCCTTTTTCGACGGCGTTTTCACCGTGGATGCCGAGATGAACATCACCCTGTTCAACAAGGCGGCGGAGAAGATGACCGGTTGGAATCAGGAAGAGGTCGTCGGTCGGCCCTTTACCGAGATTTTCGGCCGGAGCGGCGCCTCCGGCGAGGAGGATGCCGCCCTGATTAGGGCCATGCGGGAGGGCAAGCCGGCCCACGACGACGCCACCTCGCTTATCACCGCCGATAACCGGGTGGTGCCGGTCAGCATCCAGGCCGCGCCGCTGCTCGACCCGCGCGGCGCCATCATCGGCGGCATGGAGATCTTCCGCGACATCACCGGCATCCTGCAGAGCCGTTACATCCTGGACAGCGTGGCGGACGGCGTCTTCACCGTTGACCCGGATTTCCGCATCACCTCTTTTAACCGGGCGGCGGAAAAGATCACCGGCTATGCGCTCGCCGAGGTGCTCGGCAAAAAATGCGGCGACATCTTCTGCGGCAATCTCTGCGGCACGAGCTGCCCGCTGGCCCGGGCCCTGGCGGCCGGCGACCGGGTGATGGAGGGTGATGTCATCATCCGCGGCAAGCTGGGCCGGCGCATTCCGGTGACGATCAGCGTTACCGCCCTGGTCGACGATCAGGGCAACAGCATCGGCGGGGTCGAGACCTTCCGCGACCGCACCGAGATCCTCCAGTTGCGCAGTCGCCTGACTGAGGAGAGTACCCGGGAGGGGATTTACAGCAAAAGCAGGAAGATGCAGCAAATCATGTCGGTGCTGCCCGATTTTGCCAGAAGCGACAGCAATATCCTCATCCTCGGAGAGTCGGGCACCGGCAAGGAGGTTATTGCCAATGCCATCCACCGGATGAGCACCCGCAGCAAGGAACCCTTTGTCGCGGTCAACTGCGGCGCCCTGCCCGACACCCTGCTCGAATCCGAACTGTTCGGCTACAAGGCCGGCGCCTTTACCGACGCCAAGCATGACCGGCCCGGTCGCTTTGCCGCGGCGGACAAGGGGACCCTCTTCCTCGATGAAATCGGCGACATCTCGCCTGCCATGCAGGTCAAGCTGCTGCGGGTCCTTCAGGAGAAGACCTACGAGCCGCTCGGCTCCAATGCGCCGGTGACCACCAATACCCGGGTCATCGCCGCCACCAACCGGGATCTCGCCGCCCTGGTCGCCGCCGGCACCTTTCGCGACGATCTCTATTACCGGCTCAATGTCGTCAAGATCGACCTGCCCCCTCTTCGGGAACGGATGGAGGATCTGCCCTTTCTCGTCGAATTTTTCATCAACAAGTACAACAGGCAGCGCAACAAGGCGGTCAAGGGCATTTCGGACGAGGCGCTGAATCTCCTCATGGCCGCCGACTATGCCGGGAATATCCGCGAGCTGGAAAATATCATCGAATACGCCTTCATCCTCTGCAACGAAGGACTGATTCTGCCCCATCATCTGCCCGAGACCCTGCAGCCGCCGCGACCGCCGGAGCCGGAGCCGGAGCCGCCGCAACGACCGGAAACAGTCGATGCCGACGATTTTGTCATTCCTTGCCTCACCCTGGAAGAGATCGAGAAGAAGGTCATCATCGGCACCCTGATCCGCAACAACTACAAACGTATGCAGACCTGCCGTGATCTCGGCATCTCCAAAGATACCCTGCGGCGCAAGCTCGCTCAGTACGGCGACATCACAAGCTTTGCCCACGATGACGGGGAATCCGACCATGACTGATTGTTTGCCACGGTTTCTTTCATGATGAAATTTCGTTATGCCATTTATTTTATTCTGCTGTTGCTCATGGCCAACCTGAGCGCGGTCACCGACATGGTGCTCCATCCGGAGATCCCCTTTGCCGAGCGGGAGCATTTCATCGTCGGCGGCATGACGGCGCTGGTCATCTTTCTTCTCTTTGTCGTCATCGAGGTCGGTCTGCGACGTCGGACTGAGACCGACGCCGGCAGCGTCACCCGGGCGCGGATCGACAAGGGCTACGGCTGGCCGCTGGCCGCCATCTGGACTGTCATCGTCCTCTCCTCTTTGTCGTGGAACATCACGGTCAACAAACAGCGGACCTTGAAAATCGCCCTGATCGAGGCGAAGACCATCTTTGAAAAGGATCTCGTCTATTATCGCTGGGCCACCGGCCACCACGGTGTCTTTGTTCCGGTCAGCGAAACGACGACGCCGAATCCCTATCTGGCCCAGATCGCCGATTACACCACCGCGAAAACGAGTCAGGGGCTGGAATTGACCCTGGTCAATCCGGAATACATGATCCGCCAGGTCTATGAGATGCAGACCCGGCAGCAGGGACCGTACGGCCATATCACCAGTCTTGATCCGATCCGGCCGGAAAACGCCGCCGACGCCTGGGAGGAGGCGGCGCTGGAGGCCTTTGAGGACGGAGTAACCGAGGTCAGTTCGGTGGAGAATCTCAACGGTGAAAAATACCTGCGCCTCATGCGGCCGATGGTCACCGAAACCGGATGTCTGCGCTGCCACGCATCCCAGGGCTACCAGCTCGGTGACATCCGCGGCGGCATCAGTGTCTCCATTCCGATGGCGCCGCTGCTTGCCATTTCCCGCCAGGATATTTTCACCTTTTCCCTGGCCCACGGCACCTTCTGGCTGCTCGGCCTGCTCGGCATCTATCTCGGCGTGCAGCGGCTCACCGTCACCGTCTGGGAGCGGGAACAGGCCGAGGCCAGGGTGCGGTCGATCATCGACAACATGTTCGACGGCCTCCTCACCATGGATGAACAGGGGGTGATTGAATCCTGCAATCAGGCCTCGGTCCGCATGTTTGCCTATCCGCAGGAGGAGCTGCTGGGCCGCCATATCGGCACCCTGCTGGCAAAGCAGGAAGAGGGCGGGGCAACGGCCTTGCGCACCTTGCCGGCCGAGGTGCGTAAGGCCCTGGAGGCGCCCCGGGAGTTGACCGGGGTCAGGAAGGACGGTTCCACCTTCAGCCTGGAGATATCCTTGAGCGAGATGCAGCTCGGCGCCACCCAGCTCTTCATTGCCATGGTCCGCGACATCACCGAGCGCAATATGGCGAAAAACGCCCTGATTGAGAGCCAGACGCGGATCATCAAGCAGGAGAAACTGGCTTCCCTCGGCACCATGGTGGCCGGCATTGCCCACGAGATCAACAACCCGGCCCAGGCCATCAGCTTTTCCATGGACGGCCTCAAGATGAACATCGACTACGTCAAGGAGCTGGTCGCCTTTCTCAACCAATCGCTCGCCGATCAGTCGGCCGATCCGGCGGCGGAACGGCGGAAACTGGCTGAGCTGATGGCCGAACTCGACATGGAACTCGTCCTTGAGGGCATCAACGATATCGCCGACCGCAATATTCAGTCGGTGGAACGGATCGACCACATCGTCAAGAGCACCAAGCGGATGGCCCACAGCGAGGAGACCTTCCGTTCCTGTGATCTCAACACCATTGTCGAGGATGCCATTGTCCTTACCCACAACCAGGTTAAATACGATGTGGAGATCGAGGCCGACCTGGAGGCGGGCCTGCCGCCCTTCAAGGGGCTCGCCCAGGAGATGGGCCAGGTCTTCATGAATCTCATCATGAACGGACGCGATGCGGTGAAGGAAAAGGGGCTGGTCAAGAAAGACGGCCGCATCTTCGTCTCCACCCGCTACAATGCGGAGAAAAATTGCGTCGAGGCCCGTTTCCGCGATAACGGCACCGGCATTGACCGCAAGGTGATCGACCGGATTTTCGACCCGTTTTTTACCACCAAGGCCATCGGTTCCGGCACCGGACTCGGGCTTAATCTCTGTCACCGCATCGTCGAGACCCATGGCGGCGATATCGTCGTGGAAAGCACGCCGGGCGAGGGGACGACCTTCATTGTCCGTCTCTATGTCCAGCCGGTTCAGGTCGGCTGAAAGGAAAAATCGTACAGAAGGAGGTTGGTCGCCATGAATGAAAGCGCCGGCGCACCACAGCAGAAACCGATCCTGGTGATCGTTGATGATGAACGCCCGATCCTGACCGAACTGAAGATTCTCCTCGGTCGCGCCTATCGGGTGCATGCCTTTGTTAATCCTGAGGAGGTGGAGCCCTTTGTCGATGCCAATCCGGTGGATCTCGTCATCTCCGACGAGCTGATGCCGGAGATGCGCGGCAGCGAGCTGCTCAGCCGGCTGCACCGCGCCCATCCCGACATCTGCAAGATCGTCCTCTCCGGTCAGGCGGAAAAAAACGACATTGTCCGGGCGATCAACGAGGGGCACATCTTCAGCTTTCTGTTCAAGCCGGTCAACCAGCGCCAACTGCTCAACGTCATTGAGAAGGGGCTGGAAAACCGCCGGCTCAAACTGACCCTGGAAAAGCAGAACCTCGAACTCAAGAACTACAGCGAAAATCTCGAAAAAATGGTGCAGGAGCGCACCGCCCAGCTCGTCAAGGCCCATGAGCGGGTGCGGCAGCTCGACGGCGACAAGATGTCCTTTCTTCTCTATCTGGCCCATGAGATCAACTCACCGCTTGATCGCATCCAGAAGCTGGCGGAGACCATCCTCACCTATTTCGGCCTGGCCGGCAGCAACCTAAAGCCGCAGCGCCGGGAGCTTGCGTTGCGCCAAACCCTGGAGGGGATTGCGGCGAGCCGTGCAAAAGAGTTGACGGAGCGTTCCCTGACCCTTGACTGGAACGTTGATCCCGAGCTGCTGCTCGTCACCGATCCGGAATACCTGCAACGTATCTTTGTCGTCCTGCTGGATAATGCCATCCATTTTTCCCCGGCGGGCGGCGTCATTACAGTCGACGCCAAACGGGAAAACGGCAGAATCCTGCTCTCTGTTGCGGATCAGGGCCGCGGCATTGATCCGGCCGATCTGGAAACCATCTTCACCGCCTTTGCCCTGGAACCGGAAAAACGCCGGCCCAAGGGGTTCGGCCTCAATCTGCCGTTGGCCAGGATTATGACCCGCGCCCTGGACGGCAAAATCTGGGCGGCCAGCGGCGGAGCGGAGAAGGGCGCCGCTTTTTATCTGGAGCTGTGATGACCACGCCTGCGGCGAGGAGAAAATGATGACAGACCACAGCACATGGCAGAGCGATGAGCTGTCCGCCACCTTTCTGCAAGGGGTGCGCGGGGCGATTCCCGCCGCCGCCCTTCAGCTCGAGGTGGTCGGCCATATTGTTCAATCATGGCAGGCCGCGCCCCGCGGCATCCTGGATCTCGGCTGCGGTGACGGCATCCTCGGTTGTTCCCTGCTCGAACGTTTTCCGGAGGCGCGGACCACCTTTGCCGATTTTTCCGACCCCATGCTGCACGCGGTGCGCGCCCGGATTGCCGGTCATGAACGATCAGTGGTGATCAAGGCGGATTTTGCGACTCCCGCCTGGCTCGCGGCGGTACGGGAGCATGGCCCCTTTGACGTGGTGGTGTCCGGCTTTGCCATCCATCATCAGTCTGATCCGCGCAAGCAGGAGCTGTACGCCGAGGTGTTTGACCTGCTCGCCCCGGGCGGCATCTTTCTCAACCTGGAACACGTTGCCTCCGCCACTTCGGCGGTGACAGGGCTGTTTGATGAATACTTCATCGACCATCTGCACCGGTTTCATCAGGGCCGCGAGCCGGGCCGGTCGCGGCATGAGGTGGCGCAGATTTTTTATGACCGGCCGGACAAAAAGGAAAACATCCTGGCCCCGGTGGTCGAGCAGTGCCAGTGGCTCCGCCGCATCGGCTTTGTCGACGTGGACTGTTTCTTCAAGATCTTTGAGTTGGCGCTGTTCGGCGGGAGAAAGGCGGAGGCCGGCAACGATCGACATGGGTGAACGAGGGGGATAATGCATTTTCCCCCTCATATCAGTCTGTTGAAAAGCCGTCCCTGGCTTTTTCAACTGCCGGTTGGCCAAAGAATGCTTCGGCCAACCTCCCGAATTGCTTGGCTCTTTCAGAGCAGGCGCAATTCGCCGGCACATCCCTGTGCCGGTAACAGCCCATTTCCAACGGGCTGTTATGCCATCATCCGCCGACCCCAGCGCGCCGCCATCCTTCCCGGCGCATCAAAATATCCTGGCAATTTTTCCCGTCTTAACGATATCCAAACGATGAAGTAGAAGAAGTATGTGGCGCGCCGTCGATAGCGCGATCTTGCGATCTGCTGGCGTCTCCGGCCCGTGAAACTGGCCCCCTTCGGCCTTCTGTTGGGGAGCGTTTCGTGAGAGGCAAGAGGAGTGAAGAGGCGAGAGAGGGGTGAGGGTAAAAGTTTGCTTGACCCCATTTGACCCTCAGAGAAAATAATTCTATATGCTGTCCCCGGAATTGTCCCCGGAATTGTCCTATATTCCACGGCACTCCGCGAGGGTATTTGCGGCGTAAAAATAGATCCGGTCTCCGCTACTGCATCACGACCACCGTTTCGGGAATGCCGTCAAAATTCTCGTCAAGATAAAACGTATTGCTGGAAGAACGGTAAACGCCGATATCATCATCTCCGTCCCCGTCCCAGTCTCCGATAACGGGGATATCCGTCGATTGGCCGAAATACTGGGCATGGTCGTGTATACCGTCGTCATTGTCATCAAGATAGAATCTGCTAATGCCGGGGCGGAAAACTCCTATGCTGTCGACCCCATCTCCGTCCCAGTCACCAACCAGGGAATAATCCCCCAGTCTGCCGATGGTAACGGCTCGGTCATGAATGCCGTTCCCATCAAAATCCATGTAGTACCTTCTGACGGAAGGCCGGAATACGCCGATATCATCCATTCCGTCATGATCCCAGTCGCCAACCACCGGCAGGTCCGACAGACGGCCAATGGTAACTGTGGAATCCGGAACTCCATCCCTGTCGTCATCCAGATAAAATTTTCTTTGCGCGCCGCAGAAAACACCGATATCGTCGACCCCATCCCCATTCCAATCACCAATAACCGGACTATCCGTGTTCGTGCCAAGAGGCACCACTTCGTCGACCACTCCGTCATTATCATAATCAAGCCGGAACTGGTTGCCGATGAACAGCCCGACATCATCGCTGCCGTCTCCGTCCCAGTCTCCAACTATCGGAATGGCCAGATCATCAGCAGCCAGGCCGGCTCGAACAGAGCGGACATAATAACTGACCGACTTGTCGGAATAGAAGGAGATACCGTAGCCGAAATATACAGGCCACGCACTGAACGAATCGCTGGTGGAGGTAGTGGACGACCAGTAGAAGGACATTGACGAGCCCGGGAAATAGACAGCATTCACGTCCGGACCGGTCAGTAAATAATTCTCCAGCGACAGCAGTTCGCTACGGTTTGGCAGACGCCAGTCGCTGTATCCGGCAAGAGTGAGGTTCTCGCTTTGTGCCAGGGCGTTCTGCCAGTCATACTGCAGGGCTGTGCCATCGCAGACGTTGCTGACCCCATTCCAGGTCTGGCCCATGTCGCACTGCTGCCACATCAGCCCTGTGGTGGTGTCGGTCACCGTGCCGTCACCGTTCATGACCAAATGAGCCGAGGTGCCGACGGATTGCCCGGCTCGAACCGCGCGGACATAGCAACTGTCTGACTTATAGAGGTAATAGTCGACGTTCCCATTGCCGAAAAAGACTCTCCACGCGTAGTACGTTTCGTAGGCATAGGTAGTAGACGACCAGTAGAGGGAGGGCATTGTGTCCGGAAAATATGTGCTGTCAATGGACGGTCCCGGAAACGGTATGCTGCTGTTCACCAGGGAGGACAGCTCCTTGATGTCCGGTAGCCGCCAGTCGTTGTGGCCGCCGAAGTTGTCGTTGTTGATGTCAGTGATGAAGTCTTCCGTATCAGTGGTGTCGCCGCAGGTGCCGGCATTGCCGCCGTTGGTCGCCGGGTTGGAATCGCACCAGGTGTAAGTGTTGTCCTTGTCATGGATGGAGCCGTCATCGGTCTTCATCTCCCAGATCAGGCCGGTGACATTGTCGCGGGTCATAATCCAGCCGTCAGCGTAGGTGGCCGAATCTGGCAACTCCACATCGCCTTGCGCAAGCTTAGTGTAAGAACGCGCCGGGCCATCGTACTGGGCATCCTGTCCGTAAAAAGGTTCACCCCGTTGCGGGCAGGGTATTTCCACCGTGCTGTCATAGCACTTCGTCTGGCCGGTATCAGGCCAAAGGTCAAAACCATATCCAGGCAGAACAGAGACAAACATCCCCATCCCAGCCATAAACCCGATCATCGTTGCACTCTTTCTTTTTATCATCATTTCCTTATGTCCCAAGGCGTGCCACACTGGCAGTAAAGCTCGCCCGGCCAGGTACCGCTTGCGGTTGGGTAAACATTTGCGGGCACCTTTGCCCCTTCATTTCTTTTTTTGCGCATTTTCGACTATTTCCGCTAAGGAGACCAGTTTCGGCTTTGGCGGTGTAAATATGTGCTGCTGCTCCTCCTGCGAATAATTATCTTCGATGAATTCCCGGATGGGCAGCCGCGCGAACCAGCAGTCAAGAATAGTGCGGCAGGGCAGACGTTCATTCATGGTCCGGCAATAGCGGAAAGGGATAAAGTGCCCCAGCATGCGGCAATAGCCTTCTTTTTCATCATATTTTTCAATCATTTTCCCATCTCTTCCGTGACCTCCCCCTCAACTTATAACACGCTTTACACATTCCGCACGAGAAATATTAACAAACAAAAGCATGGTGATCTACATTGTTTTTTTCTGCGTATGTTTCGTCACCCAAGACTACCACAGCGTTACGGGACGCGAACCGCCCGGGTACAATCAGCTATCTGTTGCGCGTGCTGCAAATGACTGATCGCATATTTTTCACTGACCAGGTTCCACAAACATCAAACGAGCGTAAATTAGGGTCAAGTCGGCTTTTGTTTTTTTCCGTAAAACACAAATCCCCGTATACTTTTGCCGTCGGGCTGGTATTCATCGTCTGGCTGTCCATGAGTCGTTTCCTCTGCGTACAATTTTTTTTCAGTAGGTAGTATGAAAAATTCTACACCCCATTTTTATCAGGTGATTGATGGGGAAAGATGGTCCTGATTTCAGGGCGATATGTCACTTTGTGACTGCGGCAAATTGTCGCATCTGGGAAAAAATTGTCGCGAAAAGCAAACAGCGATCCGGCAAGGAGTCGCCAGTGGTTGGCACGAAATTTTATAAATATAATTCTTTAAAATCAATATATTGTCTTGAAATTTTTTCCTGTTGCGCTGCGATTTCGTTGGTGGCATTATCTTTGCTTTTGTTCCGTATTGTCGTTAGGGCGGTTGGGTTGCTGTGTGACGGTGGAGAGAAATTTGCAAGAAACATCGCGCCGCGCCGGGGTGTACCCCATGAAAACGCCTTGTGGCTGTTTGGCCGCATAACCATTCACAACAGGAGGGATGTATGAAGAAAATTCTTGCCACTGCCGCGGTGCTTGCCTTGCTGGTCGGACCTGCATTCGCCGATTCCGACGATGACGACGATGATGATCGCCGGGAATCGCGATCCGCGTGGAGCAAGGTTGCCGGAGTCCCGAGCCGCGCCATGGAGATGTCGACCAACCCGGCGCCGGCGCTTATCGGCGCCACCGTCCGTTTTGTCTGCACCGGTACCGGCAGTTGGGGTGATGCGCTGCGGCGGGCGCGGATCACCATCGAGGATGCCGACAATGATGTTCTGGTGGAGGGCGAGTCGATGCGCATTGACGGGCTGACCGCGACCTACGACTACACCATCCCGGCCGAAGAAGCAGCCGGCCAGTGGACCTTTACCTGCAATCTCGCCGACCGGAAAAGCAGCCTGACCATGGAGGCGGCATTTCCGGTCAGCGAGGAGGCAACCAGCGGCGGGTCCGGCGGTTCGGGCGGCACGGGCGGCTCCGTAGCGGCCCACCAGGCCATTATTTCCTATGACGGGCCGTCCACCTGCATCACCTGTCATGAGGCCGAGGCGCAGGATATGCTCGACAGTCTGCACATGCAGTGGTCCGGTCCCACGCCGAACGTGACGAACAGCAGCGGCGATGACGGCAAGGCGGTGAACGGCATCAACACCTTCTGCACCTACGCCATGTCGTCCAAGGGCGCCTGCTTCACCTGCCATGTGCGGGCTGACGGCAATGCCCCCCATGCCCCGGAGGTCACGGACGTCGATTGCCTTATGTGTCATAACGACACCTACCAGCGGACCTTTGTCGTCGATCCTGCCAGTGCCGAGACCGTCACCAATGTCAACGGCGAAACCAAGACCTATGTCTTCGGTCTGGTCGATGCCGACGGCAATTACACCACCGTGCCGGATTACGCGAAGATGCCGGCCGGCACCACCATGGTCGATCTCGCCCGCACCGTTCATCTGCCGACCAGGCAATCCTGCCTGCGCTGTCATGCCAAGGCGGGCGGCTCCGACTGGGCCAAGCGGGGCGACATGGGGATGAACTCGGCCGCCCCGACCCTGATCCAGGACGTCCATATGTCCGCCGAGCCGGGCGGCGCGGATCTGAGCTGCGCCGCCTGCCACGCGGCGGCAAACCACAAGATCGGTGGTCGCGGCATTGATCTGCGCCAGACCGAGGCCCCCAACCCGCAATGCACGGATTGCCACAGCCGCTCGCCCCATGACAATGCGACTCTCAATCGCCATGCCGAGGGGCAGGTCTCCTGTCAGGTCTGTCATATCCGTCACTTCGGCAAGGGCGGCGCCACCGAGATGTCCCGCGACTGGCTCAATCCGGTCTGGAACCCGGGCCTCTGTTCCGGGCAGGGCGGTTTTGTCGGTGAAGAGGTGAAGGAGGCCAATGTCAAGCCGGAATATGTCTGGTTTGACGGCACCTCCGAGGTCTACGGCGTCGGTCAGATTATCGCGGCCGATGCCCGCGGCGTCTACCCCATGGCCCGGGCAAACGGTGCCGCCTTTGACGGCGTGTCGAAGATCGTGCCGATCAAACGCCATTTTTCCGTTATGCCCCTGCACGAGAGCGGTCGGATCGTGCCGCCGGAGATCATGTGGATGTTCATGACCGGCGATTTTGATCTGGCGGTGCGCAAGGGCATGGAGGAGCAGGGCATGAGCGGCGATTACCGTTTTGTCACGGTTGACGCCGAAATGCTGATCTCCCATGGTGTCGAGCCGGCCTCTATGGCGCCGAGCTGCGGGGAGTGCCATGATGGCTCGGGTCAGACCCCGGACGGAACGGGCATGGTTCCCTTCACCGATCTCGGCTACCATGTCTGGCCGGCCAGGGTGAAGGACTGCACTCTCTGCCATGAGCAGGAGTCGCTCTCCTGGACGGCGATGCACAGCGAGCACGTGAGCGGGGAAAATCTGTCCTGCGTCAGATGCCACACCACGGAGCCGACCGGACTGGTCAAGCCGCAGAGCGATCTCTGCAACGACTGCCACAGGTCAAAATCCTGGAGCGGCAACAGGCTGCACAAAAAACATCTGGAAAAGGGCTACGAATGCGGGAAATGTCATTCGTTCTAAGAAGACAGTGACTGTCTTCGCAACCAGTGACAAGGGGGATCCGGCTCGTCCGGATCTCCCCTTTTGGCATGGTTAAAATGGATTGATGCCGGAAGCCGCTGCGATGGAGCAGCGGGGAATGAGGGGTATTCGCCGTTTTGTCCCCTTCGGATCGGCGTAACATTGCTGTTGACAAGCATCGCTGCTCCGGGGCAAAAGAAGAGAGGTCAGGGCTGATTGCCGGGCGGGCGGCTGTTTCCGTGAAGTCCGGGTTTTTTTAATTTTTTGCGAAACAGGTGAGAACGATGAAAAAAAGCGGTTTGGTGGTCCCGGTGCTGCTGGTGCTGCTCTCTGTCGTGCCAGCGGTCATGGCCGAAGAGGATCTGCTGATCTGGACTCTGGTCGAGAATCTGGCCGACGGTCGCAGCTACAACTATTCCCCCAACTCGATCCGGACGGTGGAGGGTTCGATCAAAGAGGTCTATGATGGGGTGGTGGACAGCCGCAGCAAGGATGTGCGGCAGCTGCGCATCGACTGCACCGCGAGGAAATGGGCGATCGGCGAGACCAAATCGTGGCGGGACGGCAAGTCGGTTGACTCGCCGAATCTGAGCAAGGATGGCTGGATCTGGCTCCCGATCGGCGAAAGTTTGCATCCGAAGTTGGTGGAGGCGGTGTGCGGGAAATGACGCTGCCGGGCTATTCTGCCGTTTCCTCGTGGCGCGGTGATGAGGATGCTGGGCCGGGCCATGGTGGGCCTGACGATTCCTGTTTTCTTTTTGCTGATTTGTTTTGACAGATAGAAAGGAGGGGAGGTATTTTTAGGCATCCTGATGACGTAAGGTAATTTCAATACCTTATGTCGCCGCTTCGGATTCTGACATGTTGCCGGTTTTGGTGCCTGAAATACTGAAAATGTCTAAAGTTAAAGGTGTTGTCTGATCAGAAAGTACCGTTACTTTAAGTACTTTAGGCATTTTAAGTACTTTAGGCACTTTTTCTAACCGCGATTCCGGTATCAAAGTAAAATCTGCGGGGATCAGGTTGTCTGACCTTCCTGATCGGCGGCGAGGAGCTGCCGGCGCTGAACAGGGAAGGATGGAGCTGAATCGGAAAGGATGAGTGTGGACGACGCGACAACGATCAAGGGCAAAAGCGCATTCGAGCTTTTTCCCGACATCATGAAGAATATGCCTTCTACTGCCCGGCAGGACAGGGCGACGATGTCCTCAGTCCGGGGCAGCGAGATGGCGCGGCGGCCGGCGATCCGGGTCAAACCTCCGCCACCGCCGGATATCGCCAACCTCCTGGCCGGGGAGAGGCAGACGGTGGCCCGCCAGGCCGAGGCATCCCTTGCCCTTGTTCTCATGCAGGAGGGGGGGCTGCGGGCTTTGGTCATGAAGGCGCTGGAGGAGATGGGCTATGCGGTCGAAACGGCGGCGAGCGAGGATGACGCCC
The DNA here is from genome assembly GCA_049323655.1 of Thermodesulfobacteriota bacterium. Taxonomy (GTDB): domain Bacteria; phylum Desulfobacterota; class Desulfobulbia; order Desulfobulbales; family SURF-16; genus DB1. Next base: position 8,422 of record JBMONO010000036.1, on the reverse strand, counting down.
AGGAGCGCATGGCCGCAGACGCGGTCGGCATTGTCGTCCTGGAGGATGGTTTTGCCGGCAGTGGCCTGGCAACATCCCCCTTTCATCGTTTTATGAAGTCATTGCCGATGGCGCGGCGGCGTTTCATCTATTATGTTTTGGTCGGGCCGCGTTTCCACACCCTTTACGATCTGCAGGCTTTGGCCGAAAGCGCCAATCTCGTCGTTCATCCCGATCACGCAGCCAGGTTCGCTGTTGTCCTGCGGGCCGGACTGCGCTGTCACGAAGAGCTGTTCGGCCCCTATGTCGCCTTGCTGCAGGAGCTGGGGCGCCGATGAAGGGCGGTTGCCGGCTCAGAGAGCGAGGAGGTCGCTGATCGATTTCTCAAAGAGATTGAGGGTGCCGATCTGCCATTTGTCGGCATCTTCGTAGCCGACCACCTGATCGTCGGTCAGGGAAAGGTCGATGTCCTGTAATGGCAATGGCTTTTTTCTTTCGTCGTCATGGAAGAGGCGGACCACCGGCTGGACCAGATTTTCCGTTGAGCCGATCACCACGCCGATCCGACCGCTTTGCAGTCGGACGCAGGAGCCGATGGGGTAGACGCCGATGGAGCGGATGAACTTGTGGGTCAGATCCTTGTTGAAATGGGATTCACTCCACTCGTAGAGCTTGCGCAGCCCTTCCACCCGGCCCATGCCGTTGCGGTAACAGCGGTCAGAGGTGATGGCGTCATAGACATCGGCAATGGCGCAGAGCTGTGAGCCGGTTTTGATGTCCTCGCCGCGCAGCCGGTGGGGGTAGCCGCTGCCGTCATAACGCTCGTGGTGGTGGAGCCCCATGTCATAGGCCTCCTCCGGCAGGCCTTTGGCGGTTTGCAGCACCTCGGCGGAATAAAAGGTGTGCCGTTTCATCTCCGCGAATTCCTGCTCGTCGAGTTTGCCGGGTTTGTTTAAGATGGTGCGCGGAATTTTCGTCTTGCCGATGTCGTGGAACAGGGCGCCGATGGCCAGGCTCAGGGTCTGCTGATGGGGAACTTTGTAGAAGTTGCAGAAATTGAGGACATAGGCGCCAACGCTGATGGAGTGCATCAGGGTGTACTCGTCTTTTTTGCGGATGCGGGTGAGCAGCACCAGGGCGTCAGGGTTGCGGGTCACCGATTTTTCCATCTTGCCGATGAGGTCGTATGCCTCCTCTGTTTCCAGGGGTTTACCTGACCTGATGCAGTCAACTGCATTGCGGATAACGTTGACCGCCTGTTTTTTGATGTTGCGGGCAACGATCAGTTCCTCCTTGAGAGGGACATTGCGGATGGAAATCGGCTCTTCCCTGGCAAGCTGGCGGAGGCCGTTGTCCGTGCCGCGCCGTATTTCGATCTCCGGCCGGGCATCGCTGACGTCATGGCCCTTGTCGGTATCGATATACACTTCCCTGATACCGAAAGAGCGCAAGTGGTCGATGATTTTGATGTCCTTGATCAGGGCCTGATTGGCCAGCAGATAGCTGGAGTTGAAGCCGCAGTTGAAATCATGGACAAAGATGCCGGGCCGCAGTTTTTCTATGGGTACTTTTTTGATCATGGCTGTCGGTTGCAAGGAAGGATTGTTCGGAAACGACATGGTAACAAAATGACTGAAAGCAGGCCGTTTCTGTTCCCGATTTTTTAGTGTACGTGCGGTTGGCGCAAAAAGCAAAGCACTATTTGCCGACGGTCGCCTCGCTGTTTCGCAGTTCTCCTTCATCGGGTCCGGCTTTTTTTGAAAATATGATGGTCTTGCAAAACCCCGAAAATCATAGTGGACGGGAAAGTGAAAAGAATGAGTTACGAAACACGGTCGGTCCGAAACGTGGCTTTTTACGATTCCGACAATATCTGACAAACCCGTAAAAAGTCTTTTTTCACCACAGCGCGCACTGAGAACACAGAGAAAACATTTTTTTATTGTAATTAGTTACCTCTGTGTGCTCTGCGGTCTCTGTGGTTGATTTTCAGTTTTACGAGACCATCAATATATGTGAGGCGTGCGATACGCGATGATAAATCCCTGTCTTGATTGTGGCGCCTGCTGCGCCTTTTTTCGGGCTTCCTTTTATTGGGGGGAGTCGGATTGTGCCAAACCGGATGGCGTTCCTGTGGAGCTGACCGAGAAACTCAACGATTTTCGTATGGTGATGAAGGGCAGTAATGGCTCATCGCCTCGCTGTATCGCTCTGATGGGGATTATCGGCAAGAAGGTGCATTGCGCCATTTATGAAAAAAGGGCGTCGGTCTGCCGTGATTTTCAGCCGGCCTGGCTGGACGGTGTTCCCAATGAACGATGCGATCGGGCACGGATCCACTGGGGGCTTGCCCCGCTGACCCCGGAGATCTGGACGACGCCGGGCAATGACGAGCCGCGCAAGGCGGCCTGATCTGTGCCCATCATCTCATGGGGATCCTTTTTTGCCGACCAGGGCGACAATGCCTTGGGCGTAGGCGCGTTTCAGTTCCTCCAGGTCGTCACGATCACAGGGGCCCAGCCGGGTGCTGATCTCGGTAAAGCGCTTGGGAATCGTCACCTCCTCCGGTCGGAATCCGGTGGCGAGACGCATCTGCCAGCGCAACCGCTGAATCTCGCTCGCCACTGCATCCATGGAACCGGCCAGGGTGGAATAGCCGACGCTGGCGAGGCACTGCGCCAGCGCCTCATCGGTGTAGACGCCCCGGGCGAAGAGGCAGGCCACCATCGAGGTGAGAAAAACCCTGGCCTTTTCATCCTCCACCAGAAAGTTCACCGCATCCGCCACCGTCGCCCCGGTCGGATTCTGGTCATAGGCATAACCGCCGGCATCAAGATGGGAATGACGCAGGCCGAGCGCCTGGGAAACAAAGAATGTCTTGCCAGTGGCGTAGCCGGCCATCTCCTGGCCGAGGACGCAGGCGAAATCGCTGCCGCCATAGTGTGCGGCGGCCTTCATGGTTCCCTGTCCCAACAGCCGGTAAAAGTCGTTGCTGCCCAGGGCCAGGTGCTGCATGGCTTCCTGATAAGGGGCAGCATTGCCGAAGGCAAGAGAAGCCAGGGTTTCTTTTTCGCTGATGATACCTTTGGCCAGCGCCTCGGTGGCCCAGGCGAGCGCCACGCCGGGTGACATGACGTCAAGCCCCATCTTTTCCGCCACATCGATCAGCTTCAGCACCTCGAAGCAATCCATGACGCCGAGCATCGAACCGACGGCAAAAATCAGTTCGAAGTCATAGGCGATCTGCCGGTAAAGATAGCGGTTCTCCTTCTGAAAGCGTTCCCGGACGAAGCCAATGTGGATGCAGCCCACCGGACAGCCGGCGCAGGCGGCGTTGCGCAGCAGCGCCACCTCGGCAAAGCGTTCGCCGGTGATGCCCGCGGCCGTCGGGTCGGTGGTGACCTGGAGGTTTCGGATCGGCAGGGCGCCGAGTTTATTCAGCCCGGCGACATTGACCGGGGTGCCGAGGTTGTGGTACTTGCTCATCATGTCGGTGGCGGTCATGTCCGCATAGACCTTGGTAAAGACCCGGCTGTACTCCTTGCCCTCCGGCAGCGGAAAGGAGCCGTCGCCGTGGATCATGATCGCCTTCAGATTCTTCGCCCCCATGACCGCGCCGCCGCCGAGCCGGCCGAAGTGGCGGTATGTGTCGGCGGTGATGCAGGCCATGGGCGATTGCCGTTCGCCGGCTGGGCCGATCCTGAGGATGGTGCGATGGCCGGAGCCGGGAAACATGCGACGCAGGGCCTTGCCCGCCACCTGCAGGTCGGTGCCCCATAGATAATGGATGTCCTTGACGATAATCTGGCGGGAACCGACGAGCAGGGCTGAGGGCTGTTTCGCCCGACCGATGATGACCAGGGCGTCGCAGTCGGCAAAGCGCAGGGAGAGGGCGGAGCGACCGCCGCCGTGGCTTTCTGCATACTGATCATGGTAGGGGGATTTGAAGGCGCAGACCGTCTTGCTCATCAGCGGGAAATAACCGGTCAACGGGCCGATGGCAAAGATGAGCGGTTGGTCCGGCTCGTTCCAGGGCCGGTCAAGCATGCCGTATTTTCCGAAAAGAAGGGCTGCCAAACCACTGCCGCCCGCCACCCGGTTGCGGCCGTCGATCTCGGTGATCGTTGCGCGGCCGCTCGACAGATCAACCACCAGGGCGCGAAAGTGATCTCTGATCATGGCCCCACCTCCCCAACCGTCGTCTCTTCATTGTCAGCATCATCCGCTTCTCTGGAAATTTCACGAAGCTCCAGGCAGTCATGGGGGCAGTAGGCGACGCACCTGCCGCAGTGGATGCAGACAAAGGGCTCGCCGGTCGGCGCCAGGTAAATTGCCTCCACCGGACAGGCCCTGGCGCATTCGCCGCAGTGGATGCAGAGTTTCTTTTTGACGAGAACGCCGCCCCCCTTGCGCTGGGCATAGGCCCCGGTCGGGCAGACGGCGACGCAGGGAGCCGGATTGCAGGCCAGACAGGTACGCGCCTCGAAGCCGGTGGACAGACCACCGGAGGAACGGATGCGGATGCCGGCCGTGTCCCAGGAAAGCTGTTTGTGGACAAGACGGGCGCAGGCCAGTGAACAGGAATGACAGCCGATGCAGCGTTCCATGCGCGGTGTAGTCAGGATTTTCATGGCGCTCCCTTGATGCGATTTCCTTTTTCAGGGATCAGACGATTTCCGGCGCCTGGCCGGTGGAGGCGAGGACGTTACTCCACACCCAGCCGTGCGGGTCGATCTTTTTTCGACGGGAAACGGCAAGCGGAATCGGTACATGGGTGAACTGGTGATTCCAGAAACCGACCATCATGCCGGTGCGGCCCGCCATGCCGGCATGGACGGCATTGTGGCCCATCAGCAGGCAGAAGGCCGAATCATTGGGGTTGGCCGGCAGGCTGCGGATCATATAACTGGGGTCGATGTATTTGAGGGTGAGTTCCGCGCCGATCTCCCGGAAGTGGCGGGTGATGCTGTCCCGGAGAAAAAGGCCGATATCGCCATGCCTGATGTTGCCCGAGGCGTCCTGTTCGCCGGTTGTCTTCAGCAGATCCTGGCCGGCCCCTTCCGCCACGACGATCACTGCGTGACCCCGCTGGGCCAGCCGACGTTCCAGGGCGGTGAGCAGCCCCGTCAGGGTGAAGCGGGCTTCCGGGATCAGGCAGAAATTGACTTGGTTGTCGACCAGTACCGAATAGGCGGCGATAAAACCCGAGTCGCGTCCCATCAGTTTGACCAGGCCGACGCCGTTGCGGGCGCCGAGTGCTTCGACATGGGCGGCGGCGGTGGCCTTCTTCGCCTCGGCCACCGCGGTTTCGAAGCCAAAGGTCTTCTGGACATAGGAGATGTCGTTGTCGATGGTCTTCGGGATGCCGATGACGCTTAGCCGCAATCCGCGCCGCGCCGCCTCCTCGGTGATGGCGAAGGCGCCCCGCTGGGTACCGTCGCCGCCGATGCAGAAAAGGATGCTGACCCCGAGGCGTTCCAGGGTATCTACCATGTCGGCGACATCCTGATTGCCCCGGGAGGAACCGAGGATGGTGCCGCCCATCTCATTGATGCCCGCCACTTGCTCCGGGGTGAGCAGCAACGGCCGGTGACCGTGCCGGGAGGCCAGCCCCTCGTAGCCGTAGGGAAAACCGTAAATGGTCCGCACCCCGTAGTGATAATGGAGACTTAAGACAATGGCGCGGATGACGTTGTTGATCCCCGGACAGAGACCGCCGCAGGTGACGATGCCGCAGGCGAGCCGGGCCGGGTCAAAGAAGATTTTTTCCCGCGGCCCGGCCATCTCGAAGACCGGCGGCTGCTGGCCGGCGTCGAGGTAACGACGGACGGCGGCCAGGTTGCCGTGGAAGAGGACATGCTCGTCGGTGCCGGTGAAGCGGACGCCCTGCATGGGGGAGGGGGTGGTACATTCGCCGAGTCTGCTGATGGTGAAATGGGTTGCCTGTTCCATGACGCCTCTTTCACTCCGGAAATAGGGTGGTGCCGGCGGAGCGCAACTCCCTGGTCGCCCGCTGCACCCGTTTCGCCATGGCTGCCTCGGCCAGCCCGAGATAGATCCGGGGGTCATAGGCCTTCTTGTTGCCGACCTCCCCGTCCACCTTGAGGGCGCCATCGTAGTTTTTGAAGAGATGATCGACAATGGGCCGGGTATAGGCGTACTGGGTGTCGGTATCGATGTTCATCTTGACCACCCCGTAATCGAGGGCCGCGTGGATGTCATGCAGCTCTGAGCCCGAGCCGCCGTGGAAGACCAGATAAAAGCGGGCCGCCTCACCGTAGCGGGCAGCCACCGCCTTCTGACACTCCTTGAGGATCGACGGCATGAGCTTGACCTGGCCCGGCTTGTATACCCCGTGAACATTGCCGAAGGTGGCGGCGAGCAGATAACGGCCGCCCTCCACCGCGTTGAGCCGGCGGGCCACCTCCAGGGTGTCCTCCGGCGTGGTGTAGAGCTTGGCCCCCGCCGCGCCCGTCACTCCGTCCTCTTCGCCACCGACCACCCCGGTCTCGATTTCGAGGAGCAGCTCACTGGCGCGAAAGCGTTCCAGCAGTTTGACGGCGATATCGAGGTTGGCGGCGAGCGGCAGAGCGCTGCCATCGAACATGTGGCTGTTGAAGAGATTTGGCAGGCCTGCGGCCCGGCGTCGCTCCGTCTCCTCGACGAGGGGAATGACGAACTGGTCGAGTCTGTCTGCCTGGCAGTGGTCGGTGTGGAGCGCAACATAGATCGGGTGGCGGGCCGCGACGCGATGGACATGTTCGGCCAGAGAGATGGCGCCGAGAGCCATGTCTTTGACGGACGCACCGGAGGCAAAGGCGCCGCCGCCGGTGGAGACCTGGATGATGCCGTCGCTTTTGCTGTCGGCTAGTCCCTGGAGCACCGCGTTGGCGGTGGATAGCGAGGTGACGTTGATGGCGGGGTAGGCGAAGCGACCGCCTCGCGCTCGGTCGAGCATCCGGCAATAGGTTTGGTAATCGGCGACCGGCATGGTTTTCCTCCTTGGCGCAGGATTGGTGAGTGCGCAGATTTGCTCCGTGCTGCAATGGATGTGTTCGTACCCTTACCCGGTACCAGTGAAGGCACGCAATGCGCAGGTATGTGCCGTCTCTTTTGACAAGGTGCCTCTTTCTGGAGAGCGTCGCAGTGAGAGCATCTTTTGTCATTGTGCGCTATTTAGCGGAGAAAAGTCCAATGATTTCTGGTGAATGTCGGGTGAAAAGACAGTGGCTCGGCACCGCCTCCAGATGGTCTGGGGTGCTCGGCCTCATTTTATCCGGCGTGCAGATGGCAACAGGAAAACGCGCAGTTATCCCTGGCGTAGTCGGCAATGTTGATTTTTATCTTGACATTGAAAACTTAATGTATGCATATGCGTTTATTTAGAGTGCTGTTGTTTGCATCCATTGCCGCAATGACAGGCAGCGGCTGCTCTGGCCAGGTTGACGACCGGATCACCGTCATCACCATCCCCTTGGGAAAGAAGGGATCGGAAAGATTGACGGTCCCGTAAAAAACCGCAAACCAGGGCAGGGGGGAAAGTGAAAACAATGAGTTACAAAACATGGCCCGTCGGAATCGTCCCTTTTTACGATTCCGACAAAGATTAGTATGCGTGAGATCCGTTCAATCGTCGGTAGAGAGAGCGGCGAGGAATGGAGGGGTGGTGGCCAGTGCGATAACAATGATCGCACCTATATGCAGATCTGCTTTGAATTGTAAGCATAAAAGGGCTCAGGAGAGATTGTTGCGCCTTGCCGCTATGATCGGTTGGGCAATGAGCCATAAAACAGCAGGCGGGGAGGTGTAAAATGGCATGGTTGTATGTGATTTCATCCAATGATGCGGAAACCGTTTACAACGCGGTCCGACTGGCCAATGTCAGTTTGAAGAAGGGCAAAGAGGTGAAGATGTTCATGCTTGGCCGGGGCGTGGAGTTTAATGAAATCTCCACCCCTGAATTTGATGTCAAAAGCCAGATCGCGGAGTTCGACGCCGGCGGCGGCGAGCTGATTGTCTGAGGTGTCTGTCTCAAATCCCGTGGTCAAACGGGATCAGCTGCCTGCCCGATGGGCTTTATGACCGATCTGTACGAACTGGTCGAGGAATGTGAAAAGGTTCTCACCTTTTGACGGCGTCGTATAAGGGCGTTTGCACGACAAGGAGATCGCTGACGCGGCGGTCTCCTTTTTTCTTTCCCTCAGAAGAATTCAGCACGGATGCGCCGATACCCGGCATTTTTTCATAAGCACAGGCAGCGTTGATGGTATCCAGCGGCAGTGCCACCTCGATGAGTTTTTTAGGGCTTTTAATGTCGATGCAATCGTAAAATCTATTTTTTATCTATCTGGTTGATGTTACAGAATAAATTCAACATTTCAGCTTGACTTCGTTCAGCATGCATGTTTTAATTACCTCGCAATTTCAATCAATTACGAGGCGA